>PAHY01000063.1 GCA_002705055.1 Planctomycetota bacterium
GACCTTCGAGCATCACCGCAAGCTGAAGCCGGTCACGATGGCGGTCCTGATCGAGCGCAAGAGCTACTTCATCGTGCATACGCGGGCGGGTCAGCTTGCGGCTCGCGGTCGCCGGACGGAAGCTCAGCAGGAGCGCCTCGAGGAGATCCAAATGGAGGAAGGCAAGCGGCGCTCTGCCTCACGAGCCTGCGTGCGAGAGTGCTTCGAGGCACTTGGAGGTGTGCTCGCTTCTCATCTCCCGATCCGCCTGCAGACGGACAAGAAGCGCACCTATCCGACCGAGTGCAAGCGAGCCAACTTCTCCCGAGCTCTCTATCACCGCACGACGGACAGCCGTAAGCGCCGAGACTATCGCAACTTACTCTTCCCGATCAATCACACCCTCGCGATGATGCGGGATGGCATGTCTTGTCTCGTACGGCGGAGCTGGGGCGCCGCCAAGAAGATCAAGGGGCTCCAGCGACACGCCTGGCTATGGACGGCCTATCGGAACTACGTCCGCGGCGTGACGGTGAAAACGAGAACGACCCCTGCCCAGTCGGCAGGGGTCTGTGATCAGCAGTGGCAGCTGAAGGAGGTCCTGAGGTGGCGCTGGCCGCTGCGGATGGCACAGCCCTGAGCCCATTCAAGGGGGACAGACTCTAGAATCTGCGCGATGGCGACCCTGACCCTCGGAGCTCCGCTGGCGGAGGACCTGCTGCTCGCAGTTGCGGACGGCGCGCATCCCAAACTCCGATTTGGGCGTGAGGCCCAGGCCCGGGTGCGGGCTGCGCGCGCCACGGTCGAGACCATCGTGGCCTCGGGGCGCCCGGTTTACGGGGTCAACACCGGCTTCGGTGCGCTCGCCAGTCGCTCGATTGACGCAGCGGACACCGGCACCCTGCAGCGCAATCTGCTGCTCTCGCATGCCGTGGGCTGCGGCGCGGACATGCCCGCCGAGGAGAAGCGCCTGGCGCTGCTGCTGCGCATTCAGTCGATGTGCCAGGGCGTCAGCGGAGTGCGCCCGGAGGTGGTGCGTTGGCTGGTCAAGATGTTTGATTCCGGCTGGCTGCCGCGCGTGCCCGAGCAGGGTTCGGTCGGCGCCTGCGGCGACCTGGCGCCGCTCGCCCACCTGGCGCTGCCGCTGGTCGGCGCCGGCGAGATGATCTCGCCGCAGGGCAAGCAGCTGCCGGCGCGGCGCGCGCTCAAGCAGATCGGTCTGCAGCCGATCGAGCTCGCGGCCAAGGAGGGGCTGGCGCTGATCAACGGCGTGCAGATCTCGAACGCGATCGGTCTGGCTGCGCTGGCGCGTCTGCGGCGGCTCTCGGCCAGCGCCGATGTCGCGGGGGCGCTTTCGGTGGAAGGCCTGCTGGGCAGTCATCGACCCTTCGACCCGCGCGTGGTCGAGGTGCGGCCGCACCCGGGCGCGGCCGCCACGGCGCGCAATCTGCGCAAACTGCTGCGCGGCTCGCAGGTCGCGAAGGCGCACGCGCAGTGCGAGCGGGTCCAAGATCCTTACTCCTTCCGCTGCATGCCGCAGGTGCACGGCGCGGCCAAGGATGCGGTCGCGCACCTCGCTGCCGTGCTGGTTCGCGAGGCCAACGCGGCCACCGACAACCCGCTGGTCTTCCCGGATCGCGGTGATTCGATTTCGGCCGGCAACTTCCACGGCCAGCCGATCGCGCTGCCGCTCGACTATGCGGTCAACGCGCTGTGCAGCTGGGGCAACATCAGCGAGCGGCGAACGAGCGAGCTCATTCACCCGGCGATGTCTGGCCTGCCGGCGTTCCTGACACCCGCTCCCGGGCTGAACTCCGGGCTCATGATCCCGCAGGTCGTCGCCGCCGCGCTGATCAGCGAGAACAAGGTGCTGGCGCATCCGGCCAGCGCGGATTCGGTCACGACTTCGGCCGACCAGGAGGACCACGTCTCGATGGCCAACCACGCTGCGCGCAAGCTGCGTCAGGCGGTATGGAACACCGAGCGCGTGCTGGCGATCGAGTTCTACACCGCGGCCCAGGCGCGCGAGTTTCATCTCGAGCTGCGCGCTGGCAAAGGGGCGCAGGCCGCCTATGAGTGCATGCGGGCCGAGATTCCGGCGCTGCAGGAGGATCGCTACATGGGACCCGAGCTGGATCAGGCCCACGAGCTGGTGCGCAGCGGGGCGCTGCTGGCGGCCGCCGAAGGCGCGGCCGGCAAGTTGGTGCGCTAGCGCCGCTTCAGCACCCAGCCGGCGAAGCCCATCGTGTCGCGGCCCCAGCGCTCGAAGGCGCGGCGCCAGTTATCCCAGTGCGCGCCGCCTTGGGCCCAGAAGGGGCGCTCGTACTCCTCGAAGGCTTCCTTGCTGACGCGTTCCTCGTGGACCTGCTGCAGCCCGGCGGCGTCGAAGCACGCATGCCAGGACTCGATGGGGGCGAGCTCGTCCTCGCTCAGCCCGGTGCTGGCGAGATAATCCGCGTCGGGGGGCTGGCGCCAGTAGCCATCGGCCAGAAACAGGCAGCCGTCGGGGAGGAGGCGTGCCGCGAGCTGCTGCACCATGGTCGACGCGGCGTCGGGGCCGTCGCCAAAGGCATGCCGGGATCCCAGGCAGATCGCAACGTGCCAGGGCCCCGAGGCGTCGCCTTCCGATTGCCAGCCGCGCGCCTCCCAGCGCGCTTCCGCCAGCTCGGCCGCCGCGTGCGCGCGCGCGATTTCGGCGTGCCGCGTCGCCGCGCGTGCGAGGGCCGCGCCGTCGGGGTCGATGCCCAGCACCTCGGCATCGGCTGCCTGCCGCGCGAGCCGCCGTTCGCGCAGCCGCGCGAGGACCTCTCCGTTTCCGCAGCCCACATCCACGACTTGGATCACTTCCTGCTGCGGCAGGAGGGCAAGCAGCTCATCCAAGCAGGTCTCCAGCTGCGCCAACGTCAGCGGGTTTCGCAGCGGCAGATCGCGGGGATCGAAGCTCAATCGTCGAGGTGGAAGGCGAGGTGGAGGCGGCCGAGGCGCAGCAGCTGCGGGCGCGGGCTACGCAGCACGCGCGACCAGAAGCCGGGCAGCAGATCGCGGCCGACGAGGAGGGGGACCCCGGGGACGCGTTCGAAGCTGCGCGGCGCGACCCGCTTGAGCCAGCTGCGGTAGACGCTGCGCCGTTGGCGGCCGGTGGTCTGGGTGCGCGCGCGCGCGATCTCGTGGATCGTGAAGTCGCGGATGCGGTCGCGGTAGTTGAGCTGCCGCCGCTCGCGCGGGTGGGCGAGGATCCAGTCGTCATCGCCGCGGTGCAGCGCGACTTCGGCCATCAGGCAGCGCAGATGCGCATAGCTGCGATCCGCCTGCATCTGGAAGGCCCGCTGCAGCTGGGCCTCGGCCTCGTCCAGGCGACCCAGGCCGATGAGCGCGTCGATCAGGTGCGAGAGCATCCAGGGGCGGGCGTCCTCGCGATCGATGTTGGGGACCAGGGCTTCGAGCACCCACTTGGGCGAGTACGGGGCCAGCATGTAGCCGAGCGAGCCCCACAACTCGGCGTCTTCGACCGGCAGCGTGACGACCTGCTTGATCCAGCTATGCAGGCCGCGGTTGGTGGTGGCGCGCGGCAGACCGGCAAACTCGGCGAGCTTCGACGCGAACTCAGGGTGCGTCGCAAAGCGATGGCCGAACTCGTCCAGCAGAGCCCGCTGCTGGCGGAAGCCGCGCCGCTTCGACTTGTCCTCGTAAGGAAACTCGAGGTGCAGCATCGCTGCGTTGGTCCAGGTCGAGATCTCGTCCGAAGCCTCCGCCAAATCCCGCGCCAGCCCGCGGACCTGATCGCGCATCGCGCGCTGTTCCATCTGCTGCGAGATGCGATACCAGAGCGCAGGGTGATTCTGCGGCAGGCGCAGCAGCGCCGCGACGGTTTCCGTGAGCACAGAGTGCTCGGTCATCACCGCCGCGCGGGTCATCTCTTCGAGGGTGTCTTCGGTCGCCGTCTGCAGATCGACCTGACGTTCCAGCAAACGCCGGACGCCTTCCTTGTCCTCGGCGTCGCGTCGCGCGCCCAAGAGCTGCGCCCAGTAGTACTCGTCGCCGGGGGCGAGGGCGTAGGCGCGCTCGAAGTAGCGCACGGCCTCCACGTCGCGATCGGCGGCGTTCAGCGCGCGGCCGGCCTGCAGCGGAATCCAGGCCTCATAGCGAACGGCCGGAGGCGGATCCTTGGCGAGCTCGACCAGTTCATCGGCGCGCCGGTCGTTGAGCAGCCAGTTGGCGTAGGTCTCCCAGGAATGGACATGGTCGGGGAAGGCCTCCAGCGCCTCTCGAAGCAGCTCGCGTGCATCCTTGAACTGCCCTTCGCCGCGCAGGATCTCGGCCTCGGCGACGGCCAGGGTGGGGTGATTCCCCATCCGGCCTCGGCCTTCCTGCAGCACCACCTTGGCTTCCTCATTCCGTCCGTGCCGGCGGTGCCAGTCGGCCAGCGTGCTTACGTACTCGAGCGAGTTCGGGGCCAGCGCCACGGCGCGCTCGAGGGCCTGCTGCCCTTCGGCGTCGAGGTAGTTGGATCGACACGCGCTGGCCAGCAGGTCGTAGCTGCCCGGCTCGGTGGGCTGCAGCTGGACCAGCCGGCGCGCGACCTCGAGCGCCTCCTCTTCGCGGTCGAGGCTGGCCAGCCAGTAGACCTGGGCACGCCAGGCCCAGAGGTAGGTCGAGCTGATCTCGCAGGCGAGCGCGACCTGTTCGAGCGCTTCCTCTTTGCGGGAAGACTTCCACAGCGAGTCGGCGTAGCAGCCGTGCACAGTCGGAGCTTCGGGGAAGCGCTCGAGCGAGGCCCGATACACCTTCTCGGCCGCAGCGAACTCGCGCCGATCGTCGTAGGCCATCGCCAGCTCGTTGGCGACCGCCACCACGTGCGGACAGGCCTCGTGCAGCGATCGCAGGTGCTCCAGGTGCTCATCCTTGCGGCCGAGCGATTCCAGCTCGCGCGCCAGCTGAATGCCGACGCGGGAATCTTCGGGATCGGCCTCCCAGGCCGTGCGCGCCACGGCCTCGGCCTCCTTGTGGCGGCCGGCATCGGACAGCGTGTCGACGCGCACGCGCGCGAACGCCCCGCGGAAGGGGTAGCGCTCGCAGAGGCGCGCCAGCCAGCCATCGACTTCTTCGAGCGGGAAGTGGTGCAGCGCCGTGCCGGCGACCTGGTGCACGCAGCCTACGGGCGGCTCCATTTCGAGCATCTTCTGTTGCACCTCCTCGATCAGCTCGCGCAGCTCGGCTTCGCTGGCCGCGGTCGAGAACAGTCGCTGATAGAGCGTGGGGTAGGCGCGCCCCAGTTCCAGGCGACGGCGCAGGCTGGAGCGCGCGTCCTCCAGCTGGCCCAGGGCGGCCTGACACGCGGCCAGATCGACCCAGCCGATCAAGGAGAAGGGGTCCGCTTCGACGACCTGCTGGGCGATGGTCAGCGCCTCCTCGGTGCGCCCCTGCTCGGTGAGAGTGCGCGAGCGCGAACCGCGCGCCCAGTTGCTGTCACCGATCACCTCGACGAAGCGATCAACGACCTCGTGGGCGAGCTCGTACTCGCTCTTGGCTAGGCAGGCATGCCAAGCCTGTTGCAGTGCCTCACTGGTCGGCTCTTCGTCGCCCAGCAGCTGGCGCACACGCTCGATGAAGCCGGCGCGGCCGTGCAGACCAAACTGCAGATCGAAGAGCTCCTCCCACTCCTGACTCGAGGTGGGATTCCGAGCGAGCGACTCTTCGAGCATCGCCAGCGCGGTCGCGCGATCACCGCGCTGGCGCGCCAGCCTGCAGCGCAAACGGGCCACCAGGTGGGGGCGGAGTCGACTCGCTTCGCGGTCGATCAGCTGCTCGGACTCGTCGTAGCGGCCGGCATCCATCAGCTGATCAAACAGCTCTTCGATCAGCCAGGCGCGCGAGCGTGGGTCGGCCTCGGGGGCATTCTGCAGCAGCTCAATGGCCTGGGCGCGCTGCCCTTCCTTGGCCAGCCAGCGCGCATAGGTCGTGACCGGGTAGTTGCTCGAGTTCGCAAAGCGCTCGGCGCGCTCCTGCAGAAAACGCAGCGCCTCTTCACGCTCTCCGTGGTCGATGCAGAAGTTGGCGTATCGCGAGGCCGCACCTTCATCAAAGATCTTGGTGCAGGCGAAGATCCTGGCCAGGCCCACCGTGAGGTCGCGGGTCTCCGGGTCCTCCCAGACGAAGTCGGCCATCCGCTCCAGCGGGGCGTCGGCGACGGATGCCCGACGCGATGCGCGCAGATAGGTGCGCCACGCGTCCTCGCGACCGCCCGGCGCGGCCTCGTAGCGGAATCCCAGCATCTCGAGCAGCGCGGGCGGGCAGGTGGGCCGCGTCGACCAGCGATCGAGCAGCGCGTCCAGCTCTTTCCACTGGCTGGCCGCTTCGAGCGCCCGGGCGTAGGCCAGCGCGTTGTGCGCATCCTCCGGGAACGCCTCGACGCTGCGGCGCGTGGCGTCCATGCGCAGGGCGAGGTCATCCGTTGCCCAGGAGCGCGCCAGTTCGCATTGCCAGCGCAGCGTGTCCTGCGGCCAGGTCTCGACGAGGGCGTCCAGTTCGCGCATCCGCTCGAAGTCCGGCTTCGAGCTGGCGCGCGCGTGTTCGATGGAGAGGGCCTGACGCTCTTCCTCCGGAAGCTGTAGATCGGCATACTCGCCGGCCCGCGCTTCCGGAAGGATCAGCATCGCGCAGCCGCCGCGCGCGGCCTGCCATTCGAGCAGATCCTTCTCGGCGATCTCGTGCAGATAGCGCGAACCCGGATCGAGCAGGATCAGGTGCTCGCGCATCTGATCGAAGCCGATCACCGTGGTGCGGTGCCCGCTGGTGACGTAGCGCAGGCTGATGCTGAAAGGCAGTCCGCGTTCGATCAGCGCCTGCGCCGTGCCCTTCTCCAACAGGAAAGGGCGCACCACGAAGCCGGCTTCGTTCAGCCAGTCAATCAGGTCGCTGTCGTGGGTGCCGTCGTAGGTGATCTGCGCAGCGATCTCGCTGTGATCGATCTCCTGATCGAAGTAGCCGAGGATCGCCGCCGCCGATGCCGGCGCGCAGGTGAGGTGCGACTGAATTTGAAACGGCACCTCCAGGCGCTGCACCGGGCGGTCATAGCGCTCGAGGCTCTCCAGCATCTTGGCCGCGTACTCGCCACCATGCGGCGCGTGCTCGCGGGCACGATCCAGATCGCCGATGCGCGCGGCCGTCACCGCGAGCTGCACGTGGATCCAGCGGCGCTGACGGCGGCCACAGGAGGGGTTCTGTTCGAGCATGCGCTCGAGCGCCTGCACGGCATCGGCTTCGCGGTGCGTGTCACCCAGCGCCGTCGCATACGCGGCCCAGAGACCGAAGACGTCAAAGCGTTCGCCCGCTGCGGCGAAGGCTTCGAGCGCCTCCTGCTCGCGGTTGAGCTGAAACAGCAGCCAGGCGTGGAAATGGGCGACCCGCGAGTAGTCCGGGAAACGCTCGAGCGCGCTTTCGGCCAGCTCGAGCGCGCTCGCGTACTCGTCCTGGGCGCACAGCAGCGCCAGCCGATCACCGACGATCTGATGCGCCGGCGCGCCGGCAGCTTCGGCGCGATCCAGCGCACGTTCCGCTTTAAAAAAGTCGCGGAAGGTGAGGTGCAGATCGAAGCGGGTGCTCCACAGCTCATCCAGCTCGGATTCGGGCCAGCCTTCTCCATCGCGCGTACTCTGCAGCCAGCGCACGACCTCGTCGTAGCGGCCGATGCCGAGCTGGTCGCGAATCCACCGCGACTCGACCAGCCGCGAATCGGGAAACTTCGCGCGCAGCGCGGAGGTCAGGCGCTCGGCGCAGCCGTTGTAGCCAAAGCTGCGCAGCAGGCGCACGATGACCGCGCCGATCTCGGGGTCGGCGAGCGCCTCGCTGCGACCGAAGCCTTCGGGCAGCGCGCGGCGTGCTGCTTCCGTCTGCCCCTGATCGAGCAGCGAGCGGATCTCGTCAGCGAGAATAGAAGCAGCAACCATGAGAGGATCGTAGCTGTGCGCCGCGCCGCCGGGGGCGCGCGTACCCTGTGCGCGTGCTCGCACTGCTGGCCGCCACACTGATCTGGTCGTTCAGTTTCGGGATCATCAAGCAAGTGCTCGTCGGCGTTCCCGGGGAGTGGGTGGCCACCCTGCGCCTCGCCTTGGCGGCGCTCGTGTTTCTGCCCTTCCTGCGGCGCGCTCCGCTGGCCGGCGCGCGGCTGCGCCTGCTCGCGATCGGCGGGGTGCAGTTCGGCCTGATGTATCTGCTTTATCTGCAGAGCTACCAGGCGCTGGACGCCTGGGAAGTGGCGTTGTTCACGGCTTTCACCCCGATCTGGGTGCTGCTGCTCGAGGCACTGCTCCCGGGTCGTCGCCGCAGCATTCCGCGCCGCGCTTGGGTGGCGCTGCTCGGCGCGGTGGCGGGCGCCTGGCTGATCCGCGCCGACCCCGCGGCGCGCCCGGACTTCGGAGAGGGCTTCCTGTGGATTCAGGCTGCCAACCTCTGCTTTGCCTTTGGCCAGGTCGCGTACCGGCGCACGCTGCAGCAGGGCGGAGGCCGGGTCGATGCCGCAGCCCACGCCTGGATGTTCCTGGGCGGCACCGCGGTGGCCGGGCTGGTGATGGCGGTGCGCCTGGTGGGCGGCGTGCTGACTTCGCCGGCGCAAACCGCAGACGAGCTGGCGCTCAGCCTCGAACAGCTCGCCGCGATCGCCTACCTGGGGGTCGTCGCGGCGGGCCTCGGCTTCTTTCTCTGGAACGCCGGGGCGCGCCGCGTCTCGGCCGGTCTCCTGGCCGCGGCCAACAACCTCAAGGTGCCGGCGGGCATGGCGGTTTCGGTGCTGCTTTTCGGCGAAGCGCTGGCCCCGGACGGCGAGCTGGCCAGCTGGGTCCGTAAGCTGGGCGGCTCGGCGCTGGTGCTGGCTGCCGTCGTCATCGCCAGCCGAGACTCCCGCACCCCTCGCTCAACCTGATGGACCATCACGCCCTGATCAGCCTCGCCGCCATCGGAATGATCGGCATGGCCTGTCAATGGTTGGCCTGGCGGGTGCGCCTGCCCGCGATTCTGTTTCTGCTGCTCGCGGGCATCCTGGCCGGACCGGTGACCGGCTGGCTGCATCCCGACGAGCTGTTCGGCGATCTGCTGTTCCCGTTCATCTCGCTTTCGGTCGCGGTGATTCTGTTTGAAGGCGCGCTCACGCTGCGCTTCGACCGGCTGCGCGGCCTCGGCAGCGTGGTGCAGCGAATGATCCTGGCGGGGCTGGTCATCACCTGGCTGGTCTGCGCGGCGGGCGCGGGCATCTTCCTCGGCTTCTCGCTCGAGCTGTCGCTGGTCTTCGGCGCGCTGGTCGTCGTCACCGGCCCCACGGTGATCGCGCCAATGCTGCGCGTCGTCCGTCCCAAGCGTGAAGTCGCCGAAGTGCTGCGCTGGGAGGGCATCGTGATCGATCCCTTCGGCGCGCTGCTTGCCGTGCTGGTTTTCGAGTTCTTGGTCGCGCGGGGGGAAGGCGCAGCGATCGCCCACACGCTGACGACCTTCGCCGGGACCCTGGTGATCGGCACCGGCATCGGCGCGGCGGCGGGTTTCCTGCTCGCCGTGCTGCTGCGCCGGCATCTGATCCCGGACTACCTGCAGAACGTGGTGACGCTGGCGGTGGTCGCCGGGGCCTTCGCGGCCTCGGACATGGTCATCCCCGAGTCCGGGCTCCTGGCCGTGACCGTGATGGGCATGCTCATGGCCAATCTGCCGCGCGTGCACGTCGACGAGATCCTCGACTTCAAGGAGTCGCTGTCGATCCTGCTGATCAGCACTCTGTTCATCGTGCTCGCGGCCCGCGTCGAACTCGAGCAGCTGGAAGCGCTCGGCCTGGGCGCGCTGGGGGTGCTCGCCGTGGTGCAGTTCGTCGCTCGGCCGCTGCAGGTAGGAGCCGCGACCTTCGGCTCGAGCCTGAGCATGCCTTCGCGCGCGCTGCTGTCGTGGATCGCGCCGCGCGGCATCATCGCCGCGGCGGTCTCGGCGATCTTCGCGCCGCGCCTCGCCGAGCTGGGTTATGAAGGCGCCGAACTGCTCGTGCCGCTGGTCTTCGCGGTGATCGTCGGCACGGTGCTGCTGCAGAGCGCGACGGCGCGCCCGCTTGCCAAGCGCCTGGGAGTCGCCGAGCCGGATCCGCGCGGCTTTCTGATCCTGGGCGCCAACCCGGTGGCGCGCGCGATCGGCCGCGCGCTGCACGAGGCCGAAGTGCCGGTGCTGCTGGTCGACACCAACTGGGAGAACGTCCGCGCCGCCCGCATGGAGGAGCTGCCGGCCTGGTTCGGTAATCCGATGTCCGAGCGCGCCGAGACCGAAATGGATCTGGCCGGGATCGGCGGCCTGCTGGCGCTCACCCCCAACCGCGAGCTCAACCTGCTGGCCGGGCGCAGCTTCCTGCGCGAGTTCGGGCAGCAGCGACTGTTCCGCCTGCGCGCGCGGGTGCGCAAGCGCGGCACCACCGCCAAGGTCGCGGAAGAGCGCGCTCAGGCAAGCGAGACCCTGCACGGTCGGGTGCTGTTCGGCGAAGACGCGGTCTTCCCGGCGATGGCGGCGCGCGTGCGCGCCGAACAGCCGATCCGCGCCACGACCCTGAGCGAAGAGTTCACCTGGGCGGACTGGCAGCAGGAGCACCCCGACGCGCTGCCCCTCTTCGCGATCGCGCCCGACGGCAAGGTCCAGGTCTTCGCGGTCGGCGACACCGGCCTGGAAGTCCCCGAGGTCGGCCCCGGCTGGAAGATCCTGGCCTGGATGCCTCAAGCAACGACTTGACCCGCCCGGCAACCAGAGTCACGGCTATCCTCTTGGAGAGGTGCCATGAACATGCAGGTTCGCCGTGCAAGGACTGCGTTTCTGATTCCATTCTGGAGCGAAGAATCATTCGCGTCCAAGTTGGCCGAGTTGCAGTGGGTCAATCGCCGTGGCAAGTCCAAGCCTGTTTGGGGAAAGGTCCAGGGCCTTCGTTGTACCGGACGAGATCGTGAGTACTCATTGCCCGATGAGGTGCGTGAGCTCGATAGTTCGTTCCAGATCCTTCTTGGTGCGGAAGAGGGTGCGGTCGAGGACCGTGAGCGCCGAGCTTGGCAGTGGATTCACTGTCGAGCTGACCCGGGCTTGATTGGAGATACCTATCTCGGCAATGTGCAGGTCCGAGTTGGTCAGGGGGAGTCCTTTGTTCACGGCAAGATCGAGCGCGTAGAAACGGTTCTCTTCCCGCTGGGTAGTGGGATCTTGACGGTGCACGTGACCTGGAGCGATGTGGATTACCCAGGTGTGCGCGATGCGATCAGTCGCGGGCGCTATCTCTATCGTGATGACGATCGCGCCGGCTGGCGATTTGTCACCGAGGCAGACGGCTCCCGTGCGGACCCGAATCACTTGAAGTGCCTTGGCGCAGAAATGGAGCGAGCATGCTATGGCGGAGCAGAGGTCTCGCTGCGGCAGGTCGCTGAGTGGTTCCTGGGCGGGGCATCAGCCGGAATGCGCCTCACGTCCAGTCGCTATGCTCAGCACCATTCCATGGTCTTGCTCGATGGCGAGCCATCGGAAGAAGAGCGTGCTGCGGCCCTCTTCCACCTCCGAAGGGCCTATCCAGGGCATTATTCTGTGCCGGACGGGACCCCGCAGGGTGATGTCATCCTCGCTCCGCGTGGCGATCGCAGGATTGCAGTGAGTCGCGAAGGCGTCGTCTCTCTCATTTGGGGAGGCGCAGAAGGGCTAAGTGAGTACGAGCGAACGATTTGGCCTCACAAGTTCTTCGGGATCTACCTCCTGCTCGGAATTCACGCCTTGGGGGAGAGGCAGAGTCTTGTCCTGCTCGCAAGCGAGATCGCGAGTTTCAGTAATAGTCTGTCCGACATGCGGGTGCTCAAGAAGGAGCATCACAGTGGTCGGCTGGGGCGACTCCTGCGAAGGGTCGTTCGCCACACGACAACGCTCACGGCAGATGATTGTGGCGGCCCGACAGATTGGGGGACCTTCTTCCGGGCAGTTCGCGAAGTTCATGCAGTCGACGTACACCTTGCGGAAGTCAGGGCCGAAGCGACTGAGCTATTCCAACTCGCCGAGGCGACCGGGCAGACGCGTGTGCAGACCATCCTTGCGGCACTTGGAGCCGCGACGATTCCGGTTGCGATCGTCGTCGCTTTGGTGCAGTTGCCTGCATTCGGACTGACGGATGAACCCGGGTGGACGGCCGCTCTCATCGGACTCGCGATCATCGTGGGAATCTGGCTGTACTACCGACTTTCCCCGCGAACCTGGAACTAGCGCAGACTCGTGGCAGGTGAGCGGTTTGATTGGGAGCGGATCTCGCAGCAGATCGAGGCCGAGTGTGGCCCGGGCTGGAATTCGCATGACTTTGGCGGCTTTGAAGCGGTGAACTCGATTGATCTGTTTCTTCGAGTTCTTCGGGCACCGATTGACGAGGCGAGCGTGGCGGGTCTTGCTGACACGTTTGGCAAATCACTCTGGGGTGCGCTTGTCGAGAATCCTTCCGATCCGGGCGATCTCGGTGCGGCGCACAAGTCGGTATCCACCTGCGTCGAGCCGTTTCTCAAGAAGGTTTGCCTTCTCAGCGGGGTCGCGAGGCCCAAGAAGAGTCGGCCCGGTCTCCAGGATTGGGCGGTTGCCCTCAAGCTCCGCATGGTGGAGCCGGGAAGTGAAGAGAAGAAGATGCCCGGCAAGTCAAGGCCGGATATGCACTATGCCTTCGCTCGCTTTCGGCAGTCGCGCAATGACTCCGGAGCTCACAGTGCGCCGCGACTGTCCAAAAACGAGTACTGGGCACGGATGCATGACCTACTTGTAGTTTGCCTCTCGGCAGTCTGCTTGCATGCCAACGAGTTGCGGGATGCGATCGAAGAGCCTGAAGAGCTCGGTGGATTCTCGACCGTTCTTGATCGCACTTTTCGCGACCTCTCTCGTGCTTGGTCGAGGGATCCAAATCGGAGAGACGGGCTAGAGCTGACGCTCAATGCGACGCGACAGCGCCGAGGGGATCTTGCATCTGACTCGATCGATCGTGGCACGGTCGAACAGATCCAAAGCGAAGTGCCACGGTTCATTCTTCTTGGTGATCCAGGAACTGGAAAAACCACGATCTTGAAGTACCTGGCATGGCGGATTGCAGCGAGGAAAGCAGAGAAGCCATCGCGACAGCTTCCGTTGCCTGTTGTCATCGAGCTGCGTCGTATCAGTCGAGACCGAGATCTGGCGACCTTGCTTCGTGAGCAAGTGGGCGTCGCGAAGAATGAGCGCCGATGGTTGCGGGAGAATGATGTTCTCTTGCTGGTAGACGGTCTGAACGAGATTCTTGATGCGAATCTTCGCCAGACAGCGATTTTGGACTTGGAAGAATGGATGGGGAGCTTCAGCGGTTTGCAGGTTGTCGTTTCAGCCCGCCCCTGGAATCGCCAGCTTCCAGATCTTCCAGTCTTCCGTCTCCAGGCGCTGTCCGAGGCGAGCCGGCGCGAGTACTTGTGCGCACGTGTTGGTGAGGAGCTTGCAGGGCGCATGGAGCGTTCGGCTCCTCAGGTTCTGCAACTCGCGCAGACCCCATTCATGCTCGAGATGCTGGCCGAGCAGTTGGGTCAGACGCGTGAGATCCCGAAGAACGCTGCGCAGCTCTTGGGCTCGTTCCTCCATCAGCTCATGATGCGATCGTCGCTGCGCAGTGAGGATCGGGAGATTAGTCGGAAGCAGCGCCTGCTGGCCGAGTTGGGGTTTCAATCTCGCGATGCAGGGAAGGTCACCTTTACCGAGGACTTCTACGTCGATGTCCTGAGTGAGACTGCCCGAGAGTTGAACTTTGAGCTCGATCCGTACCAGCTGCGAGACGAGTTTTTCCAGGATGGGATTCTCCGTGCCGATGGTGATTCCGGCCCTGCTCTTGCAGGCATTCGCTATCTCTCGTTCGAGCACGAGAGTTTTCAGGAGTACTTTGCCGCGCGCTGCCTGCTGCATCGAGCGCACTCCGACCCGCACTTGATTGCGAAGCTGGCGAAGGACCCTGACTGGACGGGGCCCCTCGAGATTCTGCGCGGACTTCCAGGGGCTCCATCCGTGCCAGAAGTCAAGCCGCTCAAGGAGCAGGCTTCGGTGGTGTCGATTGCTGAGGTATCACGGTCTCCGCGTGGCAGGGTCATCGCGCCTGTCGAGGCGCAGCCGACGGTGCGAAAGGAATCGGCGGCAGAGACTCAAGTGCGGCCGAGTGCGACTCCCGCGAAGCCAACCCAGCCCTTGCTTGCTGCGATTCGTGCTCGCAATCCGGTAGCGACTTGGTCTGCGCTCAAGGCGACGCGAAAGGGAGGAGGGACCAAGAAGGCAAAGCAACAAGCCCGAGACCTGCTCTTCAGTCAACTGAGGAATTCCTTCGCAGGGCTCGACGACTTGGGGACCTTCGCCCTCGACTGCTTGGAGAGGATTTCCGGGTCGGAGCTCCATTCCTCAGAGCTGATTGCCATTCTTCGCTCGCTCGGGGACGAGCCTCTTGAGGTCGAAGGGCCCGTGCGCGAGCGCGCTTGGGCTTTGTACCAGGAGTGGCACCAGGCAATCCGTCACCGACCTGCTCCGCATGTGCGTGCACAGCTCGTGCTCCTGTTCGATCTTGGGGCACGTTTGAGCCCCGAGGAAATGCAGGAGCTGGTCAAGGGGTCGACGGTTCCGGTCAAGCTCTACTTGAGAGATGTCATCCGGAATACGCCGATTGTGCGCCCGGTTCCGAAGGCATCGGTCGAGGTGAAGAAAAGTGCTCCCGTGTCGGCGCAACAAAAGGTCGTCGCCGTGCGTCCCGACGGGGGGCAAGAGTCTTCTAGCCCGCGGCCGGTCAAAAAGTCGGTGCAGGAAGAGCGGCGAGAGCAGCTCCTCGCACTGCTTTCGCAGGACAGGATTGCTGCCGCCATGCAGTACATCAGCAAGAAGAAGGACCTCGAGACTCTCGTCTTGGGGGAGGTTTTTGCTCAGCTGGCAGACAAGGTGAACGGGCCAGAGAAGCTCGATCACTGGCGTGGGAAAGCCTGCTTGCGACGGAAGAAGATGCAGAAAGCACTTGTTGCGGTAGGAGCCGATCGCGTCGCGCGGGAGCATCGTGCGTGGGAGACCGATGAGAAAAGGCGCCGGCGCGCCGCGAAGAAGTCTGCGAAGAAGGGCGCTGCGAACAAGCCAAGGAAAGGTCCAAAGAAGAACAAGAAGAAGGCGGCGAAGGGGAGCAAGCCGTCTTCCAAGTCTCAGGGCAAGAAGAAGTCGCCTGGATCGGGTGGAAAGCCGAAGCGGAAAGGGTTTTGGTCGCGAATTTTTGGGCGCAAGTGAAATCCTCGCAGGGACATTCCCAACAGGGGGGTGTGCTTCCCTCGCGCCTGCTGAAGATCTCCCTCCTGGCCATGACCGGGCTGCATCTGGCGGCACCGGGCCCGGCCTGGACTTCCGCGCCTGGCTCGCTGGCCGGCCTTCTGCCCATCGCGCTCGGCCTGCTGATGTACCGCGGCGCCGAGCGGCGCTGCCGCAAGCTGGGAACGCCGTCCGCGCCGCGGCAGACGCCGTCGGTGCTGGTCACCCGCGGGCCCTTCCGGATCAGCCGCCACCCGATGTACCTCGGCATGGTGCTGGGGCTGTTTGGCTATGCGGTGCTGCTCGGTACGCTCAGCCCGATGCTGGTCGTGCCGGTCGTCACGGCTTTCCTGGATCGGCGCTACGTGCGCGCGGAGGAGGCCTGCCTGGCGCAGTCCTTCGGCGAGGACTACGAGGCCTACTGCGGCAAGACCGCGCGCTGGCTCTGAGTCCGGCGCCGCGCGTGCGAAGTGCTGCGCTCGAGCAGCCACATCCGCACCTCGCGCAGATCGAGCATGATCCGGTGCGCTTCGGCAAAGCGCTCGGCCGGCAGCGGCAGCGAGGGCACGGCCACGGTGTAGCAGCCGGCCGCGGCGGCGGAGCGCGCGCCGGTGGGGGAGTCTTCAATCGCGAGGCAGTCCGCCGGATCGACGCCCAAGCGGCGGGCGCCTTCCAGGTAGGGGTCCGGATGCGGCTTGCTGCGCGGCGCATCGGTCTCGCCTGAGAGCCAGGTGCGGAACCAGCGCTCAAAGTTGCCGCGCGCGGCGACCACGTCGAGCTGCTGACGCGGCGCGGCGGTCACGACCGCCATCGGCAAGCCAGCGCGATGAAGCGACTCCAGCAGCGGCACCACGCCCGGCATCCACTGCGGCCCTTCCTCTTCAAACATGCGCTCGAAGATGCGGCTGCGGTACTCCGTCAGCTCGTCGTTGTTCGGCTCGAGGCCAAAGTCCTTGCGCATGGTGTTCCAGAACTCGGTCTCGTTCCAACCGATCCAATCCTGGATGCGCGGCGCCGGCGCTTCCTTGCGGCGAAACTCGGCGATGACTTCCATCGCTGAATCCCAATGCAGATGCTCGGAGTCGAGCAGGGTGCCGTCCATGTCAAACAGGACAGCGGCGGGAAGGGACCAGTTCGGCTGCGTCATCGGTTGGGGTTGCCGGAGCGCAATGTAGGGCGGTCCGGCGATGCTGGGGGGGCGGCGCAGGGAATTCACACAAACTCCATGGTTGCCGGGTGAAGCGCGCCGGCTACCGGGAGGGATGCCCAGCCTGCGCCGCACCCCCCAGCGCGAGGAGAAGGCGGACCTGACGCCGATGATCGACGTCACCTTCCTGCTCCTCGTCTTCTTCCTGTGCACCATGAAGTTCCGCACCTTCGAGGGGCGGCATGATGCGGCGCTCCCGAAGCAGATCGGCACCGGCCTGCACTCGGCCGACCCGGTCGAGAAGGTCGACATCGTCGCCTTCAAGCTGGGCGAGGACGCCATGCGCTACGACGTCGGAGCCCAGAAGTTCCGCTCCCTCCAGGCCTTGCGCGGTTATTTGGAGTCGGTGCCGCTGACGACGCCGATCACCATCGATATGCGCGAGGGCACCATCCATCAGGATTTCATGTCGATCCTCGACCAGTGCGTCGATCGCGGCTTCGACGAGATCACGATCGCCGGAACTCACGCCCAGGACTAGGCTGGGAACCCTCTTCCATTCTCAACCGGCCCGCCGGGCCGCCGCGATGAAGCCAATCTTCCCCCTCCTCCTGCTGGGCCTCGCCTCGTGCCAGACCAAGGTCCAGCTCTCTGATTCCTGGAACACCCTGCCGGTCCTGGACCGCGTCGAAGTCGAGTACCGCGGTTCGCTGCTTGCGAGCCCAGGCGATGGGATGCGCATTCATGGACATGGCTTCGAATCCCTGCCCAACGAAGAAGACCCGGGCATGGTCCACGAATGGAGCATCAAGTTTGGCTTCGTCGAGACCTCCGCGGAAGCGGTGGCGCGGCTGTTCCAGGACGACGTGCGCGACGGGGCCGCAGGCTTTGGTGGGGCACGCATCGTTCCGCATGAGGCCATGCAGCAGACGATTGCCTCGCTCATCGAATCGGGGGACGGGGTCATGATCAGCGATCCGAGGCTGCTGGTGCTGGGCAAGACACGCGCGAGCGTCGTGGTGTCCAATCAGACTGCCTTCATTCGCAACTTCAACTTTGAGCTGACCGATCAGGCGATCCTGGTCGACCCCGAGGTGGGCGTGTTCTCTGACGGCCTGCTCGCGGATGTGATTCCGGGCGAGCTGACGGAAGACGGCGATGCCCTCCTGCAGTTCCACGTCGTCGCTTCCGAGCTCGTCGAGATGAAGGAGGTCGAGAGTTCGTACCCCTATCGCGGCCAGTCGATCACGCTGCAGGTGCCGGTGTTCACGCGCCAGGACGTGAGCGGGACCTTGCGCATCGGCCCTGACGAGGCAGCCATCCTCCCGGCGCTGGTCGGGCGTGACGGCAAGCGCCTCCTGGTCATCGTGCGCATGGACCCGACGGATCGCGGCCCGGTGAATCTCACCGAGATGCAGAAGCAGATGCCGAAGCTGGAAAGCTCGGATTCCTAGCGAATCCGGGTCGCGCGCCATTCCCCGGGCGCGCGTAGACTTGGGGCTCGATGGCCGCAGGCTCCAAGAAAGTCATCTACGCCGCGTTGGTCGGCAACGCGCTGATCGCGGTCACGAAGTTCGTGGCCTCGGTGATCACCGGCAGCTCGGCGATGCTGTCGGAGGGCATCCACTCGCTGGTGGATACCGGCAACCAGGTCTTGCTGCTGATGGGGTTGGCCAAGGCCAAGAAGCCGGCGGATGAACGCTTCCCGTTTGGTCACGGCAAGGAGATCTACTTCTGGAGCTTCATCGTCGCGATTCTGATCTTCGCGGTCGGCGCGGGCATCTCGATCTACGAGGGCATCCATCACATCCTGCATCCGGCCGACATCAAGGACCCGACGATCAACTACATCGTGTTGGGTCTGGCGATGGTCTTCGAGGGCTTTGCGTGGTGGATGGCCTACAAGGAGTTCAACGCCGTGCGCGGGAGGCGCAGCTACTTCGAGGCGGTCGCGCGCGCCAAGGACCCGACGCTGTTCGTCGTGCTGTTCGAGGACACCGCGGCCATGCTGGGTCTGATGGTGGCCTTCCTCGGGGTCTGGCTCGGTCAGGTCACGGGCATTCCCTACTTCGATGGGGGCGCTTCGATCGTGATCGGCTGCATCCTGGCCGGCACCGCGGTGTGGCTGGCCTGGGAGACCAAGTCGCTGCTGATCGGCGAGGCGGCGCAGCCGGAGCTGGTCCAGGCGATCCGCGACAAGGCGGACGAGTTGCCCGAGGTCGTCGCAGTCAACGAAGTGCTGACTCTGCACATGGGGCCGGAGTACGTGCTGGTCAATATGTCAGTCGACTTTGCCGACGAGGCCAGCACCAGCCAGCTCGAGGCGGCCATTGCGGCGCTGGACGCGCGCATTCGCGCCGAGCATCCGCGGGTCAAGCGGGTCTTCGTCGAGGCCGAAGCTAGCAAGGAGGCCGCCCGCGAGGACGGCGGCTCGGAGCCTCTTCCGGCCTGACCTAGAATGGGGGCATGCTGCTCACGCCTGCCCTGCTGACGCTGCTCGTGCCCCAAACCCCGGCCCAGGTGCCAGCGGCCCGCCCGGCCGCCGCGCCGGAGCGCCGGATCTCGTCCATTCAGGTGGGCGAGCACAGCTTTTTGAGCCGGCGGCTCGACAACGGCCTGCGTGCCTTCGCGGTGCGGGACGCCGCCGAAGACGCCGAGGGCCGCGCCTCGATCTTCGTGGTCGTCAGCGCGGGCAACCGCGACGAATCGGTCGAGACCACCGGCCTGGCGCACCTGACAGAGCACGCGCTCTACACCGGCACCGCCAAGACCGGCGATGACGAGCATGATCGCATCGTCATGAAGGAGCTCGGCGGCGAGTCCAACGCTTCGACTCGCGACGACTACACCATCTATTACGACCACCGCATTCCGGCCGAGGCGCTGCCGCGCGTCCTGGCGATGGAAGCGGATCGGATGGCCAACCTGATCTGGGACGAGCCCGCCGTGCTGCACGAGCGCGAGCGGCTGCGGATCGAAGAGCGCAACACCTGGAACCCGTCGATCTCGCGCCAGGAGCTGCTCGAGTTCGCGGTCTATCAGCAGGAGGGCTATCGCTACGGGCGGCGCGATGAACAGGGCCACACCAAGGCGCCCGGCCTCGGCATGGACCTGATTCGAGAGTTCTACGAGACCTGGTATCGCCCCGAGCACACCGCGGTACTGGTGGTGACGCCGAACGATCCGGCGCAGGCTCTGGATCAGATCGAGGAGGCCTTTGGTGCCTGGCAGGGCAAGCCTGGCATCGAGCTGCCGCCGCGCAAGCGGGAAGGAAAGCCCTTCGGTCCGCGCACGCGTCGGTTTGAGTCTGGGCTGGCGCAGGACCGGGTCGAGCTGTGCTGGGTCGTGCCCGCGCGCACCCACGCCGATACCGCCTCGCTCGCGGTGCTGGCGCGGCTGCTGGACCGGCTGAAGACCTCGGCGGGTGAGCCCTTCCAGGTCAGCTTCCACGAGCGCCAGGGCAGCGGCCTGTTCCGGATCGCCGCCAACGGGCCGACCGCTGCCGCTGAACTGGAGGCGCTGCTGGAGCGCCTGCGCGAAATGGGCCCCGCCGCCGAGCAGGTGGCCGACGCCAAGCGCGAAGAGCGCGACCGCTACAGCTCGCTGCCGCTGCGGGCGCGGCCCTACTTCTCGATGGCCGCCGAGGTCGCGCGCTACGGCGTCTACGGCGAGCATGGTCTGCTCGAGGCCTGGCCGAAGCTGGTCGATGCCGTCGACCGCGAGTCGGTGCATCGCGCTGCCAAGCAGCACCTCGATCCGAAGACGCGGGTGATGGTCCACTTCACCGCGACCGAGGATGCCGAAGCCGCGCGCGAGCTGCCGGCCGACACCAAGGCGCTGGCGCAGTTCGCCCAGGACGCCGGCGAGGCGGGCGAGTACGAGCTTGCCGTGGCCGCTTACACCGAGCTGCTCAACCGCAACCCGAACCGGATGAACACCGTCATCTACCTGGCGACGCGCGGTCAGCTGCACATGGACCACGAAGACTGGGACGCCGCGATCCAGGACTTCGAAGAAGCCCTGACCGTGGTCGACTACCCCGCCGTGCGCGAGATGCTCAAGGAAGCCCAGCGCCGCAAGGCCGAAGCGGGAGGCGGTCGCTAGGCCGCGCGGCGGTTGCGGAGCAGCTCCGCGAGCGCGGTGCGCAGCTCTTCGATGTCGACCGGCTTGGCGATGTAGTTGTCCATGCCAGCCTGCAGGCAGCGGTCGCGGTCGCCGCGCATCGCGTTGGCGGTCATCGCGATGATCGGAATCGAAGAGGCCGGGTGCGGCAGGTCGCGGATTGCGCGGGTGGCTTCGAAGCCGTCCATCTCGGGCATCTGGCAGTCCATCAGGATGGCGTCGAAGTGCTGCTCGGGATCGCTCATCGCGGCGACGGCTTCGAGGCCGTTCACCGCCATTGAGCTCTCGTAGCCGAGCTTCTTCAGCTGCACGCCGGCGAGCTTGCGGTTGACCTCGTTGTCGTCGACGACCAGCACGCGCGTGCCGGGCGCGACCGGCGTGGGCGCCGCCTGGCCGCGAGCAGTGCGGTGGCGCGGCAGGCTGCGGGCGTGTTCGTCGGTCGCTTCCGGCTCGTTCTGACTGCCGAGCAGACTCTCGATCCGTTCACGCAGCTGGCGCAGGTCGATCGGCTTCTGCAGCCGTGACGAGATCCCCACTTCGTCCATGCGCTCGCGCAGATCACCGAGCGTGACCGAGCTGAGCAGCATCATCGGCACCGTCGGGTGGGGGAAGCGGGCGTCGCGGATGCTGGCAGCGAGCGTCAGACCGTCTTCATCCGGCATGTGGAAGTCGAGCAAGATCAGGTCGAAAGGCAGGTCGAGCGTCATCGCGTGACGGCAGACCTTGCGCGCCTGCTCGGCGCAGTCCGCCTCCTCCCAGTGCGCGCCCCAGATCGAGAGCTGGCTGGTCAGGATCCGGCGGTTGGTCTCGTTGTCGTCGACGACCAGGATGCGCAGTCCGCGCAGCTCCGCGACCTGCTCGCTGAGGCCGCCGGCTTCGGCGATGGCGGCATCAATCGTGAAGTGGAAGGTGCTGCCGGCGCCCGGCGTGCTCGTCACGCCGATCGCGCCGCCCATCTTCTCGACCAGCGACTGGCTGATCGTCAGGCCCAGGCCGGTGCCGCCGTAGCGGCGCGTGGTCGATCCGTCGGCCTGCGAGAAGGACTGGAAGATCTTGGCCTGCGCGTCGCGCGGGATGCCCACTCCGGTGTCGGCGACCTCGATGCCCAGCAGGCAGCGGCCGTCGCGCTCGCTCTCCTCGCCGGAGGACTCGATGGTGCGCACCCGCACCACGATCTCACCTTCGTCGGTGAACTTGACCGCGTTACCCAACAGATTGAGCAGCACCTGCCGCAGGCGCACCGGGTCGGTCACGACGCGCTCGGGCACCGCCGGGTCGATCGCGACCACCAGCTCGAGGCCGCGGTTGTGCGCGCGCTCCGCCATGATGCTCGCGGCCTCCATCACCGTCTCGCGCAGATCGAAGTCGATCTCTTCGATCTCCAGCTTGCCGGCCTCGATCTTCGAGAAGTCGAGGATGTCATTGATGATGTCGAGCAGCGCCTCGGCGGAGCGGGTCGTGGTGCGGACGTAGTCCTTCTGCTCGTCATCGAGCTGGGTCTGCGCCAGGATCTGCGTCATGCCGATCACCCCGTTGAGCGGAGTGCGGATCTCGTGGCTCATATTGGCCAGGAACTCACTCTTGGCCTGGCTCGCGCACTCGGCTGCGATCCGCGCGGACTCGGCCTCGGCGGTGCGGTCGCGCACGCGCAGCTCCAGCGAGTCATTCAAGGCGCGCAGCTCGGCCTGGGCGTGCTCGGTCTCCTCGCGCGTCTCCTCGAATGCCTCGGCGAGCTGCTGCAGTTCATCGCGTCGCCGTTCGCGGCGCTCCGCGTGCTGGCGCGTCTCGCCCTGCGAGCGACGCATCGCCCGCGTCTTGGCGCGGAACAGAGCGACCCCGCGCATCAGCTCGCGCACCGGCAGCAGCACGCTGCGGCGCAGGCCCAGCCACAGCACCGCGCCGACCAGCAGCACGACCAGCCCCAGGCTGGTCAGGTTGTTGCGCAGCTGTTCATGCAGCCCGCTGAGGGCCGCGGCCTTCGGCAGCCAGGTGGAGAGTCGCGCATCTGGCCAGGGCAGATCCGTCGAGAAGCCCAGCGCGCCTTCCCCGGCATCGGTGCCCAGCACCGGACTGCCCAGCCGATAGCGCACGTCGTCGCCGGTCGCTTCGACCGCGATCTCGAGTTCGGGCATCCGCGTCTGCAGCGCGGCGAGCGGCGAGGCCTCCAGCGCCGCGAGGTCGATCACGCCGACCAGCACCAGCTCGTGGGCCAGCCCGGTCTCCGGGCCACCGACGCAGATACGCACCCGCGCGCCGTAGTCATCCCAGCTGACACTCCAGTCCGACTCGCCGATCGATCGGAACCAATCCTCCTTCGCGACCGAAGCCGGCCGCTCGACCTGCCGCCCTTCGATGATCGACATCAGCCGCCGACCGTTCAGGTCGTAGACCTCGAGCGCGGCCACTTCCGGGCGCAGCTCTTCGAGGTCGCCGAGCTCTTCAATCAGGCCGGCGCGCACCGTGTGGGTGCGATCGACCTGGCCCAGCATGCGCGCCTCGGCGAATTGGCGCATGTTCTCGAGCGAGTGGGTGAAGCGCAGCAGCTTGCCGACTTCCCTCACCCGGTGGCCCAGCTCCGCCGCGGTCGACTCGGCCTGCTCCTGCAGCAGCGCCGATTGCTCCGAGAGCTCGCGCAGCTGATTGTGCTGATAGAACCAGAGTCCACCGACGGCGGTCAGGACCGTCGCCGGGACAAAGGTGCCGACCAGCAGTTTCGATGTAAGGTTCATCCGCCCGTGTGATGAGGCTCAGGACTCTCCCTTCTCGGCCCATCAGGACGGACTGCTGTAGGATTCTGCTGTCTCAGTCTGAGACCGGCGCGACAAAGGGCCCGGCGGGCAGCAGGCTGGAGTCGTACAGCGTCGGCGTGGGGCTGTGAGCCCAGAGATAACGCACGACTTTCGCTTGAGCGCCAGCGGGCAGAAGCAGCTCCAGCTCGCGCACGCGGCCGGGTGCCAAGTCCGGGGCCTGCTGCAGCGCACCGAGCCCAGCGAAGGGGTGCCAGTTGCCGTCTGCATCCTGCCACTCAAAGCCGCGCGCGTCTTCGGGCTGCGCCATGCCCGCGCCGATTTCGGCCCACCCAATCCGCAGGCGATCGCCCGCGAGCTGTCGGATGGATTGCGGGATCGGTCCGGTATGCAGGATGTCGTGTCCGTAGACCAGCGCCCGCGCGGTGCGCGCCAGCCGCTCGCCGACCGGTCGCTTGTTGCGCGGGTGGACATCACGCGGATCGCCCAGGTCGATGGTGACCGCCATCCCGGTCCGCGGATCCTCCTGCTGCAGCTGGCGCTGCTGCTCGCGGAAGGCAGGCCAATGTTCGCGATCCATGCCGGGGAGCTGGACCGTCAGGAAGGGCAGCGCGGAGTCATTCCACGCCTTCCGCCAGCTCTGCCGCAGGCTGCGGAAGATCGCCTCGTGCTGAGCGACGCGCTCGGCCGAGCCGGCGTTTGATTCGCCCTGGTACCAGATCACGCCGGCAATCGGTAGCCGGGTGAAGGGCTGCACCGCGACCTGCCACATGTAGCCCGGCTGGAAGACATGGTGAGGGCCGCGCTCGTTGCCGGGGATCTGCCACCCTTCCGCGAACGCCGTCGCCAGATTCTGTCGCGCGCGATCGCGGCACCACGCCGAGAGCGCCGGGTTATCCAGCCAGCTGCCCTCTGCGACCAGCGCGCTCGTCGAAGCCTGCGCGGCAAGCACGGCGGGATCGACCCAGGCCTCGGTCGGCGTTCCCCCCGCGGCGACCTCAATCACCCCGACCGGACAGTCGAGCTTCCGCTGGAGGAAGTGCGCGAAGTACCAGGCCACGGCGGACATGCGATGGAAGTCGTCCTCGTCGGCACGACTCCACTTGCCGCGTCGAAAGCTGTGCGGCTGCATGCCCTCGACGGTCTGCTTCGACCAGGCACCGCCGCCGCCGGTCGCGGTGTACTGCGCGTCGTAGAAACGCACCCGCGACAGCAGCCCGCGATAGCGATGGTCTTCGGTCATGCGCTGGCGCAGCTCGTTCCAGCCGGTCGCGCGCGACATCGGCCACTCCATATTGGATTGCCCGGCGGCGAACCAGACCTCGCCGAACTGCACCTCTTCCCAGATCTGCATGCCGCCCACACCGACGAGTTCGATGCGATAGCTGGCATAGGACGCCTCCTGCGCGGGCAGCTGCAGGGACCAGCGCCCGTTCGCGCCGACGTTACCGTGCGCCGCCGCGAGCGTCTCGGTCCAGTCGGCTTCCGCAGCGATCGTCAGATGCACCCGCGTGCGCGGCTCACCCGTTCCCCAGATCGTGATGGGCTCTCCCGCCTGCAGCACCATGCGGTCGTCGAAGAAACCCGGGACTTTGAGGGGCTGGTAGTTCTGCTGGGCGGGGGCGAGAACGCTGAGAACGAGGGCAGGAAGGAGCATAGGAATCCATCTAGCCGCGCTGCCGCGCGGGGGTTGCACGATCTAGAGTAGGGCATGCGCGTCGTCGAAGGAGGCTGCTCGTGCGGAGCGGTACGTTTTCGCCTGCAGGGCGAGGTACGCTTCGTCGCCATCTGCCATTGCGACAACTGCCGGCGGGCTCACGGGGCCGGCGGGGTCGAGTGGGCGGGCTACCAGGAGGAGCAGCTCGAGATGCTGGCCGGCGACAGCGCGGGCGCGCTGGAAGGCCCGGCGCTGCGCAGCTGGGAGACGCCGACGGCGGCGAGGCGCAGCTTCTGCGGCCAGTGCGGCTCGCCACTGTTCTTCCGTTCGCCGCGCTGGGCGGGCGAGGTGCACGTCGCGGTCGCCGCGCTGGACGGCGACCCGGGGCAGGCGCCGGGGGCCCGGGTCTACGCCGACCGGCCGCCGGCCTGGCTGCCGGTGCCGGAGGACGGCCTGCCGCGGCGCGGCGGAGAAGACGGAGTTTCGCCCCTTTGAAACCCTCTCCCAGGGGTTAGCGAAGCTCGATGAACGTCAAGATCGCCGATTTGATGACGACCGGCGTGGTGACCGTTGAGCCCCACCACACCATCTCCCATGTCCGTGCTCTGTTTGAGAAGCACAGCTTCCACGCCGTCCCGGTGGTGGATTCCGACGGTCGCCCCGTCGGGATCGTGACCAGTCTGGATGTCGCCTTCGCCAAGTCGGACGACTCGCCGGTCTCCAGCATGCTCAGCGGCAAGGTCTGGACGATCCCGCAGTACAACGGCCCGCACCAGGCCGCGCGCCTGATGCGCAAGCACCGCGTCAACCACGTGATCGTGACCCACGAGAAGAAGATCGTCGGCATCCTGTCGAGCTTCGACCTGCTGCAGCTCGTCGAGGAACACCGCTTCGTGATGAAGAACGCTCCGGCCTAGTCTTCGAAGAAGTCGGAGTCCAGCCGTTTCACCTCGTAACTCTGGACGAGCGAGACGCCCAGGTCGACCTCGGCGTCGAGGTTTCCTTCACGTACGCGCGGGCCTCGCGGCTGTAGTCGCTGGTGGTGAGGAAGACGCCCTTCTTGGCACGGTGGCCGGTGAGGGCGCCGACGAAGGCCTGAACCTCGGGGCGTCCCACGTTGCCCTGCCAGCGCTTGGCCTGGACGTAGATGGCGTCCAGGCCCAGGCGGTCCTCCTTGATGATCCCGTCGATGCCGCCGTCCCCGCTCCGGCCGACGCTCCGCGCTGCGTCCTCGAAGGAGCCGCCGTAGTCCATCTTGACCAGGAGTTTGACGACGAGGTCTTCGAAGAAGGCGGGGGCGCGGCCCGCCAGCGTCTCCTGGATCTCCGCGGCCAGCTCGTGCTTCAGCGTGGCGTGGGCGCGCTCGAGGGTCTCCTCGGGCGGAGCCGTGACCGCTTCATGGTCCGGCGCGCTGCCATGCGCATCGGCCGCTTCGCCCGGAGTGGCCCTCCTGCCCTGAACAAACTCCCGATACTACGTGTCGAAACCGGTCGAGCCCGAGCGAAGGTCCGCGGTCGTCAGGGACTCGACCCCGCGGGCCAGGATCGACCTGCAATGCTCGGTGATCCTGTGGAAGCCCCGCTTGGGCCGTTCGATGAGCTCGGCTTTGACCAGGTAGGACAGCGCCCAGCCCGCGCGACTGGTGTAGGTGGTCACACCGCCGCTGGGGAGCATGTCCTGTCGCTCTCCTTCACTCAAAGCGAAGTGGTCGGCCATGGCCTGGCAGATCTCCTGTCGCTTGCGGACTTCCCCGTCCGCCAGCATGCGCAGGATCGGAATCATCGCTTCTTCGTGCGTGAACATGGGCGGTCAGGCGCTGGCAGCAGTCGGGCCGGTCAGGGCGTGGGAGATCGAGCTGGCGAACTGCTCGCGGGTCGTCTTGGCTCGGGTCAGGCTCACTTCAAGGGTGTCGCAGAGGGCCATCAACTCGTCGACCTTCGCGACGACCCGGTGCTGCTCGGCGAGGGGGGGGACTCGTATCTCAGTCGCCTTCAAGATCTTGAAGTGTCGCCCGTAGCCCCGCGACTCGAGGTCGGCGGCCTGGATCGACACATACAGGTATCGAGCGTCGACACCCACGGGGCGAAGAATCTTGGTTCCATCGGCGCCGGCGACGAAGTCGAAGTCGATGAACTTGATCGCACGGGTGTGATCTCCGAAGACAAGCATCGGAGCATCAACCGTGATAGCGAGGTCTCGTCGACTGGTGTATCCTGCGATTAGGCCTTGCCCTTGATCAACAACTGGAACCGGCCCTGACTTTTCGATCTGACTCGTTTTGACCTTGTGCCCGGAGGTGGAGATCGACTTGCAGAGATCTTGGATAGGTCGGACCGCCTCATCCCCCGCCTCCTGCGCCACCAGGCGGCCGCGGACGGCGAGTTGGAGGATGGTCTGGCGGAGGGGTTGGATGTCTTCGGGTTCGGTGAAGAGGTCGTCGAAGTGGTCCTCGATCCTCGACCACGCGGCCTCGACCGCCTCGTGGTCCTCGGCCTCGGCGAGGGCGTGCAGGGCCGCGTCCCGGAACCGCACCCGCGCACTCGTCGCCGCCAGGTGCCGCTCCTCCACCACCGCCACGTGCCCCATCAACTCGTCGACCTTCGCGACGATCCGGTGCTGCTCGGCGAGGGGGGGGAGGGGGATACAGGTCTTCCGCAGGTTACCTGTGGAGATTCGTTTCCGAGTGGTTCCAGTCGCGAAGGTCTCCACTATCTCACGCATCATCGGCGAATTCATCGCCATGACTAGGAACTGAGGGACAATCGCATTGGACCGACTTCTGGCAATGGCGACATCGACGACTGTGACGCATGGCTTGGTATCCCCGGGGAATAAGCAAGCTCGCCCGAGTGGGTCGGGTAGCCGTGCAATCAGCACGTCGTTCGGTTCAAGCATCGTACAGCGAAGTTCCTCGGCCTTCTGTGTCGTGAGGTGTCGATCTGAGCGATCTCTGAAACGGCCAACGCCCACATCGGCTAGTTGTGTCAGTCGGACGCCCCCATTTGGATCTTGGTCCTTTGACTCCACCCAATCTCCATCGGTGAGGTCGAACTCAAGTGCCAAGGAAAGTGGGGCGGCCAACCAGTGACCGGGGATCTTGGCGCTCACGTTGTCGAGTGTCTTCCCTAACGCGCGGGGCTTCGGGATCTGGCCATTGGCTATGAGGTCGTTCTTGGCGGCTTGAACTGACTCAAGAGCCAGTTCGAGATCGCCTTCTTCCTGCGCCACCAGGCGGCCGCGGACGGCGAGTTCGGGCAGCAGGCTCCTCAGCCACGCCGTGTCCCACGGCGGACCGTCGGCTAGCGCCTCCAGCACCTCGGCGAGTCGGTCCGGGGTCACGAGGTCTTCCCCGCTGCCGCGTCACGGATGGCGGTGCCCAACACATTACGCAGGCTCGTGCGGGCCTCGATCGCCGCGGCCCGATCCGCGGTGAACTGGGCCACGAGCGTCTCGGGGTCGGGGATCTCGTCCTGCTTCGCGTTCGGGTTCTTGAAGTCTAGGTTGAAGCCCTTGGCGACGACCTCCTCGATCGGCACCCGCCAGGCTCGCTCGGTCTCCTGGCGCTTCGAACGATCCTCGCCCCACCAGGCCTTGCACTCGTCGAGCCCGTCGGCCGGGAACGGGCGCGTCTTGCCGTAGGACTGCATGCCCTCGGGGAGCGGCTGCTCGTAGTACCAGATCGCCTCGGTGGGACGGCCCTTCTCGAAGAACAGCACGTTGGTGTTGATCGGGGTGTACGGGGCGAAGACACCCTTGGGGAGCCGCACGATCGTGTGCAGGTCGCAGGTCTCGACCAGGTGCTTCTTCACGCGCTGGAGCACGCCGTCGCCGAAGAGGCTGCCGTCGGGCAGGACGATCGCGCAGCGGCCGCCGTCCTTCAGGAGCTCGACGATCATCGCCAGGAAGAGGGTCGCGGTCTCCTTGGTCTGGAAGTCCTTCGGGAAGTTGGTCTCGATGCCGTCCTCTTCCACCCCGCCGAAGGGCGGGTTGGTGACGACGATGTCGACCTGGTCGTCCTCGTCGATGTCGCGGACGGGGCGCGCCAGGGTATTGCCGTGCACGATTCGCGTCGGCAGGTCTACGCCGTGCAGGATGGCGTTGGTCATGCAGAGCAGGTGGGGCAGGCCCATCTTCTCGACCCCGTGGATCGAGGCCTCGAGGCGACGCTCGTCGTCGCCGGTCTTCACGTCCTGGCGACGGATGTGCTCGATGGCGGCGGTGAGGAAGCCGCCGGTGCCGCAGGCGGGGTCGAGGACCGACTCGCCGAGGCGGGGGTTCGTCATCTCGACCGCGAAGGTCGTGACGGCGCGGGGGGTGTAGTACTCGCCGGCGTTGCCCGCGGACTGGAGGTCGCGCAGGAACTTCTCGTAGACGTCGCCGAAGAGGTGACGGGCCTTGAGGTCGTTGACGCTGACCATGGCCTCGGCGCGGTTCAGCACCTTGCGGAGCTGGACGCCGTTCTTCATGTACTGGAAGTTGTCGGCGAAAACCTCGCGCAGGAGGGCCTTGCGGCGGCGCAGGCGGTCGGCGGCGGCGGTGGCCTCGTCCACGACCTGGACGCGGGGGCCGAGCTCGAGGTTTTCGAGGGCCGGGAAGAGGGTGCCGTTGACGAAGGCGAGCAGCTCGTCGCCGGTGGCGCCCTCGGGGTCCGCGGCCCAGGCGCGCCAGCGGAGGTCGGGGTGGGTGGAGCGCGTGCCAGCGACCTCCCAGGCGGCGTCGACGAGGGGCGAGACGTAGTCGGGCTCGAAGACCTCGAGCTCCTTCTCGCGCTCGTCCCAGACCTTGAGGAAGAAGATCCAGGCGAGCTGGCTGATGCGGTTGACGTCCGAGCCGGTGCCCGGGTCCTTGCGCATCTCGTCCTGGAGTGACTTGACGGAGGTGCTGACGGCCATGGGGGGTGCTGGGGGACTCAGGCAGCCCCGTAGAGGGCGGATTCGAGGTCGCGGACGGCGCCGAGATAGCCGTCCCGACCGCCAAAGGCCTGGACGAGTTCAAGAGGTGCACCGATCGAATCGAAGGGAGGCGCGGCCAGAATGGCGATGTCCTCCACCGCCGCCAGGCCCTCGTCCGCGTACTTGTCGAGGAGGATCTCGATCACGCGGCGAGCCTGCTCGCCGTACTGGGCGAAGACGTGGCGCTTCTTGACCTTCTCGGCGCGCTCGCGGCGGGTGAGGGGGGGCTGGTCGAAGGCCACGTGGCAGACGAGGTCGAAGGGGTCGAAGGCGCCGGGGTGCTTCTTGGCCACCGCCTCGGCCACCTCCTCGAAGAAGACGCCCTGGTTCTCGAGCTCCTCGACGAGGGCCTGCTTCTTGTCGGCGTCGCTCCAGGCGCGGAGGAAGCCGTCGAGGTTGGCGTAGCGGCCGCGGATGCGGGAGCGGGAGTAGTCGGTCAGGCTCTCGGTGATCAGCTTGCCGTCCGCGTCGAGGTACTGGACACGCTCGCCGAGGACGGAGACCTCGACGCCGCTGACCCGGTAGCGCGGGGCCTTCTCGCGGACCTGGTCCGTGCCGGGGTCGAAGGGGTCGGGGGGGAGCTCGATCGGCTCGTCGCCCTCTCCCGCCCCGCCTTCGGGGGGCGTGCCCGGGTCATCGGGGTCGACCGGGTCGTCGGTGCCGCCTGGCTCGTAGATCGTCTCGGGCAGGCCGTCGAAGGCCGGATCGGCGAAGAGCGCGGTGGCCCCGCGGAAGTCCATGATCGTGAACCAGGTCTTGCCGTGCTTCTCGTCGACGCGCGTGCCGCGGCCGACGATCTGCTTGAACTCGCCGATGGCGCCGATCTCCTGGTCGATCACGATGAGCTTGCAGTCTTTGGCGTCGACCCCGGTGGTCAGGAGCTTCGAGGTGGTGGCGATGACCGGGTAGCGCTTCCTGGGGTCGATGAAGTCCTCGAGCTTGGCCTTGCCCTCGGGGTTGTCGCCGGTGATCTGGACCACGTAGTCCGAGGGGCGCTCGTCCGGCAGGCGCTGGGCGACCTCGTTGATCAGCGCCGTGCGCATGCGCGAGGCGTGGTCGATGTCGACGCAGAAGACGATGGTGCGGCAGTGGGGGTCGACCTTGAGGGCGTAGTCCATCACGCAGCGGGCGACGGTCTTGGTCCGGTGGTTCAGGACCAGCGTCTTCTCCATGTCCTTGCGGTTGAACTCGCGGTCCTCGATCTCCTCGCCGAGGTCGTCGACCATTCCGGCGGGGGGGCGCCAGCCCTGGACGTCGCGGTCGAGGTCGTAGCGCACGACCTTGTAGGGGGCGAGGAAGCCGTCGGAGATGCCCTGCTTGAGGGAGTACTCGTAGACGGGTTCGCCGAAGTAGGACTGGGTGGAGACGTCCTTGGTCTCCTTCGGCGTGGCGGTCAGGCCGAGGTGGACGGCGCCGTCGAAGTAGTCGAGGACCTCGCGCCAGGCGCTGGACTCCTTGGCGCTGCCGCGGTGGCACTCGTCGATGACGACCAGGTCGAAGAAGTCGCGGGAGAACTCACGGAAGACGTCCTTGGCCTCGTCGGTGCCGCTGATGGCCTGGTAGAGAGCGAGGTAGATCTGATAGGCGGGATCGGCCTTGCGCTGGGTGATCTTGGTCATCACCGACGCGAAGGGCTTGAAGTCGTTGACGCGGGTCTGGTCGACGAGGATGTTGCGGTCGGCCAGGAAGAGCACGCGCTTGACCGCACCGGACTTCCACAGGCGGTGGATGATCTGGAAGGCCGTGTAGGTCTTGCCGGTGCCCGTGGCCATGACCAGCAGTACGCGGCGGTCGCCGCGGGCGACGGCCTCGACCGTGCGCTGGATGGCGATGCGCTGGTAGTAGCGGGGCTCCTTCTTCTCGGCCGGGTCCTCGTGATACGGCTCGGTGGCAATCGCGGTGGTGCGCTCGTCCGCGAGACCCTTCCAGGCGCGGTAGCGGCTCCAGAGGTCGTCGGGCGAGGGGAAGGCGTCCATGGCCAGGGTGCGCTCGGCCTCGGCCTGGCCGGTGCGGTCATGGATGTGGAAGCCCGTGCCATCGGAGGAGACGGCGAAGGGGATGTCCAGCTGCTCGGCGTAGCCCAGGGCCTGCTGGATGCCGTGGGCGGGGCCCAGGCCCTGCTTCTTGGCCTCGACGATCGCGAGGGGGATCGAACCCTGGAAGAGCACGTAGTCGGCGCGGGAGGGCCTGCCGCGGTGGCTGAGCTTGCCGCGGACCTGGATCCGGCCAGCCGTGAAGGTGTATTCGCGGCGGATCTGCGTCCGGATGTCCCACCCCGCCCTCTCCAGGGCCGGAGTGATGAGACGCATACAAGTCTCGGTCTCGGTAAGCGGTGGGGGCATAGGATCGCCGTGGGGTGCGGGCGCGAGCCAGGGGAAAAGCCCTGTGCAACTCCCTTTGATCATAGTCGCCGCTCCGAGGAGGGAGGAAGTGGCCGGTCCCAGGAATCTGCCTCCAAGTCGGAGGGCGCTACGAGATCTGGTGGGTTTGCTCCGGCCTAGTCCGCCGTGAGCAGCGCTTCGATCTTCTCTTCAAAGTGACGGCGCAGGCGCGCGTGCGCCTCGCCGGTCGCGGGTCCGCTGAAGCCGGAGTGGACGGCGGTGATCTCGCCTTGCGCGTTGAGGAACAGCGTGGTCGGGTAGGACTTCACCGCCGTCAGGATCGGAAACGCTTCTGCGGCCTTCTGCTTGTCGGTCGTGCTGGCGACCAGCGCGACTTCCCACGGCAGCTTCATGGCTTCGCGATAGCGGCGCAGCTGCGCGAGGTCGCGCTTCGGCTCGCCGCCCAACTCGAAGCCGAGGCTGGTGATCGCCAGCCCGCGCGCGGCGTACTTCTGGTACAGCTCCTTGAGGTAGGCGTGTTCGTCGTGGCAGTTGGGACACCAGCTGCCGAACAGGACCAGCAGGCGCGCTGGGGCGTCCTGCGATCCCAGCTTGCCCAGCGGAACGCGCATGCCATCGAGCTGCGTCACCTGGATCGCGCGCCAGTCCGGCCGCTCTGAGGCCGGCTTCAGCCCGACCTGCGCCCAGGGATCGGGCAGCTGGATGCTGGCGTTCGGCCCAGCGGTCCAGGATTCATGCCAGGACTCGCGGCTCCAGAAGTCGCCGCGCAAAGTGGCGAGTCCGCCGTGCACCTGCCGCCCCGGTACCTGCTCGGCGTGGAACAGGAATGCGTGCGCGCCATCGAAACAGGACAGCCGCAGCCCCTGCGCGTCGATCGATCCGGCGAGATAGCGGTAGTCGCCGGTCGTGGTCAGGAAGGTGCCCAGCACGCCGCGCGGCGCCGCGGGATCCTCGGGTTCGGCAAGCAGATGGAACTCGCCGATCGCCGGATCCCGGCTCGACTCGAACTGCACTTCATAACGCGAAGCCAGCGCGGGGCGGGTGCCACCGGGAACCGCCGGGCGCTCCTCAAAACGCATCGGCAGAAAATCGGTTGCCCGCTCGGCCTCCGTGATGCGCGCCAGGAAGGGCATGCGTGTGACCGCGTCCGCGCCGCGCGTCTTGATCCACTCGCCGCTCAGCACGCTGCCTTCCAGCCCAGGCTGCGCGCGGATCACGGAGTCGAAGTGGGGGAAGCGCAGCTCCAGAGTCCAGCTCTCGATCGCGCCTTCCTTCTGCATCACCCACTCGACCTCCTGAATCGTGATGCGCTCGCGGCCGTTCAGGATGCTGGCGGTCCAGGCGCCGGTCGTGGTCTTGCCGATCTCCAACCCGAACGGAAGCTGCCCGCCCGGCGACTCCAGCCAGGCGCGCCAGATCCCGTGCGGAATCTCGGGCGGTTCCCCCGGCGCGGAGAGCTGCGCGGAGGCGGCGAGGCCAAGCGTGAGCGCGGCGAGCATGCGTCCAGCCTAGAGGGCGCGGCCAGCCGGCGGGCGAACCGGCCCTGGTATATTGCGCGCGGAGACTCCGATGGTCTTTGCTCCTTCCCGCAATCCCTCTCCCGGCACGGTCCTCGTGACTGCGCCTCTCCTGCTGGCCTTCAGCGCGTGCGGGGACGGGCCGCAGCCGGTTGAAGCCGGCGGCGCGGCGCGTCCGGTTGAGGTGCTGGTGCTGCAGGAAGTGCGGCCGCAGGAGATCGACCGCGTGCCCGGGCTGGTGAGCGCCTATCGCAGCACTGAGCTGGCGTTCGAAGTGTCGGGTCGACTGGAGCGCGTGCCCGCCGTCGGAAGCGAGGTGCAGGGGCCGGTGCTGGATGCCGACGGCAACGAGTTGCGGCCGGGCGAGGTGATCGCCAGCGTCGATGCGACCAAGTACGAGCGCGCCCTGCGTCGACTGCAGACGCAGCGCCGGTCGGCGGTCACGAGCTTGGAGGCGAAGCGGGTCGATCGCGAACAGGTCGCGACGCGTGAGATCGATGCGCTGCGTGCGCGCGTGCGCAAGGCAGAGCTCGAAATTGAGACGGCTGAGAAGGACAACGAGGCCGCTCGTATCAGCGCCGAAGTCGCGGCCGATGAACTGAAGCGAGCGCAGCAGCTCTTCGCCGCCGGTGATGTCGCGCAGGCGGATGTGGATCGTGCCGAGCAGGCTGCCGCCGAGGCGGACGCCGCCTGGACCGCGCGTCGCGTGACCATCGAGCTGCGGCAGCAGGCCGTGGCCGAAGCCAGCGCAGCGCTCGCGCAGGCGGAAGCGGGACTGCTGCTCAAGGACGCGGATATCGAAGTGGCGCAGGCTCAGCTCGACGAGCTGGATGAGCAGATCGCTCAGGCAGAGGAAGACGTCGAGTCCTGCGTGCTGCGCGCGCCCTACTCCGGTCGCCTGACTGAAGTGCTGCTGGGGCCGGGCAGCACCATCAACGCGGGCCAGACCATCGCGAAAATCTCGCTGCTCGAGCCGATGCGCATCGCGGTCACGATGTCGGCCGCGAATGAACGCGCGCTGCTCGCCGGCACGCAGGTGCGCTGGGCGCCGCGCAACGCCGGCCCGATTCCCGCCGAGGTCGAGCTGGTCGGTTCGGTCTACGAGAAGTCGGGCGTCGGCGATGTCGCGACCGGCACCTTCGAGGTCGGCATCATCACTGCCAACCCGACCGTGCTCGCAGCGCCGCCGGCGCCGGAACACGCTGACGCGCCGATCGTCGAGGAGCTCTTCCCGGTGATCGATCCGCACGATGAAGAGGCGCTCTACCTCCTGGAGGATTGCCTCTTTGAAGAAGACGGCAAGGCCTTCGTGCTGCGCGTGAGCGGCATCGAGCCCAATCAGCCGAACCGGGATCAGGCGCCCTTCCTGGTTCCCGAGAAGATCGAGGTCGCGCTGGGGCCGGGCTTCCGTGAGATCGCGGAGTTCCGTCTGCGTCAGATCACCGGCCCTGCCGAGCTGGCGCATCGAGATTGGCTGGTGCAGAACCCCACGGCGGAGCTCGCGGAAGGCTTCGTGCTGACGCAGCGCGAACGCCTGCTGCGCCCGGGCGATGTGGTCGCCGTCGAAGTGCCGCTGCAGGATCTGCCGGAAGGTCTCTACATTCCAATCCAGGCCATCTCGGAGCTGAACGGCACGACCTCGGTGTTCCTTGAAGCGGACGGCGCGGTCACGCGCGTTCCCGTCGAGGTGCATGAGACCTGGGGCGACCTGCGCCGGATCAGCGGCGTCGGCATCAGCGCTGGTTCGCGTGTCGTTTCCTGGGGCGCGCACTTCCTCGCCGACGGCGAGACCGTGCAGGTCGTCACGGCCGAAGAGCAGGTCTTTGGCCGCGGAGGCCGACAGTGAGCCTCCCGAGCTTTGCACTAAACAGCCGGACTTTCGTGCTGTTCGCGGCCAGCGCGGCGCTGCTGTTCGGCGCGCTGACCTTCGACTCGATGTCCCGTCGCGAGGATCCCGAGATCGTGATCCGCTCAGCCAAGGTCGAGACGCGCTGGCCCGGCGCGACCGCGCGGGACGTCGAAGAGCTCGTCACGCGCCTGCTCGAAGAGGAGATCTACGGCATCGAGGAGGTAAAGGAGATTCAGTCCACCTCGCGCGCCGGGCAGTCGATCCTGTCCGTCGAGCTCGAGGACGACATCACGGACATCGACCAGGTCTGGGACAAGATGCGGGCCGACCTGGCCACCGTGCAGTCTTCCTTGCCGAGCGGCTGCGGCTCGCCGGTGGTGAACTCGAACTTCGGCGATGTGTCTGCCGTGGTGCTCGCGGTTTCGCAGGTGCCACCCCCAGGGCGTGATGCGATCGAGCGCGCGTACAGTCACGCGGAGCTCGAGGACTTCGCCGAACAGCTGGAAGACGCGCTGCTGGCGGTGGATTCGATCGGTGCCGTCACGCGGATGGGCGGCCAGAAGGAGCAGATCTACCTCGAAGTGGATGCCGCCGATTGGGCGCAGCTCGGGATCACGCGCGACGCGCTCGCGCAGACGCTCGATCGGCGTAACACCATCGCTTCGGCCGGGCGGATCCAGGATGGCCGTCAGGCGCTCGACCTGCGCACCTCGGGCGCGCTCGATGATCTCGGCTCCGTGCTCGAGGTCTTTCTCGACGGCGAGGCCGAACGCGCGCCGGTCATGATCGGCGATCTGCCGGCCGAGCTGCGGCGCGGCTTTGTCGAGCCCCAGTCCTACGGGGTGCGCTTCGGCACTCCGGAGCACCAGGCGAGCGCCGCCATCGTGCTGGCGATCTCCATGAAGGCTGGCCGCAACATCGTGGCGATGGGCGAGGAGATCGACGCGGTGGTCGCGCGCGTGCAGTCTTCGCAGCTGCCGCCTGACCTGGCGATTCAGCGGGTCAATGATCTGCCGCGCCAGGTGGACGGTCTCGTCTCCGACTTCGTCGACAACCTCTGGCAGGCGGTGCTGATCGTGCTGGTCGTGGCCGGTCTGCTGATGGGCCCGCGCCCGTCGATTGTCATGGCCGCCGCGGTGCCGCTCAGCATGGTGACCGCGCTGGGCTTCATGCCGATGTTCGGCGTCGAGCTCGAGCAGTTTTCGATTGCCTCGCTGATCATCGCGCTGGGCATGATCGTCGACAACGCGATCGTGGTCTCCGATAACTGCGTGCGCCTGCTCAACGAAGGCAAGCCGCGTCGGCAGGCCATGATCGAGGGCGCGTCGAATCTGGCCAGCCCGATTCTGGTCAGCACGCTCACCACGGTCTTCGCCTTCCTGCCGTTGCTGACCCTGTCCGGTTCCAGCGGCGAGTACATGCGCAGTCTGCCGATCGTGGTCAGCCTCACGCTGGTGCTCAGCTGGCTGGTCGCGATGACGGTCACGCCGGTGTTCTGCTTCTGGTTCCTGAAGGAGCAGAAGAAGCCCGCGCCGCAGTCGGTAAAGGCGGCCGCGACCGACGCTCAAGCAAAGAAGAAGGACGAGCGCGCCTTTTACGAGAGCTTGATCGAGGCCTGCCTCGAACGCAAGTTCATCCCGATCGGACTCGCGCTGGTCGCTCTCTACGGCGCGACCTCGCTCGTCCCGGCGATTGGTTCGCAGTTCTTCCCGGCAGGCGTGCGCGACCAGATCTTCGTGCACGTGGATCTGCCTGAGGGAGTCTCCTTCGACGCGACGCGCCAGATCGTGGAGCAGGTGGAAGAGGTCGTGGTCGAAACCAGCGCGGACGCCGACGGGCGTGAGCGGCTGAAGAACTACGTCAGCTTCGTCGGCACGGGTGGCCCGCGTCTGATGCTGACCATGTCTCCGGAGGACGGGCGGCTCGGCTATGCCTTCGTGCTGATCAACACTGACCAGGCCACTGACTCTCAGGAGTGGATTCCGCAGCTGCGCGGGGCGCTCGCGAGCATCCCGGGGGCGCGCATCGACGTGCGTCGCTTCAGCCTGGGCCCGCCCCTGGCGCAGCCGGTCGAGTATCGCCTGAGCGGCACCGATCCACAGGTCCTGCGCGACGCCGCCGAGGAGATGATCGCGCAGATGCGCGCGGTGCCGGGGATGCGTGACCCGCAGCAGAACTGGATGAACTCCGCGTACGAGCTGCGGCTCGATGTGGACCAGGAAGCGGCCTCACTGGCCGGTCTCAGCAACGCGCAGATCGCGAGCTCGCTGGATGTCCTGCTCGGCGGCAGCACGCTGACGACGGTACGCGACGGCGAAGACCGCATCCCGCTGGTTCTGCGCCTGCGACCGGAGCAGCGCGCGAGCGCCTTCGATCTGGATGCTGTCTTCGTCGAGGGGGCTTCCGGGAAGATCCCGCTCTCCGCGGTCGCCGCGACGACGGCGCAGTGGTCGCCAGCGATCATCAAGCGTATCAATCAGCAGCGCACCATCACGGTCGGCGCGCGCGTCGAAGACGGTTATCTCGCGACGCAGCTCTCTGCCGAGATCCAGCCGCAGCTGCAGGAGATCGTCGACGCACTTCCGCCGGGTTACCAGCTCGAAGAGCGCGGTGAGGTCTACGAGACCACCAAGAGCCAGGGCGAGTTCGGCGGCGCGCTGGGGCTCAGCCTGCTGCTGATCCTGGCGGTGCTGACTTGGCAGTACAACTCGCTGGCGAAGGCGCTGATCGTGCTGATGGCCGTGCCGCTCGCGCTGATCGGCGCCCTGCTGGGCTTGTACCTGTCGGGCTGGCCGCTCGGCTTCATGCCGATGCTGGGCATCGTGTCGCTGGCCGGGGTGGTCATCAACAACTCGATCATCCTGATCGACTTCATTGAAGAAGGCGTGCGCGGCGGTACTCCGTTGCGTCAGGCGATCAGCCGGGCGGGCATGGCGCGCATGAAGCCGATCGTGCTAACCACGCTGACCACTATCGGCGGGCTCTTGCCGTTGGCGCTGTTCGGCGGGCCGATGTGGGCCGGCATGGCCTACGCCATGATGATGGGCCTCGCGGTCTCGACTGCGCTCACCCTGCTGGTGACGCCGACCGTCTACGCGCTCTTCGCCGAGCGCTTCGGCATGCGCGTGGTGGCGGATCCGAACGCGGCTTAAGGTCGAACCGACTACTTCGACGGCAGCTGCTTCGGCGGAAGCAGCAGGCGCAGCTCGCCTTCATTCTCGGCGAGGGCGCGCCAGCTCTCGTGCGGCGCGTCGATGCGCGCGAGCGCGGCGGTCGGATAGCGCAGGCGCGCGCCGGTCAGCAGATGGACCAGCCCCGAGCAGCCGGGCTCGTGGGCGATGACGAGCAGGGTCTTCGCTTCGGCTTCGACCTGGCGGATGCGTCGCAGCAGATCTTCCGCGCTGGCGAGATAGAGCTCGGGGAGCATCTCGCACGGCGGGGCTTGGGCACCCCAGCCTGCGTCCGCCAGAATCTCCCAGGTCTCGCGGGTGCGCAGCGCATCCGAGCACAGCACACGGTGGGGGGTCGGCCCGGCCGTGGCGAGATACTTGCCCATGGCATTGGCCGCCTTGCGTCCACGCTTCGACAGCGGACGCTGGTGATCGGGCAGGTCGTGATCCCAGTCAGACTTGCCGTGGCGGAGAAGCAGCAGGGTGCGCATGGAGAGGGGAGACCGCGCGGGTCTGCGCGCAGGTTACGAGCGCGCGCGCCGCAGCAGGGTGAGGCCTCCGAGGAGAGTTGCGATCATCGCGACCTCCGCGAGCAGGTAACCCATCGCCGGGCCGCCGTCCGTGCCCTGGAGCACCGCGCCCAGGCCGCGACCCAGCGGCAGTCCCACCCAGCACAGGCCGATGGTGCGCACTCGCTCGGCGTGGGCGCCTTGCGGCGCGGAGGCAAGCGAGCGCAGGCTGCCGAGCAGCAGCAGACCCATGGCCGTCCACATGCCGCCGTAGAGCGCGCGGATCTCGCTGAAGCCGAAGGCGTTCTGCGGTTCGAGCGAGACCGCGTCGGCGATGCCCTGCGGATCGGCCAGGCCGAACACGCCGAAGCCCAGAGCGGTCAGGCCGTTGAGTGCGATCAGAGCGAGGGCGAGGCGGGTCGTGTTCATGGCGAGTTCAGTCTGCCTTCGCTCCTGGGGCGCGGGTCGATGCCGAACAAGGGCGGGCTCTTTGGATTCCGGGAGAATTTATACTTTGAAACGCAAAGTACTTCGTAAGCTTGGACATGGACCAGGAACTGGAGCTCGTGCGCAAGGCGGCGTTTCGTCGGGCAGCCCTCGAAGACGGAGTGATCGACATCCTCTGTGGCTTGTGTTTGCTCGGCTGGGGCCTCCTGATGGAGGCCGGACAGGGGGCTCTGGGCGGTGTGCTCTTCGCCACGGTCTACCCCACCGGCATGGGCCTCCGAAAGCGGCTCATCGAGCCGCGCATCGGCCATGTCGCCCTTCCGGACACCACGGTGCGCGCCAAGAAGTTCCTGATGATCGGGCTCTTCACGCTCACGGCGGTGCTGGGTGTCGTCGCCTTCCTGCTGGCCAACCCCGGGCTGAACCCGGACGGCTCACGCAGCAGCGTGGCCGCCGACCGCATGGCGGACCTGGGCATCCTGGTGCTCGCGCTGCCGCTCGCCCTGGCTGCGACCTCGACCGGCGCGATCTTCGGCGCGGCGCGGGCGCATTTCTACGCAGTCTGGATCTTCACGGCCTTCCTGGTCGTGCACCTCACCGCGCCAGCCGACTCCTCCTGGGCTGAGCCGACCGTGCCGTTGCTCGTCAGCGGTCTCGCGCCGCTGCTCATCGGGCTGGGGCTGTACACGCGCTTCGTGCGCCGCCACCCGGTGGTGGAGCCGCCGGCCGAGTTCTACGACCATCCCGCCTGAGCTAAGTGGAACTCGACAAGCTCATCCACGCGCCGGCTCGGCTGGCGATCGTCCGGCAGCTGATGGCGGTCGACGAGGCCGACGCCACCTGGCTGCACCATCAGACCGGGCTCAGCTGGGGCAACCTGGCCACCCACGCGCGCAAGCTCGAGGACGCCGGCTACCTGAGCGTGAAGAAGGACTTCGTGGAGCGCAAACCGCGCACCGTGTTTCGACTGACGGCCGAGGGCCGCGCGGCGTATGAACAGTACCGCCGCACGATCCTCGAGCTGTTGGAATGACTCGCATCCACGATTCCTACCTGCTGCGCGCCCTGGTTTCCGGGGCGGCGCTGGTGGGCGTGCTGCTGCTGGCGGACGGCCAGCCCGGCTGGCTGGATGCGCTGCTCGTCGCCGCGATCGTCGGCGTGCTTACTTTCGAGCTGCGCGAACTCGCCCAGCGGCTGAGCGCCGCCGAGGGCGAGCGCGACGAACTCAGCCTGCCGCGCCTGGTGCTAATTTGGGCCGCGGCGCTGGTCCTGACCGTCTGGCTCGAACCCGCGCAGCAGGACACCTGGCGTCAGCCGCTCGGCATCGTCTTTCTCGTCCTCGCCATCCTGGCGACGCTGCGCCTCTTCCTGCGCGAACTCGCGGCCATGCGCGCGCTGGGCGAAGACGGACGCTGAGGGCCGCCGCCGTAGAATGGAAGCATGCCGGCGACCGAACGGAAGCTTCTGACGATCACCCCGGGTGCCCAGCACGCGCCGCGCGGCAGCGAGCTGAACTGCAAGGATTGGCACGCCGAGGCGGCGCTGCGCATGTTCCTCAACAACCTCGACGCCGAGGTCGCCGAGCGCCCGGAAGACCTGGTCGTCTACGGCGGCACCGGCAAGGCCGCGCGCAACTGGGAGGCCGCGCAGCAGATCGTGCATACGCTGCAGCGTCTGGAAACGGACGAGACCATGCTGGTGCAGTCTGGCAAGCCGGTCGCGGTCTTCCGCACCCGCCCGGGCGCGCCCAAGGTGCTGATCGCCAACAGCAACCTGGTCGGCAAGTGGGCGACCTGGGAGCACTTCCGCGAGCTCGAGCGCAAAGGGCTGATGATGTACGGCCAGATGACGGCCGGCTCGTGGATCTACATCGGCACACAGGGCATCCTGCAGGGCACCTACGAGACTTTCGCCGCCGCAGCGGCCAAGAGCTTCGGCGGCACGCTGAAGGGCACGCTCTCGGTGACCGCGGGCTGCGGCGGCATGGGCGGCGCACAGCCGCTGGCCGTCACGATGAACGAGGGCACCTGCCTGATCGCCGACGTCGAGCAGGCGCGGCTCGATTTCCGGCTGCGCACCAAGTACCTCGACGAGGTGCAGCCTTCGATCGACGCGGCGATCGAGCGCGCGCTGCAGGCCAAGGAAGCGGGCGAGGCCGTTTCGATTGGGGTCTGCTGCAACGCGACCGATCTGCTGCACGCGCTGATCGAGCGCGACATCACGCCGGAGCTGCTCACCGACCAGACCAGCGCGCACGACCCGCTGGGCGGCTACGTCCCCAACCGCATGAGCTTCGAGGGCGCGATGCAGCTGCGCGAGAGCGACCCCGAGCGCTACGAAGCCGAGAGCTTCCGCACGATGGGGGAGCACGTCCAGCTGATGCTCGAGCTGCAGAAGCGCGGCGCCGAGACCTTCGACTACGGCAACAACCTGCGCGGCTTCGCGCAGGAGCGCGCCGGGGTTGAGAACGCCTTCGACTTCCCGGGTTTCGTGCCGGCCTACATTCGCCCGCTGTTCTGCGAGGGCATGGGGCCCTTCCGCTGGGCGGCGCTGTCCGGGGACCCAGAGGACATCCGCAAGACCGACGAAGCGATCCTGCGGCTGTTCCCGCACAAGGAATCGCTGTGCCGCTGGATCAAGATGGCCGGCGAGCGCGTGGCATTCCAGGGCCTGCCCTCGCGCATCTGCTGGCTGGGCTACGGCGAGCGTCACCTCGCCGGGCTGGAGTTCAACCGCATGGTCCGCGACGGCGAGCTGAGCGCGCCGGTCGCGCTGGGTCGCGACCATCTGGATTGCGGTTCGGTGGCCAGCCCCAACCGCGAGACCGAAGCGATGAAGGACGGCACCGACGCCGTGGCCGACTGGCCGCTGCTCAACGCCATGCTGGCCGTCGCCGGCGGCGCGAGCTGGGTCAGCCTGCACCACGGTGGTGGAGTGGGGATCGGGTACAGCCAGCACTCGGGTCAGGTCATCTGCTGCGACGGCTCGGAAGAGACCGACGAACGCATCCGCGCTGTGCTGACGAATGACCCCGGCATGGGCGTCGTGCGCCACGTCGACGCCGGCTACGACGAAGCGCTGCAAGCCATGCGCGAACGCGGCGTGGACGTGCCGGGCGTGGAATGAGCGAAGAGCGCGGCTCCGAGCGACTAATTCCGTGGCCGACCGCGTTGACGGGGTTGGAGCATGTCTACGTGCATGAGCTCCTTGACGATGCTCAGGGCAACCTGAGAGTCCGGTTCTCACACAGTCGGTCAGAGCAAGAAGGGCTGATCGAAATCATCTGGCGTGTAGGTGATGTCGTCGCCTATGCGAACCGTGATGAGGGCTATCAGGTTGCGCTGCACAAGGCTGCCGGCGGACACTCGATTCCGCAGCACACATTCATGGTCGAGAACTCCGGCTGGATCGCGTGGCTCTGGTCTCGCGAGCCCCACATGCAGGACGTCTTTCCGGACGCGGTGCACTACGTGATCTTCACCCCGGATGATGTGGTCGAGGTGCTGGCGCAGGCGCCTCCTCAGTTCCTGGAGCTTCCGCCCGAAGATCAGGAGTAGAGCGACGCGGAGGTTTGGCCTAGATTGCGTCTAGTGCCCAACCTTGTGCTCCCCCCGCGACGAGGCCTGCTCCTCGCTTCGGTGCTCGGTCTGAGCGCCGCGTGCTCGCGCGCGCGGGTCGAGGAGGACGAGTTGGTGCCGCCGGAGGTCGTCGCGATGCCGGCCGCCTTCTCGCCGGCGGGGGAGCGGGCGCTGCCCGATGCCTGGTGGCAGGAGTTCGGCGACCAGGAGCTGAACGCGCTGGTCGAACAGGCGATCGAGGGAAACTTCGATCTGGCCGTGGCTTGGCAGCGGCTGGACGCGGCGCGCGCGCTGATCGACCGCGAGGCCGCGGTGTTCACTCCTGAGCTGGACTTGGAGGCCGACTTCGAGTCGCGTCGCCCGGGCGGCGGCGACGGCGAGTCCTTCGGACTGGGCCTGGCCGCCTTCTACGAGGTGGACCTCTGGGGGCGCTTTGACTCGCTGGTCGCGGCGCAGCAGTACCGCGCCCGCGCCTCGCTGGCCGACTACCGCGCCGGAGCGCTCTCGCTCTCGGCCGAAGTCACGCGCACCTGGTATCGCCTGCTGGAAGCGCGCGCCCAGCGCTCGCTGCTGACCGAGCAGATCGAGACCAACGAGAAGGTCCTGCAGCTGATCCAGGCGCGGGTCGGCATCGGGCAGGTGCGCGGGGTCGACATCCTGCGCCAGCGGCAGCTGATCGAATCGACGCGCGCGCGGCGCATCGACGCCGAGACGCGGGTCGAGGTGCTGGAGCATCTGCTGGCCGTGCTGCTCGGGCAGGCGCCGCAGGAGGGGATCGAGGTCGAAGCGGCCGAGCTGCCCACCCTGCCGCAGCTCCCGCCCCTGCCTGCGACCGGGATCCCCGCCGAGCTGGTGCGCCGCCGGCCCGACCTGGAAGCGGCCTACCTCGAGCTCCAGGCGGCCGACGCCGAAGTGGCGGCCGCGGTCAGCGCGCGCTACCCACGGCTCAGCCTCTCGGCTTCGCTGTCGACGACTGATCAGGGCGCGGACGAGATCTTTGAAGACTGGCTGCGCCGGCTGGCCGCCAACCTGGTGCTGCCGCTGATCGACGGCGAGCTCCGCGACGCCGAGATCTCCCGGAATCAGGCAATCGCCGGGCAGCGTCTGTACGAATACGGACAAGCGACTCTGCTCTCCTTCCAGGAGGTCGAAGACGCCCTCGTGCTCGAGCGCAAGCAGCGCGAGCGCATCGCCAGCCTGGAAGAGCAGCAGCGTCTGGCCGAACGGACCTACGATCAGTTGCGTTCCGAGTACTTCAACGGCCTGGCCGACTACATCGACGTGCTGACGACGCTGACCGATCTGCAAGAGACGCGCCGCGACCTGGTGAGCGCGCGCCTGGCGCTAGTCGAAGCGCGCATCGCCCTGTACCGCGCCCTGGCCGGCGGCTTCCCCACCTTCCGCGAGCGAGAGTCATGAGCGCCCGACTGACCGTTTTCGTTTGCTTCCTGATCCTCGCCTCGGCGGGCGGCGTCCTGGCCGCGATCTACCTGACCGAGCCGGAGGCGGAGCAGGTCACCGCGACCAAGAAGTCGGCGATGCTGGTCGAAGTGATCACCGCCGAGCGCGGTAGTTTCCGGCCAAAGATCGAGGCGGTCGGCACGGTGCGCCCGGTGCGCGAGGTGCAGCTCAGCCCGCGGATCGCCGGTCAGGTGGTGGGGCGCGCGGCGGCCTTCGAGCCGGGCGGCTTCGTGCGGGTCGGCGAGGAGCTGGTCACGATCGATCCGGCGGACTTCGAGAACGTGCTGGCGCAGCGGCTGGCCGAGCTGCATCAGGCCGAGGCCGATCTCTCAGTCGAGATGGGCCGGCAGAAGGTGGCCGAGAAGGACTACGCGCTGCTCGATCAGGAGCTGCCGGAAGAGCAGCGCGCGCTGGTGCTGCGGGCCCCGCAGCTGGCGACGGCGCGGGCGCAGGTCGAGGCGGCCGAGGCCGCGGTCGCGCAGGCCGAGCTGGATCTGCAGCGCACCAAGATCGTCGCTCCTTTTGACGCGCTGATTCTCGAGCGGCACGTCGATCTGGGTTCGCAGCTTTCGCGCGGCGAGGCGGTGGGGCGGCTGGTCGGCCTCGACACCTATTGGGTAGTCGCGACCGTGCCGCGGGCGCAGCTTCGCTGGCTGCAGATCCCCAGCGCACCGGGGCAGGCCGCGTCGCCGGCGACCGTGCGCGACGCCGCAGCCTGGCCCCCGGGCGTGCGCCGCGAGGCCCGCGTCGATCGCGTGATCGGCGAGCTCGATGCGGGGACCCGCCTGGCCCGTGTGCTGGTTGCAGTCGAGGATCCACTCGCCCAGAACTCGACCGATGCGGCCGCGCCGCGCCTGATGATCGGCGCCTTCGTCGAGGTCTCGATCGAAGGGCGTGAGGTGAGCAATGTGGTGCGGCTGGACCGGGCCTATCTGCGCAAGGAGGACACGGTCTGGGTCCACGAGGACGGCGTGCTGCGGGTGCGCCCGGTCGAGGTCGCCTTCCGCGACGCCCAGTACGTGTACCTGGAGGCGGGGCTGGAAGCTGGCGAAGAGGTGGTCATCACCGACCTCTCCACCTTCGTCGATGGCGCGGCGTTGCGCATTCGGAGCCGCGACGGGGAGCCGCTTGAGGAGAGCTCGCAGTGAGCGAGACGGGTTCGACTTCCCGCGGGCTGATCGCCTGGATGGCGCGCAATTCCATCGCCGCCAACCTGTTGATGTTCCTGCTGATCGGCGGCGGCATCTGGTCGGCGATCGGGGTGCAGAAGGAGGTCCTGCCCAACTTCCAGCTGGACGTGGTGCAGGTCAGCGTGCGCTACCCCGGCGCGGCGCCGACCGAGGTCGAGCAGGGCATCCTGCTGCCGGTCGAAGAGGCCGTGCGCGGGCTGCAGGGCATCAAGGAAGTCACCTCGACGGCGCGCGAGGGCTCGGGCAGCGTGTCGATCGAGCTGGTCGTCGGCGTGGACCGGATGAAGGTCTACCAGGACATCGACCAGGCGGTCAGTCGGATCCGAACCTTCCCCGATGACATCGAGCAGCCCGAGGTCCGCCTGCAGTCGCAGCAGCGCGAGGTGCTGCTGGTCGAGCTGTACGGCGAGGTCGATCCGTGGACGCTGCGCATCCTCGGCGAACGGCTGCGGGACACGCTGCTGTCCCACCCCTCGATCACCCAGGTCGAGCTGCGGCGGGTGCCGGATTACGTCACGCACGTGGAGATCCCCGGGCAGACGCTGCGCGAGTACGGCCTGACTCTGCGCGAGGTCGCGCGGGTCATCGACGACTCGAGCCGCGATGTTCCCGCGGGTTCGGTCGAGACGACCGGCGGCGAGATTCTGCTGCGCCTGCAGGAACGCAAGCAATGGGCAGAGGAGTTCGCCAACATCGTCGTGCTGACTTCGGAAGAAGGCTCGACGGTCACGCTGGGCGATCTGGCGACGATCACCGACGGCTTCGAGGAGACGGGCTTCCAGGGCCTCTTTAACCAGACGCCATCCGTCGGCATTCAGGTCTTCCGCGTCGGCCAGGAGTCGCCGCTCGAGGTGGCGGCGGCGGTCGAGGAGACCATGCAGTCGGTCGAGGCCACGCTGCCGCCGGGCGTGCAGTGGCGTATCGACAACAACGCCGCGGAGGACTACGAGGAACGGCTCAGTCTGCTGCTCGAGAACGGCGGCTGGGCGGTGGTCATCGTGCTCGGCATCCTGGCGCTGTTCCTGGAAGTGCGGCTGGCCTTCTGGGTGATGATGGGGATGGTGATCTCCTTCATTGGCGGCATGGTCTTCCTGCCGGTGATCGGCGAGAGCATCAACATGATCTCGATGTTCGCCTTCCTGGTGGTGCTCGGGATCGTGGTCGATGATGCGGTCGTCGTGGGCGAGAACGTCTACGAGTACCGGCAGCGCGGGATGAGCCGCATGGACGCCGCGATCCGCGGCACGCAGGACATCGCGCGGCCGGTGGTCTTCAGCATCCTGACTAACGTCATTGCCTTCGTGCCGCTGCTGTACCTCCCGGGCACGACGGGCAAGTTTTGGTGGCCCTTACCCGCGGTGGTGATCATCGTGCTGCTGGTCTCGCTGGCCGAGGCGCTGTTCATTCTGCCGGCGCACCTCGCGCATTCCGGCGAGAAGCAGCGGACGACGGTGGGGGCCTTCCTGCATCGGATGCAGCGCGGCTTCGCCCAGGGTTTCGAGCGCTTCGTGGACCGCTGGTTTGGCGCGGTGCTCACTCGCTGTCTGCGCAACCGCTACGTCACGCTGACGGCCGGCATCGCGCTGCTGACCATCGTGAGCGGCTACGCGACCAGCAGCCATATGGGCATGATCATGATGCCCGAGATGGCCGCCGATGAGATCGAAGCGGGCGTGCGCCTGCCGGTGGGCACGACTTCCCAGCAGGCGGCCAAGATCGCCGACGAGGTGACGCGGGCCACGCGGCGGATGTTTGATGAACACGATCTGGATCGGGTTGCCGAGGGCATCAAGACCAATGTGCGCGGGCAGAACTTTGTCGACGTCGAGATCGTGATGCGTCCTCCCGACGAGCACGATATGTCGACCAGCGAGATCATCGCGCTCTGGCGGGACGAGATCGGCGACATCCCGGGCGTGCACCAGATCACCTTCGAGGCCGAGACCGGGCCGGGCAGCTGGCGCAAGGACATCAGCGTCGACCTGGGGCACGAGAACATCGAGACTCTCGAACTGGCGGCGCTGGATCTGGTGGCGCGCGCCGAGACCTATGCCTCCGCGCAGGATGTCAACGACAACTACAACCGCGGCAAGGAGCAGTTTGACCTGAAGCTGCGGCCCGAAGGGCGCCTGCTGGGGCTGACCGCGGAGGATGTCGGCCAGCAGGTGCGCGACGCTTTCTTCGGCGCGCTGGCCATGCGCCAGCTGCGCGGGACCAACGAAATCGAGGTGCGGGTCAAGCTGCCGCGGGTCGAGCGCGAGGATCTGCAGAACTTCGAGGAGCTGGTGATCTTCACGCCGGACGGCACCGAAGTGCCGCTGCTCGACGTGGCCGAGGTCGAGCGCACCGAGGCCTTCACCAGCATCAACCGGCGCAACGGGCGGCGGGTGATCAACGTCAACATGAACGTCGAGCCGAAGCGCGAGGTCGGCCGCGTGCTGGAGGCGATCAACACCAAGGAGCTACCCGAGCTGCGCGCGCTCTACCCGGGCCTGACCTGGACCTTTGAAGGGAGTCAGGCCGAGATGCGCGAGTCGACCTCGGCGCTGTGGAGCGGCTTCTCGGTGGCGATGGCGGTGATGTACTGCCTGCTGGCCATCGCCTTCGGCAGCTACCTCCAACCCTTGATCGTGATGATCGCGATCCCTTTCGGCATCGTCGGCGCGGTGCTGGGGCACATGCTGCTGGGCTATGACATCTCGCTGGTGAGCGTGATGGGCCTGATCGCGCTATCGGGGGTGGTGGTGAACGACTCGCTGATCATGGTCGACTACGCCAACCGCCGCCGCGGTGAGCTGTCCGCCTTCGACGCGATTCGCCAGGCCGGCCTGCGACGTTTCCGGCCGATCCTGCTGACGACGCTGACGACCTTCGGCGGGCTGACGCCGATCATCTTCGAAACTTCGCGGCAAGCCTACACCCTGATCCCGATGGCCATCTCGCTCGGCTTCGGCATCATCTTCGCGACGGCGATCATTCTGCTGCTGGTGCCCTGCCTGTACCTGGTGCTCGAGGATGTGAAGCGGAAGGGCGAGGAAGTCGCCGAGGCCGTGACCGGTTAGCAGCGCAGCAGCGCGCGGCGCGGCTTCGCTTCCCGCAGCTCCGGCGCAGATCTAGGCTGGCGGCATGATCCGCTCCGCCCTTGCATTGCTCGTCATCCTGCTCTCCGGGCAGGCCATGGCACAGGAGCCCGGCGCACTCTCGCCCGTCGAGGCCGTGCAGGCTGCGATGGCGCCGCTGCTTCCTGAGGGCAGCCCGACCATCGAGATGGAGCTCGGCCCGGTCGCCGGCATGCCCCGGATGCATCGAGAGGGTTATTCGATTCGTTCGGACGGCGAATCGGTGCTCCTGCAGGCCAGCACTGCCCAGGGGCTCGCCGCGGCCGCCGCGCGCGCGCTGCAGCTGATCGACGATCAGGGGCGGGCCGAGGAGGCCCTGATCGTCAATCAGCCGGCGACGGAGTGGCGCGGCCTGATGATCGACGTCGCGCGGTTTCCGCACACGGCGCAGGATGTCGAAAACGCCATTCAGCTGGCCTGGCTGACCGGGCTCAATCGGGTCCACCTGCACCTCACCGACGATCAGCTCTTCACCTTCCCGAGCGAGGCCTTCCCCGAGCTCGCGAGCTGGGGCCCGGAAGGAGATCGTCGACACTTCACCCGCGAGGAGCTGGATCATCTGGTGCGCTTCGCCGATGTGCGTGGCATCCAGCTGGTGCCGGAAGTCGATATGCCGGCGCACGCCGGCGTCATGGTGCGGGCGCGCCCGGATCTGTTTGGGACGACCGATCCGAGCAGCGGAGAGTCGCGCTCGACCGGGGTCGTCAACATGGCAAACGAGCAGGCCTACGCATCGCTGGATGTGCTGATCGGCGAGGTCGCGGAGGTCTTCTGGAACAGCAACTACATCCACCTGGGTGCCGACGAGGTCTACGCCGGACATCTGCGCGAGCTGCCGGAGTACGCGGCTTACTGTGAGAAGTACAAGCTGCCGCTGGCCGCGAAGGGCGACCTGGGCGAGCTCTACTGCCACTTCGTCGCGCGCACCTGCGAGATGGTGCGCAAGCGCGGCAAGCGGCCGGTGGTCTGGGAGGGATTCCCGGGCGCGGGCACGGAAGCCGCGCCGATCCCGAATGACATTCTGATCATGGCCTGGAATCTGACGTACCAGTCGCCGGAGTCGCTGATCAAGAACGGATTTGAGATCGTGAACTGCGGCTGGGATCCGCTGTACGTCGTGCCGTCGCAGTGTTGGGCGGCGACGCTGGAGCGCGCCCTCGACTGGAATGTCCGCGAGGTGCGGCAGCGCCTGGGCGGGCGCGAGGTCACCTTGCCAGCCGAGGCGCCGGTGCTGGGGGCGCAGGTCTGCGTCTGGGAGCAGCGGCCCGAGGCGATTCTTCCTTCGTCGTACGAGGTCATCGCGGCGGTCAGTTCGCGCATGTGGTTCCCCGGCGTGGAGCTGACCGTCGAGGAGCACCGCGCCGATCGTGCGGGTCTGGATCGCGTAGTGCGCCGCGCCTTTTCGCCCAAGCCGGTGCCGACCCCGCCGAGCAAGCCCGGCCTGCAGGCGAACCTCAAGCCGCCGGTCCCGCGCTATACCTGGGCCGAGCTGGCGCCTCCGCGCGTGACCTGGGCGGAGAAGGTGGCCTACGACTGGCGTGCCGCCTGGCCGATTCCGCTGGGCACTGGCGATGTGCTCGATGTTGACGAGCTTGGCGTGCGCGCTTCCGGCACCAAGCCGCGCTCCACGGTCGAGCGCGCGCGCGTCGTCAATCACGAGCTCTTCTCGCGCGTCGCCGAGCGCGGCCATGTGGATACTCGCATTCGCGCCGATGAGGTGGCGGGGCTGGAGTGGTTGCCGCGCCGTCACTGGCAGCCGATGGCGATCGAGCTGACGGGCCAGATCGAGTTGCCGGAGAGTGGAGAGTGGCGCTTCTTCGTGCGCGGGCGCGATGGCGCCGCCGAACTCAGCCTCGGCGGGGCGCAGGTCGCGACCTCGCGTGGGAACCGCCAAGCGGTGGGGGCCGCCGAGCTGCCGGCGGGGCGCGTCGACTTTCGGGTGCGTTTCCATTTCGAGTACGTGCAGAACGAACTCAATCTGATGGCGCAAGGTCCGGGGATGGATGCCCCAGTTCCTTTCGATGAGCTGGTGCTGGTCGGCGAGGCGCGCCGGCAGGGGGCCGGCATGGATCTGAGCGCGGTCGAGTTCATCGACCCGACGCAGGTGATCGTCCGCAGCCTGGCGACGGGCAAGCCGATCACCTCGAGCGCCGGCCACCAGGGGCCGAATATTCCGGCGAACGCGGTCGATGGCAAGCTCGGCAACGAGTCCGGCTGGCACTGCGGTGAGTCGCCTGCCTCGCTGACCGTCGACCTGCAGAAAGAGATGCCGCTCGACCGCGCGCAGGTCTACTTCTATCACGATGGGGGGCGCTTCTATCAGTACCGTCTCGAGCTCTCGACCGATGGATCAAGCTGGACGACGGTCGTCGACGCAAGTCAGCAGACGGCGCGCTCCACCGCGGAGGGGTTCACGCATCGCTTCGCCGTGACGCCGGCGCGCTACGTGCGCCTCGTGATGCTCAAGAACAGCGCCAACCCCGGCGTGCACGTCAATGAGCTGCTCGTCTTTGCCGACGCCGCGGCGCCTTCAGAGTCCGGCAACGACTAGGCAACGCCCCAAGCCAAAGTGCCCGCGGAGCACGACCGCCACAACCCCTCGTGGTGCCTCCGCGCGCCTTGACAGCAATTCACCCCTGCCTAGGATGACGCCATGCGTCGTTCTATTCGACATTCCATCCCTATCCTGCTGTGCGCGCTCTCCGCCCTGGCATCCCTCGGCCTCGCTCCGCCGCACCCGACCAGCAGCGCCCTCGCGCCCCCAAGCCACTGCGGCTCCTCGATTGAATGGAATGAAGACCAAGGCGTTTGGCGGTTGGTCTGCAGTGACGCACTCACCTGCTGCGACTACGACACGCTGCGGCGCCCGAATGGAGTGATTGAGGTTTGGTGTGATTGCGATGCAAATGGTAAGCGGGCGAATTGCTGCAGTGCTGTGCTGCGAGTGAGTCCTGAAGGTCCGCGTCGACGAGTGATCGCAGTCGCGATGGGCTCATGTGAAGCGGTGTGTGGAGAGCACGGGAGCTACATGCGCTGTGAGTTGGTCTACGACACTTCGACAGAGTCTGGAGGACACTCAACGAGGGCGATGGAGGCAAGATGTGAAGCGGGGAGAATTGGAGAGTGAAATCGAGGAGATTCACTCATGCCCTTCTGCTTGCTGTCGCATTGCAGGCTCTGGTTCTGGGGTGCTCAGAGGGCGGGGCCCCTGACGCAACCCAAGGCGTGGTAGGCGACGGGTGGTCAGAATTTCGCCTACTGGCGCGGGGGAGAGTCTGTCTGGCGCAACTCAAGGAGCACAGCGCTAGCCATGATTCCTTGTTGTCCTCGGACTTTGAGATTCGAGTTGTGTCAAGTGAGGCTGACCGTGTTCCGATAGCCGAAGTCGTTTGCCTTGTTGAGGACAAGCACAAGAATGTGACGTGTTCGGCTATCACAGATGCGAATGGGTACGCACGCGTGTGTGTTTCTTCGACTTCCGAGTCAGTAGTCATGCGCAAGGGTGGGTTTGTGTCACGGATAGTCGACCTTCGCGAGTCCGTTCGATCAGCTGAGGTGCGATTTGAACAAGGTCGGGCTATCTCCGGCGCTGTTGCTGACGCAATGGGTCAATCTCCAGGTGGGGGTTTCTTCGTTGTTGCGCAGCCGCTTGCGGCAAGGGATGTCGATTGGAGATCACTTCGGCCAGGGCTTTTCTTTGGGGGTGCTGAGCTAGTCGTCGCCGGAGTTGAAGGTAGCGGAGAGTTTCTTCTCGGCGAGCTCGACCCAAACGTCGACTACTTGCTTAGAGGGTTTGGTCCAGGGTCCGCCACAGAGATTGCTGTTGTGCGTTCAGGTAGTTCACAGAAGCGAGTCAATCTCTTGGGTGGGAAAGTGCTCGGCGTTGATGTCCTCTTGACCGAGTCGACCAGCGGAGGCCGAGTGAGCTGTTGGCCGGGGGTTGGCGGGAGCTGGGCAGGTATCTCTGAGAAGTTTGTGCCAGGGTCGCGCGCTCAGTATTCCCCGATTGCAGACGAGGCTTTAGTGGTGGCTGGAATCGAAGCGAACCCGTCCTTGTATCTAGGAGACCCGTCCCGTCACCTACTTACAGCAATTGTTCCATTTCGTTCTTCCGCATCCGTCGACGCGGTCGTGACTGTCAGGCTGCCTGGATATCATGCTGGCGAGTTCGCCCTGAGTTACTCACGGCCGGATGACGCGGGAGCGTTCGCGTCAGCTGAGCTCGAGTTGTCCCCGACAAAGTCAGGGTTTGGAACCATTCGATTGCAGTTGAGCGGCATGAAGTCAGCCAGTGATTCTGAGCTCCTTGGGGGACTCAGGTCGTTTCTCCAAATCGAGCGAGTTTCTGAAGGGGCAGAGCGGTCTGACTGGTGGGAGTACGAAGTGGACCTTCGAGAGAAGCAATCAGACATTCACTCGATCCCAGCGGGGCGCTACCGAATGAAAATTCGTGCTGCCGACAATCTTGCAATGGTACGAATGAAGGAGCCCGAAGAAGTAGTGACAGTCGCGACTGACAATGTGTCCGTGGTGAACTTCGACTTGGGAGAGCTCTATGTTGTTCCGATCGTGCTGTCGGACTCAAAGGGCCGAGAATACGAAGGTGAATTCCAGGGAGAGATAATTCACGCTGACGCTCGATCATATGGAAGGCGGCAATTTCAGTTTGACGGCCCGCCTTATGAGCTTGTCGGATTGCCGAGTGGGACCTTCGTTCTTGTTGCTGGATCACCTTTCATGTACCCAACCCCAGCGAACCCGAAGGAGGCTGGGGCGCCATTCGAAGTCGGGCCGCAGTACGACGGGATGGTGCACGACATTGAAGTCGTGTTCTGAGGTGGATACTCGCGCGGAGGGCTAGCGCGAGCGCGCGCCGGGGACGGCGGTGCGGATGGCGTAGAGGCTCGTGCGGGCGGTGATGAACAAGGTCATTCCGTCCGACTCGCCGAAGGTGCAGTTGGCGGGCGACTCCGGCATGGGCAGCGTGGTCAGGATGCGGCCATCGGTCGGGTCGAGGACGACGATGCCTTCGCGGCTGGTGGTGTAGATCCGCCCCTGCCGGTCGATCGCCATGCCGTCGCAGCGGGTGGGGGTCTGCCAGCGTGGCGCGCCCAGACTTCCGTCCGCCAGGATGGGGTAGGCGGTCACCACGGCGGGCAGCTCGTGCCGCGCCGGATCGGGGTGCGAAGGATGTCCGCCGGTGTCCGCTAGGTAAAGGGTCTGGCCGTCGGGCGAGAGACCGATGCCGTTCGGCATCGTGTGCTCCTTGCTCAGCAGGACGACCTCCCCGGTGCTCGGGTCCAGCCGGTAGACCCCGTTCCAGTCCAGCTCGCGCCCTTCTCGCTGACGCGGCAGACCCCACGGCGGATCCGTGAACCAGATCGTGCCATCGGCGCGCACGCTCAGGTCATTCGGCGAGTTGAATCGCCGCCCGTTCCAGCCCGTCGCCAGCACCGTCAGCGACCCATCTGCCTCTGTCCGCACTAGGTCGCGCTCACCGTGCCGGCAGGTCAACAGCCGTCCTTCCTCGTCCAGCATGTTGCCGTTCGGATGAGGCGATTCACGATAGAGGCTCAGGCCATCCTGGCGGCTCCAGCTACGCAGCTTGCGCTCGGGGATATCGCTGAAGACCAGGCGCTGCTCGCTCTCCAGCCAGACGGGGCCTTCGACGAAACCCATTCCGTCGGCCAGCACCTCCAACTGCGCGCCGTCGGCAAAGACCGCCTCGGTGCTCGCGGAGGACTGGCAACCCGCAGCGAGGCTCACGGCCAGAAGCAGGATGGACACGGGCAGGGAGGCGAGTCGCATGGATCCAGGTCGGCGTCGGGCTATCCCGCCGCCACAATCCGCTAGAATAAGAGAGCTGCCGCCCCGCGCGGCCGCGAGCGCACAACAGGGTCGCCGCCCACGGGCCATCGACCGCGCCTCTCGCTCGTCCTGTCCGTTGCTGTTGTATGGGCCGGAACGCAGCACATCGCTGCGATCACCCTTACTCAACACCACACATGACACCCGCCACTCAAGGCGCGGGGCAGGGCTTTGCCGAGCTCGGCCTCAGCGACACCATTCTTCAGGGCATCAGCTTTGCCGGCTTCGACAAGCCGCGGCCGATCCAGGTCCAGACGATCCCCGCTGCCGTCGACGGCCGCGACGTCTTGGGGCTCGCCCAGACGGGCACCGGCAAGACGGCCGCCTTCGCGCTGCCGATCCTCGAGCGCCTGCGCGAACACCGCAAGGCGCGGCCGCGCGCGCTGATCATCGCGCCCACGCGCGAGCTCGCTACGCAGATCGCCGAGCAGACGCGTGCCCTGGCGCGGCACACCGGCCTGCGCGTCATCACCATCTTCGGCGGCGTCTCGCAGCGCATGCAGACGGGTGCGCTGCGCCGCCATCCGGACATCATCGTCGGCTGCCCGGGTCGGCTGCTCGACCTGCACGATCAGGGTTACCTGCACCTCGACGAGGTCGAAACCCTGGTGCTGGACGAAGCAGACCACATGTTCGACATGGGCTTCCTGCCGACGATCCGCCGCATCCTGAAACAGCTGCCCAAGCGTCGTCAGAATCTGCTGTTCTCGGCGACGATGCCGCCGGACATCCGCGGCCTGGCCAGCGAGGTGTTGCGCGATCCGCACCAGGTCGAGCTGGCGATCAGCCAGCCCGCGCAGACGATCGACCACGCGCTGATCGCCGTGGCCGAGGACCGCAAGCGCGATCTGCTCGATCGCATTCTGCGCCGCGAAGACTGCCGCTCGGCCATCGTCTTCACGCGCACCAAGCACCGCGCGCGCCGTCTGGCCGACCAGCTCTGGAAGGGCGGGCACAAGGCGATCGCCCTGCAGGGCAATATGTCGCAGAATGCGCGCGACAAGGCGATGCAGGGCTTCCGCGACGGTCAGTATCAGATCCTCGTCGCCACCGACATCGTCGCGCGCGGCATCGATGTGCAGGGCGTCGCCTACGTCATCAACTACGACGTGCCGATGACGGCCGAGGCCTATACCCACCGGATCGGTCGAACGGGGCGCGCCGAACTCGCCGGTCAAGCGCTCAGCTTCCTGACGCCGGCGGACAAGCGCTGGCTGAAGGCCGTGCAGAAGATGCTCGGCGCCGAGATTCGACGCCACAAGGAGAAGGGCTTCGATTCGGGCTACAACGAGCGCAACGCGCCGCAGCAGGTGGTCGCCGGCGCCTTCGGCAAGAAGAAGGACACCAAGGCCGGGCCACCGCGCAAGAAGCGTGGCCCCGAGCCCGGCCGCAAGCGCGGCAGTCGGCGCGGCGCGGCCCGAAGCGGCGAATCGCCGGGCGGCGGGGGCGGAAGGCGGCCTGGCCGCAAGCCCGCCGGAAAGCGGGGCGGTCGCCCGCGTTCGCGCTAGAGGGGGTCTGCGCGCTAGCATCGAATCGTGACCCGGTTGCGCTCGATGCTTCGCTCCGCTTTCTCTGGCACGAGTCTGATCCTGCTCGCTGCTTGCGGTGAGGAGCCGCCCCCGCCAAACGGCGACGGACCTCGGCTTCCGCCGCCGCCATCTGCGGAAGAGGTGCAGGCAGCGCTCGATCAGCTGGAGGGCCGGGACTCGATCGCGGCTCGCCTGCGCCGCGACGCGTATCAGAGCGTGCAGACCGGAGATCTCGAGCGGCCGCTCCTGTTGATTCAGCTGCACGATTCGGGCCAGATCCAGGCGGCAGAGCGGGATTGGCCCGGAGCGCTCTTTGCGGGTCATGGCGATTACCTCAGCAAGTTTCGCCGCGATCTCGTGAGCGCGGTGGTGGAGGCGACCGGGCTGGCCGTCGAGGTCCAGGCTTTCGAGGTAGACGGCCCGCCGCACCGTGGCCCCGCGCTGCAGCTTGGCGCGAGCGGAACCGAGCAGGGTGAGTACGAGACTCCGGAAGGAACCGTGCCGGGTCTGACTCTCGCCGTCTCGCTGATGGCGAGCTTCCGGCAGGATCCAGGCAACGCCGAGCGCCGCGAGCTGGAGTTTTTCGAGTCCCCGCCTGCGCCCACCTTCGAGGAGGGCGTCTCCGCACGGCGCATCCTGTGCGGCGAGCCCGTCGAGCGCGCTCATGCGGCAGCGACAACTTGGCTCGGAACCTGGAAGCCCGCGCCGGGATCTACCCAGGCAGACTAACTACCCATCCCGCGGATGGCCCGTACCCCAATCAGCATGCGCTCCCTCGCGACCCTCGCCGCGGCACTCCTCCTCGCCGCCTCCGCGCCCGCCCAGAACAAGCTCGACTGGACTCCCGACGTCGATCAGGCCCTGGAGCAGGCTGCCGCCGAGAGCGGCGTTCTCTTTGTCTCGATCGGATTCCTGGGCGATCTGCGCAGCGAAGCGATCCGCAAGGAGGCTTTCAGCGACAAGGCGGTGATCGCGCAGGCGCAGCAGACCATCAATGTGCCGGCCTGGACCTGGGCCATCGGTGACGAGAAGAAGCTGCCGGCCTTCGGTGAGGCCGAGGCCGTCGACCATGCCGCGAATCTTGCTTATGCGACCAGCAACTGGATCACCGTCAACGAGCTGGGGACCTTCGCCGTGCCGCAGCATGTCTGGCTGGACGCCGAAGGGCAGGTCTTGCTCTCCGTGCCCTGGGAGCTGAGCGCAGCCGAGATGAGCTGGTGTTTCGACGAGGCGCTGCGTCTCGCGGGCAAGCAAGAGCGTCCAGCGCCGGCCAAGGAGGCCCACCCGCCGCGCCGCCTGTTGCTGGGGGCGGTGGTCAGCCTGCTCGAGGATGACGAGTTCGGGCGTGGCCTGACCGAAGACGAACTCGAACCGACGATGGCGCGGCTCAAGAAGGGCTTCGTGACGGCGCGCAATCGCGAGGACATCGCGCGCATCATGTTCACGCCCGACGAGGACGGCGCCAAGTTTCTCGAGCAGCAGATCGGCCTGTGGGATTTCGGCGGACCTGCCACGGCCGGGATCATCGACTTCATGTACGGGCTGATCGGCATCCTCGCCCCGGTCGAGTACCTGGAGCTTCTCGAGGCCGAGATCGAGAGCCAGCGTGCCAGTCTGCGCGCGATCGTGGCGGTCGGCTACGAGCAGATCGGCCATCCGGATGGCCTGAAGGCCGTCAAGAAAGGGCTGCGCGCCGAAGACGAGGAAGAGGTGCGGCCGGAGTGGGTCCGCGCGCTGGGCGCCTGCGCGCGCGGCGACAAGTCGGTCGCCAAGCAGCTGATCAAGCTCGCCGAGAAGGACGACAATGCTCGGGTGCAGATCAACGCGATTCTCGCGTTGGGGCACGTCCTGCCCCAGGCCGATGCGCGCGACTGGCTTGCCGATCAGGCTTCCCGTGCCTCAGGCGAGCGTCAGCGCGCCGCCGTCCTCGCGCTTGCGCTGGGGCGCGAGCGGTCGGCGATCGACACGCTCATGGCGCTGCAGTCGAAGGTCAAGCTGGCGGACACGGTCGCCGCGGTCGATGCCGCGCTGCGCGTGCTCGAAGGCGCCAATCTGTTTGAGCTCGAAGACGCGGTGCGCGCGATCGACGGCAGCGACTACGCGCGCCCGCGCCTGTACTACCGCCCGAAGATGGAGCTCCCCGAGCCGGAAGGCGGCGGAGACTTTGATCGCGGTGGCCGGGGCGGCCGCGGCGGCGACGACGACTAGCCGTCGCTCGATTCGAGCTTGGCTAGGAACTTGTCCGGATCAGCCAGGAAAGTCTTCGGGCAGTTCGGGCAGCAGAAGCCGATGACCTGGCCGTTGTGCTCGAGGTTGAACTGCGGGTCGATCTCTTTGCCGCTGACCAAGCAGACCTGATTGATCGTCGGCTTCTGCGCCAGCGCTTCCGCGGCGGCGATCTCCGCTTCGCTGGGAGCATCGACCGGCGGTGCGTCGCTGGTGAACTCGGGCTTCTCTTCCGTTTCGAGCATCGCCGAGTCACCCAGGTCGCCGGCGTCGATGACGACTTCAGGCAGCGCCGCGCGCAGACCTTCGATCGCTTCGGCGCTGAGGCCCGCATCCCAGATCCACAGGTGCTCCAGAGCCGGCAGCCGCTGCAGCGCGGAGGTCGCGGCGTCGTCCAGCTTGGTGCGGCTGACGACGAGCTCGCGCAGGTGTGGGTGATCGACGAGCTGCTGCAGGCCCGCGGTGGTCACTGCAGTTCCGCGCAGGTCCAGCCGCTCGAGCTGGGGCATGACCGCGATCAGCTCGAGGCTGGTGTCGGTCACCTGGGTGCGCGCCAGCGACAGGTCTGCGATCCAGTCGACGACCGGCGTCAGCAGTTCGCGGACCATCGCATCGTCAACCTGGCTGGCCGGCGCGGCGAAATCGACCCAAAGCAGATTGGATCCCTCGCGCACCGGCTGCACGTGGACCAGTCGCTCGCGCATCGAGTCGAGGACGGCCTCGGGAACTGCGCGCGGAGCCTGTGCCTGCGCACCAGTCTCGGATGCCGGCGGCTCGGCTTCGGTGACGGGAAGCTCCGCACCCTCGGCGAGTTCAAACTCGGCGTCGAAAGGGGCGCCGGCGAGCAGCCAGGCCCGAATCAGCTCGATCTCGGCCTCGTTGGGCTGCGCCTTGTGATCCGGCGGCATGTGATCGTCATCGTCGATCGGCAGCAGCATCCGGTAGAGCAGCTCCTGATCCTCGGGGGCCACGCCTTCTTCGATCGCCGGGCCGCCGTCGCCGCCGGCAAGCAGCGCCTCCGGGCTGTCCATGCGCAGGCCGCCCTTCACCTTGCGGTCGCCGTGGCATTCATTGCACTTCGCCTGGAAGAAGCGCACCACGTGCTGCTCGTAACTCGCCAGAGTTGGCCCGTCCTCGACCGACGGCGTGGGCACGGTGGGGGCAGGCTCCTCTTCTTGCTCGAGCGGTTCGAGCAGGAAGTTCTTGCCGTGCACCATCTCGGCGCCGAAGTGTCCGGTCGGAATCATGACTCCGACGGTGATCAGCAGCGCCCAGCGGTACATCGTCGTCGCGCCGAAGGCGCGCAGCAGGAAGACCACCAGCGCGCAGACGGCCGTGGCCAGCCCGAGCTGCTCGTGCAGCTCCAGGACCCGGCTCTCGACGTAGCCCGGCTCTTCGTGCAGCACCAGACCGCTCGCCGCGGCGGCGGCCGCCGTGACCGCGCCGAAGAAAACCAGGAAGGTCGACGCGGCCGGCTTGCGACCGATCGCATTGCCGATCTCAAGCAGCGCCAGGCCGACCAGCATGCCGATCGGCAGGTGCAGCAGCAGCGGGTGCATCCGGCCAAAGACCGGAATCAGATCGGACAGGGAGTCGATTTCGGGCACTGGCCTAGGCGAGCAGTTCGTGCTTTACTTCACCGAAGACATCCGTCAGCCGCATGTCGCGACCTTGATGGCGGTAGCCGAGGCGTTCGTGATCGAAGCCCAGGCAATGCAGCAGGGTGGCATGCAGGTCGTGTACGCTGACCGGATTCTCGACGATGTTGTAGCCGAAGTCATCGGTCTTGCCGTAGCTGATGCCCGGCTTCATGCCGCCGCCGGCAGCCCAGACGCTGAAGGCGCGCGGGTGATGGTCGCGGCCGTAGTTCGTCTTGGTGAGCTGGCCCTGACTGTAGACCGTGCGGCCGAACTCGCCGGCCCAGAGCACCAAGGTGTCGTCGAGCAGGCCGCGTCGCTTGAGGTCCTTGATCAGCGCCGCCTGCGGCTGGTCGACCGCGCCGGCCTGCGCGCGCAGCTCGCGCGGCAGGTTGCCGTGCTGGTCCCAGCCACGCATGTAGAGCTGAATGAAGCGCACCCCGCGCTCGGCGAGGCGACGCGCCATCAGGCAGTTCGAGGCGAAGCTGCCGGGCTTGTTGACCTCGGGGCCGTACATCTCAAGCGTGGCGGCATCCTCGTCCGAGAAGTCGGTCAGCTCGGGGACCGACATCTGCATCCGGTAGGCCATCTCGTACTGCGAGATCCGCGCTCGCACCTCGGGGTCGAGGCTGCGCTGATACTCGCGCTCGTTCAGCTCGCCGACGAGATCGAGCATGCGGCGGCGATCCTCGCGGGAGACTCCCTTCGGATCGCTCAGGTATAGCACCGGGTCGCCACCCGAGCGTAGCTTGCAGCCCTGATGCTCGCTGGGCAGGAAACCCGAGCCCCAGAAGCGCGCCGACAGCGCCTGCATGTTGCCGAGGCCCTGCGTGATCATGACCACGAAGGTCGGCAGGTTGGCGTTGGCGCTCCCCAAGCCGTAGGACATCCACGAGCCGAAGCTGGGTCGGCCGGGCTGCTGGTTGCCGGTTTGAAAGAAGGTGATCGCCGGCTCGTGGTTGATCGCCTCGGTGTGCATCGAGTTGATCATGCAAATCTCCTTGGCCACCGAGCCGGTGTGGGGGAGCACCTCGGACAGCCAGAGACCGTCCTGGTTGTTCTCGTAGCGCGAGTACTGGAACAGCGAGGGCGCGACCGGGAAGCGGGCCTGGCCGCTGGTCATGCCGGTCAGACGCTGTCCGTCCCGCACGCTCTCCGGCAGATCCTGGTCGAAGCGCGCCCGCAGCCCCGGCTTGTAGTCATAGAGGTCGAGATGACTCGGCGCGCCCTCCATGTGCATGTAGATCACGCGCTTCGCCTTGGGGCGGAAGTGCGGGCCCAGGGGCAGGCCGTTGGCGCCGGCGTTGCTCGGAAGCCCCGCCAGGCTACCCGGCTTGGCGCCGAGCTCGCGGCCGAGCAACGAGGACAGCGCCAGCGCGCCGAGGCCGGTGGACAGCGTGCCGCCCGCCTTACGGAAGAATCGCCGGCGCGTCAGCAGGAGCTCGCGTTCGCGGAGCGGATCGTTCGTGTTCGAATCGGTCATCGTTCGTACTGCGGCGGCTTACTTGCGGGAGATGGTCTCGTCGAGGGCGAGCAGGGCGTTGCCCAGCATCGTCCAGGCGGCGAGCTGCGCAGGGTCGTGGTCTTCGGGCAGCGGCGCTTCGCCGAGGGCCAGTAGGGCGGCGGCGTCTTCGGCGCTCGCGGTGTAACGCTCGTGGAAGGCCTCCAGGACTTCCCGCAGCCGCGTCAGCTCGACGCCTTCCGGCAGACGTCCGGTGCAGCGGCGGAACATCCGGGCAATGCGCCAGTCGGTCGCGTCGTCGAGGAACTCGCCCATATCGGCGGGCGCTTCCTCGGCGAGCGTCCGCTGCGCCAGCATGCGCGCGGCCTCGACGAACTGCTCGTCATTCCAGAGCACTAGCGCCTGCAGCGGCGTGTTGGTCACGCCGCGCGAAATCGTGCAGAACTCGCGCGTCGGGGCGTCGAAAGTCAGCAGCGAAGGCGGCGGGACCGCGCGCTTCCAGTAGGTGTAGAGGCTGCGGCGCCACAGGTCATTGCCGTCGCCTCGCTGGAAGTTGCGGGTGTTCGACTGAATCATCGCGACTTCGCGCCAGAGGCCTTCCGGCTGGTACGGCTTCACCGAAGGGCCGCCCAGCTCCTCGACCAGCAGGCCGGCCACGTACAGCGCCTGATCGCGGATCTCCTCGGCGCCGAGGCGGCGACGCGGATAGCTCGCAAGCAGACGTCCTTCCGGGTCGGCGGCGCTGGCCTCGGGGCGCAGGCGTGAACTCTGGCGATAGGTGTTGCTGGTCACGATGCGGCGCAGCAGCGCGCGCACGTCCCAGCCGCTCTCGCGGAACTCGACGGCGAGCCAGTCGAGCAGCTCGGGGTGGCTCGGCCAGGCACCCTGCAGACCAAAGTCTTCGCTGGTCTCCACGATCCCGGTGCCGAACAGCATCTCCCAGTAGCGGTTGACGGTGACCCGCGCTAGCAGCGGGTTGCTGGCATTGGTCAGCCACATGGCCAGACCGCGGCGGTCATTCGGCGCGCCTTCGGGCAGGCTGCCCAGCGCGCTGGGGATGCTCCGCTGCACCGGACGGTTCTTGTCGGGATGGTCGTAAGCACCGCGCATCAGCACGAAGGTCTCGCGCGGCTTCGCCATCTCCTGCATGACCATGGTCAGCGGGATCGACGCCTCCAGTTCAGCCAGTTCGGTCTCGAGTTCGCCGGCGCGCGTCAGCAGAGCGCGGAAGGCCGGCGAGTGCTGCGTCCGCCAGGTCTCAGACATGCGCTGCGCCAGCTTGTTGGCGCCCAGCGCGCGGGTCGACTCCGGCGTGAGGGCAAAGACCAGCGGCCCACCCAGCTCATCCTGCGGGGGACGCGCCTCGTAGTAGAGGCCGCCGACTCCGCCGGTGTTGACGATCTTCATGACGAAGGTGTGCACGCCCGGAGTGAGCTTGAGCACGACCTTCTCCTGGTCGGGAGCGACCCCGCGATTGACGCGGTTCTCGTGGATCATCTCGCCGTTCAGGAAGACCTGAATGCCATCATCCGAGCCCAGCGAAAGCTCCAGCTCACGTTCGGTCGGCACGAACAGACGCTTGCCGGCGAAGCTGATCGCCTTGCCCGCGGGCAGCGAGGTGATGCGCTCGCCGTCACGCACTTGGCCGACAAAGACCCAGCTGTAGTCGTCCGGGGCGTACTTCTTGGCGAAGTCGATAGTCGGGTCGGCTTCGGGGCCGAAGACGGTGTCGTAACCGACCTCATCTTCGCCGGTCGGCTTGTAGGGCCAGGTGCCGTACCAGCGGGAATCGGCAATCGGCAAGGCCGCGAGGCCTGCTTCGCCGATCCGGCCGGGCGTGAGGCGCACGCGGCCGAAGGCGTGCTCGCTGTACACCGAGCGGTAGTGCAGCGTGATCTTCAGTTCGGTGCCGCCCTCGTAGCCGAAGGCTTCGTCGCTGAGGAACAGCGCGTTGCGTCCGCCCTCGACGTTGTGCGCGCCGACTGCCCACACCTTGCCGTGATCGGGGTCGAGCGCGTTGACGACGTCGAAGTCGCTGTCCGCTTGCTCGTGATCCGCCCAGGCCCAGACGAACTGGAGCGGCTTGCGGAAGTTCGGATCGACGAGCGAAATGGCCTCGGCTTCGATGTACGAAAGGACCGCGTTGCCGTTCGACGCGCGACCCACGCGGCCGCTGACGTGCCGGTCATCGCGCAGCACCTCCAGCAGCAGCGTGCGCAGATCCGTCTCGTGCGTGCGCAGCGTGATGGTGTGCGATTCCTTGGCGGGGACCTCGCCCTCGGCAAAGATCGAACCATCGTCGAGCAGCGTCAGCGTCGTGCCGTCTTCGCTGGTGGCCGAGACGAACTCGGTCTCTGCCCAGGACACGCCGTACTGCTCGGGGGCATGGGCCAGGAAGGCCTCGTAGGCGACCGCGTCCTCGCTGGACGGCTCCGCCATCTCGGCGCGCACCTGTTCGAGCTGCTTCTGCAGGTCGGCCTGAGCGACGGTCTGCGCCTCCGAGGGCACCTGCATGAAGGGCTCAAAGGCCCGCTGCGGGTTGGGGCGCTGGCTGTAGAGGCCCGGCTCCTGGTTCGAGTTGAAGTACGCGAACAGCGAGAAGTAGTCCTCCTGCGAAACCGGGTCGAACTTGTGGTCGTGGCAGCGCGCGCACTCCAGGGTCAGGCCCAGGAAGACCGCGCCGGTCGTGGCCGTGCGGTCGGCCGCGTACTCGACCAGGTACTCCTCGTTGATCGCGCCGCCCTCATCGGTGATGACGTGATTGCGATGGAAGCCGCTCGCGACCTTCTGCGCGAGGGTGGCATCCGGAATCAGGTCGCCGGCGAGCTGCTCGTAGACGAACTCATCGAAGGGCTTGTTGTCGCGGATCGCTTCCAGCACCCAGTCGCGCCAGGCCCACATCTGTCGGCCGGCGTCCATGTGAATGCCGTTGGTGTCGGCGTAGCGCGCCGCGTCCAGCCACGGCGTGGCCATGCGCTCGGCGTAGCGCGTCACATAAGGCTCTTCATGAAGCAGCTTGTCGACCAGCGCCTCGTAGGCGTGCGGGTCGCGGGATACCTGCTCGAGGTAAGCGTTCAGCTCTTCCGGGGTCGGCGGCAGGCCGGTCAGGTCCAGGAAGACCCGGCGGGCGAGGGTGGCCGGATCGGCTGCGGGCGAGGGCGTCAGCCCGACGTTCTCGAGACCTTGCAGCACGAAGGCATCGATCGGGTCGCGCACCCAATCGCGTTGCGCCGGCACCGGTACGCCCGGGCGGCTCGGCGGCTGGAAGGCCCAGTGCTCCTCGTACTCAGCGCCTTCTTCGATCCAGCGACGAATCAGTTCCTTCTCTTCACTGGTCAGCGGCCGGACTTTGCTGTCCTCCGGCGGCATGACTTCACTGTCGCCGTGATCGAGGCTGATGCGGTACCAGAGTTCGCTCTCCTCCGGGCTGCCCGGCACGACGGCGCTGTAGCCGCCGAGGTCCGCGGTGGCGAACTCGAAGGAGTCGAGCCGCAGATCTGCCTCGAGGGTCGACTCGTCCGGGCCGTGGCACACGAAGCAGCGGTCACTCAGCAGCGGGCGGATATCCCGGCCGTAGCGCACCTGTTCGGCGGTGACCGGTTCCTGGCCCGGGTCCGGCGCGTGCGTCGTCGCAGGGGGGGCCGCAGAGGAGGAACTCAGCCAGCCGGGTGTGGCTGCAGCGAGGCCGGCGAGGCCCAGGCAGGCAAGGGCGCGAAGGGGGAGAGCGGAGGGCAGCATCGAACCAGAAGGAGACCCCATCCTATTCTGGAATCTACCGCTCGATCACGGCTCACGAGCGGGAATACAGCGGGGTTTTGCGGCTCTTTGCCGGTGAATCCGGTCATTCGTCGGCCCGCGTCCACGGCGAGCCGAAACGATAGTCCTCGGGCTTGTACCCGGTGCGCGCGCGCTGGAAGCCGAAGGGGGTCGGCTGCCAGCGCTCGGTCAGCGCGGCGGGGAAGCCTTCGCGGGGGATCTGGGCCTCTTCGCCGAGGCACCACAGCGCCGCGTTGAGGAAACAGCGCCGCAGATCCACATCCGACCAGTCTTCGGCGGTGCCCATCGTGGTCGTGAACACGCGCTGTGCAGCCTTGCCCTCGCCGCGAGGGATCTCGCGCACCCAGGCCACCGGCACCATCGGCGTGTTCTTCTTGCCTTCGACCGCAGGATCATCGGGCGACATGCCGGCGACGACCTGGCCGTCCAGCAGGACCGTTGCATCGGCGGGCAACTCGCGGATGCCGTAGACGTCGCTTGGCCCGAAAGCCGGACCGACGCCGCGCAGCACCGGATGATGTGCCTGGGCCGGGTGGGGCAGCGCCCGCGTCGCTTCGCCGCCGTGGGCGCCGTGGTGACTGATCCAGGTCTCGCCGAGGATCTGCCGACCGAAGCCGCCGGACCAGGCCGACGCGCGGAAGTCCCAATGTGCAAACGGGCTCTCCGGATTCTGGCGGTAGTGGAAGGCGTGCGTCGCGGTGCGAATGCCGATGACCGGCTTGCCCGCCTGAACGTAGTCGACGATCGGCTTCATCTGCGCATCCGGCAGCTCACGAAAGCGCAGCTGCACCACCAGCAGCACGGCCTCGGCGAGCTGCTCGGTTCCCGGCAGGTGATCCAAGCGGTTGGGGTCGACCTCGCCTGTCTCGGGGTTCTGGCTGAACAGCACCGAGCAGCTGAAGCCCAGCTGATGCAGCTGCCGCGCGAGCATCGGCTGCACCTCTTCGGATCGATACTCTTCGTCGCCGGCGAGCAGCACGACGAGCCGCCCGTGCCCCGGTGCCTGCTCGGGATCGCCGGGGTAATGCAGGACCGAAGCATCCTGCGCGAGCGGAGCGCAAAGGGTGAGGACGAGCGCGGCGAGCATGCCAGCAGCCTAGCGGATGCACGTGAACCGCTGCGCCGAGGATGGCAGGATGCACGGGCATGTCTGCCCGCCGCTCTCCCTTCTTTGCTCTGCTTCCGGTCGCGCTTGGTCTGGGTTGGTTCGCCTCCGAGGCGCCCGCGGGGGCCGGCGAGTGGCAGTGGTTGTTCTCTCCAAAGTTCCGCTCGCCGGGCTACCACACCCTTCCCGAAACGCCGCCGGGGCATCGCGCCGCCCGAGACGACTTTGCGCCGGCGAGCTTCGGCAGCGGCCTGATCTTGAACGGCGATGCCGACGTCGTGATGGTGGCCGAGCAGGTGGGCTCCATGCTCGACGCGATGCCCCGGGCTGCCTTGAGCGTCGAGGCCTGGGTCGCGATCGAGCGGCCGCAGCGTTGGGGCGGGATCGTCAGCTGCGTGCAGGACAACGGCGACTACGAGAAGGGCTTTGTGCTGGGTTATGACGATCAGCACTTCACCTTCGGACTGGCGACGACCGGCATGGACGACGGCGATGGGCGGATGAGCTACTTCACCGGCCGCACCGCGTATCACCCGGGCCGCTGGCATCACGTGGCCGCCACTTTCGACGGGACGACCACGCGCCTGTACGTGGACGGCGCGCTCGATCTGGAGTCGACGATTCAGCACGGAGAGGTGCTCTACGACCCGAGCTCGCCCTTTCTGCTTGGGGCCTATCGCGATCAGAACGAGAACTATCCGCTGGATGGTCGAATCAAGCAGGTCTCGATGGAGGACCGCGCCTGGAGCGCGAACGAGGTGCGCGAGCGCTTCGACGAGCTCGGCGCCCTCACCGAGATTCCGGCCTGGACCGACATGGAGTTCGGCTTCCTGGTCGAGCCGTATCTGACCTGGCCGACCCAGGACGCGATCTCGATCGGCTGCGAGACGACTTTCCCCTCCACGGCGCAGCTGTGGATCCGGCGCGACGACCAAGCGCCCGAAGCGGCGCGGATGGTCGAGCACCGGGATGCGCAGGCGCTGCACGTATTCCGTGTCGAGGGGCTCGACCCGCATCAGAAGTACTTCTACCGCATCCGCGTCGAGGGATTGGACGACGCGCAGGAAGAGTCGGATTGGCTGAGCTTCCGCACGGCGGCGGGCCCGCAAGATGCCTTCACGTTTGCGGTCATGGGAGACACCCAGACCCACGGCGAGGTGGCCAAGCGCGTGTCCGATCTGGCTTATGAGCACCGCCCCAATCTGCTCGTGCACTGCGGGGACCTGGTGGATACCGGGGGCAACAAGCGGGATTGGACGGACACCTTCTTCCCCAGCATGCAGCCGCTGCTCGGCCGCGTGCCCATGATGCCGGTCTTGGGCAATCACGAACAGGACGCGCAGAACTACTACGACTACATGTCCTTGCCCGAGCCGGAGCGCTGGTACAGCTTTCGCTACGGCAACGCGGAGTTCTTCATGATCGACGGCAACCGCTCGCTGGCGGATCAGTCGGCGCAGCTGGCATGGCTGGAGTCCGCGCTGTCCGCTTCGCGGGCGACCTGGCGCTTCGCGGTGCTCCATCAGCCGCCGTACACCAGCGACTCTAATGACTACGGCGACACGCTGCTGAGTTCATCCACCCGCGGCGATCTGAACGTGCGCAACATCGTCGCGCTGCTCGAGAAGTACGACGTCGATCTCTGCTTCTCCGGGCATGTGCACGACTACGAACGCACCTTCCCGATTCGGGAAGGCGCGGTGCAACCCTATCGCGAGGGGGGTGTGATCTACGTCACGGCAGCGGGCGGCGGCGGCTCGCTGGAGGATTTCGATCCGGCCAACACCTGGTTCGGACACAAGAAAGCGCGACGCCACCACTTTGTCTACGTGGCGATTCACGGAGATCAGCTCGAGTTTCAGGCCGTGGACGAGGATGGGCGGCTGTTCGACCAGATGACTCTGCGCAAGCGCTAGCGACTGCCCTGCGCGGCGACTAGCTTGGGGGCATGCGGTTTTTCTCATCGGCCCCGGGTGAGTGCGTGCGCTGGCTGCTTCTCCTCTGCACGTTCGTTGGTTTTTCGCAGCCTGTTTCGGCGGCGCAGCAGGTGGAGTCGCTGCAGGAGTGGCAGGATGCCTTCGTCACCGAGTTGGAGCAGCGCCTCGACCGCGCCGAGCTCGACTGGCCGGCGCGCTTCGCGCAGGTGCGCGCGGCCAACGGTGCCGGGGATCCATTCGGGCTGACTTACTTCACGACCGCGGCCGAGAACTTCCGCGCGCAGACGGCGTCGCTGCGCGGGCGCACGCCAAACTACTGGGTGGTGCAGAGCCTGATCCGCACGGCCTGGGGCATCGAGATGTTCGAGTCTCTGCATGAAGTGGATCGACTCGATCAGAAGATCGGCGCCCAGGTCATGGAGTTTCGGCAGGAGTGGGGGCGGCTGGTCCAGCAGGCGAATGAGCGTCACGGTTCCGGCAGCCTCGATGCAGAGGTCGAGATCAGCGACGCGCGCCAGCGGCTGCAGCCCGAGGAGGAGCAGGCCTTGGCGCGGGTGGTCGCGCAGCATCTGCGCGAGGGTCAGCGGATGGCGGCCGAGCGCCGCGAGCTGGTCGGCCGCCTCAAGGGGCTCGCGGAGAGTTCCTGGCTGCCCTGTCACCCGTGGCTCGCCGAGACGATCCGAATCGAGTTGGATCGCTTCAGCCTCGATACGCAGACCGCGCTCAACAGCGGCCGGGGTTTCGCGACCTGGGAGCTCTGCGAGGCTCCGGGTTCGCAGGACGGAGTCATCGCCCGTGGCGTTCTGATCGAGGGATTTGAGCGGATCGGTTTCCGCGACCTGCTGCACCAGCATCCGCTTGCGGCGATCGAGAAAATTCCGGTCGCCGAAGCGCCGGCCTCGACCAGTCAGCCAGTCGGCCTGCGCCTGACTGAGCGCTTCGCCTTTCAGGTGCAGGGTGCCAATTGGCTGGCCGAGCCGGAGGGCGCGGGGCCGCCCGCACCGGTCCCGACCGGCACCGCGCTGGCCTTCGAGGCGGACTTCCTCGAGCCGGTCCGCGGCGGGATTTACACCGTCGAAGTCCGCGCCGCGAGTGACAACCAGCTGCTGGGCTCCTTCCAGCTGATCGGCGGCTGCGACGAGCCGCTCGCGCGGATGCACGGCAAGCGTCCGTATCTGCGTCGCGTGGCGCCGAGCCCGCCGCCCCTGCAAAACGACTTGCCAGCCGAACTCGTCGGAACCTGGGAGGTTCGCTACGAAGACACCGAGCTGGGCGCGGTGCGCGGCCGCGCCTTGCTGACCGAAGAAGAAGGGGTGCGTCGGCTGCGGCTCGTCCACCCGAAGAATGGCGGCAGTCATCTCTTGAGGCTGGAGGGTCTGCGCGAGGACTTTGATTCGGGCGGCTGGCAGCTGTCCTTCGTCGGCGATTCGCCCTATGCCTCCGAGGCGGAGCCGGGGGGATTGCCGCTGAACAACCCGGTCTTCCAGCCGATCGACGTTCCCGCCGACGAACAGGCGGTCGTCTTCGTGCTGGGGGATTTCCGTTACACCCTCGACGTCGAAGGCAATGAACTGCCGCCGGCCGACCTGGATCGCGTCACCGTCACGCTCGCGCCCGAGGACACGGGCGGAGGCCTGAGCGGCAACTGGTCCTACGCGGCCAACCCGCAGACGCAGCGCGCGCGTGACGGTCGCGGCCGGGTGGGCAGCTTCGACGCCGAGACGGGCCGGGTGCAGGGCACCGAGTCGTGGACTCCGGTGGTTCCCGAGCTGCTGTTCGTCGATGTCGTCTCGGACCAGACCGGGCATCGCGATGCGATGGCCCCCGGGCTGCCGTATCCCTTCGGCGAGGACGGCGGCAGCCCGCGGCGCTTCCTGGCGATCTACGGCAAGGGTCTCGCGCAGCACCGCCTCGATCCGCACCAGCTCGAAAGTGAATCGGCGCATATCCGCTACTCGGTACACGCCTTCCCAGAGGACGCGATCCGCTCCCAGGAGGCGAAGGACTGGCAGAGGCGGGCCAAGGAATCGCTGGCGAACAACACGCGGCTTTCGGCGGCCCTGCGCAGCGAGATCGCCGGCATCACGCCGCTGATTGTGCGCGCGGAGCTCGTCCAGGGCGTGCTGCCCGAATTCGCACTGTTCTCGGTCGACGGAGAGCGCGCGGCCTGGCCGCTGATGTTCGCCGGGCTGGGCGGCGGCCTGGATTTCGTGCGGCAGTTCGAGAGTCGATGGGAGCCGATTCGCTCCTTCTATCTTCCCGACGAGCTGGCAATCGAACTGCGCCTGACCGAGCCGCTGCCGCTCGACGAGATTCCGATTGAGCTGTTCGAGAACTATGACGCCGACCGTCAGCGGCCGGCCTACCTGGTGGGCGGGACGCCGGGGCGGATGGTCCTGAAGCGCACCGAGCAGCCCGGGGTCTATCGCTCGGTGCCCTTCCAGGTCGTGAGTCAGCGTCGCCTGGAGCTGGCGCCGCCGCCGCGCGCCGGGGTGGTGCGCCTTGCCCTGGTCGACCCTGAGGACTCGGCCGGGGGCGTCGGCGGCATCCAGGCCAAGCTGCCGGAAGACTTCCAGGTGGAACGCTTCCTGTTGCCGGTCGCCGGCGAGCCGATTGAGCTCGCGGGGCAGGAGCGGCCGGGACTCGCGAGTGACTGGAATCGCGCGATTCTCGAGGCGCTTGCCTGCCGCGAGAACTTGTGGATTCAGGCGCGCCGACTGGTCCGCGGCCTGCCCGACAGCGCGCGCAGTCTGACCGGCACCGATTGGGATCTGCTTGCGCGCGAGACGCAGGATCGACTGCTCGATCTGGATCTGAACATGACCTTTGCCTGGCCGCTCATCGGCGAGGCGCCGGTCGTGTCCACCAAGATCCAGGTGGGGCATCACGCGGCCATGATTCTGCTGCGCCGCGAGTTCGCGAGCCAGCTGCGTGGCAGCCTGAACCAATACCGCCAACTTCTGCAGGATCCGGCGGCGCTCGAGCGTTACCGCCTGACGCTGTCGCAGCAGCACATCACCGATGAGCATCCGCTCGCCGTGATCGAGATCCAGGATCCGAAGGGGGGCAAAGCCGACTTCGCCATGCTCACCTGGCCGCCGGCCTGGGAGGACCCGCGTTTTCTGAATCAGTGGGGGATCGGGCGCCAGGCCGCTTTCGACTGGCACCGCGAGCAGACGGAGCTCGCCGTACGGCGCATGGTGGGCGCGATGGAAGCCAGCCTCGCCACGCTGGAAGCGCCCGAGTGCGATGCCACCGACCTGCTTTACAGCGCAGCGATCAGTTACGGCGTCACGGCGCGCGCCGTGCTGCCGCGTCTCGTCAAGCCAGCCGAGGGGCCGCAGGGCCAGCGCTACTGGGTGCCCGACACGCAGGCGCGCTTCTGGGTCGAGTCGATCCCCAATCTGTATCAGACCACGCAGCTGCGTCGCTCCGAGGCGCAGCTCGACACCTTCTTCCTGAACCTGCAGCTCGCTGGGGCCGGCCTGGCGACCGCGGGCAGTCGCTCGGCATTGGCGATGGCGATCACCCGCGCCGATATCGGCGTCGCGCTTGCGACGGTCATCGAAGAAGGGAACGCCTACCTCGACGGGCAGCTGCGCACGACGATCACCCGCGGCGCCTCTGCCCTGCTTGGCCCCGAGGTCTACTGCGGTGCCGAACGCGAGGCGCGCAGTCTGCAGGCGGCGATCTTCAACTCGATGCTCTCGGTGGGTGGCGTGCTGCTGCCCAAGGTGATTGACTTCGCCGTCGGCCGCCAGGTCGACGCGGCGATTCCGAACGGCCGCCCGATCGAGATCGAAACGCGCGCGCCGGGGCCGCGCACGCGGACGCAGCCCGAACCGGAGCTGCCGCCGCATTCGCCCTTCCGCGGGGCCGAGGAGCCGGTCAACTACAGCGATCTGGCGTTCCGCGACCCGGACGCGCACACGCCCGCGCCATCGGTGCGGCGCACTGTGGTCGAGCCCCAGCCCTCCCATCAGCCGCCGGAGTTTCTTGACATCGAGTTCCCCTCCGAACTGCCGGACGGAGTCGTCCCGCCGATTCGGAAATGGACCGCGCCGGATGGCCGGGTCTTCGAGCTGCAGCCGCGCGGGCGCGGCAACATGTCACGTGTCTACGACGTGAAGTCGATCGATGGTCGCGCGCCGCCCGAGCCGCTGGTTCTGAAGGACGGCGTGCCTTCGAACTTCCCCGCGCAGCAGCTGATGGAGGACGTCGCCCACGGCAGCGATGTGCTCAAGGAACGCGGGATCCTGCACCTGGAGGTCAAGGAAGCCGTCCTGGCCGGAGACAGTTCCTACGTCCTGCAGCAGCGTGCCGGCCCCGGAGATGTCCTGCTGTCGCGAGACGATCTTCTGCGGCAGATGAAGAGCACCGGCGCGGCGCGGCAGGACATGCTCAGCCCACACCAGCGCCGTGCGGCGGCCGAGCTCTATGACCAACTGGGGCGGCGTGGTGTGGCCTCCGTCGATGCCCATGTCGACAATGTCTTCTTCCGCGGGGAAGGCCTGGACATGCGGGCCGGAATTCTCGACACCGACATGACCTTCGAGCTCGGCCACCTTTCCTCGGCGCGGATGGAGGAGATGGTGATGGCGCAGATGACCGGGGGAGGGACCGGCGGCGGTGTGTGGCTCGGCGGGCAGCACGGCCGCGGCGGATTGGGTCTCGCGGCGGGCGGGCAGTTTGCCAACGCGCACGAGTTCAACCTGGTCGTCATGCAGCGCAAGGGATGGCTCAAGCCCAGTCAGCAGGGCCTGGGCCCAAGCTGGCTGACCCCGGACGACCTCGCGCCCTACACGGGCTTCGACCTCTCCACCACGCCGGTGGTCGACTAGTTCGACGGCAACATCCATGCGCGCACTCGACACCCTGGCCGGAGTTCATGCTCGTTTGCTGCAGCTGGAGCGCTGGGCGCCGGGCGCGCGCGAGCTCGAGGCTGAAGCGCGGGCGCTGCGGCAGGCCGCGCAGCAGGATGCGGCCGAGCGCTTCGGCCTGCGTGGCATCGTGGCGAGCCTGCAGCGCAACGGGAGTTACTCCATCGAAGCGTCGATGCAGGAATGCCTCGAAGAGCTTCCGTCGCTGGCAGCGCAGGCGCGGGTGACGCGCCTTTGCCTCGAGGTCGACGAGGAAGTCGCCGTGGATCCGCATGCGGAGGCCTTCCTTCAGCTGGACGCGCTGCGGCAGATCGAGGTTCTGCGCCTCTACGAGACCGAGCTGCGCCCGGCCTCCGCGCAGCGCCTGCTTGCGGCGCCGATCTGGGAGTCGCTGCGGCGGCTCGAACTGGGGATCGACGCCTGCGAGCCGGAGCATCTCGAGGCATTTGCTCAGGTCTCCGTGCCCTCCAGCCTCTCCGAGCTGTGCTGCGAGGGCTTCGACTCCGGCATGGGAGATGCGGGGCTGCGCGCGCTGGCCGGAGCCAGCTGGCTGCCGCAGCTGGTGCGACTCGAGCTGGTCGGGCAGCAGCTCCGTGATGCAGGTGTCCAGGAGTTCGCGGCGCAAGCCACATCACTGCCGCGCCTTCGTCACCTCGATCTGGCCAGCGCGGGTTATGCCGACAATCAGATCTTCGACGGGGGGCTGCGCGCCCTCGCGGACTGTGACTGGTTCCCGCAGCTGGAGACGCTGGGGCTGTCCGGCCTCGCCGTCGGCGGGGCGGTGCCGCGAGCCCTCGCGCGCGCGACCGGCCTGCGCACACTGGGCGCGAGCAATACGGGTCTTACCGCCGAAGCGATTCAGTTCGTCTCGGCGATGCCCGCGTGGCGCAGTCTGCAGTCGGCGGTCCTGTCGTCCAATCCGCTCGGCGATGACGGCGCAGAGTTCCTCGCCGCGGCCGCGGCCGCGACCCTGCCAGGTGTGCTCACGCTGCGCGCCTGCGAGATCGGCGAAGCCGGGCTGCGCGCACTCGGGGATGCTCCTGCCGTGCAGGCGCTGGATCTTCGCTTCAATCCCATTCCGGCGTCTGCCTGGGAGCAGGCCCTGGCCGAACAGCGCCTGCCGCGCGCCCAGGCATTGGCTGCGTCCGCTCAGGGCTGGAACGAGGAGCTGATCGACGCGATCACGCGGCACTATCCGCGCGTCGATCTCATGCGTCCCGCTTCCGCTGACGGTCCTTGAGCCAGAACCACGGGGCGAGCACGAGCAGCACGACGGCCAGCGTCAGAAGAAAGGGGAGCGCCAGCCATTGGCCGATCCGAACCCACTGCTCATTGTCCTGCCACCTGCCCACCAGCATCAGGCCGAGTCCGACCAGCAGCAGGGTGCCTTCGATGCTAATCGTGCGCGGGCCGAAGAACAGCCGATAGAGACGCTTGCGGGTCTCGCTCATGCTCTCAGCCTAGTCTTCTCCGATCAGAGTCAGGCTGACGCGGCGCCGATGGGGGGCGACGCGATGCTCGTAGAGGTAGAGACCCTGCCAAGTTCCCAGGTCGAGGCGGCCGGAGACGACCGGAAGGCTCAGGCTGCTCGCGGTCAGGACCGAGCGCACGTGCGCGGGCATGTCGTCCGGGCCTTCAGCGGTGTGGCGAAATATCGGATCGCCGTCGGGGATCGCGCGCTGCATCCAGCCCTCCAGGTCACGCAAGACCTGCTCGTCCGCGTTCTCGCACAGGATGAGTGAAGCGGAGGTGTGGTGCATGAACACCGTCAGCAATCCTTGATGGACCTGACAGGCGTGGGCGAACTGACGGGCCGACTCGGTCAGTTCGGTGAAGCCGCGCCCGGAGGTCTGGATGCGCAGCTGATCCTGGTGAATGGAGGTCATCGGACAGAGCCATCATCGGCTCGGGGTCGCGGCTGGTCCAGTCGAAGGCGGCCCGGCGGAGAGCAGCCTGGCCCGCGCGACTAAGATGCGCGGGTGATCAAGTACCTGGGGTCGAAGCGCGCGTTGCTGCCCTGGATCCTCGAGCAGATCGAGAAATGCGCGGACGGCGAGCGGCTCCATGTTCTGGACCTGTTCTCCGGGACGTCGCGCGTCGGCTACGCGCTGAAGGCCGCAGGGCATCGGGTCACGGCCAATGACTGGAACGAGTACGCCGCGGTGCTCGCTCGCTGCTACGTCCAGGCGGACGTGGGTCGTGCCGCCGAGGCGGAGACCCTGCTGCAGGAGTTGGCGACGCTGCCCGGCCGGGCCGGGTACTTCACCGAGACCTTCTGCGAACAGGCGCGCTTTTTCCAGCCGCACAACGGCGCGCGGGTCGACGCGATCCGGGATCAGATCGCAGCCTGGCGCTGCGATGAAGAGCTCGAAGCGATCCTGCTGACTTCGCTGATGGAGGCCGCCGATCGGGTCGACTCGACGACCGGGGTGCAGATGGCTTACCTCAAGGAGTGGGCCCCGCGATCCCACGCGGAGCTGGAGCTTCGCATGCCGCAGCTGCTCGCCCGACCCGAGGCGGGGCCCTGTCAGGCGCTGCACGGCGATGCTCTGGCCGTGGCCTCGACTCCGGCGGATCTGGTTTACCTCGACCCGCCCTACAACCAGCACAAGTACGAAGGCAACTACCACGTCTGGGAGACCCTGGTGCGCTGGGATGCGCCGGAGCACTACGGGGTCGCCTGTAAGCGAGTCGATGTGCGCGAGCGCCGCAGCCCCTTCAACAGCAAGCCGGGGATTGCGGCCGCGATGCAGGCGGTGGTCGATGCGCTGGACACGCGTTGGATCCTGGTGTCATTCAGCGACGAGGGCTTCCTCGGGCGCGAAGAGCTTGAAGCGATGCTGTCGCGCCGCGGTCAAGTGACCGTGCATGAGCATGCGCACAAGCGTTACGTCGGGGCGCAGATCGGCATTCACAATCCGGCCGGCGAGAAGGTGGGGACGGTCTCGCATACGCGCAACCGCGAGTACCTGTTCGTGACCGAGGTCACGCGCTAGCGCGGGCGTCGCTCTCGTTCTAGCCGCCTGGCTCGGTCGCCGGGAGGCCGGCCTGTTCGCGCGCCCGCCGCTTGCTTTCGATGACGAAGAGAGTGGCCGCCGCCTTGGCCTGGCGCGGCGAGAGGTAGGCGAAGAAGCCCTCGTCCTGGAGCGAGGCGTTGACGCGGCAAGCCTGCGCTTCAGAAAGCGGCAGCGCGGCGAGCGGTGTCTGCAGCAGGTAGTACTTCTGCTCCTTATCGAGGCGGAGCTTGTCCGGGGCGGGCGCGGCGAGTTCGCCGAGTGCTTTCTTGGCAAGCTCGGCGTGGGATTCATGTCGCCACCAGACGCGTCGGGCGCAGTCCTTGATGCGGCCATGTTCAAGGAGCTCGGCGAAGCTCAGCCGCTTGGGGTCGAACCAGACTTCGACCACTTCTTCCTTTCCGATCCAAGCCTGACGGGTTTGGATGACGCCCTCGAGGAGACCGAACTCGGCCTCGCCGACCCAGAATCACGACATACCAAAGATGGCGCTCTCCACCCCGCGGGTGAGCGCGCGTTGTTCGTCCGCGATCAGCTGAAGCCAGGTGGGGGCCTCCTTCTTCGCCGCTTTCAGACCAGCCAGCATGGCTTCCGTTACCGCGGCGACGGTCCAATCCTTGGCGACGCGTGGGATCAGGTCTTTGCCGTCGGCGTCGACCACGCGCACGACCTGATAGTTCCAGGCGGGCTCGTTGTAGCGCTCGCGCACTCGCGCGTCGGCGTCGTCCTCGGTGTTGTTGTAGATCGCGACCGGAATGAACAGGTCTTCGGCGGCTTCGACCAGCAGGGGATGCGTCAGAACCTGAGCACCGTAGTCTTGGCATCCCTGTCAGCCGGGCACTTCCTGGAACAGCAGGAGGACCGGCTTGTCTGCTGCTTTGGCCTCGGCCAGGGCTGCGTCGAGATCGCGGCGCCAACGCACCTGCCCGAGCTCGACGGGCTGCTCGACCACGCCCTGCACCGGCGCAAGCGAGGTGGGCTCCGTGCGCTTCTGCGGCGCCGGCGAATCGGATTGAGGCATGGCGAGGGGAAGCGCGAAGAGGGCGGCAGCGAGGATGCCCATACGGTTCAATCTAGCAAGTGCCCGATGCGCCGCGGCAGAATGCGCGGATGCTGCGCGCCTCCCTCGCCGCTTGTCTGCTCTTGCTCAGCGCCTGTGGGTCGGTCCCGCAGCGGTCTACGCAGGGTTCGCTTGATCAGCTCGCCGCGTGGATGACCGGGACCTTCTCCTCCGCAAGCCAGGCGGCGGCCGATCCCGCCCACTTCTTCGACATTCGGTTGATCATGGTGCCGATCTGGGAGGACCTGGCGCAGGGGGACGAGCGTTGGCTCTACGTCGAGCAGGCGGCTGCGGATGAGCTCGACCGGCCGTACCGGCAGCGGATCTACCGTCTCAGTCAGATCGGGCCGAACCGCTACCAGTCCGAGGTCTTCGAGCTACCGAATGATCCGCTGCGCTACGCGGGCGCGTGGCGCACGCCGGCGATCTTTACGACCTTCGGGCCGACCGAGCTGACCAAGCGCGAGGGCTGCGCGATTCGGCTGACGGCGGGCGAAGATGTCTACATCGGGCGAACGGAAGAGCGCAGCTGCCCGAGCACCCTGCGTGGGGCGAGCTGGGCGACCAGCGAAGTGATCCTGCAGGAGCAGCAGCTCACGAGCTGGGACCGCGGCTGGGACGATGCCGGCAACCAGGTCTGGGGCGCGACCGAACAGGGCTATCGCTTCGAGAAGCTCGCTTCGGTGGCGCTGGAGGACTTCGAAGACGACGTCTAGGGTCGCGTTCAGTCCTTGTCGCGGATGAAGGCCTCGCGGAGCTCTGCGTACTTCATGGGGCGCAGACGATCGCCGACCCGCATGAGATAGCGCCGGTCCTTGCCGGACAAGCGGCAGAAAGGCCGGCGCTCGGGTGGAGGCACGCGCACATCGAGCTCCAGGACGAAGCCATCCAGCGCGTGCAGCCAGCGGACGCGGCAATCCTGATCGGTGACCCGCGGCTCGATGGCATCGACCAGCAGGTCGCGCATCGAGTGGTCATAAAGATTGCGCTCGCTCTCTGGGATGGGGTCCAACGCGGCGGCGATGCTGTCCTGTTCGCGGACGCCGATCAAGATGCGACCGCCGCGCGCATTCAGCATGTCGACGACTTCCTCCATCAGCTTGCGCCGACCAGAAGGACTGCGCAGGATCTCGCTAGCCTTGAACTCGAGGCGCTCATTCTCGCGGGTGCCCCACGGCGGAATGCGCGGATCAACCGGAGGATCTGAGGCGCCGCGAGTCGGCACACCGCCCGCAGTCGCCGCATCCCGGGGGAGCAAATGCCACCGGACCGGCTTGACCATGAAGCGAGCCTAGCAAGTCTGACCCCCTTGATTGGGCTCATTGCTGTTTCATCTGCAGCGGCCAGCGCCACCTCAGGACCTCCTTCAGCTGCCACCGCTGATCACAGACCCCTGCCGACTGAGCAGGGGTCGTTCTCGTTTTGACCGTCACGCCGCGGACGTAGTTTCGGTACGCCGTCCACAGCCAGGCGTGGCGCTGAAGCCCCTTGATCTTCTTGGCGGCGCCCCAGCTGCGTCGCACCAGGCAGGACATGCCATCCCGCATCATCGCCAGGGTGTGATTGATCGGGAAGAGTAAGTTGCGATAGTCGCGTCGCTTACGGCTGTCCGTCGTGCGGTGATAGAGGGCGCGGGGGAAGTTGGCTCGCTTGCACTCGGTGGGATAAGTGCGCTTCTTGTCTGTCTGCAGTCGGATCGGAAGGTCGGGGGCGAGCACATTCCCAAGTGCCTCGAAGCACTCCCGCACGCAGGCTCGAGAGGCGGAGCGTCTTCTACCTTCCTCATTCTGGATCTCCTCCAGGCGCTGCTGCTGAGCTTCCGTCCGGCGACCACGCGCCGCAAGCTGCCCCGCGCGCGAGTGCACGATGAAGTAACTCTTGCGCTCGATCAGGACCGCCATCGTGACTGGCTTCAGCTTGCGGTGGTGCTCGAAGGACTCGAGTTCGTCGAGCTGGAAGGTGCCGTCGATACCGCCGACTTCTCTGCATTCTTGTAGTCGAGCCAGGTGGAAGTCCCGAGCAACCTGCGCCATCCGGACAAAGCGGCGCTCGACCGTCTTCTTGTTCACNCCNAANANCCGAGCCGCTTGCCGNCGGGTGACCTTGGAGCAGAGTGCGTGNACTAAGGCGTGATGNAGAAAGGGNTTGCGGTAGCGGTAGTTGGCCTTGTAGGTCTGCGTGCTGAANCCNCGGTGGCAGACGAGGCAGCGGAAACGCTGGATCCAGCGNCCGTCACACTTGCGGTGATAGGTGCCGGAGCGGCGATAGCGGAAGGCGAGATCACGCTCGGCGGAGGGGCAGCCGAAGCGCGGGCAAAAGGGTGGGTGAAACAAGAAGCGTCCTCCAGGTGGGTTCACCTAGAGGACGCTTTGCGAGGTCGAAAGTTACGGGTCGACCCGAGAATCGAGCCCACTCATGGGGGTCAGACTCGGCAAAATGCGCTGACACGCCCAGGCCAGGACGACCGCGGCGACCAGCCCCAAGACGGGAAACGCACCGGCCAGCACCCCCGCTTCATTCACCTCAAGCTGGTGCGCGGCGCGATCGGCCAAGAAATCCGCGCGCGCCTGAACATAAGGCGTGAACCCCGGATCGTTGTGCATGATCAGCCAGGACTTGGCCGCGGCCTGCCCTTGCTCGTAGTAGGCCGGATCCCAGCAGCACCACTCGACCAGAACAGCCTCGCCGTAGGGATCGTTCGGCAACGCGGCCAAGCGCGCGTCGATGCCTTCGCGAGCCTCCGCCGCCGCGCTTGCCTGGAGATAGAGATTGATCGAGGGCGTCTCGAGTGGATCGACCTCGCCGCGGCGGACCGCGGCGTCGTGCGCGACGATCTGCCTCGCGTCCGGTGCCCCTTGCTGCTTGGCGAGGCGCACGACTAGCGCCCCCCCCACCAGACCCGCGCCTGTTCCAGAGCGAGCGGGTTGCGGTCGTCCGTCAACCGGAAGGGCGCCTCTGCAGGGAGACCCTCCAAAGTTTGCCCCGCGAGCAGCGCCCCGCCCAGGCTGGCGGGAGCACCGGCTGGCAGCGCCTCGGCGAGTTCACCAAGCGAGGGCAGCGCCCGACCCTTGCGCGCAAAAAGCACATGGTTGCGGCTGCGCGCGACGCGATGGACACGCACCGATTCGCCGAAGGCCGTGCCGACCGCGGCACGCAGCGCATCGACGAAACCGACCCGGCTCCCAGGCTCCTCGCTGGTGCCGAGGTTGATCGCCAGAACCCCTCCGTCACGCAAGGCGGCATGAGCTTCGGCAAAAAACTCCTCGGTCGCCAGGTGCAGGGGGATCTCAAACTGGTTTGCGTAAGCGTCGAGCAGAATGCAGTCCATCTCGCCCGGCGCCGCGCGCAACCAGGCGCGCGCATCCCCGCCGGAGATGCGGCTCAGTCGATGCTCGTCCTCGGCCGCCAACGGCATCCACTCACGGCAGAGCTCGATCAGCGCGGAGTCAATCTCGACCCCGGTCGCCTGCCAGTCTTGCTCGCCAAAACCGGCCGCGAGCGGACGCATCGCAGTCCCGGCTGCCAATCCCAGGATCCAGACCTGCGCCGCGCGCGCGTCCCCGGCCGGCGGGCCGGCATAGATCGGCGCCAGCGCGAACAGGTCGTAGTAACCACCTGGAAAGAAGCGATGGTCAGGAAACCAGACGGACTGGTAGGAATCCAATCCCTCATTCATCTGCAGCCAGCGCTGGCCATCCTCCCACTCAAGGACGCGCAGGTGCTGGATCGAGGTCTCCTTCACCGCGAGGACGCGAGAGCCTTCCGGCAGGTGCGCCTCGCGCGCGGGGTCGGACCCCAAGGAGGGCGTCAGCGCAAGCAAGGCCAGAGCCGCCGTCGCGCTCCCCGCGCTGCGCGGCTTGGGCCGCAGCAGCACCAAGCCGACCACCAGCAGCAGCACCGCGGTCGCGACCAGAGTGGGCCGCGTCCCCAGCGCGGGGATCGCCACCAAGCTGGAACCGAAGACGCCGAGCAGCGAGCCCACGGTGCCGGCCGCGCCAATCTCGCCGGCGGCTTGGCCCGCGCTCTCGTCTTCGCGTTCCCGGACCCGCGCCTCGACGAGCAGCGGCGAGACCATCGACATCAGGAAGACCGGCGGCGCGAACAGCAGGATCGCGCTTCCGAGCGAGCCCCCCAGGAAGAGGCGCGCGGCCTCGTCCAGGCTGAGGCCGTCAGGCAGCAGCCAGTGAGCGATCGCCGGCAGGGCAGGAATTGCCAGAGCGACCAGCAGTCCGCTCAGCAGCAGCGCGGCTCCGGCCACGCGCAGGGGCTCCTTGCAGCGCTTGGCGACGCGCCCGCCCCACCAACCGCCGACTGCCATGGCCAGCAGCACGACCCCGATCTGATTGCTCCAGACCAGAGCCGAGGTCCCAAACCAGGGGGCCAGCCAATGGACCCCCAGGATCTCAAGCGTGAGGACGGCGAACCCCGCGAGCGCCGCAGCGAACAGTGTCAACACGACGCGATCCGCGAGGGCCTATTCCTTGGGCGGGATGTCGACGCCAGCGTACTTGGCGGGATACACCGCGCCGGTATCGAGCAGCATGACCTGGTAATTCTGGAACAGGGTCATGAAGCCCGCAGTGGTCGAGATCTCGAGCTCCTGACCGTTGCGCACGATGGTGATCGGCTTCGACAGGTCCACCAGCTGATCGTTCAGGAACAGGTCGACCTGGTAGACGTTCTCGGCTTCAATCTCGATGCGGTTCGACTCCCGATCCGCTTTGACGCTGAGGGTGGCCGGCTTGCCTTCCAGCGCAGGGTCAAAATTGTTGGCCTGCACCCAGAAGACGCGGCCGAACTGACGCTCGGTGAGCTGCACCGAGAACTCGGCCGGGTAGGCGTTGCGCGCCGGCGCATCGGCCAGCCAGGCCCAGGCATCTTCGAGACCATCGACCTGATTCATGGCGAACAGCTCGAGGTTCTCGGCAGGAAGCTCGCCCGGGTCGCCTGCGATCGAAGCACCGGCGACGGTATGCGGCGACAGCGAGCACATCCGCGCGGCGATCTCGGCATGCGCGCTGTCGGCGAGGACATACACGCGATCCCGGTCAATGCGCATCTGACGGCTCAGCCAGAGCAGGCCGACGAAGAAGTTGCGGCGCACACCGGTAAGCAGCTCCTCGCCTTCGGCGTTCGGGACTTCAATGGCCACGACCGCGTGGCTCGCTTGAATCGCGGCGGGGATGGCCGCTGCGGCGTCTTCATCGAGCGCGGCGTCGCGGAACCACAGCACCAGCGGCGCGCCGCCGTCCTTCGGCTTGTAGTCCGAAGGCACCCAGTAGGCGACGCTCACGCCCAACGGCGTGTCGTCGACGTTGAGCTTGCCGTCCTTGACCTTGGGAAACTTCCCGCCACGTTCGGCGAGCGCGGCACCCCAGGCGTCGAGGTAGCGATAGACCTCGGGGCCGGGATACTTCTTGGCCAGACCGTCGACCGCCTTCTGAACGGCGTCCCGGCCATCCAGCCGAGCCTTGGCGTCGTTTTCCAAGTCGGCCTGGACCCATTCGCCCACGCCCTTGGCGATCTTCTTGGCATCCGAGGACCTCATCTCGGGCACCTGGGCAAAGGCCGGGGCCGCGAGAAGAAGAGCAGTCAAGACAGAGAGGAGGCGAGTCATGGCGACGAATTCCAGCTTAGCCGCGCGCGTCGCGGGCGGCGAGTACGGCCAGCGCAAGGTGACGGCCGCTGCCATCGAGCTCGATCACGGCCGGCCGGCGCATTTCGAGCCAAAGGAGATTCTCCTGGAGGCGACGGTCCTCGGGGAAACGCTCGAGCGCAGCGCGCAGCCGCCGAGCCGTCTCGGCGAGATCGCCGTCCCCCCAAGCCGCTAGGCAGCGCTCAAGGGTGAGCTCGGGGCCTTCGCCCTCCTGCAGCGGCAAGCGCGGCAATCCCTGACGGCGCTGAAACAGGAACAGATTGGCGAGGTCCGGATCCGCGCCCGAGGCCGCGAGAGCCTCCCAGCCCTGCAGCACAGCCGGATCGCCCACGTGCTCCAGTCGGGTCAGATGTTCCCAAACCGAAACACGCCAATCACGATCCCCGAGCGCAGGCTCGGCGAGCTTGGCCTGAAGCGCGCCCAAATCCGGGTTCTCCGGCTCTTGAAAGGGTGCAAGAAGCGCGCTTCCCCAGCACGGCAGACTGATCAGGAAGCCCAGCACACGCCAGCTTCTTCAATCACCGTGCCAAGGCGGAACGGCTGCTCGCCGGCGCCTTCGAGCTTGGCGTAGATCGCATCCGCTGCCTCGGCTGCCACCACAAAGACGAAGCCCACGCCCATGTTGAAGGCGCGCCAGGCTTCGTCGCGCTCGACGCCGCCGGCGGCGACCAGCTGCTCAAACACGTTCTGAGTCGGCACGACCTCGCGATCGACGCGTGCGCCCTTGCCGCCGAGCACGCGCGGCAGATTGTCCGGGACGCCGCCGCCGGTGATGTGCGCCATGGCATGCAGTGCCGGGTCGCGCAGCAGCGGCCGCGCCGCCTCGAGGTAGCAGCGGTGGCTCTGCAGCAGGACATCGGCGCAGGAGGCGCCGTCCCCGCCGGGGAAGGGCTGACGGTAGTCTGCAATCCCGAAGCGATCTTCGACGATGCGTCGGGCCAACGAATAGCCGTTGGTGTGGAGCCCCTCCGAGGGCAGACCGATCAGCACATCGCCGGCCTGCACCCGCGAACCATCCAGCAGATGCTCGCGCTCCACCACGCCCACCAGCGTGCCGACGAGGTCGAACTCGCCCTCCGGATAGACGCCCGGCATCTCCGCGGTTTCGCCGCCCAGCAGCGCCACCCCGTGATCACCGCAAGCGGCGGCGACGCCCTGGATCGCCTCCGCGACCATCGCCGGGTCGAGTTTGCCGACACCGATGTAGTCGAGGAAGAACAGCGGCTCGGCGCCCTGCACCAGCGCGTCGTTGATGCAGTGCTGCACGAGACAGCGGCCGACCGTGTCGAACTTGCCGATCGAGGCCGCGATCCGAATCTTGGTGCCGACGCCGTCCGCGGTGGCCACCAGGACCGGCTGCTCCCCCAGGCCGTCGGCGCGGAAGAGTCCGCCAAAGGAGCCCACATCGGCCAGCACACGCGGGCCAAAAGTCTTGCGAATTGAAGCCTTGGCGCCGGCGAGCGCGGACTCTGCTGCGTCGATGTCGACGCCAGCATCGCGGTAGGTCAGCCCCGGCACGGAGCCCTCGGAGGCAGGAGAATCGGCCATGGACGGCATTCTAGGCCGGCGCGCGCCTTTTCCGCGCCTGCCCGCCGGCCTATCTTGGGGGGAAGGCATGTCTGCGACTCGCCGCCTCGTCATTCTCGGAGCCACCGGTACGGTCGGGGTCCAGACTCTCCGCATCCTCGAACAGGCCGAATCCCCTCTCGAGGTGGTCGCCCTGTCCGCGCACGACCGCGCCGAGGAGCTCGCCTCGCTGGCCGGCGCGCTGGGATCGGTTTCGACCTACCTGACCTCCGACCTGGACCAGCACGACGCCCTGCTCGACTTCCTGCGCCAGGGCGACTACGAGCTGTGCCTCAACGCCGTGGTCGGGGCGGCCGGCCTGCCCTACAGCGAGGCCACCTTGGCCGCGGGCTGCGACCTGGCGCTGGCCAACAAGGAGTCGCTCGTCCTCGCCGGCGAGCTGCTGACCCGCCTGGCCCGCGCGACCGGCGCAGCTATCCTGCCGGTCGACTCCGAGCACGCGGCGATTCATCAGTGTCTGCTCGGCGCCGACCCAACGGCGATTCGCCGGCTCTACCTGACCGCCTCGGGCGGGGCGCTGCGCGATCTGCCGATCCGTGAGCTCGCCGAGGTCAGCCCGGAGCGCGCGCTCGATCATCCCAACTGGGAGATGGGCCCGCGCATCACCATCGACTCGGCAACGATGATGAACAAGGCGCTCGAGGTCATCGAAGCCTGCCATCTGTTCCACGTCCCGGCCGAGCAGGTCCAGGTGCTGGTGCATCGGCAGTCGGTGATTCATTCCATGGTCGAGTTCGTCGATGGCTCGATGCTGGCGCAGATGGGGCCGCCCGACATGGCCTTCCCGATCCTCTACGCCCTGCACTACCCCGAGCGTCGCCCGGCTCCGCTGCAAGGCTTTGATCCGGCGCTGTTCTCCACCCTCACGCTCGAAGAGATCGACCCCGAGCGCTACCCGGCGCTGGCGCTGGGCTTTGAGGCGGTGCGACGCGGCGGCGTCGCGGGTGCGGTTCTGAACGCCGCCGATGAAGTCGCCGTCGAGGCCTTCCTCGCCGGGGACCTGCGCTTCCTGGAGATCACCGAACTCTGCGCTTCGGTGCTGCGTTCGATCCCCGAGGACTTCCCCGCCCACACCATGGACGACGTTCTCGCCGCCGACACCTGGGCGCGCGCCCAGGCCCGCGAGGCCCTCTCCGCTCTGCAAGCCTGACATGTTCGCCGTCCTCCTGACGATCTTCGGCATCGGCTTCCTGCTGTTCATTCACGAGCTGGGCCACTTCCTCGCCGCGCGCGCCGCGGGCGTGCGGGTCGAGGTCTTCGCGCTGGGCATGGGGCCTCGACTGTTCGGCTTCCGCCGCGGCGACACCGACTACCGCATCTCCGCGCTGCCGATCGGCGGGTACGTGCAGATGGCGGGCGAGAACACCGCCGACCGCAGCGCGCCCGACGGCCTGCATGCGAAGAGCGTGCCCGCCCGCTTCTTCATCTTCTCCGGCGGCATCCTGATGAACTTCCTGTTCGCGCTGATCATGGTGCCGCTGCTGTTCCGCATCGGCGTGCCCATGCAGGTGCCGGTGGCCGGCTCCGTCACGCCGGGCAGCCCCGCGTGGCACGCCGGGATCGAACCCGGCTCGCGATTCGCCCAGGTCGAGACGGAGCGGATGCACTCCTTCGCCGACTTCGCGGCCACGGTCGCGCTTTCGGACATTCAGGAACCGCTGCGCATTCAGTACCAGTCCCCCGCCGGGCTGGACAGCGAGGTCCAGGTCGCGGCGCGCCCGGCCGAAGGCACCGGCCTGCCCGAACTCGGCGTCGGCCCGATGCCGAAGTTTGAGATCAGCCCCGATTCCGCGGCAACGCGATCGGGCCTGCTGCCGAGCGATCGGATCCTGGGTTTCGCCGGTGTGCGCATGGAACAGAATCCGGGCGGCGCCCAGGCCGTGCTGTCCGAGATCATGCTGGCGGGCGCCCCGCTGCCGATCGACATCGAGCGAGACGGGCAGCTGCAGCAGCTCAAGATCACTCCCGAGCTGGAGACCCTGGAGCAGTTGCAGCTCGGGGTCTTCGAGGCCCACGGCAAAGTGCTGGCGCTGCGCCCGGGGCACGGCACCGCTCTCCAAGAAGGCGACTTCGTGCTGCGGGTCGGCGAGCGACCGGTGCGCGCGGTGCAGACGATTCAGCGCGCCGCTCTGGAAGCTGGCGGCCTGCCCGCCCTGACGGTGCTGCGGCCCGGCGAGTCCGGCCCGATCGAGCTTCCGGCGCAACCGACCCTCTCGGCGGAGCAGTTCGCCGCCCACGTCTACCTCGGCCGCGACCCGGAACAGATCCGCCTCGTCGTTCGCCCCGAGGGAGCGGCTGCCCAGGCGGGCGTCCGTGATGGCGATCAGCTGCTGCGCGTCGGCACCGAAGAGGTCCTCAGTTTTGAGAACCTGCGCAACGCGCTGACCGCCGCCGAGGGCGCGCCGCTGGCGCTGCAGCTGCTCGGCAGCGATGGGCAGGTCCGCGACCACCAGGTCACGGCCCAGGCGGCGCAAGTGCATCGCTATGGCATCGCCGCGGACATGCTGCGCGAAACGGTGCGTGAGACACACCTGATGGCCGCGATCGGCACCGGACTCGCGCAAGCGCGCACCATGGTCCGGCAGGTCTTCCTGAGCTTCAAGCGGATCGTGACCGGCGCGATTCCGGCGACCAACCTCGGGGGCATCATCACGATCAGCCGCACCGGGCATCACTTCGCGACGACTGGGGTCATCCCGTTCCTGTTCTTCCTGTGCATGATCTCGGTGCACCTCGGAGTCCTGAATCTGCTGCCCATTCCGGCCCTCGACGGTGGCCACCTGTTCTTCCTGCTCATCGAAGCGATCCGCGGCCGACCGGTCAGTCAGAACGTTCTGTTGTGGTTCAACTTCAGCGGCTTCGTGCTGCTGATGGGCCTGGTGATCTTCGTGACGATCCTGGACATCGGCAGGCTGGTGCCTTGATTGATGCGGGCCTGGCTCCAACTGCTGCGCATCGCGCTCGCGCCGAGTGTCATCTGGGACGCAATCGCCGGAAGCCTGATCGCGACCGCCGTGCTGCAGCACCGCTTCACCGAGGCGGCCGCGGAGTCGGGCGCGAGCGCAGCCACTCCACCTCGCCTCGAGCTGGCAACTCTGGGCGCGACCATCGCAGTCCTGCTGTGCGTCTTCCATGCCGGCATGGCCTGGAATGACTGGCGGGACCGCGCGATCGATCAGGAAGCAGGTCGGAAGCGTCCGCTCGCCGACGGCCGGATCTCGGCTCAGGCCGGCTTCCTCGCCGGGGCGGTGCTGTTCGCTCTGGGCCTGGGCCTCGCGGCCCTCTTCCTGCCCGAGCGCCTCGACACCGTGGCCATCCTGTGCGGCATCGTCGCGCTCTACGACCTGGGCGGGAAGGCTCTGCGAGCGGTCGCGGGCCCGGTTCTCCTGGCGCTCTGCCGGATTCTGAGCCTGGGCCTGGGCATGCTCGTGGTTCTTGAGCCGGTCGACATCGCCAAGACCAGCGCCCTCGGAGGGCTGCTCGCCTACGGGCTCTATCTGCTCTTCCTGGCGCGACTCGCGGCCAACGAGGAAGAGGGGCTCCCCGGCCCCAAGGCGATCGTGCCGGTCGCCGCCTGCGCGTTCGCGCCCGTGGTCTTCCCCTACTTCGACCAGGGTTCGCTGACGCTTTTCGTCCCTGCTTGGCTGCTGTTCGCGGCCTGGCTGGTTCGACCGGCGCTGCGCGATCGCCACATCGTCTGGAGCCCGACGCGGGTGCAGTCAGCAGTCCGCCGCTGCCTGATGGGCATGCCGCTGATTCCCGCGCTCGCGCTGCTCAGCGGCACTGCGCCCGCCTGGTGGGCGGCCGGCGGACTGCTCACGATGGGAGTGTCGCGGGTGCTCGTCCGCCGCTTCCCACCCGAGTAAAGGCTAGAAGTACTCGTGGAGGATCTCCTCCACGTAGCGGCGCACCACATCCCGCTCGGCACGTTCGCGCGCCTGCATCAGCAGCGGGTAGGCCTCCTCGCCGTAGGCCTTGGGCAGACCTGCCAGCGCCTGGGCCCGCGCATGATCGGGCGAGGAAGGCTCGATGGCGAGATCGGTTAGGAAGGCGCGCACGCGCGGATGCTCGGGATAGCGCAGCATCGCATTGATCAGACGCTCGGTCGCGTCCGGCCCGGGTTGCGCCTCCCAGATCTCGAACAGGGCGTCGATCGCCAGCTCGCCGGAGTTGCCCAGCGAGGTGATCGAATAGAGCCGCACGTCGGGATCCGCTTCTTCATCGAGCACCACCGAGAGCAGAAAGTCCACGGCCTGCTCATCGGCGTGGGCCGCCATCACGCGGCCCAGGTCAATGCGCTGGTCCGCGTCGCAAACGGGCCAGCGCTGAATCAGGATCGAGACGAGCGCCGGATGGCCCAGGTTGCCGTGCAGGAACATCCGCGTGGCGCCACTGGAGCGCGGCTGGGTGGGAAAGCCGCGCACCAGGGCGAGCCAGGGCTCGAGGGCCGTCGTGTCCCCCCGTTCGGCGAGCACGGCAAGCGCCGCGCGCGCCATGTCCTCGTCATCGCCCCGCGCGACCTCTTCGAGCCAGGCCCGCGCGAAGTCGGTCTCGATCGCCTGCGGCAGGCGCATCGCATCGACCGCGGCGAGCCGGACGCGCACGTCCGGATCATCCTTGGCGAGCAGCACGCCTTCAAAATCGCCGGCGACCGCGAGCCCCTCGACGGCCTTGCGGCGAACCCCCGCCGAGATGTAAAGCTCTGGATCGAGGAACTCGCGTACTTCGGCAGCCAGCTCGGTCTGCCCCAGGTGAATCAGCCGCGTGATTCCGGGAGCGCGCTGAGAGGGCGGCAGCGCGTCGAGCAGGAGGTTGATCTCGCGCCGCGCGGCATCGCCTTCGACGGCCAGCAGCGCCTCCCAGGCCACCTGACCGCGCGGCTCGCGCAGCGACGACTCGGCCCAGCGGCGCACCAGGCCGCCCAGGAAGGCGACAGCCTGCTCGCCGCCCAGCGCCCCCAGGCAGGGCACCAGTCGGGAAGCCGGCCCCGCCTCGGCTTCAATCTCGGCGTGCGCCACCACCGCGGGTTCAAGGCTGCGCTGGCGGAGCTGGCCGATGGTGTCGATCGCCTGACTGCGAACCAGCGGGATCGGATGCGAGGTCATGATCTCGGCGAGGATCGGTAGCGGCTGCTCGGTCTTGGTGAAGACCAGGGTCGACAGGAAATTGGTGGCAGTGGTCGAACCCAGCTGCACCTCCTTCTCGAGCTCCTCCACCAGCAGGGGCACGATCGCCTCGCCCCGAGCGCCGAGCGCTTCCTTGGCAAAGCGCAGGGCCTCTTTCGATCCGGTCCGCAGCTTCTCGATCAGGCGCTGCTCCATCCCCCCTTCGGGGATTGGCCGATAGGGCTCGCGTACCGCGCCAACCTGGAAGCGGGTGTCATCGCGCAGCACCTCCGCCTGGGATTCGCCGCCGCCGCATGCGGCCAGGATTCCACCCAGCAGCACCGCCTGGAGCAGGAGGGCGAAGCAGCGTGGCAGCGAGCTCATCGAGTAGAATGCGGGCTTCATGAGTGAGGACCGTCCGCCCCAGCTCGGCTATCGCGTCGGCGAGCACGAGGTGCGCCATGGCTTGTCCCTGGCGCCCATGGCGGGCAATACGAACCTAGCTTACCGCCGCCTCTGTCGCCGGTTTGGCGCCGAGCTGACGACCACCGAGATGGCCTCATCGCTGGCGCTGAAGTACGGAGACGAGAAGTCATTGCGTCTGCTGGAACGAGGCGAGGACGAGTCGCCGGTAGCGGCGCAGATCTTCGGCGCCGATCCGGATGTCCTGCGCGTGGCGGCGGGCGAGATTGAGAAGCGCGGTTTTCACATCCTGGACCTGAACATTGGCTGCCCGGTGCCCAAGATCACCGGGTGCGGTGGTGGCAGCGCGCTGCTACGCGAGCCCGACCTTGCGGCGCGGTGCATCGAGGCCATGATCGAGGGCACTTCCCTCCCCGTGACTGTCAAAATTCGTGCCGGCTGGTCCGACGACGACAAGTGCGCGCCTGCCTTTGCCAAGAAGATGGAAGAGGCCGGCGCCCGCACAGTCACTGTGCACGTACGCACGCGCGAGCAGCGCTACACCGGGCACGCCGACCTCGATCTGATTCGCGCGGTCAAGGAAGCGGTCTCCATCCCGGTGATCGGCAACGGCGATGTCACCGACGTTGAGTCGGCGCAGCGCATGGCGCAGACGGGCGTGGACGGCATCGCGATCGGCCGCGGCGCGCTCGGTCAGCCCTGGGTGTTCACCCAGATCCGCGCCTGGCTCGACGGCGAGGAGATCCCCGCCTCGCCGGGAGTCGCCGAACGTGCGGCGCTGATGCTGCAGCTGGGCCGCGGCGTCGTCGAACTCTATGGCGAGTATCGCGGCATGCGGATCATGCGCCGTCTGGCGACCGACTTCTTCCGCGGCTGCCCGGGAGCGCCCGCCATGCGTCAGCGCAGCAACAAGCTGGAAACGCTGAACGACCTGGAAGTGCTCGCCGACGCTCTCGCGAGCGGAGAGCGGCTCGAGCCGGTCGCGGATTAGCGCTGGCTCTCGGCCTGTTCGCGACGCTCGGCTTCCTGCTCGAGCTCATCGCTGTCCGCCAGGTCGATGCGCGCGCCGTCCCACTGCAGACCCCGCACCGTGTTGAGCTTGGTGACGGCCTTGGCGTAGGAAGTCAGCGCAGCGAGCTCGGCGCTCTGCGCAGCCAGGAGATCGTCCTGGAACTGCAGCACCTGGAAGTTGGTCGAGACGCCCTCGCGCAGGCGACGCTGCTCGGCGTCGAGCTGGCGCGCTGCCACGCGCTTGGCCCTGGCCGTGGTGGCGACGCGCTCGGAGAAGAAGTTCACGGCGCGCACGGCGTCACGCACCTCCGAGGCGATCTGGTTCTGCAGAACCTGCAGGCCCTGCAGGCGAAGCAGATAGGTCGCGCGCGTCCGCGCCTCAGCCCCTCGGAAGCTGCGGTTGCCGAGCGGGATCTCGAAGACCAGGCCGATCGAGTAGCCGGGGAACTCAAACTGACGCACCGGCGTGAAAGCCCCGCCCACGGCCGTGTCCTGGCCGAAGGAGTTGCCCGACAGCACGAGGTCGAGCTTGGGGTCGGTGTTGCGCTGGGCAACCTGCCAATCCAGTTCAGCTTGGCGGACCTGAACACGAGCCTGACGCAGATCGGCGCGCTCTTCGAGAGCGACATCGAGGGCATCCTCCCAGTTCATCGTCGTCGCTACGGCTTCAGGAAGTTCACTGATCGGCTGGAAGTCGATCGCCCAATCGTTGCCATCCTGACTGTCAAACTCGGTGATCAGCAGGCGCAAGCGGTCCTGGGCCTGGCGCACGGTGTTGCGCGCCGTCAGCAGCTGGTCTTCCCGGTTGGCGATCTCGGCTTCGGTCTGCACCACTTCCACTTCCGCGACCGAACCCACTTTGAAGCGCGCCTCCGTGACCGCCTTGGACTCTTCCGCGAGCTTCACGCCAAACTCCTTCACCTTGACGTCTTCCATCGCGAAGAGGAGGTCCCAGTAGGCATCGACGGCTTCCTGAACGGAATCGGACGCGGCCTGACGCACCGCCTCATAACTCTCTTCGCGCGAGTACTCGGCGGTACGACGCTGCTGCTCGGTGACCAGCTCCCAACCGCCGCGCAGCAGCGGTTGAGTGAACGATGCACTAAAGGACACGTCAGCCTGGTCGTCGGCCAGGAAGTTGGCCGACTGATCCTGCTCGCGCAGGCTCACCTCGTAGGTCGCGCCGCTGAGCAGCATGCCGCGCAGGCCCTGGTTGGCCGTGACCGTCGTGGTTTCGGTCTCCGAGAAGAAGGTGCTGAAGAAACCGCTGGTCGGCTGCTCGAGGTAGGAATAGGTGAGATCGGCGAAGAAGACCGGATCAAACATGCCTCCGGCTTCGACCACGCCGCCTTCTGTTGCCAAGGCGCTGAGGCGCGCCTGACGGAGCGCCGGGGCGTGCCGACCGGCCAGGGCGACGACGTCCTCGAGCCGAAGCGGGACCACCTCCTGGGAGGCCTGAGGAGTGGCGGCGGGCTCCTGCGCCAGGGCAGGTGCGCTGAGGGAGAGCAGGACGAGCAGCGACGTCATGATCGAACGCGTCAGCATAGCGACGCGAGCTTCCCCTACGCGCCCGTGGGGCGAGCGGCAGGCGATTTCGCAGCCCTAGCGGAAGAGCTGCGGAACCGGCGGCGGACCCTCGCCGTGCAGGATCCAATGCCAGGCCTGCAGGGCCGGCGCCTGATCGGCGAGCGGCATCAGCGCGAGCTGGGCCTCGATGCGCTCCAGCAGCGAGGCGGGAAGCGGCTTCGTGAGACCGAGCAGCGCGCGGCGCTCAAACTCGGCGATGAGCTGGGCTTCCGTTGCCTGCGTCCAGTCCAGCAGCGCGGGAGCAGTCGATGCCGTCCGCTCTGCCGCGTCGGCATGCGCCAGATACCACTGCGCCTGCATCACCGCGGTCCGGTTGCTTTGCGCGAGGGAGGCCTCCCAGTCGGCATCGAATGCCTGCTCGAAGCCCGGCACCTGAGGCGGCACGACGTGCAGCTCGGGGCGGTGCTCCTCAACCACCTCGGGCGGCGGCAGGACCTGCTCCCAGCTGAGCACTGGATCGGGCTCGGGGCTGGGGCGCAGCATGAGCACCAGGGCCGAGACCGGGGCCCCGATCGTGGACACCACGAGCAGAGCCGCCGCCGCGCGCAGCAGCGGACGTTCGCGCAGCGCCGTGCGCAGTTCCCACGGCCGTTCCTCGAGTCGCCCCCTCAGCGACTCGGCGAAATCCGCCGAAACCGGCACGGCGGCGCCGTGCTGCTGCAGCTCTTCGCCCAGCGCCCGCAGCTCGTCCCACTCGGGGCCGGCTTCAGGAGCCGGCGCCTCAGGAAAGCGTTCCATCCGAGGGTCCATCGTGATCCGATTCGGGTTCGAGTGCGGGAAGGTGTTCGCGGAGCTTGCGGAGCGAGTAGTAGACCCGGGACTTCACCGTACCGACGGGGATGTCCAGAATCTCGGCGACTTCCTGGTACGGAAGGCGCTGGAGAACGGCGAGCTCGAGCAGCTCGCGCGTGTCGGCCGGAAGGCGCTCGAGCGCAGCATGCAGCACGGCAGCGCGGTCGCCTGCGACGGCGTCGGCTTCCGGGCCGGGCGCTGGGTCGACGGCATCCGGCAGATCGTCGCCGCCGGTGAGAAAGCGCTTGCGTCGGCGGGAGTCGATCCAGAGGTTGTGAGCGATCCGAAGCAGGTAGGCATCGAGCCGACCGGATGGCTGGTACCGCTTCCGCGCCTGAAAGACGCGGACGAAGACAAGTTGCGTAAGGTCTTCTGCGGTAGCATTTTGCGCTCCCTGGCGGAGGAAATAGCCCTTCAAGCGAGGAGCCATTTCGGAGACCAGCTGATCGAAGGCTGCGGCGTCGCCCGCCTGAAATCGGACCAAGAGGTCTTCCGAACCCGGTTCCATGGGCTCCCTACTCAACGTGGAGCTTCCTCTCCCGGTTCGACGGAAATCCCTTGTTCAGCGAGTTTTTCGGCAAATCGGAACAGCAGCAGCCGGGCCGCCTCGCCGTGGGCCCGGAGCTCGATCCGGCGCGGGCAGCGATCCTCCTCGGCGTCGGCCTCCGCGGCGGAATCCGCCGGCAGCTCGCGCTCAAAAAGGAGGTCCAAGCCTTCGGAGGGCAGCCAGGGCGCCACCCGCTCGGCCCACTCGACGAGGACCATCGATCGACCGTCGATCCGTTCGATCAGGCCCTCGCCGAGCAGCGAGGCCAGCCGATGCTCAAAGTAGCCGTCGAGGTGCAGCAGCGGGCCCTGCTCAGTCGGGTACTCCTTGCAGAGCAGATAGGTCGGCGAGTTGAGCGGTTCTTCGACCCCCAGGCCCACCCCCACGCCCCGGCAGAAGGTGGTCTTGCCCGCTCCGAGATCGCCCTCGAAGCGCACCAGATCGCCCGGCCGCAGGCAGCAGCCGAGCGTGCGCCCGTAGGCTTCCGTCTGCGTGGGATCCAGGCTTCGAAGCAAGAGAGCGGCGCTCATGCGTCCTCCGATCCGAAATCATGCGTCCAGGGCTGCGGCTTCCAGGCGCGAAGCACCTTGCCTTCCCGCGTCCAGCGCAGACCCTGCTGTTCCTCGATCGTACCGATCGCGGTCAGCCCGGTGCGACGCAGCAGCGGATCCTTGAGCGCCCGCTGGGCCGTGCGCGGTGCCAGCACCGCCAGCAGCTCGTAGTCCTCGCCGTCGGCCACGGCGGCGCCGAAGCCATGCAGGTCGGCGTGCAGTCCGACCGCAAGCGGGAGTCGGTCCAGGGCAACCCGCGCCCCCACCTCGCTCGCCCGCAGCATGCGTGGGAGATCGGCCGCGAGACCATCGCTGAGGTCCATCATCGCGTGCGGCCGGTAGCGCTCGATCAGCCGGCGCCCCTCAGCGAGCCGCGGCTGCGGAGCCAAATGACGCCCGGAGCGCAGCGAGCCCCCCAGCCGACCGGTGACCAGGATCATGTCACCCGGCCGAGCTCCGGCGCGGCCGGGCGCTGCCTGATCCGCGACCCCGATCGCCGTGCAGCTCAGGACCACGGGGCTTCCCTCGGGAGCCGAAGAGACGTCGCCGCCGATCACCGCCGCCTGTTCGCGCTCGGCGGCATGCAGGAAAGCCTCCGCCAGCTTCTTGAGCCAGGCATCGCGACGCGGCGCGGGGCCGGCGGCAATGGTCCAGGAGAGCGCCCAGGGCTGAGCTCCGACCGCCGCCAGGTCGCTGAGCGTGCGCCCGACCAGCTTGCGCGCCATCACCGCTGGCCGCGTGCCCGGCTTGCAGTGCACGCCCTCGACGACCTGATCGACGGTCTGATAGAGAAGTCGCCCGGGCCACGGGCGGAGTTGGGCACAATCGTCACCTGGCCCCGACAATCCCTTCCTTCTGCGGAAGGAAGAGCGGAAGATATCGTGCAGCGCGTCTTCGCTGTTCCGTTTCGCCGTCATGAGCAAGCCCCCCGGATCCGGTTCTCCCGCCCTGCACGCCCGTGCGGGCCTGGGACGTGCCGAAGCTATCTGGCTGCTGATCCTGTCGGCAGCAGTCGTCTTCGCCATTCTAGGCTCGCTCGGCGCAGATCGGAACGCGCGCGACCTGCGCGAGAAGCAGGATGAGCTGCGCTATCTGGCGGGACAGCTCTCCTTTGCGATGAGCCAGGCGTCCGACGCGGGCGAGTCCTGGCCTGCGGTGCTCGTGACTCCTGGCACCAGCTCCCCCGAGCTGCAGTCGGCAGAGAGTCTGGCGACCGCGCTGGGCAGCGCGACCTACCTGCCGGTGGGCCCCGATGGCGGAGCCTATCTGGCGCGGCGGGTCGGCCCGCGAGCCTGGGTGCTGAGCGCTCCCGGGGCCCAGGGCGAGGTGCTCGACCTCGCCGATGAAGCCGCGCTCGAGCAGGCGCGACGCGACGAACTGGCGCTCGACGTCCGGCTGCCCTAGCCGCGACTTCCGCCAGCAGAAGTCGGCCAGGCGGCGCACAGTTCCGCGAACCGCCCCGGATCCCGCGCCGCCCGCAGCGCGGCCACCGCGTGGACTCCTTCCTCGGCCAAAGTCGCCACCTGTTCGGGGCTTTCGATTCCGCCGATCGCGACGACGCGGACCTGCGCCTGCAGGAAGGGGCGCAGGCCCTCGAGCCCGAGCGGTTCGAGGATGCCCTGCTTGCTCGGCGTCGCGAAGACCGGGCCGACCACGACGAAGTCAGCCCCCAGGCCCTGCGCGCGCTCGAGTTCGTCCGCGTCGTGGACCGAGGCCCCGAACCGCAGCCCTTCGTTCTGGGCCTGACCGGCCAGCTCGTCCCAGGGCAAGGAGCGAGCCCCGGCAATGACGGCATCCGCCTTGGCGGCGAAGGCCAGATCACTCTGGCCATGGACGGCCAGCCAGGGAGCCTGCTGCTGCAGCGCACGCAGGCACTGCGCAGCCTGCAGCTCTCCTCCGACCGGCATCCGGAAGGTCCACGCCGCCGCCGGCGCCGCCGACTGCATCCAGGACGCGGCTTCCTCCGCAGGCAGCGCGCTCGCGACCGCCCAGACTCCGGCTGGCGGAAGCCGGTCCATCAGCTCGCGATCCGAATCGACACGCCGTAATCGCGAATCCAATCGCTGAGCGGGTCGAGATCGACCGGACCGCAGATGCGAAGCTGGTGACGGTCGATTCGATCCAAGCCGATGCGACCGAGCTCCGGGTGCCGCGCGATGCGATCCAGGATCTCCGAGGACTCACAGGTCAGCAGCGATTCGCTTTCGCGATAGGTGACCATGCCATCGCTGCGCGCCCAGGACTCGAGCGAGTACTCGACGTTCTGCGGCAAGGGCGTCCGACTGAGCTCGCGCAGCAGCGACAGGATCTCGTCGAGATCGACTCCTTCGGAGAGCGCTCGATGCAGCGAAGCCGGCGTCATCCGATAGTGCACCAGATTGTCACTCTTCTCGCGATCAGCGAAGCGGTCGAGTCGGTAGACCAGCTCGTGCGCGCGCGGCCCGGGGAAGAGCACCAGCTCAAAGTCGGGGTTGACCACGACGTGCCCCGCCGCCGTCAGCTCGGTCGCCGGAATCATGCCCAGGAACTCGGCCCCCATCTCGGTCAGACGCAGGCAGCTGGCGCGGCCCCCTTCGTCGTAGCCCATATCGATGAAGCCAAGCAGGTAGAGGTGCTTGCGGACCCAGGTGAAGAGGTTCCAGGCGAGATTGTTGAGGTCGCTGGAAGCCCGCAGCGGGAAGGACCCTTGCTCGTGCGGCAGCGAATCATCGCCCGGCAGCTCAGCCAGGTAATGGTGCCGCGCCAGGAAAGGCAGCGCCATCGCGTCGACCCATACACCCGGCTGGAACTGCCGCAGCACCGCCAGCACCATGCGCCGCATCGGCACCTGGTGGGCGACGTCGCCGGGCATGTCGCGGTCTTCCGTCAGGCAATCCAGCATGCGCCGCTGCTTCTCGGTCAGCGACAGCCCGAGGAACTCCTTGCCTTCCTCGGTGACGCGGAAGCTGCGTTGGCCTGTGCGATCGATCAGCCGGAAGGCGAGCGCAAAGCGGTACTCCATCTCGAGGATCTCGAGACGGCCAAACTCGCGCCCGGGGTTGGGCAGCAGACGCTCGGCCAGACGCTTGCCGGTCGACTTGAAGATGCTGCCGCGCACGGTGAACCGGATCGTCTCGTCGTCGACGAAGTTGGCGAAGCGGTCGAAGTTGGACACGAAGTCCACGCCGATCGAAGCGACGTCGGCCGGATGCTCGAGGGCCCGGTCCGGATCGCAGAGAATGGCTTGCAGGGTCTCGCGGAACAGCGCGACCACCCGGCTGCGCTGACGCAGGCCGTGGCGTTCGAGATCGAGGTCGCCGACCGTGCCCAGCGATGCCTCTTCGAGTTCCTGGCGCAGCTCGTTCGCCGAGATTTCGACGCCGGATTCGGCGAATTCGCGCACCGGCAGAATGCCGCCGTGCAAGGTCGCGATCTGGATGCAGGCCTGACGCGCTTCCGGGGTGAGCGCCTCGACCCGCCCGCGCACCACCTGAACGGCGCCCAGCAGCCGGTACAGCGTCCCGGCCTGGCCCTCGGCCTGTTCGGCCGATGCGCCTTCGCTGCACAGATGGCGGACCAGCCAGCCGTGCAGGCTGAGCAGCTCGGCCGGACTCGGCGAGCGACGCTCGGCATCCTGGAGCGCGCGCGCGATCTCGGACGGAACGCCCCACAGGTTGGAGGTCTGGCTGGCGTCACGCAGCGAGACGTTCACGCCAAGCCCTGACTGCACCAGGTTGGCCAGCGAGCTGCGCACCTCGGTCGAGGTCAGGCCCTCGCGCGCGGAGGCCTCGCGGATCTCATCGAACTCCCGCGCCTTGCCCGGCTGCTCGAGCAGTGCGCGGAGCACCGCATCGGCGGTCGGATCGAGGTTGGCGCGCACAGTCGCGGCCGCCGCTCCTTCCTGCATCCGGTCGACCAGCGATGTGACGCAGGCCTGACGCCCTTGCGGAGCGCTGGAACCGGCCCAGAGCTCGTGCAGGTAGGACAACTCGCTGAGCGCGCGTTGCTTCAGGGTACGTGCCAGAGTGATGCGCATGGCCTTGCTGGAAGCGGGCTGCTTAGCCGGCTTCGCTCGTTTCGGGATCGAACAGCGACTCGGCGGGGCGAATCGCGTAGACGTAGCCTTGCTCCGTGAGGAAGCGCTGGCGCTTTTCGGCGTAGTCCTGGTCGACCGTGCCCTCGGTCACCAGCGAATAGAAGTGCGCGCCGCCGCCATCGGCTTTCGGGCGCAGGATGCGACCCAGGCGCTGCGCTTCTTCCTGGCGCGAGCCGAAGGTGCCCGAGATTTGAATCGCGACGTTGGCGTCCGGCAGGTCGATGGCGAAGTTGCCCACCTTGCTGACCAGCAGCACCTTCTCGCGACCCTCGCGGAAGGCCTCGTAGAGCTCTTCGCGCTCGGGGTTGGGCATGCGCCCAGTGATCACCGGCACGCCCAGGGCCTCGTGCAGCTCCTCGAGCTGGCTGAGGTAGTGGCCGATGATCAGAATTCGTTCGCCGTCGTGCTTGTTGAGCAGCGCACGCAGCGCGTCGACCTTGGCCGGGTTTTCGGAAGCCATCCGAAAACGCACGCGCTTGCCCGCGGCCAGATACTCGAGCCGCAGATCGTCATCGAAGGGGACGCGCACCTCGATGCACTCGACCGCCGCGATGTAGCCGCGCCGCTCCAGGTCCTTCCACGGAGCGTCGTAGCGCTTGGGCCCGATCAGGCAGAAGACCTCGTCTTCCTTGCCGTCCTCGCGCACCAGGGTTGCGGTCAGGCCGAGGCGGCGCCGCGCCTGAATCTCGGCGGTGGCGCGGAAGACCGGCGCCGGGAGCAGGTGGACTTCGTCGTAGACGATCAGCCCCCAATCCCCTTTCGAGAACAGATCGAAGTGGAGGAAGTCCTCGTCCTTCTTCTTGCGGTAGGTGAGGATCTGGTAGGTCGTCAGCGTGACCGGACGAATCTCCTTGGCGTCGCCCGAATACTCGCCGACCTGATCTTCGGTGAGCTCGGTCTTGTCGAGCAGCTCGCGCTTCCACTGCCGCAGCGCCACCGTGTTCGGGGTCAGCACCAGCGTGTTCGAACCAACCGCGGCCATCGCAGCCAGCCCCACCACCGTCTTGCCGGCGCCGCAGGGCAGCACGATCGTGCCGCTGCCACCGAGGGCAGTGCCGCCCCGGTAGAAGGCCTCGATCGCTTCCGACTGATACGGACGCAAGGCGAAGTCCTGGCCTTCAGTGGTCTGCGTACGGAGCTCGATCTCGAGCGGCGCGCCATCGACGTAGCCGGCGCAGTCCTCGACCGGATAGCCGAGCCGAATCAGGCGCTCCTTGACGAGGCCACGCTTGCCCGGCCCCAGCCAGGCCATGCCCGACTCTTCGTCGACGCGCTCGCAGAGCTGCGCCAGGTCCGGGTCGTGCAGCAGCTGCCGGAGCGTCGCCGGATCCGAGGCCTCGAGCCGCAGGGTCTCGCCGTCGTCGTCCTTATGCAGCGAGAAGATGCCGCAGCGCCGGAACCAGGAGCGGATCTCCGCTTCGAAGTTGGACGGCATGCCATAGCGGGCGTTCTCCTCGAGGAAGCCCAGCACGCTGTCCGCCGACAGGCCGGTCGCCGAGGCGTTCCAGATGGAGACCGGAGTGATCCGGTAGGTGTGCAGGAATTCCGGCGACTTCACCAGCTCGGCGAACGGCAACAGCCCATTGCGCATCTCCTCGAACTGCGGGTGGGCAGTTTCGAGGACGATGGTCAGATCGCTCTGCAGGATCAGGGCGAGGTCAGCGTTCACGGGCGGGAGAGCCAGGCGGGATGATTTTCTCGCCAAATCGGCGTAGGTCGCCGAGAGGCGAAGACCTCGATTGTAGAGGCCATCGCCGGGAGCTCCAAGGGGTTCCACCCCGCCGCGGGGGCCATCCAGCGCTGTTCCGCAAGCTCCGGGTCCAGTGCCAGCTCCGCGAGAATCGGCGCCCAGGCGCGCAAGCCCCGCGGAAGACGGTGCATGCGTTCGTCGAGCCGCAGCGCGCCCAGCCCGCTTCGGAGCGCGATTTCGAGGGTCTGGGCGATCCGGGGTGTGCCGGCAAAATGCGCGGCGAGCTCGGCCAGGGTGCGGGCGCCCAGGTCCGGCCAGCGCAGCCCCCGGTCCTCCAGCGCCGCGGTCTCGCGCGCCCAGCCGCTGCCCTGACAGCGCGCGCAGCGCAGCCGCAGCTCCGGATGGGCATCGAGGCCACCGCGACCGCCGCAGTCGGCGCAGCGGCGGGCCTGCGGTCCGGCGCCCAGATCGGCCTCCTTCCAGCCCCGCAGGCGCGCCTCCTCGGTGCGCAGATAGTGCTGCCGCAGGGGCTCCGTGAGGTCGAGGGCGTCGCGCAGACGGGCGTCGGCGCGGGCCCGGGGCGGGTCGGCCTGCCGCTCCAGATCCATGCCCAACGCAAACGGCTCGGGCTCCGGTCCGGCGGCGGGAATCGGCTGATGCTCCACGCCCCAGGCGTAGCCCTCGGGATCGGTCCAGCGATGGACTCCGTGCTCGCCGTCGAGCAGCGCTTCTACGAGGCGCTCCGCGAGCGGGGCGGGTAGCTCGGAGAGCGGCTGATCATGCAGCACACAGACGCCTTCCATCGGCGCGATCAGCCAACCGAGGAAGCGGGCCAGTCGCGCTGTCGTGCCATCGAGCGAAGCGACCCGCTGCGCCGCCGCGACGCGGAGCAGCGGAGTTCCCGCGAGCAGGCGCTGCGCGCTCAGGAGCAGACGGGATGCTGCGGCGTGCTCCTGCAGGTGCGCGAGCGCTTCTTCGAGCGGTGCGTCGAGGAGCTCGTCCAGATCGCGCCCGGCGAGCTGATGACGCCAACTCGCATCGACGCGCTGGCAATCCCGGCAGGCACCCATCTGGTAATCCCAGACGCTCTCCCCTGCCCAGGCCTGGATCCGGCCGTCTCCGAGCAGCTTGGCCTGGTGCTCGAGATCCTGAATCCGTCCGCTGCGCTCCTCGTCCGCCGGATCGAAACGGTCCAACCACAGCGCGTCTTCGGGCTGGATGGCATCGCTGGCACGGAGAGCTCGGCGTTCCTGATCGCGCCACAGTCGACGAAAGCCGGCCGCCAGCAGGAACTTCGCTTCGACTCCACGCGCACCCTCCGGGAATCGGGGCCGCAACGTGAAGACGAGCTCGCCGCGCGGCGCCGCATCCGGCGCCGTCGACTGCAGAGCGTCCGCCAGACTCTCCCAGGGCCCCAGGCCACCGCATGCGGCGCAGGCCGGCCCGCCTTCGCTGCGCACGATGCGGGCGAGCGTCGGCGTGAGGCCCAGGACCTCGCCCAGTCGAGCATCCGCAGGGGGCGCCGTCGGCCAGGCGGTGGGCGCGAGGGCAAGGACCTCCTCGCTCTCGCTCGGCGGACGACTGTCCTCCCCCCAGCGCGCGCCCCCGACGTGATCGCTCAGCAGGGGCGAACGCGTGGCCAGCTCGCGCTGCAGCGCTTCCTCCAGCGCGCTGCGCCCGACGCGACTGAGGTCCTCGGCAAGCGCCTCGCTCTGGGCCGGCGGCATCGGGGCACGCGGCGCGGGGACGGGCACCTCCTTGGCGCGGGACCGCAACCAGGCGCCGGTCGGCGTGTCGGCTTCGGCCAGGCCTGCCGCGGAACCGCAATAGAGCAGCTGCCCGCCCTGCGGCCCCGCCCCCGGGCCCAGCTCCACCACCGTGTCCGCCGAGCGCACGAGCACTTCATGATGCTCCGCGACCCAGAAGCTGTGCCCCTCGGCGCAGAGCTCCTGGAGCAGCGCGACGACCTTGCGCGCCTCGCGGAAGGGCAATCCCAGGCAAGGTTCATCGAGCAGGAAGAGCTGCGGTCGATCGCGTCGCGCGCTGGCCAGCGCGCGCGCCAGGGCGATGCGCCCGCGTTCGCCCAAGGAGAGATGCCGGCCGCGCTCGCCAAAGGTGCGCTGTCCCAGCCCCAGGGCGATCAGATGGCGCACCAGCGTGCGCAGCCGGCCATCGGAGGGCAGCCGCTTCTCGATGCGCTCCAGCGGGGTCGTGAGCCAGGTCCGCAGCGAGCGGTTGCGCAGCCGCAGCTCGAGCAGATCCTGCTTGAGTCCCAGCCCCTCGCAGCTGCTGCAGGGCAGGCCGGCCGCGTCGGTGCCGTGGCCTCGACAGCGATCACAGCCCCCCTGGCCGACGCGCGCCACCAGGTCGGAGGCCTGCAGCCCGCGCATCCGCCCTTCCTCGCCTTCGGCGAAGGCGCGGCGGATCTCACTCCAGGCTCCGGCGAGCGTGGCGACCGTCGAGAAGGCCGAGGAGCCCAGCGCGCGTTCGAGCAGCACGCGCACTCCGCCCAGAGGCAGGCTGCCCTCAAAATCGCGCTCCTCTCGTAGGCGTGGGACCAGCTCTTCGTCGAGCATCGTCGACTTGCCGCTGCCGCTGACCCCGACCACGGCCACCAGCTGCCCCAACGGCAGCTCCAGCTTCGGGATCTCCAGGAAGCGAGTGCTCAGCTGGGGAAAGACCAGGGAGCGCGTCGCCGGCGCGCTGGCGAGCGGCGCGGCCCGCGCGCCGAGGGCCTCGTCTTCCGGCTCCGGGAGTTCCGCGCGGGCTCCCTGCCCGACGATCCGCCCCCCCGCCGGTCCCCCGCCGGGCCCGAGCAGCAGCCAGTGATCCGCGGCCTCCAGAAACTCACGCGCCGGGTCGGCCGTCAGAACGGTGTTGCCCTGGTCGACTAGCTCGCGCAAGAGCGCCGCGAGCGCGCGCCGTTCGCTGCCGTGCAGACCCATGCCGGGCTCATCGAAGAGCGCGAGCTGACCGCAGCGCACCTGGGCTAGCAGCGCGACCAGTTCGAGCCGGCGCCCCTCGCCCAGCGACAGGGTGCCCAAGGTCCGCGTCGCGCTGAGGTGCCCCATGCGAGTGCGATGGAGATACTCCAGGCGGCGTTTGGTGCGCGCGCCGATCGCCTCGGGCAGGCTGCGCCAGCTGGACAGGGGCGCGCTGCACCAATCGGCCCAACTGTGGCCCTCCAGGACCCAGTCCTCGGCCTCGCGATCCTGCAGCAAGGCAGCCTCGTCACGCACCGGAAGCGCGTGGCCGCACTGCGGGCAGTGATCGGGCGCCGCCAGCTCGAGGGTCGACTCCGCGACCTCCAGTCGGACCCGGCTTCGTCGCCGCAGCGCTTCCTGCGCGGCCTCCGCGAAGCGGTCGCGCTGCTCGGGACGCCACTTCATGCGATCGAGCAGCAGCCAGGCGTCGGCGGGAAGCTCTTCCGGCGCCTCTTCCAGCCGCGCCAGTCCCTGCTCGCCCAGGCGCACCCGCGTCCAGCCTGCCTGCAGCAGGGCCGCCGTCGAGGAACCGCCGCAATGCGCAAACAGCAACACCCGCGCGCCCTCTTCAGCCTGGTCGACCTGCTCGAGCAGCGAGTTCAGCTCGGCGGGGCGCCACTGATGTGCACAGGCCGGACAGCGTCGCTCGGCCTGAGCCTGAAACGCGCGCAGCAGCGCTGACCACAGGTCCAGCGCCGTCCCGACTTCGACCTTCTTGCGCCCGCGCGGGATCTCGCCCGCCGCGGCCAGCACCGGCTGCAGCCCCTCGATGGAATCCGCGACGTGCGGGAGCCAATCCTCTTCGCCCCCGGGCAGGGCCTGGGGATCTTCGAGGACGCGGAAGCGCTGACGCGCGACCGGCTCGAGGGTGCGAAACAGCAGGGCTGACTTGCCTGCTCCGGATGGCCCGTGCACGGCGGTCCACTGACCCTGGGGAAGATCCAGGTCGAGTCGCTGCAGGTTGCCGGCCCGCAGCCCACGCAACCGGATCGAACTCACCCGTCTTCCCGTTCGCCCAAAGGTGGATAGCTTGCGTCGCGACCGTCGAGGAGAACTTCGCGCAGCGCGGCCACCAGGGCGGGAGGCCCGGCGATCACGTTGCGCCCGAACACCCAGTCGCCGCCGGCGACGATCGTCTCGGTCAGGCCGCCCGCTTCGGCGACCAGCAGACCACCGCCCGCCACGTCGTAGGGTTGCAGGTGCAGCTCCCAGAAGGCGTCCAGCCGACCGCAGGCCACGTAGGCGAGATCAGCCGCCGCCGAGCCCATGCGGCGCACACCGCGCTGGTTGAGGAACAGGCGGTTGAAGTTCTCGAGGTTATTGTCGAGCAGGAACTGGCGGCGGTACGGAAAGCCGGTGGCGAGCAGGGACTGACCGAGTTCGGTCGTCGACGAGACCTGGATCGGTTTGCCGTTGAGCTGCGCCCCCACCCCGGCTGCGGCGGTGAAGCACTCTTCGAGGCGTGGCAGATAGACCACCGCCAGGTCCGGCTTGCCTGCGCGCAGCCGGGCCATCGACACACCGAACATGGGCAGGCTGTGAACGAAGTTGGTGGTCCCATCCAGCGGATCGACACACCAGACGTACTCGGCGTCGGTGTCCTGGCCGCCGCTTTCCTCGGCGAGGATGCCGTCCTGGGGGAAGGCCTCGTGGAGGGCGTCGACGATCACGCGCTCGGCTGCCAGATCGGCCGCGGTCACCAGATCGCGCGCCGCCGACTTGGAGTGCACCGCGTCGGCGTCGAGGCGGTCGAAGTGCCGCATCAGCTCGGCCCCCGCGGCGCGCGCGATCTGTTCGGCCGTGCGCAGGACCTCGGCTGAGCTCACTCTTCGACTCCGTCCGACTGCGGCCACTGCCGCAGGATGTCGCCGACGACGGCTGCCTGCAGATGACGGAAGCGCGAGTTGTGGGTACGGCGGGTGTGGTCCTTGACGTAGTTGACCACCACCGAGAACACCAGCGGAGTCCCATCGGGAGCGAGCGCGTAGCCGCTCAGGCTGGAGGCCCCGGTGATCCAGCCGGTCTTGGCATGGACACGCTGCGGATCAAAGATCGGGTCGGAGAAGTACTGGCTCAGCCGCGAGCCGCGATCGGCGATCGGCAGCGAATCAAACAGCAGCTGCCCTTCAGGGTGCTCGGCCATCTTGCGCAGGAGCTCGCAGAGCAAGGCCGGTGAAGCGCGATTGGCCTCTCCCTGGGGATGACGGGCAAAGCCGCTGCCATCCGTCTGCTGCAGCCCCTGCAGCGACATCCCGGTCTCGGCGAGAATCTCGCGCACGGCGCGCAGCCCATTCGCGTAATCGCCGCGACCGAAGCGCACTAGGCCCAGGGTCTTCAAGAGGGCCTCGGAGACGAAGTTATCGCTGTCGAGGTTGGCGACCGCGACCGCCTCGGCCAGTGTCCAGGCCGAGTCGAAGGTCCAGAAGACCTCGCCGCGCGGCTCGGGGTCGTGCGGACCGGCCAGGATCGCGTCGCGCACCTCGATGCCGCGCTCGCCGAGGCCATGGACCAGCCAGGCACGGAAGATCTGCTGCGGATCGCGCGCCGCGAGGGCGATCTTGCGCGCCTTGCGCGGCCCGCCGTTGACGCGCAGCAGCTTGTCCTCGCGCAGCCAGTAGCCCGTGAAGATGCTGGCATCCTTCTTCAGCTTGCGTTCGACATGGATCGCGTCGCCGACCTCCGGGTAGAGACGAACGCGCCCGTCCTCGTGCTGCACTTCAAGCAGGCCGCCTTCAATCGCGAGCCCGGCAAAGCCGGCTGCATAAGTCTGGTGCCACTGCTCTTCCGGCCACAGCGGGTGCCGCGCGTGTTCGCCAAAGGCGCGCGCGTCCAGCACCAGAGTGGGGATCGACTCCATGCGCGCCTCACGCAGCGCCTCGGCCAGGCTGTCGAGGAACTCGGCCGGCACATCCCGCCCCGGCAGACGGCGCAAGGAAGGATCACCCGCCCCCACCAAAGTCAGCCGCTCGTCGTCGAGATAGACCGTGGTCTGCCAGCGATAGTCCGCCGGCAGCGCCAGCAGGGCGGCGGCGGTGGTGAGCAGCTTGGTGTTGGAAGCCAGCACCCGCGGGGTGTCGCCGTCCCAGTCAAACAGGACTTCGCCATCCAGCGTCTCGACGCGCACCGAGACATCGATGTCCTGTTCGCGGTCGATCGCGCGCACCTGCGCGGCCTGCGCGACCAGGCCGACCTGAAGCAGGACGGTCGCCAGCAGCATCGCCACCAGCCTGAGCATCACGGGCGCTGCCCCTCGCCGGCATAGGCCCAGGCGGTCGCCAGCACCTGGCGCGCCACCCACATCACTTTGTCCGCGTGAATCCCAGCGGGGACGTCGCCCGGCTTGTGATAGACCGGGTTGCTATCGATGTCGCCTTCGAAGAAGAAGATCACCGGCACGCCCTTCTGGAAGAAGGAGTAGTGATCGCTGCGCGCGAACAGCTCGCGGCCGCCTTCGAAATCGAGCTTGAGCTCTTGATCGATGTTCTTGGCGATGCGCTTCGAGAGCTTCTCCAGATCGGGTGCATCCCAGAGTCCGCCCAGGTTCATGCTCTTCGGATCCGTACGCGCGATCTGATCCATATTGAGCATGATCAGGGTCTGCTCGTGGGCGACCAGCGGCTTCTCGCAGTAGGCTCGTGAACCAAGCAGGCCGTTTTCCTCGCCGGTGAACCACAGCAGCAGGATGTCCTCACGCGGCTTGGTTTCGGAGAGGGCCTGCGCGATCTCGAGCAGCGCGGCGCTGCCGCTCGCGTTGTCGTCTGCCCCCGGGTGGACGCGCATCTTGCCGCCGTCCGCCCAGTCGTTGAGCCCGACGTGATCCAGGTGGGCCCCGATCACGACCGCCTCGCCGTCGCCGTCGGTGCCGCGCACCCAGGCCGCGAGGTTGTAGCTGGGGATCACGCCTTCCTCGACGCTGGGGCGGAGAGCGATCTCAAGCCCACGCGCGGCCTTGAGCTGCTTTGGCCGCTTGCGCTTGAGGATGGACTCGTAGTAGTCGTCGAGATCCTCCTCGAAGATCTCGCTGGCCGCCTTGCGCGAGAGCGACATCACCGGGATATCCGGAATATTGGCGATCCGACGCAGCGCACGCACCGGCGTGCCCGGATAGAGCGGCTGCGGCACCAGATTCGGAACCGGCCCGACCTCGTCCGGGAACATGCCCGGATCCGGGACCACCACCAGCGCGATGCCACCGGCGTTGGCGACTTCGCGTGCTTTGCGCCCGATCTCGGAGTGCTCGGTGGCCTCGAGCCCGGCGAAGCGCTTGTCCTTGGGGTTGTCGGCGTAAGGCTCGCGGGTGAAGGCGAAGACGATCTTGCCCTTCACCTTCGAGAGGTCCTGCCACTTCTCCTTGCGGCCGTCGATGGCGAAGCCGACGAAGACCGGCTCTCCTTGGACTCGCTCCACCCCGCCGCCCGGCACCGGCACGAAGTCGAGCCCGAGCCGCAGCTGCTTGATGTCGTCCTTCTTCCGATGAATCTCGACGAAGGCCTCGGGGCTGGGCACCACGCAGCGCAGGCCGACCGGCAGCCGATAGCCGCCTTCCTCGCCCGCGGGTTCGAGGCCCCAGTCCTTCAGATGCTGCTCGACGTACTCGGCCGCCTTGTCAAAGCCCGGCGTGAGAGTGGCGCGGCCGCGCGTCTCCGGGCCGGCCAGGAAGTCGACGTGCGCCTGCAGTTCTTCGGCGGTGACCGATGCGACGATCTGAGTACGCACGGCCTCGGGATCTGCCGGCGCGACCGTCTCTTGGGGAGCCGGCGCAGCAGCGAGCAGGATCAGCGAAAACAGAGTGATCATGAGACGTAGCCCTGGGGGTGCGACTGATGCCAGCGCGCGGCGCTGGCGACCACGGCGCGGGCGTCCTCGAACTGCGGCTCCCAGCCGAGCTCCTCGCGCGCTTTGGCGCTGTCCGCGATCAGCCGCGCCGGATCGCCGGCACGGCGCGGCCCTTCGTCGTGAGGGACCGGAGCGCCGACCGCCTGCTCGACCGCGTCGATGATCTCGCGGACCGAGAAACCGTTGCCGGTGCCCAGGTTCCAGGCATCGGAGGCGCCGCCCTCGATCAGCCGCTGCAGCGCCAGGAAGTGCGCCTGCGCCAGGTCGTCGACGTGGATGTAATCACGAATGCAGGTGCCGTCCGGGGTCGGCCAGTCGGTGCCGAACACGGTCAGACGGCGACCGCTGCCCTTCGCCGCCTCGATGGCGAGCGGGATCAGGTGAGTCTCGGGATCGTGCGCTTCCCCGAAGTTGCCGCACTCGCTGGCACCCGCCGCGTTGAAGTAACGCAGCAGCGCGCACTTGCCCAGGCCGGCGGCGTCGCGGTCGCGCAGCAGGCGTTCGGCCGCCAGCTTGGTCGCGCCGTAGGGATTGACCGGAGCCTGCGGGTGGTCTTCGCGCAGGCGCTCGGTCTGCGGCTCGCCATAGGTCGCGCAGGTGGAGCTGAAGACGAAGGGCGTGGTGCCCAGCGCTTCGGCGAGATGAATGACCGGCACGACGTTGGCCCGCCAGTAGCGAATGGGCTGCTCCACCGACTCGCCGACGTAGCAGCGCGCAGCGAAATGGATGACGCCGTCAAAACTCCGTCCCTTCGCCCAGCCATGCAGGGCCTCGCGATCGAGCAGGTCGAGAACTTCGAGCGGGCCGTCCCAGGCGGCCTGATGGCCCTCGGACAGATCGTCGATCACTTGGACCTCGACCCCGCGCGCGCGCAGCCAGCGCGCGGTCGCGGACCCGATGTATCCACAGCCTCCGGTGACGAGCACCTTCATGGTGCCCGCATTCTGTCAGGTTAGGAATCCCGTTGCCACCATTCCCGCCAGGCCTGCGCGATCTCCGCGCGGTCTTCGGGGCCGGCGTCGAGCGGGAGCTCTTCGACGTGATCGGTGAGCCGTTCCAGCAGCTGGCACTGCAGGCGGAACAGGGCGCGGTCCTCGGGGTCGAGCCGCCGGACCAGCGCGCCGGCATCCTGGCGATCGGCCCCCACGGCGAAGGCCTCGGTGGCCGCCAGCCGCACCTCGCGCGCCGGGTGATCCAATGCCTGTTCCAGCGAGGAGCGCACCAAAGGATCTTCCGAACGGGCGAGCGTCTCGAGCGCCAGCAGCGGAATGGCCGGATCCGGGTCGGACAGGGTGTCGGCGAGCGCATACTGCGCTTCCACGCTGCCTTCGCCGATCAGATAGTCCACCGCAAGCAGGCGCAGCGCGGGATCCGGATGGGACAGCGCGACCTCGGCCGCGTCGGCAACGTGACGAAACTCGCCCGCCTGGAAGGCGCGCATCCGATCCAGCGCGCGCCGCTCGCTGTCGCGCAGCGACAGGCCGTGCAGCGCGCGGTCCAGCGCATCGACGGCTCGGGTGGTGTCGCCCCCCAGCTCGGCCATGCGGGCCACCCGTTCCCAGTAGCTGCGCGCGCGCTCGGGCTGGTCCGCCGCTTCGGCGAGCGCCTGGTAGCGGTCGGCGGCGGCGAGGAAGGCGCCCTCGGCGGTTTCCAGCTCGGCGAGCAGGACTTGAGCCCCTTCGGCGGCGCGCGGATCCGCCCCCAACGCGAGCGCCTCCCGACGCGCGGCGCCGGGATAGCCCGCTTGGCGCAGGGCGGAGGCCACAGCGAGGCGACGCAGCCCGTCCCGCGGATCGAGGGCTGCCATCCGCTGGCGTACGGCCACGGCGCGCTCCCAATCCTGGATCTGCACCGCTTCCTCCCAGGCCAAGCGCAGCGCCGCTTCGTCCAGCCCGGGCGGGAGCGTGCCCGGCTCGTGCTGAACCGGCGCCCCACTGCAGGCCAGCGGCGTGGCAGCGAGAGCGAGGAGCAGACCAGACGAGAGGAGGCGCATGCGCAGCCGTATCCTAGTCGGCCAGCTCCTGCGCGTTGCATGAAGAAGCCCTACGCCATCGGATGCGGCCTCGCGCTGCTCGTCCTCATCGGCGCGATCATTGGCCTGATCGTGTACCTCAACCGGGCCTTCCAGACGGAACCGGAGGAAGTCCGTGCGACGGCTGCGGAGATTCTGGCGATCGAGGCACCCGCAGACCTGGAGCCCCGGCTCGCGCTCAAGCTGCTCGGCGCGAAGGTTGCGATTTTCCAGGGCGCCGACGAGCGCAACTCGCTGGTGATGGCCGCGATCCCCCAGGACGCGATCGAGGACTCGGCGGCCGAATGGAACGCCCAGACCCAGATCGAGTGGGCGAAGTTCGACGCCAACGCCGAGATCGAGGAGTCTCAGCTGGAGCTGCTGTTTGCTGGACAGCCGATCCAGGTCGAGCTCGCGGTGGTACAGACCCAAACCGCGACCTACCGCAGCTTCCTCGCGACCATTCCGCGGAGCGACGGCGAGATCAAGCTGTTCCGGGTGGGCGAAGCGCAGACGGTCACCGTCGAGCACTTCCAGGACCTGCTCGACCAGGCATCGGCCGGACTCTAGTCCGGCTGCGGGGCGCGCGGTCGCAGCTTGTCGATCTCGGTCCAGAAACCGGGGAAGGACTTCGCCACGCAGGCCGGGTCGCTGATCTGCAGCGAGGGCGCGAGCAGCTGCAGCACGCCCGCCGCCATCGCCATGCGGTGATCCTGATCCGGGTCAAAGGGTGGCGCGGCCGCAGCGCACTCGGGGCGGATGCCGCCTCCCTGGACATGCAGCCGATCGCCTTCCAGGCGCGCGGCGCTTCCGGCCAGCTCCGCGAGACGCTGCACGCCGTGCACACGATCGGATTCCTTGGCCCGCAGGCGTTCGACCCCGTGCATGATCAACCCCTGCGGCAGGAAAGCACCGAGCACAGCGAGGGCCGGACCGGCATCGGGCGCAGGATCGAGGTGGAGCTCAAGCGGCGCGCTGGGCAGAAAGCCCGTCGCCATCCAGCGCTGGCCGACCCGTTCCAGCAGCCCCGCTTCCAGCAGGCACTGCAGCAGACCGGCTTCGGGGTGCAGGCCGGACCAGTCGGGGCTCAATTCGGCCTCGGTCTGAAGGGCCACCAAAGCGACCAGGAAGAAAGTGGCACCAGAAGGATCACCAGGCACCTGAAACACCCGCGCCTGCGGGGCGCAGCTGGGCAGGTGCAGGGTGCTGCCGGAGGCGTGCGGGTGTTCCGACCAGGCTGCATCGCCGCCGAAGGCCCGCAGAGCTTCCAAGGTGAGCTCGAAGTATCCGCGCGAGGGCAGCTCCGCCGGCAGCTCCAGCTCGACTCCCCCGCTCCAGGCCGCCGCCATCGCGAGGCCGGACCAGTACTGGCTGCTGCCGCCGCGAGGCGCGGGCCACGTGCCGGCGGGCAGGCCCGAGGCCGTGATCCGGAAGCCGGGGCGGCCGGCGTGTTCGACTTCCTCGATGCCTGCCCCCAGCTCGCGCAGGGTGTCGAGCAGCGGGCCGTGCGGGCGGGAGATCAGTCGCGGGGTTCCGGTGATCACGAAGGAACCCTGCCCCGCAGCGCACAGCGGAAGCAGAAAGCGCAGCGAGGAACCTGCCTCGCCGACGTCCAGCGCCCGCTCGCCCTGCGGCGCGCCGCCGATGCCGCGGACCCGCAGACTGCCGTCCGGCTGCGGCAGAAAGTCCGCCCCCAGCGCGGCGAGACAGCTCTGCAGATGGACCGAATCCTCGCAGTCGCTGACCCCGCGCAGCACGCTCTCGCCGTCGGCGACCGCAGCCAGCAGCAGCGCCCGCTGCGAGAGCGACTTGCAGCCCGGCAGCACGATGCGTGGGGATTCCTCCGCCATCCCCGGATCTTAGGACTGCGATGCGTCGAGCAGTAGAATCCGAGCGTGAGCACGACTCCCTCTGTCGACCCGCAGGCGGGCTACCGCGGCGGCCTGGAAATCCCTGGCTGGGAGCTCTTCTACCGCGGCAAGGTGCGCGATCTTTATCGCCACCCTGCACACCCCGACCATCTGCTGATGGTCGCGACGGATCGGCTCTCCGCCTTTGATGTGATCATGCGCGAGACGGTGCCGGATCGCGGCCGCGTCCTGACCCACATCACCGAGTACTGGCTGCAGCAGGTCGAAGGCACCATCCCCGCCGCGCGCGTCACGACCGACCCCGCGCAGGTTCCGGATCTGCCGGCGGAGTTCTTCGACGCGCTTCAGGGGCGCACGACCTGGACCCGCAAGGCCGAGCGAGTCGATGTCGAGATCGTGCTGCGCGCCTACCTCGCCGGCTCGGGCTGGCGCGAGTACGAAGCCACCGGGCGCATGTGGGACCACGCGCTGCCCGCCGGTTTGCGCAAGTCCTCCAAGCTGCCGGCCATCCTGCACACGCCGACCACTAAGGATGAGAAGGACCTGCCGCTGAGCTGGGAGCAGGCCGTCGAGCTGATCGGCAACGCGGACGAAGCGGAGACGATCCATCGCGTCGGCATCGAGCTGTTTGAACAGGCGGCGGCGCGCGCGGAAGCGGCCGGCGTCATTCTGGCCGACACCAAGTTTGAGTTTGGGCGTCTGGACGGCCAGCTCGTGCTGATCGATGAGGTCTTCACTCCCGACTGCTCGCGCTACTGGCCGGCCGACGAAGTCGTCGAGGGCGAAGAGCCGCCCAGCTACGACAAGGAGATCGTCCGGGCCTATCTGCGCAGCCTCGAAGACTGGAATCGCACCCCGCCGCCGCCGACGATCCCGGCCGAGGTGATCCAGCGGACGCGCGCGCGCTACTTCGAGATCTGTCGCATCCTGACCGGCTCGCTGCCTGCGGGAGTGAAGGACTGAAGCCCGGACCGATCAATCGTCTGTTCGCGCGGATCTGTCACCTCTACTACCGACAGGTTCGCCTCGGGGGCAGCGCGCCGGCGGAAGGCCCGCTGATCGTGGTGGCCAATCACCCCAACAGCCTGATTGATCCGGTGCTGGTCGGCTCGGTGGTCGAGCGAAGGCTGCTGTTCCTGGCCAAGGAACCGATCTTCCGCGTGCCGATCGTCGGCCGGCTCGCGCGTTGGGCTGGGGCGATTCCGATCTACCGCCGGGTCGATGGCGCCGACATGGCGCAGAATGACGCGACCTTCGCCGCGGTCTACGAAGCCCTCGAACGCGGCGAAGCCATCTGCCTGTTCCCCGAGGGCATCTCGCACGACGAACCCGAGATCCAGCCGCTGAAGACCGGCGCAGCGCGCATGGCGCTGGGCGCCGAAGCGCAGCAGGACTGGCTGCTTGGGGTGCGCATCCTTCCCGTCGGCCTGACCTATCGCAGCAAGGCGCGCTTTCAGAGCAGCGTCGCCATCGAGATCGGCGAGCCCCTGCGGGCTGCGGCCTGGCGCGAGTCCTTCCGGGCCGACCCGACGGAAGCCGCGCGCGATCTGACCGAGGCCATCCGCGCGGGCATGGAGCGAGTGACCTTGAACCTCGAGAACTGGCAGGACCTGCCCCTTCTGCGCCTCGCCGCGCAGCTCCTTCCGGCGGGGAGCGGCCACGAGGTGCAGCGCCTGCGCTCCTTCGCCGAGATCGGTCGGCGCGTGGAGGCCCAGGACCCGCGCGCCCTGGCGCGCCTGCGCGAACGGCTGGCCACCTTCGCCGCGCGGCTCGACGCGGGAGGGCTCGATGTCCGCCACCTGGAAGCCGGCTATTCCCCGCGCGCCGTCCTGCTGTTTCTGTTCACCAATCTGCTCGCGACGCTCATCGGGTTGCCCTTGGCGCTGCTGGGCAGCCTCGCTTATCTGCTGCCATGGGCGCTGGTGCACGGCACGGTGCGGCTGCGCGGAACCAGCACCGACCTCACCTCGACGGTCAAGATCCTGGCCTCCTTCGTCTACTTCCCTGCCTTCCACCTGCTCTGGACCGTGCTCAGCTGGCAGACCTGGGGCGCGGCCTGGGGAAGCCTGGTGCTGTTCGGCCTTCCGATCGCCGGGATCTATGCCCGCCATTTCCTGCGCCGCCGACGCAAAGCCTGGCGCGAAGCACGGGTCTTTCTGAGCTTCCCGTTCCAGCTCCGCCGGCTGCGCCTGCTGACCCGCGAAGCACAAGGCCTGCGCACCGAGTTGCTGGCCCTGGCCGAGCGGATTCCCGCTTCTCCACGGGAAAATCCCGGTCTCGACACCGAGAATTGAGGCATCCTAGAGGGTAGATCGGGCTCGTCCTCCCCGGGCGCAGCCTGCGCATCCCCTCTTATGAATCCATTCCCGCTCGGCGTTCTCGCTGCCGCTGCGATGGCTCCGCTGCTGTCGCAAGGGGGGTACACGGATTCACGCGGCGAGCTTTGGCCAGAGCTCCCGCAGGTCGAGGATTTCGCGAGCGTCGCCGCCTACGACGCGCGTGTTGGCCACGAGGTCTTTCGGACACCCGCCGGGCATGCCTTCCAGCTGGATCGCGCCTGGACCCCGGAAGAAGAGCGTCACTTCCGCATGCTCAGCGGATTCGTCGCCCAGGGCAGCCAAGGTGGCTCCGGCCACGGCCTGCGCGCCACGGTGACCACGCACCATCCGGTCGACGAGGAGTACCGCGCGGTTTTTCCGTCGCGTTATGCCCTGCGGCAGCACGTGCGAAAGGTCGTCGAACGCGCGGATGATGCCCTCGAGGCTGGCTGGGGCATCAACCTGGTGCCGAGCACCGGGTACGCCTGGGATTCCGAAGACGGAGACGACATCGTCGAGCTGCTCGGCGAGGCCTTCCTGGAAGGCGGCGGCCTGGCCCAGCAGGACATGATGATCGCCTTCAGCGCGGATCAGGGATCCGGCGCGGAGATCGGCATCGCCATCCTCGGCCTGCCGGTCGCCTTGGTGAAGCGCTACGGCACCGTGACGACTGAAGCCACCATCTGCCAGCATGAGATCGGGCACTGCTACACCCTGGTCCACTGCTGCGACAGTCACTGCGTGATGCAGGCCGTGCTTGATCCGGCGGCATTCGGCAGCTTCCATGCTTATCAGGAGAGCTGCTCGGGCCAGAATCATGCCGACGTTCTGCAGCAGCAGCAGAACCGTTACTAGGTGGTGCGCCGGATCCTGATCCCTGCCTTGCTGCTGCTCGCGGCAGCCTGCAGCGGTGAAGCCCCGGCACCTTCCGCGGCGACTGTCGAGGATGCAGGAGAGCTGTGGAAGATCCCCCCTCTACCGCGGCCCGTCTCGCTGCGGATCGATGGCGAGCAGGTCGATGAGTTCGTGCTGCACGAGTTTCTCCAGGACGAATGGACACAGCACGCGCTTCAGGCCGAGGACCCGGAGGACTTGCCGGCATGGCAGCAGAGCTTCTATGCCCAACCGGAATCGCTGCTGGCCCCGCTGGTGCGCGACTGGCTGTTGCTGCGCGAGCACCGCGAGCGCTTCCCCGCCGCCATCGACCCCGGCGCCTTACAGGCCTTCGCCGCGCAGTTTCGCGCGCAGGCCGGCGCCGCGGCGAAGCAACTGGAGGCCCGCATCGGCGCGGAGGCACTGCAGGCGCATCTGGAGCGCCAGTTTCGCGTCCAGCAGATGGTCCGCGAGTTCGCGGCCGGGGTGAGCTTCGGCGAGGACGAGATTCGTGCTGCCTGGGAGGAGCGCCTCCAGCGTCAGGCGGCGGACGGCGAGTTCTCGATCGAGGAGCTGCGCGCCGAGCTGCCACTGGAAGATCCGCAGATCCGCGCGGCCGTCGAATCAGAGCTGCTCAAGCACGAAGCGGAGACCGCCATCGACGCCTGGCTGGGCGACCTGCTGCCCGTCACCGTGGTGGAGTTCAGCCGACCGGGCGCGAAGCCGCGCGTGCTTGACGTTCCAGTGCAATCTCGAGCAGCGCGAGATCGGCAGGAGTGACGCCGGCAAGCCGCCCCGCCACGCCGAGGGTGGCCGGACGCACGCGGTCGAGCGTCTCGACGGCTTCGCTGCGCAGGCCGCGCACCGAACGGAAGTCGAAGTCCTCGGGCAGCTCGCGCTCTTCGCGCTCGGCCGAGCGCTCCACCCAATCCTGCTGGCGCCGGGCATAGCCCTCGTATTGCACATCCGCTTCGAGGCTGAGCCACTCGCCGGTGTGCAGCCCGAACTGCTCCAGGTCCGGGGCGACGCGCAGAACACTCTGCCAGCCGCCATCCTGGACGCGACGGAGCCGGTCGAGCAGGGTGCGGCGCGGCCCGCCCTGGGCGCGCGCCTCCGGATCGAGCTGCTGCTCCAGGTGCTGACGCGCCGCATCCATCCGAGCCTGCTTGGCCTCGAAGGTCTGCTTCCGCCGCGGCGTCACCACCCCCAGCTCGATCGCACGCGGGGTGAGGCGGCGATCCGCGTTGTCGTGGCGCAGCAGCAGCCGGTGTTCCGCGCGCGAAGTGAACATGCGATACGGCTCGTTCGGGTCGCTGACGATCAGATCGTCGACCAGCACGCCGATGTAGGCTTCGTGGCGCCCGAGCACGAAGGGCTCGCGGCCTGCCAGCTTGAGCGCCGCGTTCAGTCCGGCGACCAGCCCCTGCGCGGCGGCCTCCTCGTAGCCGCTGGTCCCGCAGATCTGGCCGGCAAGGTAGATGCCCGGGTGCTCGCGCAGCTCGAGCGTCCGCCGCAGCGCGCGCGGAGCAACGTGGGTGTACTCGACGGCGTAACCGGGCTGCACGATCTCGGCGCGCTCGAGGCCGGCGCAGGTGCGGACGAATTCGATCTGCTGCTCGACCGGCAGGGAAGTGGACAGGCCGTTGGCGTACAGCAGCGGCGAGTCGTAGCCCTCGGGTTCGAGGAAGACGTGGTGACTGTCGCGATCCGCAAAGCGCACCACTTTGTCTTCCAGCGAGGGGCAGTAGCGCGGCCCCACGCCGTCGATGCGCCCGGCGTACATCGGCGCAAGATGAAGGTGATCGCGCACGATCTGATGCGTGCGCGCGTTGGTGCGCGTGATCCAGCAGGAGATCTGCGGCTGCTCGATGCGCTCGGTCAGGAAGGAGAAGGGCACCGGCTCCGGGTCGCCGGGCTGCTCCTCCATCACGCTGAAGTCGACCGAATCGGCCGCCAGCCGCGGCGGGGTGCCGGTCTTCAGACGCGCCGTCGGCAGGCCGAGCGCGCGCAGCGCGTCGCCGAGTCGGCCCGCGCCGGCCTCGCCGTAGCGGCCGCCCGCTACCTTTTCGAGCCCGGTGTGCAGCAAGCCCTCGAGGAAAGTCCCGGTCGTCAGCACCACCGCGTCGCCGTGGATCACGCGACCATCGGCGAGGCGCAGCCCGTCGAAGCGCCGCCCCTGCGGGGCGCTGGCATCGTCGCGCCAAAGAAAATCGATGGCCTCGCCCTCGATCGTGTCCAGCTCGGCCAGTTCCGCCAGGACATCCTGGGCGATCTTCTCGTAGCCGAATCGGTCGCACTGCGCGCGCGGCGACTGGACTGCCTTGCCCTTGCTGGTATTCAGCAGACGAAACTGGATGCCGGCCCGGTCGGTCGCCAAGCCCATGACCCCGCCCAGCGCGTCGATCTCGCGCGCGAGTTGGCCCTTGCCGACCCCGCCGATCGCCGGATTGCAGGACATCCGCCCCACGGCGGCCGCTTCGAGCGTGATCATGGCGGTGCGCGCGCCCGCCCGCGCCGCGGCCGCAGCGGCCTCGATGCCAGCGTGGCCGCCGCCGACCACCAACACTTCGTAACGCGCCTCCATGGGAATGCTCCGAGCCCGTTATTCTAGGTCCTCGATGGCTGAGCTCCCGCCCCGCCTCCGCAGTTCCCGTTGGGCCCGCACCGCGTGCTGGCTGTGCGCCATTCTGGCCGGCAGCATGCTGCTCCCCGCCACCTTGCAGGCACAGTCCGGCAAGCTGGACCAACTCACCGAAACCCTGCGCCAGCGCACGGAAGCGCGCCGCGCTGCGGCCGCGCTCGCCTGGAAGGAAAAAGGCGAGGCCTACCTAGCCGGCCCCAATGAGCAGCGCCGGGATGAACTGGCTGCGCTGGCCCCGGAGATTCAGGAGCCGGTTCTGCAGGCGCTGCGCAAGCAGCTCGCCGCCGAGTCGGTCGATGCCGCCCGCGTCGATGCGCTGGTCAGTCTGCTCGCCGCCACCGCCAACTCGGCCGGGGCGGATCGCTTGGCCGCGCAGCTCGATCGCCTGCCCCCTGCAGCGCGCCTGCGTGCGATTGATCTGCTGGGCGCCCAAGGTGGGCTGCGCAGCGTGCGGGCGCTCGAATCCAGCCTGGGTTCGCGTGACGAAGAGCTGCGCAACGCCTCGCTGCTGGCGCTGCTCCGCATCGGCGGCGGCGAGCAGTGCAAGGCCTGGCTCCAGCGCGTCCCTCCCAAGCAGCTCGAGTCTGATGCCCGGATCGAGGTCCTCGATCTGCTCACCGCGCGCGCGCTGCCCGACGGTTTTGGCCTGCCCGCGAGCTGGTACGAGCTGCGCGAGCCGCAGGAATACGAGGCGCTGTTTGCTTATCTGAGCGCGCATCCGGACGAAGAGGTCGAGGACTTCGTGACCGAGTTTGTCTTTGATCGCAATCGCCCGATGAAGCTGCGTCTCGCCGGTCTGGCCGTCGCCGAGCACGGCGCCCGGGAACTGCGTTGGCGCGATGCCAAGCGCAAGATGGGCGTGCTGCTGCGCGCCAAGGATGGCGACCCGATGGCGGAAGAGACCGCATGGGCGCTCCATCGGCTCGACGACAAGGCCGGAGCGCGCTTCCTGCTCGACGCGCCCGAAGAGGCGGTCAAGCGCAACAAGAATGACTGGCGCGCCCACCTCGACCTGGGCGAGATGCAGGTACGGCTGAGCGAGTTCCGCGATGCGTATCGCAGCTACGAGGACGCCATTCAGCTGGCGGACATCAGCCGCGGTCGCCTGCAGCCCAGTGATTGGCTCTGGGCCGCCCGCGCGGCGGCCGGCGCACGCAAGGAGAAGGAGGCCGGCGAGTGGCTCGCGCGTACCCGCATGTCACCGCGCGAGCTGGCCCCCTATCGCGAACTCCCCGAGTTCGCCGAGCTGCTCGACAAGGAGCCCTTCGACCGCCTGTTCGGCAATCCATGATCCGCGCTGCCGCCCTGGGCGGCCTGACCCTGCTGGTCGGCCTCACCGCGAGCTGCGGAACGCGTGCCCCGAGCACCCCGGAGGCGTGGATCGACTCCTGCTTTGAAACGCTGGATGGGCGCGGCGCCACCGCGCGCTTCAAGATGTGGCTCACGGTGCAGAGCAGCGAAGCCAGCATGCAGCTTGAGCGGCGCGGCGAAGCCTCGCTGCGCTCGGCGGCTCTGTTTCGGATTCAGGCGGAATCGGAGCTGGCGCTGCAGCTGCCCGGCCAGGACCTGCAGCGCGGGATGACGCAGGATCTGCAGGTCGGCGACGGCGAAGTCCGCTGGCTGGAACTTGCCCGCCCCGATGGCCGGCCGCCGCGGGTGCAGGAACTGCCGCTCGATGGAGCGCGCCCCAGCGAACAGGCCGGCGAAACCGAGAGCTACCCGGCCCCGGTCGATCTGGATCCGATCGCGCTCTTGCGCCTGTACACCGAGCACTGCTCGTGGACCGAAGAGTTCGCCAGCGAGCCGCGCTACGTCGTGCTGCTGGGCACCGATACCCCGGCGCTGCGCCAGGAAGTCGCGCGCCTCGGCAGCGCCTTCGAGCCGACGCGGGTGCGCCTGACTCTGGATCGCGACACCGCGCTGCCGATCGATCTCAGCATCCTCGAGCAGGGCTACGCGAGTGAAGGGAGCGCCCCCACCCCGGGCGAACTGAGCACGCTCAAGATTCGCTACATGGCCTGGACTATCGGCACGGTGGACGCGCTCCAGTTCAGCTACGCGCCGCCGACTCCGACTCCGAGCGAGGAGTCAGACGGCTCCTGAGCCGGCTGGCCAGCGCCTTCAGATCCTCAAGCACGACGTAGCCGACCGGCACCAGGATCAGCGTCATCAGCGTGGCGGAGACCATGCCGAACACGATCGCCATCGCCATGGGCGCCAGGAAGCGCGCCTGACCGCTGGCGAAGAACGCCAGCGGCAGCAGGCCGCCGATCGTGGTCAGCGAAGTGATGATGACCGGCCGCATGCGCACCGCGCCGGCGCGCTGCACTGCCTCCAGCAGCGAGTGCCCTTCGCGGCGGTGCTGATTGACGAAGTCGACCAGCACGAGCGCATCGTTGACCGCGACGCCGGTGAGCGCCAGGACCCCCAGCATGGTCATGAAGGACAGCGGCTCGCCGATCAGGGCGAAGCCGTAGAACACCCCGAGCGCGCCAAACGGAACCGACAGCAGCACCACCACCGGCTGCAGATAACTGCGGAACAGGAAGGCCAGCAGGAAGTAGATGATCAGGAAGGACAGCGCCATGGCCTCGACCAGCGACTCCATCGATTCGCGGGTCGCTTCCTGATCGCCGCCGTAGGTGATCGAGGTGCCGGGGTAGCGCTCGCTCGCGTCGGCGAAGCGCGCCACGACCTGCTGCATGATCTCGCGGGCGTTGGCCTCCTCGCCGACGTCGGCGGTGACGGTCACAGACTGCTCGCGATCACGCCGGGTGACCTGCGCCAGCCCGCTGGCGTCCTCCAGTTCGGCGACGCGAGCGAGCTCGGTCCAGGCGCCGGCTGGCGTCTTGACCCGCAGGCTGCGCAGCGTCGAGAAGTCGAAGCGCGCCGTCTCCGGCAGCCGCACCAGCAGATTGGCCGGGTCGCCGTCGAGCCGCAGAATGGTGGCGCGATCGCCGTAGAAGGCGCCCAGCACCTGGCGCGCCAGCATCGCTTCCGAGAAGCCGAGCATCCGGCCCTCGTCCGTGACCCGGAAGCGAATCTCGCGGGCACCCGGAAGCAGATCGTCGCGCACGTCGCGCACGCCGGCGAAGCTGGACAGGAAGCCGCGCACCTCTGCGCTCAGGGCCGCGAGGCTGGCTGCGTCGGGGCCCGAGATCCACATCTCGATCGGCTTGCCCTGCGGCCCGGCCTGCGGCGCGATGAAGTCGACGCGCTGCACCCCCGGCGGGTTGCCGAAGGCCTCGCGCAGATCCGCCTGAATTTGCTCGGTGGTGCGGGTGCGTTCGCCGCCTTCGGCCAGCTCGACGAAGACCTGCCCGAGGTGGGCACCCACCTTGTAGTTCTGCGCGTCGCTGTAGTTCGCGCCGGCCAGCGAGACGAAGCTCTCCAACTCGAAGGCCGGCATCTCGGCGATGCGATCCTCGAAGTGCTCCAGCGTTTCGAAGGTCTGCTCCAGGCTGTTGCTGGTCGGCGTCTCGACGTTGACCATGAACAGCTTGGCCTCGAACTTCGGCAGCAGCACGAACTTCAGATGGCCGAACTGAAAGAGCACCCCCGCGATCAGCAGCGCGCCGCCGGCTGCGAGCAAGGCCGGATAACGGTGCCGCAGCGCGGTCGCGAGGCTGGCTTCGTACAAGCGCTGCAGCCCGTCGTACCAGCGGCGCCGCTGCTTGCCTTCCTGCGGCTGCTCGATCAGATCGGGTTTGATCCACTCGGCGAAGTGGGAAGGCAGCACGACCAGCGCCTCAATCAGCGAGGCCGCCAGGGTCAGGCTCGCGACCCAGGGCACGGGCCGCATCCACTGCCCCAGTTCGCCGTCGATCAGCAGGATGGCGCCGAAAGCCGCGACCGTCGTTGCGATCGTCGTGACCACCGGCCACGCCACCTCGCGCGCGCCGACGAGCGCGGCGTCGATCGGCTTCATCCCGCGCTCGACGTAGCGGAAACAGTTCTCCACCACCACGATCGCGTCGTCCACCACCAGCCCGAGCACCAGGATGAAGGCGAACATCGACAGCATGTTCATGGTGATCCCCAGCCACGACATGGCGATCACCCCACCCATCACCGCGACCGGGATGCCGACCGCCGTCATCAGCGCGGTGCGCGCGTCGAGGAAGACCCAGAGCACCAGCAGCACCAGCGCGAGGCCGAACAGACCGGACTGCAGCAGCGTGCGCAGGCGGTTCTTCACGTAGATCGAGAAGTCGCTGGAGAGGCCGATCGAAATCCCCTGCGGCAGCTCGGGCCGCGCCTCGTCGACGATCGCGCGGACTCCATTCACGATGTCGATCACATCGCCCTGCGGATCCTTGGCGATCTGCAGCGCGACCGTTTCATAGCCGTTGTAGCGACTGACGGTCAGCGCGCGCTCGAAGCCCTGGCGCACCGTCGCGAGATCGCCCAGGCGCACCAGGCCGCCCTCCGGCGTGCCGCGCACGACCCGCTGCGCCAGCCGACTGGGGTCGGTCTCCTCGCCCAGCACGCGCAGCACGGTCTCGCCGGCCTCGGTCTCAAGGCTGCCCCCTGGCAGGTCCAGCACCTGAACGCCCAGCGCCTGGGCGACCTCCTGCAGCGAGACGCCGTAGCGCTCGAGCGCCCCGGGCCGGATCTCGACCCGCAGCTCGGGATCGCGCAGGCCGAGCAGGGTCACGGAGGAGACGTTGCTGATCCCCTTGACGCGATCGCGCAGCTCCTCGGCGATGGCGCGGGTGTCGGCCTCGGCCAGGTTGCCGAAGAGGCTGACCGTGATCACCGGGAACTGCACCTTCTGCTCGAAGACGCGCGGGTCTTCCGCGTCCTCCGGCCAGTCCTCGATCTGCTCCACTTCCTGGCGCAGCTCGTCGAGGTAGGGCTGCACTTCGGTGCCCGGGTGCAGACGGACAAAGACGCGCGCCGCCTCCTGCGTCGAGATCGAGCTGATCTCGGCAGTCCCTTGCACCCCGTCCGCGGCCTCTTCCAGCGGAATCACGCACAGCCGCGCGATCTCGTCCGGCGAAGCGTTCTTGTAGACGACGGTGATCTCGACGGTGTCCTTGGCGAACTCCGGAAAGACCTCGCGCGGCAGCTTGCCGAGCTGAATCCAGCCCACGACCAGCAGCGCGAGGAAGATCAGATTGACCCCCACCGGGTTGCCGACCGAGAAGCGCAGGAGAGCGTTCATCGCAGAGCCGTGGGCGGCAGGTCCTCGAGCACCAGCACCGGTCCGCCGTCGACCGGCGACTCGAGGTTGTCGGTGGCGATGGTCTCGCCGGCGCGCAACCCGGCCAGCACCGGATGCCAGGTGCTGCCGTCGGCGCCGATCCAGGCGCGGCCCAGTCGAATCGGCCGCAGCTCCGCGCGCCCTTCCTGGACGACCACCGCGCGCGCGCCTGCGGGATCGAGTCGGTACTCACTCGGTCGCAGCCAGATCCCGCTGCGCTCGCCCAGCATGACGGTGGCCTCGACGAAGGCTCCGGCGGGAAGCTGATCCTCCTGGTTCGGCAGGACGCACTCCAGGGTGCGCGCTCGACTCATCGGCTGGGCCTTGGGACTGAGCCGTCCCAGTTCGACCTCGCGCTGCAGCGCCGTGCCGTCTTCGAGGCGAAAGGCCGGGAACTCCAGCAGGACGCGAGCACCCTGCTGGATCCGCAGGTCTGCGCCGTTCGGGATCGACAGCCGGACGCGCAGGCTGGAGCGATCCACCAGTGCGGCGACCGGGCTGCCCGGCGCGAGCCATGCGCCTTCCTCGACGTGCACCTGCGCGATCTCGCCCGCGAAAGGCGCCCGCACCACGACCCGGCTCAGTTCGTCCTCGACCGCGGCGAGGTTCTGCTGGGCCTGCGCCACGCCGGTACGCGCTCCATCCACGGCGATCGCTGCGGCGGCTGCGGCCGCTTCGGCCACCTGTAGCCGCCCGCGCGCCTCGACCCAGGCCTGCTGGGCTCGGTCGCGGACCGACTCCGGCACATCCCCGGAAGCGGCCAGCTGCTCCTGACGCTCGGCTTCGCGGCGGGCCAGCGGCTCGGCCTCGGCCGCAGCGGCCTGCTCGGCTTCGGCGGCGCGCAGTTCACCGCGCGCCAACTCGACCTGGGCCTCAGCCACTTCGACGGCCGCTTGGGCCTGAGCGCGCTGCTGCTCCAGGCGTCCGGCATCGAGGCGGAGGAGCTCCTGCCCGGCTTCGACCTGCTCGCCGACCTCAAGCTGCGGCGCGCGCCAGTGGACCAGGCCGGACTGGTCGGCGGCCAGCAGCGCGTGGCGCACCGGGCTGGTCTCGCCGTAGGCGCGCAGCCGCTCTGGACGGGCCTCTGCAGCCAGGGTGCGGACGTGCACCGGGGCCGCGGCAGGAGCCGGCGCGAGCGGAATCGGCGGATCCGGACGGCTGACCCACAGCGCGCCGAAGATCAGCCCCACGACGACCACCACCAGGAGGCCGGAAACCCATGGGGATGTCGCCTTCGCTGCCATCGTGCCCAGGTTATAGGCTGGACGCGCAGCCGCCGCGAGGGGAGAATCTTCACCCTTTCCCCGAGCCCAAGACCGGCTGCGGGAACAGCAGAATCCCACCCATCGTGGCGCACACCACCCAACCGATCGAAGTTCAGGCCGAAGAGCTCGGCCCCTGCCACCACAAGCTGACGGTCAAGGTCCCGGCCGCTCGCATCGCCGAGGAGTACGACCACAGCTACCAGGCTGCCGGCAAGAACCTGTCCATCCCGGGCTTCCGCAAAGGCAAGATTCCGGTCGAGATGCTGCGGACCGTGCTGGGCGACCAGGTCGCCGACGACGCCAAGCAGCACCTGTTCGAGCACGTGGTCCGCGACGCCGTGACCCAGGCCGAGCTCGTCCCGCTGCGGGTCGTCAACTTCGACATGGATAAGTACGAGGTCGACGAGGAGCAGGATCTCGAGTTCGAGGTCGAGGTCGAGACCGCGCCCAACGTCGAGCTGCCCGACTGGGACGAGCTGGACGTCATCCCCGAACCGGTCGTGATCGAGTCCGAGCAGGTCGAAGCCGCGCTGCAGGACATCAAGAACCGCTCGCCGCGCTTCGACGAGGCTGAAGAAGGCCAGGGCCTCGACTCGGAGCACGCGGTCGAGATGGACCTGGTCTACGTCAAGGATGGCGAAGACGGTCCGGACGCCCAGGACATTCGCCTCGGCCTCGACGCCCCGCTGTACGGCGTCGAAGAAGACGAGTGGACCGAGAAGATGAACGGCGCCAAGGTCGGCGACGAGATCGAGCTGTCCTGCACCTTCGAAGAGGGTTTCTCGAAGGAGGACTGGGTCGGCGAGAACGGGAGCGTCAAGCTGACCGTGAAGAAGGTCATCAAGCCGCGCGCCGCCACCGACGAGGAGATCGCCGAAGAGGCGCAGCTCGATGTCGAAGAGCTGGGCACCAAGCTCAAAGAGCGCATGGAAGCCGAGGCCGAGCGCAACGAGCGCAACCGCCAGGCCGACGAGATGCTGCAGCAGATCCTCGACAAGCGCCCCTTCCAGCTGGCCAGCAACATGGTCGAGGAAGAGACCAAGCACAACATGGAGCAACAGGTCCAACAGGCTGTCCAGCAGGGCGCCGACGAGGACGAGGTGCGCCAGCAGGTCGAGGAGCGCCGCGAGGAATTCGCCGCCGCCGCCGACCAGCGCCTGAAGAGCTATTTCCTGGTTCGCCGCATTGCGCAAGAGGAAGGCATCAAGGTCACCAAGAACGAGATGCAGCAGGCTCTGCGGGCGATCAGCCGTCACCACGGCGTCGACGTCAAAACCGTCGAGAAGGTCTACACGGAACAGGGCCGTCTGGACGATGTGGCCAGTGACATCCTCACCGGCAAGGTGCGGGCCTTCCTCATGAAGAAGGTCGAGGAGAAGCACGGCGCCGTTGAAGGCGAGACCGCGGAAGCCTAGGCTCCGTGTACACGACCATGGACGAACTCAACTCCTACTACACGATCCCCTACGTCATCGAGAAGACGGGGCGCGGCGAGCGCACCTACGACCTCTACTCGCGACTGCTCGAGGATCGGATCATCTTCCTGGGCACCCAGGTCGATGACCACGTGGCCAACGCCGTCGTGGCCCAGCTCTTGTTCCTGGCCAAGCAGAACAAGAACCAGGACATCCAGATGTACATCAACAGCCCGGGTGGCTCGGTCACCGCAGGCCTGGCGATGTACGACACCATGCAGTACGTCGATTGCGATATCGCCACCTACTGCGTGGGCCAGTGCGCCTCGATGGGCGCTGTGCTGCTGGCCGGCGGCACCAAGGGCAAGCGCTTCATCCTGCCGAACTCGCGGGTGATGATTCACCAGCCCTGGGGTGGCACGCAGGGCACCGCTTCCGACATGGAGATTCAGGTCAACGAGATCCTGAAGCTCAAGACGAAGCTGAACGGCATCCTGGCGCATCACTGCGACAAGTCGATCGAGGAAATCGAGCAGGCCACCGACCGCGACTACTTCATGAGCGCGGAAGAATCGGCGGCATTCGGCATCGTCGACACAGTCATCGGGGCTTGATTCCGCGGCGATCCGGCGGGAGGCAGCGATTTCGCTGCCTCCCGCACTTTTTCTGCCCGCTCGCGTGCTGGGAGAGTTGCAAAAAGCCCTTGCGCCTGGCCGCGAAGCACCCGTTCATGGCGTAGAATTGGCTCCAATGGCTCGAGGCAACGAACGAGGCGGCGTGGAACGCTGCACATTCTGTGAGAAATCGCGCAGCGAAGTGCAATCGCTGATCGCGGGTCCTCCGGGCATTTACATCTGCAACGAGTGCGTCGACATCTGCAACTCGATCCTCCGCGAGGAGAATCGCCGGGTCACGCAGGTCGCCACCGAATCGCAGGCGCTCCCCACCGAGATCCCAAGTCCGCGCTCGATCGTCGAGCATCTCGAGGAGTACGTCTACGGTCAGGATGAAGCCAAGCGCGTGCTCGCGGTGGCGGTCCACAACCATTACAAACGGCTGCAGGTCCGTCAGCAGATCGAGGCCATGGAAGAGCGTCCGGCCTGGGCCGACGTCGAGCTCGAGAAGTCCAACGTCCTGCTGATCGGCCCGACCGGTTCGGGCAAGACTCTGCTGGCCCGCACCCTGGCCCGCGTACTCGACGTGCCCTTCGCCATCGCCGATGCCACGACGCTGACCGAGGCGGGCTACGTCGGCGAGGACGTCGAGAACATCCTGCTCAAGCTGCTCCAGGCCTGTGACTACGACCTCGAGCGGGCCCAGCGCGGCATCATCTACGTCGACGAGATCGACAAGATCTCCCGCACCACCCAGAACGTCTCGATCACCCGCGATGTCTCAGGCGAGGGCGTGCAGCAGGCGCTGCTCAAGATCCTCGAGGGCACCGTCGCCAGCGTGCCGCCGCAGGGCGGCCGGAAGCACCCCGAGCAGTCGAACATTCAGTTCGACACTTCGGGCGTGCTCTTCGTCTGTGGCGGCACCTTCGCCGGCATCGAAGAGATCATCGGTCGCCGGGTCGGCGGCAGCATGATCGGCTTCGCCACCGATGAGGCTAGCCGAGAGGCCGCGACCCAAGAGCGCGAGCGTCTGCTCAGCCTGGTCGACTCCAAGGACCTGATCGAGTACGGCCTGATCCCCGAGTTTGTCGGCCGCCTGCCGGTGCAGGTGCACCTGCACGAGCTCGGCGTCGAAGACCTGGTCCACATTCTGGTCGAGCCGAAGAACGCGCTGGTGCGTCAGTTCCAGGCTTACTTCGCGATGGAAGGCCACGAGCTGAGCTTCACCGACGAGGCCCTGCGCGAGATCGCCAAGAAGGCGCACGAGCGCGAGACCGGCGTCCGCGCGCTGCGCTCGATTCTCGAAGAGACCCTGCACGACCTGCTGTTCAAGCTGCCGGAGTACGGCCAGCCTGCGCGCAGCTTCGTGATTTCGGGCGAGATGATTCGCTCCGGCAGCGCCAAGGTGCTGCTCGAGGGCGGCGACGAAGCCAAGCGAGAAAGCGCCTGACCGGGCGCGTTCAGCCGACTACACCATTCATGGGAATCGCCCCCCTGCTCCTGGCCGGGGCTCTGCTGCAGACGCCGGCCCCCACCAGCGCCCCCTTCGAACTCGAGCTGCCGGACGGCTATCCCGCCTTCCAGCGCGCGGATCTGCCCGATGGCCCGGCCTGGGTCTCGCTGCGCGAGACTCCGCCTGCCCAGTTCGAGCTGCGTCACTTCCTGCTCGCCGCCCCGGGCGCGCGCGCGGATCTGGTGGCCGCCAATCTGCGCCGCGAGCGCTGGGAGCCGCTGATGCGCGGCTTCGGCAGCGAGATCAAGCCCTGGGAAGGCCGCTGGGCCGGGCTGGCTGCGGCCGGGCACCGGATTGACTACGTCTATCAGGATCGCTCGCAGACCATCGTGCAGCGCTTGATCGTGGAGGACGATCACCTGGTGATCGGCACTTGGGAGGGCGACCGCCGCAGCGCCGCCGCAGCGGAACAGGCGCTCGACAGCTTCGTGCTGCCAGCCTCGTGGCGCCCCGACAAGGCCCCGCAGTTCGACGAGCAGCGCGGCCTCGGGCCGACGGCCGACCCGCTGCCGCCGATCGGCCACTTCGCGGTGGCGATCGATGCGACCGACCCAAGCTGGGAACAGGTCGGCTTTACGATCGAGTTCACGCCCGCAGACGGCCGCGATCCGAGCGATGCGCAATGGCGCCTCCCCGACGGCGCCGTCGTCGACGAGGCCACGCCGACGCGGGTCCGCTATCGGCTGAGTTTCGTTGACGAGGAAGGCAAGCTGCTGCCCCGCGCCGGGATCACGCCGGGGCCAAGCTGCCTCGCGGGGCTGGCGCCCGGCTGGCTGGCGCTGCCGGCGAGCCTCGCCAGCGCGGACGGCCGCTACGCGGCGCCCGCGGTCAGCCTGACGGTCCGCAGCGTGCCGCACCTGACGGCGCTCAGCGACGTCCGCACCGCGCGGACCTTCCTCGAGGAGCAGATCCGGGTCACCGAGTTTGAGCGCCGCCGCGGCGGCGGAGCCTGGCCGATCTTCGCCCTCGGCTACTACCAGTTCGAGGCGGTCGACGAGCGCCGCGTGGCGATTCGCCGTTCGGCCGAGTCCCCCAGCCCCGAGCGCCCGATCCGTCTGCTGGACACCCTCACCAAGACCGGCGTCCAGCTGTGGTCCTCGGCGCAGCCCGAATGGTCGGTCATGACCTTCCCCGGCGCGGGCGATGCGGTGCTCGGCAGCGTCCTGGTGCTCGACGAGGGCAATCGCTGGCTGCGCGACCCGCTCGATGCCGAGTGGATCGACGGCAGCCGACGCGCCGGCCTGGCCCGCAAGCTGGGCTACTTCTGGTTTGGTCGCCAGCTCGCCGGTCGCGGGCACGGCGCCGTCTTCCTCGAGGCCTCGCTTTCCGAATATGCCGCCTGGAGGCTGCTCGAAGCCAGCGGCGCGACCCGCGACGCCAAGGCCATGCAGCGCCTGTGGATCGAGGCCGAGCAGAGCGCGGGCCCGCTGCCGCGGCCGCTCAGCCTGATGCCCCGCGAGGATCTGGCCGGCGCGCGTCGCCTCATGACCCGCGGCGCGCTGGTCTGGAAGGCCATCGAAGACCGCGCCGGACGAGCCACGCTGGACCGTATCCTGGAGGAACGGCTCGCGCGCGGCGGCGACTGGACCACCGAGGACCTGCGCAGCGCGCTCGAGGCGTCCACCGACCGTGAATGGGGCGACTGGTTCCGCCAGCACGTCTACGGCCGCGCCCTGCCCTGAGCCATGCACCTCAAGATCTACTACCACCGGGACTTCGATGGGATCTCGGCCGGCGCGATGTTGGCCGAGGCGCTGGAAGCGACCGGCCGCGAGCAGGAGGTGCAGTGGTCAGGGGTCAACTTCGATCGCACTCTGGCCTGGGATGAGTTTGGCCTCGGCGAGCGCTTTGCCGTGGTGGACTTCCACTTTCATCGCCGCGCCGAGTACTGGTTCGACCATCACCCGACCACCTTCCTGACCCCGGAAGACGAGGCTGCCTTCACGCCCGACGACCACCGTCGCTTCGATCCGGCCTCGCCCTCGTGCCCGCCGATCATCCTCGAGCACGCCCGCGAAGCATGGGGCTGGGATCCGGGCAGCCGCTACGACGAGCTGGTGCAGTGGTCGAACATCATCGATTCGGCCTCGTTCAAGAACGCCAAGCAGGCGCTGTTTGACCGCGACCCGGCCCTGCGCATCATGCGCGCGCTCACGGCGGCACCGAACTATCACTTTCACGATCGGGTCCTGCACCTGATCCGCACGCAGCCGCTGGTGCAGGTCGCCGATGACGTCGACGTCGACGACGCCTACCAACGCGCCGCGCGCAACCGCGACAAGGCAATCGATGCCTTCCCGGCGACGATGCTCGAGCGCTCGGTCACCGCGATGCTCGCGGACCTGCGTTCGAAGAAGATTCGCCGCGAACGCTTCGCGCCCTTCTACCTCTACCCCGAGCTGCACTACGCGGTCACGATGCTGCCGACTCGCGCCGGCGTGCACATCACGGCAGCCTCCAACCCATGGAACCGTCCGTCCAACCCGGTGCACCTCGGCAATCTGCTGAAGCGCTACGGCGGCGGCGGCCATGAAGGTGTGGGCGGCTGCAACCCGCCGAACAATCGCAAGGCCGAAGAATGGTCGCGCGAGATCTACGACGAGATCGCCCACGTGACATGAGCGACTCCACTCCGGCGCCGCGCCTGCTCGACCTCCATCCCCGCGATTGGCCCGCGTGGTTTGAGCAGCGTGGTGCGCCGGGTTTTCAGGGGCGCAACGCGGCGCGTTGGGTCTTCCGGCGCGGGGCGACGAGCTGGGAAGAGATGACCGACCTCCCGGCCGGGCTGCGCGCTCAGTTGGAAGCAGAGCAGCCGCTGATCACCGCGGTCTGCGAAGCGCGCTCCGAAGCCGAAGATGGCGCGGTCAAGCTGCTGCTGCGGTTGCCGGATGGCGCCTCGGTCGAGGCCGTCGGCATGCCCGGCACGATGGGCCGCACGCTCTGCCTGTCGAGCCAGGTCGGCTGCGCCGTGCGCTGCGCCTTCTGCGCCAGCGGCATGGAAGGCGTCGAGCGCAACCTGAGCCGCGCCGAGATCCTGGAGCAGGCGCTGTACCTGCGCCGCGAACAGGGCGAGTTCCAGCGCATCGTGATGATGGGCATGGGCGAACCCGGCCACAACCTCGACGCCGTCCTGGCTGCCCTCGACAGCCTGATCGACCCCGAAGGCATGGATTTCGCCGCGCGGCGGATCACGCTCTCGACCGTCGGCCCCAAGGGCGCGCTCGAGCAGATCGCCCGCTGGGGCAAGTCGATCAACCTGGCGCTGTCGGTCCACGCCCCGGACGACACCCTGCGTCACGAGCTGGTTCCCGGCGTTCGGAAGCGCTCGCTGGCCGAGACTCTCGACGAGGCGGACCGCCTTTTCGCGGCCACAGGGCGCGAATACACCGTCGAATACGTGTTGCTGGCCGGGGTGAACGACGGTAACGAACAGGCCAGCGCGCTGGCCGCGCAGCTGCGCGGACGACGCTGCCACATCAATCTGATTCCGTACAACCCGGTGCCCGAGTTCGGGTTCCAACGGCCGGAACTCCCCGATCAGGAGGCCTTCACCGCTCGGCTGCGCCAGGCGGGCCTCTCGGTCACCCTGCGCCGAAGCCTCGGCCGCCAAACCGACGCCGCCTGCGGCCAGCTGCGCCGCCGACAGCGCAACTCACCACCACGCCCTCGCTTCTCCGCGTGAAGCTCCTCTCGCTCCTCGCCCTGCTCCCGCTGCTTGGCTCGTTGCCCACTCCGGTCGCGACGAACGGTGGCGATCCTTTCATTGAGAAGTATCTCAGCACCGCCGAGCGCCATCGGGCTGAAGGCGACGCAGTGCAGGCCCGCGCGGCCGTCGAACGCGCGCTCGAGCGCGATGACAAGCACTTGGGCTGCTTGAAGATCCTGGCCGAGCTCGCGGTCGAAGGCGATGACCTCGACACCGCTGCCTGGGCCTATCACCGCTGGCTGCAGGTGGTCGAGTCGGCCGAGAAGCTGCCGGTCTCGCGCAGCGAACGCAAGGCGGTGCTCGAGGCGCTGGCCCTGGTCGACGAGCGCGCGGAGGACTTCCGCTCGCTGACGGACGATCACCTGAAGGAGCTGCACAAGCTGGCCAAGGCGCACGCCAAGCGCGGCCGGCTGCACTCGGCGCTCGAGGTCTACGCCGAGATCCTGCTGATCGACGTCTTCAACGCCGAGGCGCGCGCGGCGGTCAAGAACATCCGCCGCACCGGCGGCGAGGACGTCGCAGTCGAAGATGCCTTCGCCGGCGCCGGCGATCCCACCGAGGGCCTCGACCCCGAGTGGCTGGCGGAAGAGAACGCCAAGCACGAAGAGTGGGAGAACGCCTGGACCAAGGAAACGGACAACTACCGCTACCGCACCAACGCCGGCTTCTTGGTGCTGCAGACCAGCTCGATCGCGATGGAGCAGATGAACCGCGCCTACCGCAAGTTCTTCCGCTTCAAGGAAGACGGCGGCGCGACGCCGAAGATCGAGGTGCGGGTCTACAAGAATCGCGACGAGTACCTGGAGTACAACAACCTGCCCGAGAACGACTGGACGGGCGGCTTCTTCAACGGCAGCACGGTGCAGACCTTCCTGGGTGGCCCATCTGGCCAGGAGACGATCCGCCAGATGTACGGCACCCTCTTCCACGAGGCGGCTCACCAGTTCGTCTCGCTGACCGGCCGCGGCGGCGTGCCCGGCTGGCTCAACGAGGCCTACGCCAGCTTCTTTGAAGGCACGACCATTCTGTCGAATGGTTCGGTGCGCTGGAACCAGGTGCCCACCCATCGTCTGTTCCCGCTCGCGCGACGCATGGAGCAGGGCTGGATGACCGGCCCCAGCGATGGCGTGCGTGATGAGGCTGGCGAGTGGGCGACCCCCACCACCGCGCCCACGCTGCGCATCCTGGTCGAGAACCAGTATCAGTGGGGTCCGCCTTGGTACGCCCCCACCTGGGGCGTCGTTTACTTTCTGTACAACCTGCGCGATGAAGACGGCAAGCTGATCTATCGCGACACGCTGAATGAGTACTACTACAGCGGGGCGCGTTCCGTGGGGCTGGACCAGCGCGTCGAGCACTTTGAGAACGTGGTCATCAAGGGGGCCCCGCTCTCGCCGGTCGAGGACATCGAAGGGCTCAACGAGCTGTGGCGCGACTGGATCCTCGAGCTGCGCGACATCCAGCTCGGTAAGACAGCGGCGCGCAAGAGCAACTTCGACTACGGCTTGGCTGCGCTCGCCCGCGGCGAGACCGACGAAGCGGTCGACTTCCTCGAAGAGGCATTTCTGCACACGCCGGAAGACCCGGAGGTGCTGTGGAAGCTGGCCGGCGCGCTTGAGAACACCGACGCCGAGGACCGCGCCGCGGCGATGTACCTGCAGTTCGTCCGCGAGCTGGAGCTGCGCGGCCTCACGGAGGACGAGCGCTACCCGATCGCCAAGGAGAAGCTCACCGAGCTAGATCCGCTGTTCAGCGCGCACGCCAAGCTCAAGCGCAAGATGCTCGAGGAGGGCCTGGAGCTGGCCAAGAGCTATCGCGATCGTGATCTCCCGCTGATGGCGCTCGAGATCGCGCGTCGCATGAGCGCCCAGTTCTCGCTGCCGGAAGCGCTCGACTTCTACATCGAGATCGCCAGCGAGACCGGGCGCAGCCTGGCGCGCTGGAAGGTGGCCTACAACGAGCTCGACCTCGAAGGCTGGTCGGGTAGCGAGCACTACGGCGCCTACGGCCGCATGCTAGTCGCTGACGTCAAGGACGACGGCGCCACCGGGCGCGCCGCCGACCAGATCTTCACCGCCGACCTCACCTATGACGCCGCCTTCGACGGTGACTACTCGCTCGAGGCGCAGCTGCGTTTCGACGAGGGCGCGACCATCGCCGGCCTGACCTTCGGCCGCAAGGACGCCAACACCACCCACGCGGTGATCCTGCACCCCAGCGGTTTCCTGGACATCAGCACCAAGGACGGCGGCACCTGGACCTACCGCGATCACCGCTCGGTCAATCTGCCCGGCGAGTGGCAGACCCTGCGGATCGACTTGGTCGGCAAGACCCTCGACGTCTACCTCAACAACCGGTACATCCGCTCGATCGAGATGCCTTCGCGGGACTCGGTCCAGGGTGGCTTCGGCCTCATCACCGGCACTGGCAAGGTCTCCTACCGCGACCTGCGCTTCCTGGCGCGCGACCCCTACGACCCGGCCGCCCGTATCGAGCGCGAGCTGGCGCTGGCCAAGGTCGCCAGCAGCGAGATCGCCCGCCCCGAAGGCACCTTCACCGGCTTCGCGCCGCCGGCCTTCCACGAGGACCTGCGCTGGCTGCAAGGCGACGCGGTGACGCTGGAAGAGCTGCACGGCGCGCCGGCCGCGATCGTGTTCTGGTCCAAGGCCCAGGAAGACGCGATTCCCACCGGGGCCTACTACGCCCATCTGGCCAAGACCTACGCTGAGTTCGACATGAAGTGGGTCGTCGTCATCGGCGGCGAGCACAAGCCCGCGCAGATCCAGGCCATGCTCAAGGAGCACCCGATGCCGGGCGTGCACGTGGCCTACGACACCAACTTCGAGTTCTACAAGTCCGCGCACGTCGTGCCGGGCGGCTGGGGGCTGCCGCGCATCCTGGTGCTCGACGTCGACGGCAAGGTCACCTGGGAAGGCGACCCGGGCCTGATCCCCGGCCGCGGCTGGAAGGACGGCGACGGCGAGACTTATCTCGACGGCCCGATCAAGGAGATCATCGAGAAGCGTCGGCTGAAGGAGATTCGCCGCTTCGCCCCCGAGCTGCCGAAGGCGCGCAAGCTGGCGCAGGCCGGCATGCTGGCCCAGGCCTGGAGCACGATCCGCCCGCTGGCCGAACTCGACGCCAGCTTCTCGCCGACGGTGCAGGCCGCCCGGGATCTGCGTGACTTCCTAGAAGGCGCCGGCGCGCAGCTGCTCGCCGAGGCAGAAACGCAGGCTGCCGAGGGCTATCCGCTGCGCGCGGCCGCGCTGCTGGAGAAGGTCGCGACGGACTTCCTGGGCACCTCGACCGGCGATCTGGCTGCGGGCCGTCTCAACGACCTGCAGCGCGACGACGCGTATCGCGAAGTCAAGCGGGCCTGGCGCGCGATGGACAAGGCCTGGAAGAGCGCCGAGCGCGACAAGCCGGCCGCCGAGATCCTCCCGGATCTTGATGCCGCCCTCGCCGAGAGCGAGCTGGCAGAGATCCAGGTGATCCGCGAAGCGCTGCGCGCCGCGCTGTTCCGCGACGGCAACCCGGGCTTCATGGAAACATGGAGGCAGCTCTCTCCTGAGGGCTACCTCCAAGTGCGCCTGGAAGCGCTCGCCGCCGAGCTGGCCGACTAGCCTTCGCTCAGCTTGACCTTCGGCTGCTCCGCGAGCGGCTTCAGTTCCTTGTCCGCGAAGGCGGGGAAGTCCTCGGCAATCCGCGTCGCGCGGAACAGGGACCAGGGCGGAATGCCGCCCCCGCGGCGCTGCGGCCGCTGCTGGCCGTCGCCCTGCTGGGCACCGTCACCGCCATCACCCTGCTGCGCGGGCGGCGGTCCGGGAGGGCCTCCGCGGCCAGGAGGCGGCCCCGGGGGACCTCCGCGCCCCGGAGGAGGTCCGGCTCCCGGAGGCGGTCCGGCGGGACGGTCGCCGGCGCGCGGCGGGCCGTCGCCGTCCGGCTTGGCCGCGTCGGCATTGAGCGCCGGCTTGCCCTGGCCCGGCGGGTTGATGAGCACCGGGTCCCCCCACGGCGACAGATACTCCCAGACGATCTCGCCCGCGGGAGTGACCTCGAAGACGCGGCCGTCCGCCCCTTCGCAGATCAGCGTGTGGCCGTTCGGCAGCCGCTGCGCGCCCGAGATGAAGCTGGAGTAGAACTCGGTGTTGTCCGCGCTGCCATAGCGCCAGATCGGCTTGTTCGGCAGCAGGTGACCGTTGTCGTCGAACTCGAGCTCCTTACCCGCCTTGAAATCGGCGAAGGCGATCTCGTCGACGCTCGACCACGGATCGCCCGGGCGGCCCTGTCCGTTGTTGTAGACCAGGATGTTCCCGGCCCCGGGGAGGCCCGGGTCGATGAACTGCGCGTCGTGCTGGAAGAACAGCTGGCGATGCTCCAGGCCGCCGCGGCCATAAGCCTGCGGGTGGCCGTAGCGGAAGACCAGCCGGCCGCCCCGCCCAAAGTTGCCGCCCTGGTCGGTCGCGGCCTCCGCGGTGGTGGTCGAGTGGTCGATCACCCAGAACTCATTGAAGCGCCGCACGCTGATGACGATCAGATCGCGCACGGGGTCGTAGTCGATGCCGTTGGAGTGCATCCAGTCCGAGGACCCGCGCACCTGCGGGCGGCCGTCCTGATCCGGGCTGAGGTAGCCCAGCGCGATCAGACGCTTGCGCTCTTCCTCTGTGAGCTCCTCCTTCTCGCCTTCGCCGTTGATGTCAACGCGGCCGGGGTCTTCCCAGATCTCGCCGTAGGCCGGGCCGTCCTCGATGCGGTTCTGCACGATGTGGTCCCAGGTATTCCAGCGCCACACTTCTTCGCCGCCGCGCGGCATGGTGCGCTTGATCTCGATGATCGAATCCGGCCAAAGGTTGCCTTCGCCGAGCAGCGCCGGGTCCTTGCCGTGGGCCAGCGCGACCTCGCGCTCGATCTCATTCCATTCGATGAAGAGCAGATTGCCGTTGGGCATGACGGCGAAGTCGTGGTGCATCAGCTTCTCGGCGTCGTTCCACTCCATGCTCCAGAGCAGTTCGCCATCCCAGCTCCACTCCTCAAGGATGCCGCCTTCGCCGCCCCCTTTGAAGGTCGGGTTGTTCTGCGGACGCGCGGCGCGGAACAGATTGCCGTTCGGCATCAAGTAGACCGAATTGCCGGGCGGCAGATCGTGCTCCCACATGTGGACGACCTGGCCGTCCATGTCGAGCAGGAAAGTCCGCTTGTCCATCAGCGGACAGATCAGGGTGTAGCCGTCGAAGGCCGCGTCCTTGTGAATCGTGATGCCGCGTTCGGGTTCGGGCGCGGCATCCGGGGCCGGCTCTTGCCAGACGGGCATCGCCAGCACAGCGGCCAGCATGGAGGGGGGCAGCAGGATCATGGTGCTCCAACCCTAGCGTGCCGTCGGAGGTTTCGGCACGTGCAAGGGTGAACGCATCCTTGCGGATCGCGCGTCAGGAGATCCAGTGCGAGACGTCAAAGAGCAGCCAGCGCCCTGCTTCTTCGCGAAAACACAACTCTGCGCCCTGAAAGGGCCCGGTGGAGACACCCAATTCGACATCCCACTCGGGCAGGGCCGCATCATCGCCGCGTCCTGAGCGCACCTCCGTCAACCGAGTGGAGTTCCCCGAGCGCAGCACGCCGAGCCAGCCTTCCCTGTGTTCAATCGAGTCCCAGGGAAGCTCCACGTTTCCGATGGAATCGACCTCCTTCCGGCCGAGAGCCTGAAACAAAGAAAGCGCGCGCGCTGGGGTGATGTCCCCCGAGGTGGAGTACTCCCAGACATGGTCTCCGGCCCGAAAGTACTGCACCGTGCGCACATCCCAATAGGACGGGGATGCCCAGAACTCCTGCGTCGCGCGCCACGCGCCCCGCTTCTGCGGCGGCCAGTCCGCATCCTCGTCCTCCCAGCCATCATTGCTGACCATCAGAGTGCGGTGGGTCCGTGTTCCGGTGACCGGGTCTTCGAGCGCAGGCGCTTCGACCCGCACTCGCCAGAGCGTCCCCGGATGGGAAAAGTTGCCCGCGACGAGACGGGCGGGCTCCCGTAATCCAAACTCTGCCGCGACCGCGAGGATAGCATCGACGTCGCTCGGGCTCAGCTCCACTCCGTCACGCACCTTCACCTCGAGTTTGTCGCGCGACCAGGGAGCTCGCTCGCGCGGCTCGTAGCGTGGCGGGCTCCACGCCGCCAGATCCGACTCCAACTGCGAGCCGGCCTCAAACTCGGCGCTTGGCGCGGGCGCTGGATTGGGCGCCGAACCGTCACAGGAGGCCGCGCCGAGTGTGACCACAAGAAGAAGCCGAGTGCCAGTCGCTCGCATGATGCGAGCCTAACCGGCACTCGGCCATTTCGGTTCGAAGAACTTCCTACAGCGCCTTCAGCGACTCCGCGGTGAGCTCGAGGCACTTGTCGGTGTCGGCGTCGGTGATCGCGAGGTGCGGGCGGAAGCGCACCGTGCGATCGCCGGAAGATAGGCCGATCAGGCCGTGCTTCATCATCTTGTGCAGCAGCGCATTGCGCTGCGCGCCGTCGGGCATGTCGAAGGCCATGATCAGACCCTGGCCGCGCACGTTGCTGACGCGGTCATCGCCGTCGGCGATCTGCTGCATGCCTTCCAGCCAGCGCTTGCCCTGCGCCGCGGCGTTGTCGGCCAGCTTCTCGTCGCGGATGACCTCGAGCACGCGGGTGGCGCGCACCATGTCAACCAGGTTGCCGCCCCAGGTCGAGTTGATCCGGCTCGACTTCTGGAAGCAGTTGTCCGGCACCAGATCGACCTTCGGGCCGGCGACGATGCCGCACTGCTGCGACTTCTTGCCGAAGGCCCAGAGATCCGGCTGAATGCCGTATTGCTGCCACGCCCACGGGGTGCCCGAGCCAAAGAAGCCGGTCTGCACCTCGTCGACGATGAACAGGCAGTCGTACTTTTCGCAGCGCGCCTGCAGCGCCTGCAGGAACTCGGGGCGGAAGTGACGGTCGCCGCCTTCGCACTGAATGGTCTCGATCAGGATCGCCGCGATGTCATCGCCGTCCTTCTCGAAGGCTGCGTCGATCATGGCCAGCGCGCAAGCCTCTTCGCCGATCAGCTTCTGCAGCCCTTCTTCGGTGATCGGAAACTCGATCGCCGGGGCGACGCAGCGCGGCCAGTCCTGGAACTTCGGGAAGTAGTCGACCTTGTCCGGTAGCGTGTTGGTGAGCGACAGGGTGTAGCCCGAGCGGCCGTGGAAGGCCTTCTCGAAGTGCAGGATCTTGTTGCCGACGTCGTACTGCACGCCCTTGGCGCGGTTGCGGCGGATCTTCCAGTCGGTCGCGACCTTGATGCAGTTCTCGACCGCCAGCGCGCCGCCGTCGATGAAGAACATGTGCTTGTAGGGCTCGGGGATCGCGATCTCGCCCATCGCCTGGACGAACTCGGCCATCTCGGTGGTGTACAGGTCCGAGTTGGCCGGGCGGTTGACGACGGCGTTCGCTGCCTTGGCCAGGAACTCTTCGTTGCGCAGCGCGGGGTGGTTCCAGCCAATCGGGGTCGAGCCGAAGCAACCGAAGAAGTCGAGGAACTCGCGACCGGTGCGGCCATCAACCAGAGTCGCGCCTTGCGAGCGTTCGAGGTCGAGGACGAAGGGATAGCCGTCGACCAGGATCCACTTGCCGAGGCTGTCGTGGACTTGATCGGGCGCGATGCCGGGTTGGATGGCGGTGGTCATGTTGCTTCAGGGTGCGGGGATGAATCGAGCTGGCCGTCGGCGTTGAGGTGATGGATCGTCACGGAGCCGGTGAGCGCAGCGAGGATCGGTGCGGCCGCGAGCTGGGCATCGTAGACGCCGAGCAGCGGGCCGACCGGGGCCTGGGCCTGAGCCAGGCGAGCATCCGCAGGCAGGTGGACGAGCAGCGTGGGCGCGTAGGCGCGGCGGCCGGAGGGCAGGCCGCCGGCGAGCAGCGCGGCGCCCTGATCGACGGCCCCGAGGACGGCGGCGTGGACCGCGCTGGGGTCGGCCACGGTCTGCGCCGAGGCCGCGAGCACGCGGCTGCGCAAATGGTCGATCAGCGCCGGCGCCACCCGAGGATGGGCCCAGACCAGCGCCGGAGCGGCCAGGCTGGGGAGCCCCTGCCAGGTGCGGAAGATGGTCTCCGCCGCGGTCGCGGCGGGTGGAAAAGAGCCGCTCTCGCCCACCAGGAAGACGGGGCGCGCCGGAGCCGCCGGGTGCGCCGAGGCACCCGAATCGGGGGCGGAGGTATCCTGAGCGTGGGTCATGCAGAGCAAATCGCCGCGCGACGCCGCAGCCGAAAGGCCGGAAGCCCGGCTGCGCCTGCGCCACCCCCCTGCCTGCCACATGCGCAGCAGCCGGGATTTCTCCCGAGTCTACCGCACGGGGGTGCGCGTGCGCGGCTCCCTCATCTTACTCGTCGCGGCACCGTCTTTGAACCCCGGGCCTCCCCGCCTGGGCCTGTCGGTCGGCCGTAAGTTCAGCAAGAAGGCGGTTGTACGCAATCGCGCCCGACGCGTCTTCCGCGAAGCGTTCCGGCTGGCGCGCCCGGAACTACCGCCGCTCGACCTGGTGATGATCCCGATGGGCCCGCCGCGCAGCGATTTCCGAACTCCTGCCGCGCGCGCCGAGCTGATCGAGCTGGCTGCCCGGGCGATGGAGAAATGGGAACGCCGGGAGCAACGCCCCTCGCGGCGGGAGCAGCGCGGATGAAACGCCTCCTGCTTCGCATGATCGGCTTCTATCAGCGCCGGATCTCCCCCGCCTTCGGCGCGCGCTGCCGCTTCCATCCCAGCTGCTCCAGCTACGCCAAGGAAGCGATCGAGGTGCACGGCGCCTTCAAGGGCTTCTTCCTGACCCTCTGGCGCCTGCTGCGCTGCCAACCGCTCTGCAAGGGCGGGTATGACCCGGTGCCATTGCCCAAGACATCAAAGCCGAGCGAAAGTTGACGAACGCCGAGTGGATCGAGGATGAGATGTCGCGTCGCGAACGCGTCGATCTCGCGATGCAGATGCTGCGACCTCTGGCCACGCCCGTGCGCGGCATCGCCATCCTCTTCCTGCTGGGTATTGTCCTCGTCAAGAAGCTCGACCTGCAGGATGATCCCGCGTCGATGTCCATTTTGGCTGGGTCACTCGCAGGGTGCGGCGCCTTGGCCTGGTCCGCCGACCGAAAACTCACGCGCACTTTTCAAGGTCAGAAGCTCGATCGCCTCGTTCCGCGATGGCCCGTTCGTGTGCGCTATGAAATCGATGAGCACAGCTTGACCGCGCACGGAGAGCTCGGAGACCGCACGACCCTCAACCATGAGCAGATGTGTTCGGCGCGCGCGGTGGGCGACTTTCTGGTCCTGCAGTACGCCGGCCTGATCACGATTCAGCTGCGCCGAGATCGGCTCACCCCTTCCTTCCTTGCCCTCCTCCAGGGTGGCGCACCTCCCACCCTGAACTGGCCCGATGTTGGAGTTTGAGATCGAGCGCACCTTTGACGAAGCGCTCGCCTCCGCCAAGGCGAAGCTTCGGGACGACCCCCTCGTCCGCAGGTGGCGTTGGAAGTATCGCGTGATCTTCCCGCTCGCGGCAGCGCTGATCCCGTTGATCCGCAGCGTCGTGGTCGAAGACACGGCAGAGGCTCAGCTTCGATGGGCCGCTCAGGTGATCGGCGTGGCGATCCTCGTCTCCTTCTGGGTGAGTTCCGAGTACCGCTCCGTGGAGAAATGGCGGACCTTCTTGGTGGGATCACTGGGCCCCTGGCCGCGCACGGAGAGATTCGAGATCCGTGAAGAGGGTTTCGCCGTGGTCACTCCCTTCGCACACTTCTTCCGCCCCTGGAGCATGCTTTCATCCGTGCAAGAGCATGCCGGCGGAATGACGCTTCATTGGCAACTCGGCGACCCCACCGATTTGCCCAGCCGATGCCTCACCTCGGAGGTAAAGCAGGCGCTCGCCCGAGCTGCCAACCTCGACCTGACCTAGCGCAAGCCGCAGGCCTTCGCGGCGCGGTCGCGCACTTCGGTGGCGCGGGCGCGGGCTTTCTCGGCCCCGGCGGCCAGGATGCGTTCGACCTCGGCGCGGTCGGCGATCAACTCCTTGCGGCGCGCGCGGGCCGGCGCGAAGTACTCCTCCATGCCGTCGCGGATGACGCCCTTGAGGTGCCCGTAACCGGGCGCGCCCTCGCCGCCGGCGCGGACCTTGTCCTTCCAGTCGCTGACTTCGGCCTCGTCGCAGAACAGCGCCATCAGATCGAACAGGAAGAGCTCCTCCGGGTCCTTCGGCTCTTCGGGTGGGCGGCTGTCGGTCACGACCTTGTTGACGACCTTCTTGAGCGCCTTGCCCTCCTCGAAGATCCAGATGGTGTTGCCGTAGCTCTTGGACATCTTCTGTCCGTCCAGCCCGGGCACCTTCTGCATCTTCTCGGCCTTCGGCATCCGCATCTCGGGGCGGACGAAGACCTCGCCGTAGGCCTGATTGAAGTAGCCGGCCATGTCCTGCGTCATCTCGACGTGCTGGACCTGATCCTTGCCGACCGGCACGCAGGTCGAGTCGTAGGCCAGGATGTCGGCCGCCATCAGGATCGGGTAAGTGAACAGCCCGACGTTGGGTTTCACGCCTTGCGCCACCTTGTCCTTGAAGCTGTGAGCGCGCTCGAGCAGGCCCATGCCGGTGACCGTCGCCAGCAGCCAGGCGATCTCGGTGACCTCGGGCACGTCCGACTGCCGAAACAGGCAGGCCTTCGCCGGGTCGAGCCCCAGCGCCAGGTAGGTGACCGCGGTCTCGAAGACGAACTCGCGCAGCTTCTCCGGATCGCGATTCGACGTCAGCGCGTGGTAATCCGCGATGAAGTAGAAATGCTCCCCATCCTCCTGCTGCAGCTGAATGTGCTGGCGGATGGCGCCGAAGTAGTTGCCGATGTGCAGCAGGCCGCTCGGCTGGATGCCGGACAGGTAGGTCTCCATGGCGGGGAGATCCTAGCAGGGCGGCGGCAGCGCATCTGCACGCTCTCGCGACTCATACGCGAACCTATCGCTGATACAGGCGCAACCCCAGCTGATCGCAGAGGAGCCAGCCTCCGAGCCGGGAGGCCAGCATGTTTCGGCCCATCACGCCGCCGTAGCGAGCCGTCTCACCGACAAACACAAGATCGCTCGCGCGGAATGCTCGCACCCGTTCGTCTGCGCCGACAAACACCAGGCTCGACGACGAGGTGTCTACCCCCACAATGCTCGATTGGGCAAACTGCCTTCGGAATACCTGTTCCAACTGGACTCCCGCGCCACGATACACCGTGATGCGGCCATTGAAGTCTCCGACCACGACAGCCTGGCCCTGAAGGGGGCCAGACGACAGGATATCCATGCTGGTGCAATCAGCAGTCTCCTGATCGATGACATTGCCCTGGTGATCGAGCACATACAGGTCACCACCAAGGACGCCCGCAACGATCTCGCGGACCCCGTCATGGTCCAGGTCAATGGTCTTCAAGCAGCCGATGCGCCGGAACGGGCTCGAAAGCGTGGCCGAACGCCAGATTCCAATCCCAACTGGATAAGCATAGGCATGGACGGCCGCCCCGTTCGCCGCAGTGGATTCATGTGCGCCGCCGACCACGATCTCCCAATCACCGTCCCCTTCTAGGTCCACAACCTCCATGCTGAGAAAGGTCTCTCCAGCAGGCTGCTCGGACTCGAATCCGAGCTGGAAACCTGTTGCTCGTGCCCAAAACCACTCCTGTATAAGACCTTCATTCCCACGATTGACCGCAGTGAAGATCTGGGGAAAACCATCTCCATCCGGATCGGCGAGAGACATCGCGTGAATCTCCCGACTCGTTTGCGTCGAGGGCTGACGCTCGAGCAATTCTAAGGTGACCGCGTCGTAAATCGCGATTCGTCCCGAGCCAGAGAAACTCTTTGAAGTGCTGCTTGCGATCACAATCTCAAGCAATCCGTCGCCGTCGAGATCCGCTTCGAGCGGCCCAAGGAAGGGTCCTTCAATTGCTTTGCTTGTCCATTCGCGGGTTCCCGTGTTTGGATCCTGCACCACAACGCGATCAAGGTCGGTGCTCGTCACGCCCGCACAGTAGATCAGCTCGGGCTCCCCATCCTGATCCATGTCTACCGAAGCAAACTCAGCGATTCCCGAGAGGGAATTCGGCAACTCCCAACGCAAGGCCCGTGTCTCGGGGATCAACGCTTCGATATTCCTTGAGTTGCGACTGCCAACAAGAAGCTCCTCGACTCCATCGCCGTCAAAATCTCCTCCACGAACAATTCCGCAGCCTGTATCCGAATAGGTCCACTCTTGGCTCTGAGCGACGAGATCGAAGCCGTCAATCTTGGTATTCGCATCCGTAGCGACAATCTCCTCGATGCCATCCTGGTCGGTATCGAGGGCCGTCATGGAGACTCCAAAGCCCGCCGGATAATCCCACTCCAACGCACCAGAGTTGAGGTCGAACACCGCTCCACTGCTGATGGCGATCTCGAACGAAGCGTCACCGTCCAGCTGACCACAAACGAACTCCTCTCCCCCTCGCCCGTAGCTTGCCAGAACCTGACCTTGCGCGCTGAGACGGACCATCTCGGCAGACCCGAGAATCAGCAGCTCCTGCCCGGCAGTGTGCGGGTCGGGGTCGACAAACTCAATCTGGACTGGATCACTAATGCTCGTCGTGAGAGTGGTGTGCTGGACCAGGGAATCGAACCCGGTCCAAGTCATCACGCCATCTTCGTAGAGGGCCAACACCTCAAGCTGGCCGTCGCCGTCCAAGTCTCCCAGTGCAAGGTCACGGAGTGGCGCGTCCCGCAGCGGGCTTGAGTAGTCTGCCCGAAATGTGGCCGTTGCCTGGTTCCAGGTCGAACTGACCCAGGCTGCATCATCTGCGGAGCTGAGGATGCGCGCGCGGCCTCCAGCACTGATCCCTGCAGCGAGGCCATACTTCCCCATCACCGCTCCGTGGCTTAGGTCCGACCACGTGGGTTCAAGTTCCTGGAATGCGTCGAACGAAGCGGATCGAGCAAGGGCGATAAGGACTGCGAAAGTCAACATAGGACGAGCGCGGCACGAGGCCGACATTCCATCCTACCCGCTGACCGGATCAGGCCACCCGCTCGTCGGTCACCGAGAGCTCGAGCGCGTCGAGCCAGGTGGCGAGCGCCAGCAGCGCGGCGTCGCGGCCCTGCTTCCATGATTCGTCGCGCGCGGCGGCGTCGATGGGATCGGGGACCAGCGGCTCTTCGACCTGGGAGCGCTGCTGCCAGAAGCCGTGCTTGCCCCAGGCGCGGGCGGCGCAGATCTCGGCCCAGCGTTGGCCGACGCGCTCCATGGCCCACAGGGCGCCGTCGCGTAGCACGGGGCTGCGGATCAGGCCTTGCAGATCCTCACAGGCGCGCTGGGTCGCCGGCAGCGCGTTCTCCATCCAGCCGGCGCCGATCAGGCCCTGGGCCTGGAGAAAGGCGCGGTAAGCGTCGTGCGCCTCCGGCAGCGCGGCGTCGAGCGCCCGCGCCGCCCGGCGCAGCACGCTGTATTCGCCGGCGAAGGTCCGCGCGACCACCGACCCCCCATCCGAACGCCCCAGCCGCTCCAAAAAGGCGTGCTGGCTGGCGTGGCTGGCCGCGATCGGGCCATCGAGGGCGAAGTCGGGGCAGGACATCTCCTTCCCTCATCGGCCCGCGGGGCTCCCGGCCTGAAGGCTGGCCTAGCTCTCGCCGTCCCAATAATCGCGGGTCTCCGACTTGGGCATGAACTGCCGCAGCCAGGACCCGTCGGGGCGGTTCGGCACGTTGATCACGCCGATCTTGTCGGACTCGGGGTACTCGACGATCTCGGGGGCGATCCGGGTCGAGACCGCGAGCACGCGGATCCCGCCGGCGCCGCCGAGGATCTGATGCTCGCTGCCCGGGCCCGGCGGACAGGCGATGCAGTCCCCCGCCCGCAGCGTGCGCTCGCCGGCGCCGTCGCGCAGCACGCCTTCCCCGGCCAGGACGAAGAACATCTCCTCGTTGGCGTGATGGAAGTGCAACGGGAAGGGCTTCTTGCCCTCCGGGATATCGATCACCTGGTAGCCCAGCTTCTCGGCGCCGAGCGGTCGGCCCAGCTGGCGGAACTCGGCGGCGAAGCCGTCGCCGTGCTGATGCGGCTCGGGCTCGACGGCGTCGATGTTGATGACCTTGACGTTCTCTCCACTCATGACTTGGCTCCCCAAATGAACTCGATCGGTTTGTCGATCTCCGGGTGCAGCGACTGGTGCACCGGGCAGGTATGCGCCGCGCGCTCCAGCACGGTCCGCATGCGCTCGTCGAGCGCGACCGGCACCTCGACCCGGACCGGCAGCCGAGCGATCCGGCGCGGCAGCTCGCTGCTCATATGCTTCTCGACGCTGACCCGCGTCCCGCTCAGGTCCACCTCGTGCTTGTCCGCCTGGATCCCCAGAATCGTCAGCACGCAGGCGCCGAGGCCGGTCGCGACCAGATCCGTTGGCGAGAAGCTCTCCCCGCGGCCGTGATTGTCGACCGGGGCGTCGGTGTGCAGCTGCACCCCGGAAGGGCCATGGGTCGCCAGGCAGCGCAGCTCCCCCTGGTAAGCGATCGAAATTCCGACACTCATCCTCCGTAGAATAACGACATGATCACCACCAACATCGAGACCGTCCCCGGGCGGACGATCCTCGAGCATTATGGGATCGTGCAGGGCAGCACGATCCGCGCCAAACACGTCGGACGAGATATCGCAGCGGGGCTCAAGAACCTGGTCGGCGGCGAGCTGCGCGGCTACACCGAGCTGCTGCAGGAAGCCCGCGACGAGGCCTTCTCCCGCATGGTCGACCAGGCCCAGGAGATGGGCGCCAACGCGGTGGTGAACGTGCGTTTCGCCACCTCCTCGGTCACCTCCGGAGCCTCCGAGATCCTCTGCTACGGCACCGCCGTGCTGGTCGAGTAGCGGATGTACTACGCGCTGCAGATTCTGATTCCGCTCGGTTTGCTGATGCTGGGCTGGGGCGTAGGCACGCTGCTCGAGCGGGCGCACTACCGGCGCATTCATCGCCGCGAGGATCAGCACCACCACGTGCCGGTGACGACCGAGCGCCAGCTCTGGAATCCCGATCTGCCGATCGCCGAGTCGCGCCTGGTCCGCGGCCAAGTGGTGGTTTCGGTGGACTACTTCAAGCGCTTCCTAGCGGCCCTGCGCACTCTGTTCGGCGGCGAGATCCACTCCTATTCCAGCCTGCTCGACCGCGGCCGCCGCGAGGCCATCCTGCGGATGCGCGAGCAGTTCCCCCACGCCGATGTCATCCTCAACCTGCGCTTCGAGACCAGCACGATCTCGGCCGGCGGCGGTCGGGCGATGGGCACGATCGAGGTCCTCGCCTATGGCACCGGGGTGCGCTACGCCCAGGCGCTGCGGCCGCCGGCAGTCCCCGATCCTGCCGCCGACTAAGCCATGAAGTTTGTCCCTCGTCGCCTGCAGCGCACCGCGGATGGTTCCCGCGGCAAGGCGCGTTGGCAGGATTGGGCGAAGGGCCTGACTTCGGTCGCGCTCGTGGTCTGGCTGGTCTATCTGCTGCTTGGAGTCGCGGCCGATTCGGTGGCCGAACAGATCTCCGAGGAGACGGAGGTGCGCTGGTTCAAGTGGGTGGACCTGGGCGATCAGCCGCTGGAGGACCCGCGCTTTGCCCGGGCCCAGCGGGTCTTCGACGCGCTCTGCCGCGACCCGGATCTGCGCCCGCTGCCATACAAGCTGGTGCATCTCGCTGACAAGCGCCCCAACGCCTTCGCGCTGCCAGGCGGGCTGGTCGCGGTCACCGATGGCCTGCTCGAGATGGTCGACACCGAGATCGGCATGGCCTTCGTGCTGGCGCACGAGCTGGGTCACCATCAGAGTCGTCATGCTCTGAAACGGCTGGGGCGCACCCTGGTCACCCGCGCTGCCCTCGCGGTGGTTTCGGGCGCCGGCGACCTCAGCATGCTCGACAACGGCCTGACGCTGGCTGGCCTGGCTCACACTCGCAGCCAGGAACGCGAGGCCGATGTCTACGCGCTCGATCTGGTGCATCGCACTTATGGCACCACCGCGGGCGCGTTCGAGTTCTTCGAGCGCGTGCATGCTCTGCAGGGCGACGGCAGCCGCCTGGCCTCGATGCTGCACTCCCATCCACTGACCGAAGATCGGATCGCCGATCTGCACGCCCGCGCTGCGGATCTGCCGGTGACGGCTCCGCGCGATCTCAGCGCACCCCAGGCCTTCTGATCCCCGCCTCGCGCCTCAGAGCGCGAACGAGAGCGCCCGCGCGGCTATCCTGCCGGGCCCCATGGCCGCCGTCGACACCCCTCAGCAGTACGCGGCTCGGTTCGCGCTGCCGAGTGCGCCGGATCGGATCGAGAGCTTCCCCGGAGGCCACATCAACGACTCCTACCTGGTCGGATGTGCCGCGCACCCGGAGCGTTTCCTGCTGCAGCGCGTCAACAGCGAGGTGTTCCCGAAGCCGGCCTGGATCATGGAGAACATCGCGCGAGTCAGCGCGCACGTGACCGAGAAGCTGGGCGGATCCCAGCCTTTCCTGCAGCTCGTCCCGACCCAGGACGGCACGCCCTACCTCAGCGATGAGTCCGGCGACCTGTGGCGGGTCTATGCCTTCATCGAGGGCGCGACGATGAAGGAATCCGCCGGCTCGCCAGCCGAGGCGGCCGAGGCCGGGCGCGCCGTCGGCGAGTTTCAGGTTCTGCTGGCCGACCTTCCCGGCCCGCGCCTGCACGAGATCATCCCGCAGTTTCACCACACGCCCAGCCGCTTTCAGGCGCTGCGCCAGGCGGTGCATGCCGACGCCGCCGGACGACTGGCCGCCTGCCAGGACACCGTGGACTTCGCGCTCTCCTGCGAGGAGCTGGGCCTGCCGATTGTCGCGGGCATCGAGTCCGGCGCGATCCCCGAGCGTGCGGTGCACAACGACGCCAAGATGAGCAATGTGCTGCTCGACGCCGCCAGCGGCGAGGCCCTGTGCGTGGTCGACCTGGACACCGTCATGCCGGGGTCCACGCTGTATGACTTCGGCGACATGATGCGCACCATGCTGTGCGCCGCGCCCGAAGACGAACAGGATCTCAGCAAGCTGCACGCCGACCCGACCATGTTCGCCGCGCTGGCCGAGGGCTACCTGGGCGCGGCGCGCTCGATCCTGAACCAGGCTGAACTTGATCTGCTGGTCCACGCCGGCGTTCTGATCACGCTTGAGACCGGCGTCCGCTTCCTGAGCGATCACCTCGATGGGGATCACTACTTCCGCGTCCATCGCGAAGGCCAAAACCTCGATCGCGCGCGCGCCCAGTTTGCACTGGTGCGTTCGATGCTCACGCAGCGCAGCGACTTCGAGGCCTGCGTGGCGCAGATCCTGAGCTAGCTCCAGCGGAAGCGTGCCTGCGCGGCGCGCTCGACGATGGCCGCCTGCAGCGCATCCGCCAGGTCGCGGGACAGCCAGCGCAAGGCGAAGTGATGCCCGGTCGAGTGACCGCTCGCCGTGTCGACGAGCAGGCTGGCCTGCCGCCAGCGCCGGTCAAAGAGCCCGTCCTGCACGGCCACGCTCTGCACCTTCTCCATCAGCAGGAAGGAGGTGCGGCGCCGCCACCAGCCCTCGCGCAAGGCCAGTCGTCCGCCATCGAGAGCGAAGGCGCGCCGCCGATGCGCCCAAGCCGCGCTGAGCCAGAGCAGGATGAGCGGGATCGGCATCAGCAGGAGGGCGCTGTCCGGCACCTCTTCGCTCCACCACGCCGCCGCGCCGATCGCCGCCGCCGCCAGCAGGCCGAGCCGCAGCGCGCGTCGCCGCGCGCGCTGCAAGGCGGCGCGCGGGAAGGGCCGCCAGGCAGGCTCCGTCTCGATCAGCCGCGGCTCGATCGCAGCCAGCAGCCGCGGCAGCTCGCGCTGCGGCATCAGCGGGGCCAGCCAGCTTTCCTCCTGCTCGTGGTCCTCATCTTGACCGCCTTTGCCTGCAGTCCCGACGCGCACGCGCACCCGCCCCATCCAGCGGTGAATCAGCGACTGGTGCACGCTGACCACCTGAATGCGGCGGCGCGGGATCGTCGCCCGCACCTGGGTCAGCAGGCCACGCCGGATCCGAAACTGATCTTCGACGCGCCGCAGCCGGAATCCCGAGAACAGCAGGGTCGTGCCGATCAGACTGAACAGGGTCAAGGCAAGGAAGGCCGCGAGCGCGATCAGAATGCCATCCAGCCAGCCGAAGCCCAGGCCGCCTGCGTCGAGCCAGTCGGCGACCCGTTTCCAGACGTGGAAGCGTTCAAACAGATCAAACTCCCAGGCCAGACCGAAGAGCACACCCAAGGGGATCAAGCTGCGCCCCGGATCGACGGCGATCCGCGCGATCTCGCCCATGCTGAGCTTCAGCAGCAGCTCCTCGTCGCGCGGCGCCGGCAGCTCTTCGGTCTCGTCTTCGGTTGGCTCGGCTGCCCCCGCGGCGTAGCGACCCCGCGCGACGGCCTCGCGCAGCTCCAGCTCGGCGGCCCGCGACAGCACGATGAGCTTGGCTTCCGAGCCTGCGCCGCTCGCCGTCTCGAGGCGCACCTCGCCGACCCGCAGCAGACGATGCAGCGGCCCCTGCACTAGGTCGATGTTCTGAATCTTGCTGTAAGGAATGTGCCGCTCGCCGCGGAACCAGCGACCGGTGGTGATCACCAACTCCTCGTCGTCGAGGGCGTAGCGCAGAGTGCGCGTGCGATAGAGCTCGATCAGAAAGGCCGGCAGAATCAGCAGCGGCAGCCACAGCTGCCAGCGGCCGTCCGAGGACAGGAAGTAGACCAGCAGCGCCGGGAAGAGAAAGGACTTCACCAGCGGGATCAGACGGAAGAACAGACTGCTGCCGTGCAGCCGATGCCGGACTCGTTCCTCAGACACCGTCATCGACTCCCGCGTCGCGCAGAAGTTCGTCGCGGAGCTGCAGCGCGAGCTCGTGCGGCAGCCCCGGGACCACGATCGTGGCATCTTCAGTCCCAGCGACGTGCACCTGCAGATTGCCCAGTCCGAAGCGGCGCTGGATGGGCCCCTGCGTGACGTCGGTGTACTGCACCCGCGAGCGCGGCACGCGGACCTGGCGCCGCTTGATCAGCCCCTTCCAAAGATCGACCGTCTGCTCGGTCAGCCGCCAACCGCAGTGCGGATACTCCCAGACTGGCCAGCGCTGACCGAGGAAGGCAATGCTCGGGATCGCCAGCAGCCACAGCCCGCTGTAGATCAGCACGCTCTCGCCGCTGAGGATCTTCAGCCAGAACAGCGCCACCAGGGTCACGGCGCTGCCCAGCCCCAGGACCAGCACGAAGACGCGCGAGGCCATCTGCTCGGCGGGAATCCAGCGCGGATCGAAGGCCTGACGGCCGGAGGGGATCTCCAGCGCCGGGACCTCGACTTCGGGCACCGGGTCCGGGTCGGGCGCCACGTGGGCGGCGGCGGGATCGAGGGAATCGCTCACGACGGCAATCTCTGACTCATCCTAGACCAGCTCAACCCGGCGCACCCGCACATCCACCCCGGCGCTGTAGAGCGCGTGCGCGGGCTGCTGCTCGCCCAGCTCGAAACCCGCGGCGCGCAGCAGGCGCTGATCGTGGTCCTCGACGAGGGCGTCCTGCAGCGAATAGGGCACGTGCTCGACCTCGCCCGTCAGGAGGCGCTGCCGCGCAGCCTGCCAGGCGAACAGGCGGTAACGCTCAGCCAAGAAGTGCTCGAGTGAATCCGGGGCCGCGGTGCGGACCTCGCCCGCGCCGCGGTAGACGAAGCGCGACTCCGCCGCGGCATCCGCGCGCTGGACGCGGTAGTCCAGCGATCCCGAGGCCGTCCGCTGGGCGCGCATCCTGGCGAAAAAGTACGGCAGCGAGAAGAAGCGCCGGGCGGTGGCGACAGCCAGGCGACGATTGCAGTCGAGCGAGTAGAACCACACCCCAGGCCGGCCGTGGCGATCGCGAACGTAAGTCCGGACGTTTGCTTCGAGGAAGTAGGAAAGGTGCGGGAGCGGCGGCAGATAACGCGGACGGATCGCCCGCATCTGGAAGGGCACCACCCCCAACCAGGCCGAGTCATCGAAGACATCGACCTCCAGGCCGGGGGGCAGACTGGCCTGGACGAGCTCCGGCTCGAGCTTCCAGTGCAGAAACAGCAGCTCCCGCCACTTCTGCGCCATCACGACCGCGGGGGCGCTCACTGCTTGCGGATCACGTAGACCTGCTCGAGCTGCCGGCGATACTCGGCGAGCGACATCAGGCCTACCGAGGCGCGCCGCGCATCGACGCGCGCCGTGTCCTCGATCGGGTGGAATTGCAGCCGGCCATCGATGAAATCAGCCTGGGTGCCGTAGACCTGAGGCAGGCCCTGCGCCACCCGGACCCAGTCGGTCAGCGCCGCCAGCTGGGTGCCGTCGCCCTCGCCGGCGGCCCACGCCGCCTGCATCAGCTGCAGCCCTTCGCGCTGAAAACGCAGGTCGTGGTCGGCATTGATCAGCACCGCGGCAGCGGCCGAGACCCCATCCGGACCGACCAACTGCTCGCTGGGCCAGCCGTAGCGCGCAACGATCTCTTTAAGCCGGTCCGCGTGCGTGCGGTAAATCCGGCGCTGTTCGTAGACCTCGGCCAGCGTCAGATTGGTGATCCCCTTCTTGATGACCTCTTCGCGGTGCTCCTCGGCGATGAGCTGCATCTCCATCAGCTCGCGGCGCAGCTCGGGCGCCATCACCGGCACCGGGGAAGCCGGAATCCGCGGCCCGGAGCAGGCCGGGGCGAGCACCAGGATGCAGCAGAGCAGTAGCTGCAGCGCGCGCTGGAACCAGCGGTCGCAGGCGTGATGGCCGCCGCCGAACAGCGGCGCCTTGAGCTCTTCAAAGCCGTGCTTCAGGTAGAGGCCGACCGCCTCGGTCATGCGCTCGACGGTCTCGAGATAACAGTCGCGGAAGCCGGCTTCGCGCGCGTGCTGCAGCGTGTGCAGCATCAGCGCCTCGCCGGCGCCCTGGCCGCGCGCCGCCGGGAGCAGGTAGAGCTTGCGCAGCTCGCAGGTCGCGGCTTCCTCCGGGCCGAAGGGGCCGTAACCGCAGCCGCCCAGGATCTGACCTTCGTGCTCCCAGATGAAGTAGGCGTGGCCGGGCTGCGAGTAGGTCGCGCTGAGGTGATCCATCTCGGGGTCGTTCGGGCTGTAGCCCGGCCCGGTGCAGCCGTAATCCGCGTACACCGTCCGAATGCCCTGGGCCACGGCGGCGTCATCTTCCGGTCGGATGCTGCGAATCCCCACGCCCTCAATCTAGCGCGGCGGCGATGGCTTTCGGCAAGCCCGTGCTGGCAGCTTCGCGGACCACCGTCAGCCGCGGGTGGTCGACCGCGGGCGCGTGGGGATCGACCACGACCAGCCTAGCTTCGGGCCGGGCGAACTGGACCAGGGAGTTGGCGGGATAGACCTGCAGCGAGGTGCCGACGACGAAGACCAGATCGGCCTGCGCCACCCGCGGCACCGCCTGCTCGAGGGCCGGGACCGCCTCGCCGAACCAGACCACGTGCGGCCGCAGCTGCCCGCCGTCCGGGGCCAGATCGCCCAGCGCGATGTCCCGCTCGCCCAGCTCGAACAGCTGCCGCTCGTCGCGCACGCTCCGCGCCTTGAGGATCTCACCGTGCAGGTGGAGCACCCGGGTCGAGCCGGCGCGCTCGTGCAGGTCGTCAATATTCTGGGTGATGATCTCGACCTGGGCGCGTTGTTCCAGCTCCGCCAGCGCACGATGCGCCGCGTTCGGCTGCGCCTCGCGCACCTGGGCCCGACGCTCGTTATAGAAGCGGAGCACCAGCTCGGGGTCGCGCTGAAAGGCCCCGGGGGTGGCCACATCTTCGACGCGGTGCTCTTCCCAGAGCCCGTCGCCGTCCCGAAAGGTCCGCAGACCGCTCTCGGCGGAGATGCCGGCCCCGGTGAGCACCGCGATTCGAGGATTCTCCCCCATAGCATCGCAGTCTAGCCGCTTAGACTGAAGGCATGTCGCGCGCTCTGCTCGCACTATGCGCACTCTTGGCCGTGGGTGGCCTCGCTGTATTCATCCTGCTTCCGGGGGGCGAGGAGCCTCCGCTCGATCCGCTCGATGCATCCCCGGCAGAAGTCGAGGAGGAAGATCGCGGTCCCGCCGAGGTCGAAGTGGCGACCCAGCCCACGGTGACCCCCGAGCTCGAGGCTGCCCCGACTCAGCGCGACGAGATCGAGGCGGTCGAAGCCGCCGCCTCGGTGAAGGAGTTCGAGACCTACGAGGGTGAGGACGGCGCGATCGTGCGCGTCATCGACGACGAGACGGGTGAGCCGATCCCGGGCGCGGAGGTCCTGCTGGTGCTGCGCAACGAGATCGAAGAGGAAGCGCTGGAAGTCGCGCTGACCGCCGGGGCATCCAATCTGCGCGCGATCCTGGTCGAGTACGGGCATCGTTACCGCGCAAACGCCGAGGGCGAAGCGCGCGTGCTGCCGATCAGCGACTACCCGATCATCATGGCCTACACCGAGGACATGTCGGGCTTCGCCTGGCAGGACGGCCCCGGCGCGCGCGAGATCGAAGTGCGCATGAAGCCATTGCTGAAGGTCCACGTGACCGTGGTGGATCAGCAGGGAGTCCCCGTCCCGCACGCGCCGGTGGCGCTGCAGATGCGCGACGAGCGCTTCAGCTTCACGCTGTTCACGCGCGACGCGGATGAGCAAGGCGAGCTGCTGCTCGATGACCTGCAGCCCTTCCTGGAATCGGGCGGCGGACCAGGCAACGCGCAGCTCGCGATCGTCGCCCATGCGATGCAGACCGATACGGAGGGCGACGGTCCGCACGTGGTAATGATCGACGACGAGGTGCTCGCGGCCGCGGAGGCTCAGCTGGTGCTGCCGCCGACCGGGCAAGTGCAGGTCAAGGTGGTGCAGGCCGATGGCAAGCCCTTCCTGGACAACGGCATCGTCATGCTGCGCCACGCGGGCGAACAGAGCGGCTTCGGCATGTCCAATGAGGGCGGTCTGGTGCGCCAGGTGGTCGATGGCGTGGCGCACTTCCGACACATCGCGCTCGGCGGACAGGAGCTGGTGGCCGAGTTTCGTCGGATGGGCACCCCCACCTCGGAGATCGTGAGCCTGAACGGGCCGACCCAGGCCGGCGAAGTGGTCGAGGCCGAGATTCAGCGCGCCGCCCGCCCCAAGCTGAGCCTGCGGCTGGTCGACGAGGAAGGCCAGCCCATCACCGAGGCGCTGGTCGAGATCGAACTCGCGGTGGCGACCTCCGAGGAAGAATCGAGCGATTACTGGAGTCGGCGCAGCGACGACGCCGGACGCATCGAGTTTGAGATCGATCCGCTGCCTGCCGAGCGCAGCACCCTGAGCTCTCGGCGGCTCCTGCTCGAAATCGACACGCCCGGTATCGGCAAGTCGGGCACGCAGGTGGATCTATCCCAGCCCTTCGCCCCCGGCGCGCACGACCTCGGCGACGTGGTCCTGACGAGCAGCCCGGTGCTGGTCCAGGGACAGCTGGTCGATCCGGCCGGCAACCCGGTGGCGCGGGCGCGCGTCAATCTGATGCGCGCCAATGTTTGGAATGACGAGTTCCACGGCTGGCGCCACACCGAAGTCGATGCGATGACCGACGCCGAGGGCCGCTTCCGCCTGCAGGGCGAGAAGCCGGAGGGCGAGCGCTTTGCGGTGCAGGTGTGGTCGGAGGAGTACCAGCAGCTCGAAGAGGAGGTCCAGCTCTACGGACCGGAGCAGCAGTTCATTCTGCAGCTCGCCACGCGCTTCCTGGGCACGATGCGCTTTGATTCCTCGGCCAGCATCTCCAACATTCAGATCTACTTCCTCAACGAGGCCGAGGACCGCCAGTGGGTCAGCATGTCCCAGCGGGATGAAGTGGCCGAGTTTGAAGCGCAGGTCGAACCCGGCGTCGCGTACACCTTCATCGCCGAGACCTCGGCTGGTGAGGAGTTACTGCGCATCCCCGGGCTGGTGGCGACTGCCAGCTCCGACAACCGACCGCACGCGCTGCAGGACATCGACCTGCGCGGCCTGTTGCGCACGATTGTGCTGCGCGTCGAGGGGCCAGACGGCAAGCCCCTGGATGCCACGGTCGTTGTGAAGTCGGAACAGTCGAGCTGGCATAGCTACACCGCGCATCAGGGCAAGATGGAGCTCCCCGTCGTGAAAGCCCTGCCGGAAGTCACCGTGCAGCACCCGGCGCACGCGCCGCGCACGCTGAAGGAGCTCAGCAGCGATCAGACGATTCGCCTTGAGCGAGCGATGGAGGTCAGCGTGATTCTGCCGACCGAGTACCTCGCGATCGAGGGCGTGGAGCTGGCGGTCCTGCTTACCCCCACCGAGAATCACGATCACTCCTTGTACGCCTCGCGACGCCGCGTCGAGTTCGACGCCCAGGGTCGGGCCACGGCCTACGCGCCAGTCCCCGGGAACTACCGCGCCGATCTCTCGGTCGGCGTGCGCAAGGAGAATCATCACTCCTCGACCACGATCCACGCCGGCGACTTTCACATCGGCAGCTCGGGGATGGTGATCACCCTGTCGATTGATCGTGAGCGCTTTGACCGCGCCGTCGCCAGCATGCAAGAGCAGGGATGATCGTGCGCGCGTTCACGACGTGGGCGGCGCTCAGCTTGGGCGCCCAGGCGCAATCCGCCCAGTTTGAGCCTGGCCAGCTCTTCCCGAGCACTCCGTTTGTGCAGGCGGAGAGCGGCGAGCTCGCCGGTGTCGACGCCTTCCTGGGCGAACCGCTCTTGCTGCACATCTACGCCAGCTGGTGAGCGGGATGCCGCCGACGCGTGCCAGGTTGGCAGCGCGAAGTGCAGGATCTGGTGGATGCCGGCGAGCTGAACGTGCTGGGCATTCTGCAGGAGCAGCACGGCGATCGGGCGCGGCTGTTTCATCAGTGGCAGGGGCTGAACTTCCCGCTGCTGGTGGACTCGTTCAATGAGCTCGGCGTCAAGGTGGTTCCGATCCACCTCCTGCTCGACCGCGCGGGTCGGATCGCTCTGGTCAATCCGCGCCCGGAGGCCGTGCGCGCGTGGCTGCAGGCCCATCCCACGGGCAAGGGGGCGGCCGAAGGATCGCGTTCTGCTGCGACCGAGCCGCTGTCCGAGGCGGAACAGCACCTGGCAGCCGGAAGCGCGGTCGGCCTGAAGAGCCACCGGCTCGACGTGATCGTCGCCCGCTTGCGCAAGGCGACGCAGGACGAAGCGAGCGCAGCGCGCGCCTGGTTCCGCTTGGGGGTGGCCCTGCGGATGCGGTTCGAGAGTGGCGGCGACCCCGCCGATTTCGCCGCATCGGTCGATTCCTGGCACCGCGCCCTGGCGCTGGATCCGAATCAGTACATCTGGCGACGGCGGATTCAGCAGTACGGTCCGCGCCTGGACAAGCCGTACCCTTTCTACGATTGGGTGGAGACGGCGCGGGCCGAGCTCCGGGCGCGCAAAGAGCAGCCAATTCCGCTCGCCGTCGAGCCGCGCGGCGCCGAGCTGGCGCAGCCTCTGCGCGACCCCGCGGAGGCCTCACCCGCCCCGACGGCGCTGCCGGAGGGCTGGCAGAAGGTGATTCAGGATGACGGCCTGCTGCTCGCCCATGCGACGGTCGTGCGCGATACCCAGGGACGGCGCGCGGCACGCGTTCATCTCGAGCTGCGCCCCAATCCGGCGCGCGCCGCTCATTGGAACAACGAAGTCGAGCCGGCTCGCCTCTGGCTGCGGCCCGCGGATGGCTGGCAGACCTCGGCCACGCACTTCGAGCTGCCCGGTCCGGCGAGCGCCGTCAGTGAGGAGCTGCGCCGGGTCGAGTTCGAGCTGAGCTGGCCGGAGGATGTCGCGCCGAACACCGCGCTGGAAGCGGTGCTCCTGGCCCACGTCTGCGAGAACGAGGATGGCCTCTGCGTGTATCGCCGGCTGCCGATTCGAATTCAGCTTCCGAACTCGGTGCCGCGATGAACCCTCGGGCAGCGACGGCGCTGATCCTGGTTTGGATCGTCGGGATCGTAGCCTGGCTGCTGCTCACTCGGTCTCCGCAGGACTTCGACGCGAGCTCGACGGCGTCGCCTCAGCCGAGTCCCTCGTCGGCGATGGCGCAAGCTCCCACGCCGACCAGCACGCGCGACGCGAGCCCAAGGGAGCCGCAGGCTGAGGCGGCCTCCGCGCCGCCCGCAGCAGGCACCGATGCGCCGCGGACCGGCATCCGCTTCCTGCGCGCGGACGGCTCACCCGCCGCGCAGCTGCCGGTGGTCTTTGGCGATGCGCGCCTCCGCCCCGCCGGCGCGGATGCTCGCAAACATGTCTGGGTGACGACCGACGACGAGGGGTACGCCCGCATCACCGAGTCGGATCGCATGCAAATGGTGCTGTTCCAGGAGTCCGACCGCGGCTTCTTCGTCGGGGCCCAGTTCCCTTATCTGGGCGAAGCGCAGGTTCTGTTTCCGCTTCAGCTCGATGACCTCGATGCGGTGGGTCGGGTCCTCCACCTGCGTCCCGCGGGTGCGGTACTGGTGCGGCTCGGCGATCAGGAGGCTCAGACTTCCGCACCACGAGTTTCGCTGCAGCTCGACCGCCCTCCGATTGGGGTAGACCCCGATCAGATTCATCCCGGTACCACCCCCTTTGGCGGCCTCGGGCACTTCGAGGCGCAGCAGCGCGATCATCCCGAAGGCGCTCTCTTTCCTTGGGTCGGTGTGGGCGTGGGCGGGGTCGCCGGCCCCCGCCCCGGGGGCTTCCCCGCGGTGCGCAGCTTCGGTCCGCTGCACGAGGGCGACGTCGAAGAACTGGAGCTGCGCCTGTCGGATCCGCCACCTGCCCCGACCCTCTGGCTGGCTCAGCTGGTCGATCCCGAGGGGCGTCCGTTTGCACCAGCAAGCAGCCTGATCTGGTCACTCGACATCCTGCGCGACGGCCGGGTCTGGGCGCGGACCGGCGGGCCGGCGCAACCCGATGAGCAAGGGCATGTGCGCCTTGAGCTGGGGCCGGCGCTGCCGCCGATTCTGGACGAAGACCGCGCCGTGCTTCGCTTCAACACCCTACGCGAGCGTTGGGCGCCAATCGAGCTCACGGAATGGCTGCAACCCGGCGAACATGATCTGGGCATGCTTGGGCTGGGCCCGCTTCCGCAGCTGGCCGCCGGAACGATTCGCCTTCCGGGCGGCCAGCCCGCGGCGCATTTGCGGCTCGACGTCTACTTTGAAGACGCTGAGGTCCCGGGCAAGCCGCTGGAATCGCCGCGGCCGCAGCTGGCGCGACGCGGCGACCTAGGAACCGACCCGTTGGGCGGCTTCCAGATCCGCGGCGACGCACAGGGCCGCCCCCTGCTGCTGCTCATCCACGAGACGCCGTGGACGCTGCCGCAGATCCTGCCGTTTCAGGCCGGGCGCGGCAACTGGGAGATCCAGCTGAAACCACGCCCGGGCCTGGACGGAGCCGGGGCTAGCAACGGCGGGTAGCGCCGCGCCTAGTCGCGCCCCAGGCCGACGACCGGCTCCTTGGGAGCCTTCTGCAGGTACATCCAGACGTGAGCACTGCGGATGTACTTGCCGGACAGGCGGCTCTGCAACTGAAGCAGTTCCTGAAGCCGCTCCACCTGCTTCGGATCCAGCGCGCTCTTGGCCTCTTCGTCGTCGCCGTAGTAGGCCTGGATGATCTCAGCCATGCCGGCCAGCTCCTGCTGGACCTCTTCCGCCTGCGCCTGCTCCGCATCGGTCAGATGCGACACGTCACGACGCGAGTTCTGATCGCCGACCATGAGATCGGGGAGGCCGTCGCCGTTCAGATCGCCGACCGCGACCTGCGTGTCAGTGCCCGGGCCGGTGCCAGGCTGCCCCGCATGCGCGGCGAGCAGCACCTGCGGTGCGCCAAACTTCGGCTTGCCCGCGCTCCCCTGGTTCTGCAGCAGATAGATCGCGCCGCTGTCGCTGCCGCAGATCAGGTCGAACAAACCGTCGCCATTCCAGTCGGCGACCGTCGGCATGGCATACCCGGACGGGATCTCCAGCTTCAGCGGCGTGCCCTGCTCTGCGAAGGCCGGCTTTTGGGCGGTGCCCTCGTTGCTGCACAGATAAAGGCCGCCTTTGCTGGTGCCCTGCACCAGATCGAAGTCGCCATCGGCATCCCAGTCGACGACCGCGACTGACAGGCCGTGCGGCTTCTCCATGTCCATCCACTGGCCGCCGTCGTAATCCCACCACATGCCCAAAATCAGCTCCTTGCCGGCGCCGTTGTTCAGCATGACGGGGGTGGCATAGCCGTCCTTGGTCGCGCGCGCCCAGTACGGGCGGCCGTCAAAGCTGCCCGTCAGGAAGTCCATCTGGCCGTCCGCATCGAGGTCCGCAAACTGCGGACTGATCCCGATGCATCACCAGTTGGAGATCTCGATCTCTTTGCCCTCCGCCTGCAGGTAGTGCGGCTTGCCGAAGACCGGCTCCGCGCGCGAGCCCGTGTTGGGCGCGAACAGGATCTTGCCGCGGAAGCAGCCGACGTAGAGGTCGAGCAGGCCATCGCCGTTTGCGTCGTAGAGCGCCGGGCCGGCGTAGCCGATCTGGGAGCTCATGTCGATGACCTCGCCGCCCGCCTGCACGAGCACCGGAGCTTCAAACTGAGCCTGAGCCGCCTGGTCTTGAGCGGCAGCCGAGGAAGCCAGCCCGACGGCCACGGCGGCCGAACCGGCGAGCAATTGGAAAAGGGATCGGGTCATGTCGAATTCCTCCAGATTGAGTGAACTCGACCAGCCTAGCAGCCGGGGCGCCTCAGCGCCCTTTTCCGGCCCGCCGATGCCCTAGAAGTTGCCTTCGCGGATCTCGATCTGCGGACGCGTCTCGGTTTCACCCGGAGGGGTGACCTGACTGATCACAAAGACGTGATCGACATCCGTGAGGCTCTCAAACGCCACCGCGGCCGGGCGCTTGCCCACATCCTGACGCAGGTTGACCCCGGGCGGGTTGCCGAAGGTCTTCCGGGTCCAGTACATCTCGCCGAGATGGTGCGTGGGCTGCGTGTTGCTGAGCCAGCTGAAGAACAGCGCGCGCGCGTTCTGCGTGGCGACCGGCAGAGGCAGGCGGCGTTCGACGTTATCGAAGACTGGCAAGGCGTAGGGATGCACATCGCCGGTGTCGAGGTTGATTTCCCACGCGCCGATGCCCGGGAGCCAGCTGAGGGCACCCTGGTTGAAGCTGATGCGGATCTCGAAGTAGGCGAGGGTCACCAGCGGCCGGGTCTCGAGCGAGCTCATCGCCATCTTGGGGCGACGCAGCAGCGTGGCCAGCTGGCCCGTGCCAGACTCGAAGGCGAAGTTCTGCTGCACGACCGGGGTGACGCCCGGGGTGAACGAGCAGTCGCGCAGCTGGATCGAGGCGCGGTACTTGGTGCCGGTTTGGAACTCGGCCTGTTCCCAGGCGACCAGCAGACGGTCGTCCGCGACGAAGCTGGCTTCGATCAGACCCTTCGAACCATCTACCTGACCGGCCAGCAGGCCGTCGATCGGGATGTTCGGGATCAGGGCATCGGGGGTACCCGACCAGACTCCACCCGAGGGCTGAGCCAAAACCCAGCGCAGCTCCATGTCGATGCTGCGCGGCGGCGCAGTGTCGCTGAGTACGACGTTGTAGAGCACACCGAACTCGTCGTCGCCCATCAGCGGACTCCAGACCACCTCGGGCACGATGCCCAGAGGTTCGCCGGTGAAGCCGCTGTCCAGCACGAAACCCATGCCGGCAGCCGGAGCCTCGACCAGAGGATCCGGGCTGGCGAAACTGGCATCGCGCACGATGACCGCTTCGACCGCATCGGTGCCGTTGTCGTCCAGCCGCGCCCAGACCACCGCGAAGTCCTTCGAGTCGATCTCGACGACGTCGGGCTTGTGGCAGCGCTCGCCCAGCTTCTGGGGAGCCCCCAGGATGACGGGCTGGCCGGTGGCCCAGGTGCCGGTGGCCGGGTCGTACGCCCCGTACACGGCCTCGATGCGCAGGTCCCCCGGCGCGTTGACCGGATCGACCTCGACCTGCCAGATCGCGAGGAAATCACGATCGGCGTTGACTGCGATCTCGCAGTGATCGGCTCGCCCGGCAAGCGGGTCAACCACCGGCAAAACGACCGGAGGCTGGTCAGCCTGCACGGTCTGCGCGGCGACCAGGCCGAGAAGAAGGGGAGCGAACATCAAGAAAGGCTTGCTTCGTGGAAGCGGGGGCTTCCTTCATGATACTCCGCAGCGAAGCGGCCAATCGCCGGAAATCCCCCCGTTCCTCCCGCTTTTCGGCCGGAATTCCGGGGAACTCCAGGCCGGTTTCGGGCGACGCGACTAGACCTCGAGCTTGGATTCGTCGACGTAGACTTCGCCGCCTTTCTGGGCGAATTCGGCCGATTTCTCGGCCATCCCCTTCTGGGCGACCTCGTCGGCGGTGTAGCCGTGCTCCGCGGCGTAGGCGCGGACGTCCTCGGTGATCTTCATCGAGCAGAACTTCGGCCCACACATCGAGCAGAAGTGCGCGACCTTGGCCGAGTCCGCCGGCAGGGTCTCGTCGTGGTAGGCCCGGGCGGTCACCGGGTCGAGCGCCAGGTTGAACTGGTCCTCCCAGCGAAACTCGAAGCGCGCGCGCGACAGCGCGTCGTCCCAGTCGCGGGCGCCCGGGTGCTGCTTGGCGAGGTCGGCGGCGTGGGCGGCGATCTTGTAGGTGATCACCCCCTGCTTGACGTCGTCGCGGTTGGGCAGTCCGAGGTGCTCCTTCGGCGTGACGTAGCAGAGCATGGCGGTGCCGTACCAGCCGATCTGCGCCGCGCCGATGCCCGAGGTGATGTGGTCGTAGCCCGGCGCGATGTCGGTGACCAGCGGCCCCAAGGTGTAGAAGGGCGCCTCGTAGCAGTGCTGCAGCTGGAGATCCATGTTCTCCTTGATCAGGTGCATCGGCACGTGGCCGGGCCCTTCGATCATGGTCTGCACGTCGTGATCCCAGGCGATCTTGGTCAGCTCGCCCAGCGCCCGCAGCTCGCCGAGCTGCGCTTCGTCGTTGGCATCGGCCGTCGAACCCGGCCGCAGGCCATCGCCGAGGCTGAAGGTGATGTCGTACTTCTTCATCACCTCGCAGATGCGCTCGAACTGGGTGTAGAGGAAGTTCTCCTCGTGGTGCGACAGGCACCACTTCGCCATGATCGAACCGCCGCGCGAGACGATGCCGGTGACGCGCTCGGCGGTCAGCGGCACGAAGCGCAGCAGCACGCCGGCGTGGATGGTGAAGTAGTCGACCCCCTGCTCGGCCTGCTCGTAGAGCGTGTCGAGGAAGAGCTCGATGTCGAGCTTCTCGGGGACGCCGTCGACCTTCTCGAGCGCCTGGTAAATCGGCACCGTGCCGATCGGGACCGGCGCGTTGCGCATGATCCACTCGCGCGTCTCGTGGATGTTCTCGCCGGTGGACAGGTCCATGACCGTGTCGGCCCCCCAGCGAATCGCCCACTGCAACTTCTCGACTTCTTCCTCGATCGAGGAGTGCGTCGCCGAGTTGCCGATGTTGGCGTTGATCTTGACCTTGAAGTTGCGGCCGATGATGACCGGCTCGAGCTCGAGGTGCTTGCGGTTGGCCGGGATGACGGCGCGTCCGGCCGCGACCTCGCTGCGCACGAACTCGGGCTCGCAGCCCTCGCGCGCGGCGACGTAGGCCATCTCCTCGGTGATCATGCCCTTCCGCGCGTAGTGCATCTGCGAGAAGTTGCCGTCACCGCGCTCTTCGCGGCGGCGCACCCACTCGGCGCGCAGCTTCGCAATCCCCTGCCTCGGGTCGACGCCCTGCGGGCCGGTGGTGTCATAGACGTCGAGGTGCTCGCCGTTGGTGAGATGAATGCGGCGCTGCGGCACCTGCAGGATCGAGCCGGTCTCCTCGTGGACCACCGGCTGGGTGATCTTTTCACTCTTCGGGAAGCACTCCTCGAAGCTGGGGATACGGCGAACCTCGCCGATCGAGTCCTGGTTCTTGTTGCGGGACAGTTCCATGCTCTTTCCTCCGCCGGTATGACCCGGATCAGGTGCGAGGGGTGTGATCTCAGGCCCGCGAGCGACGGGCCACCCCCAGGGCAGGTGAAGGCCTTCCTAGGACGCACCCAGGTCGGCTCCAGGCAGTCTAGCGTCGGGCGGCTGCCCGCCGAGATTCGGGCGCCGTTTTCCGCGCACGCCCTTGTCAGCGCACGCACAGAACGGCAACTAAGATCAAGGCGATGCGCGACGGAGTCCGCCTTGCCGTCAGTCTGCTGGCGATCGCCCTGGTCGCAGCGCTGGTTCTGTTGCTGGGCGGCGGTCCCGAAGAGCCGCCGGCACCGAGATCCGATCCAGGTGCGCCTCCTCCCGCCAGCAGCGCGCCCGCGCCCCAGGATGCGCTCAGCGAGCCGGTGCGCCCCGAGAGCGCAAGCGCCGAAGAGCAGCGCGAGGAAGTCGCGGCCCCGCCCCCCGCCGTCGACGACGCCCCCGCCGAGCTGGCGATTCACGGCCAGGTCCTCTCGGTCGGGCTGCTGACCGAGGAGATGCTGGTCCGGCTGGTGCTGTTCGACGTCCCCACGCCGATGCTCGAGGACTTCGACGCCCAGGATCTGCTGAGCTGGTGGGACGGGGGCTGGGTACGCCAGTCGAAGCCGAGGCCCATCGAGGCGGACGGCAGCTTCGTGCTGCAAGGCACCCCGCCGCCGGCGCGGCCTGGCACGGTCCGACGCTACGCGGCGTGCATCGCGATGGAGGTCGGGGGCAACGGCTTCCCCATCGCCGAGGGGCAGACGGTGCTGCCGATCGCGATCAGCCCGGCATTGCTCGGCGACGAGCATCCGGCGGAGAACCCGCTGCAGCTCGAAGCGGCGCGCCCCTATCGACTGCGCTTCACGCCCGATGTCGCCAGCGAAATGCTGTGGGCGGTGCAGGGCATTGAAGTCAATCTCAGCGTCGAGCCGGCGCCGCACGTGGATGAGGAGGACGACCTGGTGCTCCCCGACGCCTGGCTGGAGATCCCGCCGCCCCCGCCTGGCCAAACTTCCTGGGTCACCTGGGTGTCCCGCCTGACACCGGGCTACGTCGCCGAATCTGCTTTCATCGACGACTGGCTGCATTGGGACATCGAGCTGGATGATCCCGTTCCGATCGATCAGGACCGCGAGTTTCGCGTCACTTGCGACCAGGTCGGTCACCTGACCGCGCGCCTGCCTCGCGCCCTGATTCCCGAAGGCGAAGATCCGGGCGAGTGGCTGCTGGACCAGGAGTCGGTGCAGTTTCGGGTGATCCCCGACAACCCCGAGACCTTCGCGCCCGGCTGGCAGACGGTGTACTCCACCGATTGGTTGTTCGAGGAAACGCCGGAATTGGATCCGAACCTGCCCACGGATCGACTGCGCATCGCCGGCCTCCACACCAGCTACGATCCGCCCTCGACCTGGATCCCCGCTGGTTGGTTTGAGCCCGGGCTTTGGAGCCTGGAGGTGCTCACACCGGACGGCGAACGCTGGGTCTCGGATCCGGTGCAAGTCCGCGTCGGCAGCAGTGAAGTGGTCTCGCTGCGGCTGGCCGAGTCGCTGCAGCAGGTGACCATCGTGCCCGAGCCCGATCTACGTGCGCTTGTGCTGCAAGACGCGACTCTGCTCGACGCGACCGGAAAGGCGATGAGCATCGACCTCGAGCTCCCCGACTACGAGGACGATCCGGACGCGGTCTGGAAGATCCGCCTGCCCCAGGATGCGCGACAGCTGCGCGCCTGGGCCATCGACCCGGAGTCCAAGGAGATCAGCATCCTGCATGCGAGCTTTCCCGCGGGGAATGCTCCGCGCGAAGTGCCGCTCTTGCGACGCGCAACGCAATGCAGGATCGAGCTGCCCGATCGGGTGCGGGCCTACTCGCCGATCCTGATCAGCGCCGGCCATCAGAAGCAGTTCATGGGCGGTAATCCCATCAGCGTCTACCTGATGGAGGAGCTGCGCGAAGGGCTGACGGTGCGCGGCCTCGCCCCCGGCCCCTATACCGCCTGGGTCTTCACGGACGCCGAGCCATCCGGCACGGCGACGATCGAGTTCACCGTGCGCTGACTCCCGAGCGGCCCCGGGGCGTCCTAGAATGCTGGCATGCGCCGCTTCCTGGGACTGTTCGCGATTCTGCTGACCAGTTGTGGTTCCGCCGAGGATCCATCGGGAACTCAGGCGACCGCGCCGCCCCAGGTCGAGCCGCGCCCCGAGGGCGCCTTCCGACTGGTCATCAACGCCAAGCTTGAGGAAGGCGCGGAGGCCCCGGCCGGCTATCGCATCCTGCGCCTGCCGCCGCGGATCGGCGATTTTCCTCCCGGCGCGCAGGTGGATCGCCGCGAGGTGCAAAAGGGAAGCTGGCGCCCCTACCCGGGTCCGGATCAGCCGCTGATTGTCGATCTCTTCCCGACGCCGGATGTGCTCGAGGATCGCTGGATGGTCGCCGCCTATGCGACCAACGAGCTGCACGGCTTCCGCTATGCCGACAACGGCTTCCGACGGATCGAACTCGGCACGTCCGAGACCTTTCAGCTCGCCGAGGAAGGCGGCGAGCTGCAGCTCGACCTGGAGATCGGCGCCCCACTGCAGCTGCAGCCTGAGTTCCGTGATCCGGAGGAGATCCACGGCCCCTTCGGTTTTGAGTTCAGCTACGGGCCGATCGCGGCGGCGCCGCGCCGGATCCGCGGCACCTGGAGCGGCGCATCCCCGCTGCCCCTCCTGATCTCGCGCTACGCCATCGGCCGCGAGGGCTACCTCTCGCTGTTCCAGACGGCGTGGCCAAGCGAAACGGAACTCGGTCCCGTCGAGTTTGAACTGCAGGATGGCACGACCCGCGTCCCGATGCCGCAACCCATTCCGAGCGGCCCATTGACCCTGGAAGTCCGAGCGGGCGATCAGCCGGGATGGGCCGAGGCCGAGGTTCTCGGCGGCTTCCGGGGTGATCGCGGCGAGTGGGAAGTCGTCGCCGCCGGGCGCACCGCGGCCGACGGCAAGCTGACCATCGAACGCGCGCAGGCCGGCCGCTATCACCTCAGTGCGCGTCACGCCGAGGATGGCCGAGTCCTGCTCGGCTGGGTCGCGACCGACGGTTCGCCTTTTGAAGGAAGGATCGCCACCCCGCCCAAGCCCGAGACCGGCACACTCGCACTGCTCGAGCTGCCTGCCTCGGAGGATTGGCAGGTCGAGATCTGGTCCTTCTGGGGTGCGCTGCTGGTCGGCCGCAGCCAGGGCAAACCGGGCGAAGCCGTCACCCTGCCGCACGCCGGCGAGATGCGTCACCAGGCCCTGGCGACCCGCTTCGACGCGGCCTCCGGCGTGACCCACGCGCACCTCTACCTGGAGTGCGAGTGGCATCAGGGCGAATGGCAGTTTCACGCCGCCCCGACTGAACTCGAGATCGAGAACTTCACCGACGAGCTGGGCTTGGTGCTGCGGCTGCAGCGCACCGAGGACCCGGAACCGGAGCAGAGCTTTCCGCCGCGTCGCTGGCAGACCGAACCCGGCAGCGGCGAGATGCTCGACTACTTCCCGGTCTCCTTCCGCGGCGGCCTTGCCCTGAACGGCCTGCCGGAAGGTCAGTACGAGGCCGGCATCTGGGGGCTGGAGCGCAGCAGCGGACGGATGGCCGAGCTCGCCACCTTCTGGCCGATCGCCGAAGCGCGCCTCGAGGACGAGTGATGGGGCGCGCGGCGCTCTTGCTTGGTGGCGCGCTGCTGGTCGCGCTGGCCTGGGCACTCTGGCCCAGCGCGGACGCCGAGCCAGTGGAGCTGGATCCGACCACTCCCGCGCAGCAGACCGATCGCGGCCCGGCGCCGCACGCGGAGGGCGCGGCAAGCGAAGATGCAGCGCGCAGTCCTCAGGGAGCCACCGTTCCCGCGACGCCGCCGCCGGCGCAGGAACGCGCCGAAGAGCAGCCGGGCTTCCTCGTCCGCGCGACGGTCAGCGACCAGAGCGGGCTGCCCGGGCTGCAGGCCCGGCTGGTCTACGGCGTGGCCTCGCAGCTTGAACCCGAGGACTGGTATCACAGCACCGATCTCGAGTTCACCAAACCGAAGCCGGTGCCCGCGGACGGCGCCCTGCGATTCGAGACGGACTATCAGACGGCCTTCGGGGCGCACACCTGGCGGGTCGAACTGGGGGTCGCCGCCGTCCCGGGCGATGAATCGGCGGGCCAGACGCCGCTGCTCCGACTGGGCTTCAGTCCCAGCTTCACCGTGCTGGAAGGGCAAGCGGTCGAGCTGGGCACACTGACCGCGCAGGCCCCGATCACGCTGCGGGTGCCGCTGCACGACTGGCACCTGCTCCCCGGCGTGGACGGCAAACTCGCCGGCCAGTTTGAGCAGCGGGTCGAAGCCTGGCAGACCTCCATCCTGTCGACGCAAGCACCGCCGATGGTGAGCTTCCAGGCGCGGGACCGCCCGCGCCTCGAGCGCAGCTTGCGGCTCTCGCCTTGGCACGCAGGGCGCCGCTTTCGGGTCTACGCCGAAGTCGATCAGGGTGAAGTCACCGAACGCAGCGAGGCCGAGTGGATCAACCTCCAGCCGGGCGAGTCGCTGCTCGAGATCCTGCGTCCGCTGCCGATCGGCATGCTGGAGATCTTCTTCCCCGCGAGCCGCGCGCTCTTCCCGCCGACGGAAGGTGGACTGGGCCTCGGCAATCAGGTCGAGGTGCGCCTGTCCCGCTTCGACGCCCGCTCGCGCACTTCCTTCGAGAACCGCGTGCTGATCGACCCGACCGTCCGCGACGAAGCCTATGACCCCGCCTGGGGCATGCAGCGCGAGCCGGGCGGGGGCTGGCAGGGCGATGCCTACGTCGCGCGGATCGGCTGGCTGGAAGCCGGCGCCTGGCAGGTCGCCGTGGACGCGCGCCACCTGAACCGCAGCGCGGCGCCGATGCGCATCGAGGTGCTGCCCTTCGATGTCACCCGGATCGAGCTGGAGTGGCTCGAAGCCAGTCAGGAGTGGACCATCGTGCCGACCCCGGCCGGCGCCACCGCCGATGAGTACGTGCTGGCGACCTGGGCCCGGCTCGGCGACGGCCGCGTCCACCGCTTCGCCGAATCCTGGCTTGGCCAGCAGCTGGAGCGCACCCTGATGGTGCCTCCCACCGCGGACAAGATCTGTTCCGTCAGCCTGTGGAACGGGCACCGCGATGGCAAAGATCGCTCCAGCCTGCGCTACTACGGCGGGCTGACCAGCGCTGCAAAGGAGCAGCGCTTGCCGATCGCGCGCGCCCCCACCGAGCAGTTGCTCGACTTCACTGCCGGAGGCCCGGTCACCGATGGCGCGCTGGGCGAGATCAGCGGACTCGACGGCCAGCTCGACGGCCAAGTGTTCACCTTCACCGTCTGGCGCGAGCGGCCCTTCACGCTGCTGGGCTTTCCACCAGGTCGGTACCAGATCCGCGTCGCGCCGATGCAGCGCGGCGCGCAGGAGACGCGCTTTCAGCCCTGGCGCGAGATCGAGATCAGAAGCCAGCCGAGCCCGCTTCCTGAGGCTGAAGCAGGCGCAGGTAACTGACGCACTCGATCGCCGCGCAGACGTCCCCGTCCGCGTCGATCGCATCGACCTGGTTGGTGTGCACCGAGTAGCCCTTTTCGGGCAGGCGCTCGCGCGCCGCGGCGAGGTCTTCCTCGCTGATCCGAAACTCGTAGTGCAGGTGGCTGCGCGCCGGCTTGCGGTAATCGATGGCCCCGGCCTTCAGCCAGGCCTGCACCGCCACGCCTTCGCGCGCCAGCGCCTGCCAGTAGAGGATCGGAAACCAGGGATCCGCCGCCGAGTAGATCGCCCCGCCGAAGGCCGAGCCGTTGAGGTTGCGGTTCATCAGCGAGCGCTTCAACCGGACCTTGGCCCAGCGCATGGCGGGGTCCACCTCGCGGAGCTGCGCGCGATGCCAGAACAGCGGCGGATAGCCGTTCAGATACCAGCGCAGCTTGCGCGGTCCCCAGACGATCGGGTGCTTGGGTGGCACAGCGCGCCCACTCTACTGCCGCGCACTAGTCCTCTTCTCTGCCATCCGGATGACAGCTGTAACAGGCCGGCGTCGACCAGACGTAGCCGCCGACCTCATCGTGCTTGTCCGCCATCCGCGACTGCCGGTGCTCGTGGCAATGCGTACACGAGAAGGACGCCGAGCCCGGAGTCAGGTGACAGTCTGCACAGTCAAAGCCGCGGTGCGCCCCGCTCGTGATCGGGAAATCGTGGTCGAAGTCCGCGCCGTCCCAGGTGTTGGTGTTGTGGCAGATCTGGCACTCGGTGGGGAATCCCAGGCCGACGTGATCGGGGTCGTTCGCGCCCTGATAGTCCGCGAGATGGCAGTCCACGCAGCCATCGGTGATGCCCGCATGGTTGAATCCGCCGCCGAACCACGATTTGGTGTTGTGGCAGCTCTCGCAGTCAAGCGGGAAGTTCTGGGCGACGTGATCCGGGTCCGTCGTGCTCTGATAATCAGGCAGGTGACAGTCCACGCAGCCGTCGCTGATCCCGGCGTGCGAGAAGTTGGCCGGAATCCACGCAGAGGTCGAGTGACAGTCGTCACAGCGCAACGGGAAGTTGAGCGCGACGTGATCCGGGTCGGTCGTCGCCTGGTAGGCGTCCAGGTGGCAGTCCGCGCAGTCCTGCGGCGTCCCAGCGAAGACCCCGCCGACGTGACAGGCCTCGCAGTTGGCGGTCGCATGCGCGCCGGTCAGCGGGAAACCTACGTGACGGAAGCCCGCCCCGCCCCACACCGTCGGGCGGTGGCAGTCCTGGCAGTTGTCGACCCAGCCCTGAGCGAGGTGATCCGGCGAGGTCGCCCGGGCGAGCTCGGCGCTATGGCAGCTGATGCACTCGGGCGAGAGC
>PAHY01000064.1 GCA_002705055.1 Planctomycetota bacterium
CAAGAAGCGCACCTATCCCACCGAGTGCAAGCGAGCCAACTTCCCCCGCGCCCTCTATCACCGCACGACGGACAGCCGTAAGCGCCGCGACTATCGGAACTTACTCTTCCCAATCAACCACACCCTCGCGATGATGCGAGATGGCATGTCCTGCCTCGTGCGCCGCAGCTGGGGTGCCGCCAAGCGGATCAAGGGGCTTCAGCGCCACGCCTGGCTGTGGACGGCGTATCGCAACTACGTCCGCGGCGTGACGATCAAAACGAGAACGACCCCTGCCCAATCGGCCGGGGTCTGTGATCAGCGGTGGCAGCTGAAGGAAGTCCTGAGGTGGCGCTGGCCGTTGCGGATGGAGCAGCATTGAGCCCACTCAAGGGGGTCAGACTCATTTCTTTGAGTAGGTATCGAGCACCCACTCACCCCAAGCCGCATCAAACTCCTCAAACGAGATGCCGTAGACTAGGTCCCACGCCTCTTGCTGCCGTTTCAGGATCTGCTCGACGCTGACGGAGGTGCCGCCCGGCACCTTGATCCGCTCCTTCATCTTCCCAACAAAGCTGGCGAACTTCTTCGGATCTGACTTCATCAGATAATCAACTCGTGACCAAAGATTGAGGTGGTGGCCGATCCGGAAACGGTCCGGGGTGAGCCACTGCGAGACCGTCGCAAAGGGTAGGGCGGCCTCGTTCTTGACGAGGTTGCGCACCCGTGGCTCCCAGATCCATAGCTTCTTCTCGTTGGGGAACTGGTCGACGATCTGCACGAAGTTGTGGTAGCGCGCGTCCAGATCATTGACGACGCAGTGTGCGATCCCTTCGCGTAGCCAGACGGGCAGGTCGTGCAGATAGCCCTTGTACCCGGCGAGCATGGCATGCGTGATGCCGTGCGCCAGGTTCATGTGCATGCGCGCATCATTGCCGAAGTAGCCCTCGGCCAGCTCGGGGGAGGTGCCATACAGCATCGTCCACTGCTGGAAGAAGTTGTGAACGATCGGGCTGTCGGGCTGGAAGTTGCCATCGCACCAGGTCGTGGCGAAACGATGCAGGGTCGACTTCTTCTCGGTGAGCAGCACCACGTACTTGCCGCGCTGGCCCAGGTACGGGCCTTCGCCCATGTACTCACCCTTCACGAGGCTGTTGCGCCCGGCCGGGAAGCTCTCGTCGGTGACGCCGAGGATCTCCTGGACGCGGTCATAGACCTCTTCGCAGCGCATCGCGTAGAGGTGCACGCGCAGCCAGCGATCCAGCGTGCGCGGAGCCTTCTTGGGGATCTCGGGCAGGACTTCGCGGAGCCGCTCATATTCCTCGGCCACGCGTTCCTTGAGGATCTTGTCGCCGGGCAGCTTGTACTTGGGCAGCGTGCTGCCGATGACGAAGTGCTCGGTCTCGACCCAGATCATCTCCAGGCCTTCGCCGAGGACCTGCATCACTTCGGTGACGCTGAGGTCCTCGTGGATCATCACCCGGTGAAAGCGCTCGTACCCGGCCGCCTTGTAGGCCTCCGGTTCGTTGTTGGTGTACGGATCGATCTTCCATTTCGGCAAATCCTCCCGCTCCTGGGCAGGAACGGGAGGATTCGTGAGCAGGAAGACCAGCGCGAGGAGCCCAAGGCGGGCGATCTTCATCTCTGGTCTAGGTGCTGAAAAACGGCGCTAGTTCTGGTTCAGAGCTTCGATCTCTTCGCCGGTGAGGTTCGAGACGACGACGTCCTTCTCGACCTTCTTGCGGAACAGGCCGAGATCCATGTGCTTGGCTTCCTTCTTCTGCAGAGCGGCGCGCTCCTTCTGGACGTCTTTCAACTCGGCGCGGAGCTTCTTCAGCTTCCTGGACTTCGGACCGTTTTCCTCAAGCTCGAGCTGCATGCGCTCTTCGATGAGCGCTTCCTTCTCGTCGAGGGTGTCGTACTTGACCAGCAGCTTCTGGACTTCCTTCAGAGCCTTCTTGGGGCTCTTCTTGTAGTCGTAAGCCAGAACGCTCTCCATCTTCTTCCACAGCTCGCTCGGCGACTGGTCGCCCTTGAGCGGCATCGACAGCTTGCCGTCACGGCTGATCAGGAAGAGGTGCGGGACATCCTTGGCCGGGTAATCGGCGAACAGCTTGGTGTAAGGATGGTCCTCCTTCATCACGTGCGTCGGCAGCTTGACGCAGTGGAACCAGCGCGCCATCAGCAGCGTGCGCTCGTTGCCTTCGGTCTTCGAAAGCAGCGCATCGTCGGTGCCGTTGCAGTGCTCGCACTCGCGCAGGACGAGAAGCGGCCGCGGGTCATCGCCGGCGATCGAGAGGAAGGCCTGTTCGATCGGCAGAGCCTTGGAGACGCTCAGCGCACCGGTGCGGTGATCCGTGCCGGCATCCTTGGCATCCTTCTTGACCACGCCGTAGACCGGGTAGTCCCACTGCATGCGCAGCAGAGCCTTGGCGGTCTTGCCGTGGTTGATCACGAGCTTGGCGCCACCGCTCGAGCCGCCGGTGACACCCGGGGCCGGAGCAACACCGGGCGCGCCCGGCGTGGTGGGCGTGGAGCCCGGAGCAGAAGAGGGGGGCCCGCCAACCGGACCATTGCCCACATCAGAAGGACCGCCATATGAGCCGCCACCGGCGACTCCACCTGTCGGGCATCATTGCGGGGCAGCACCGGCCGGCGCGCTCATCAGAGCACCGGCCAGAGTGCTGAGGAGCACCAAAGAAAGGGAACGCTTCATGAGAGTGGTGACGGCGCTGGGACCGCCGTCTTTAGACTAGCACGCGGGATTGTCCGGGGTGACGGGATTCGTGCACATCGGATCGAGCACTTTCTCCAGTGCTCGCCGCCACTTGTGCCGACGCGCCGCGATCCGGCTGGGTTCCACGCTTGGCGTGAATTCTCGGTCGGAGCGCCAACAAGTCTCCAGATCTGTCTCGTTTTGCCACACTCCGGCGCCGAGGCCCGCCAGAAGCGCGGCTCCCAGGGCGGTGCTCTCGGTATCGGCGGGTCGTTCGACTGGCATCTGCAGGGTGTCGGCGAGCAGCTGCAGGAAGCCGTCATTGCGGGCCATCCCGCCATCGACGCGGAGGCGCTGCGGCAGGCCGCCGACGTCGTGGCCGGTGGCCTCGACCAGATCGAGGGTCTGCCAGGCGACCGAAGCCAGCGCTGCCCGGACGATCTGCGCTCGGCCGCTGTCCCGAGTGAGCCCGAACAACGCGCCGCGCGCGTGCGGATCCCACCAGGGCGCGCCCATGCCCGTGAACGCGGGAACGAGCACCTCGTCGCCGTCCGGATCGGCTTCAGCGAGCAGCGCTTCGGTCTCGGCGGCATCGCGAATGAGACCGAGCTGGTCGCGCAGCCACTGCACGACCGTTCCGGCCTGGAAGATGCTGCCCTCGATCGCGTAGCTGTTCACCCCGTCACGCCGACAGGCGATCGTCGCGAGCAGGCGGTGCGCGCTGCGCGGGCGGGTCGTGCCGGTGTGGGCCAGGGTGAAGCAGCCTGTGCCATAGGTGCTCTTCATCGTGCCCGGCGCGCGGACGCCCTGGCCGAAGGCGGCCGCCTGCTGATCGCCGGCCACTCCGCAGATGGGGATCGCGGCACCAAGAAGCTTGGCCGAACAGCTGCCGAAGTCGCCGACGCTGTCGCGAATCTCGGGGAGCAGCTCGCGCGGGACGTCAAACAGGGCGAGCAGCTCCTCGTCCCAGGCCGCGCTCTCGAGGCCGCACAGCAGCGTGCGCGAGGCGTTGGTGGCGTCGGTGGCATGCACCGCGCCATCGGTCAGCCGAAAGATCAGCCAGGAATCGATGGTGCCGGCGGCCAGCTCGCCCGCCTTGGCCCGCGCGCGGGCCTGCGGCACCTGGTCGAGCAGCCAGGCCAGCTTGGTCGCCGAGAAGTAGGGGTCGAGCAGGAGTCCGGTGCGCTCCTGGACCAGCGGCTCGTGGCCGGCCTTGCGCAGCCGGGCGCAGACATCCGCGGTGCGGCGGTCCTGCCAGACCAAGGCGGGATGCAGAGGCTGGCCGGTGGCGCGGTCCCACAGCACGATGGTCTCGCGCTGATTGGTGATGCCCAGCGCGGCCACCGCGTCTGCGGCGAGCGTCGCCTGCTGCAAGGCCTCGCGGGCGCAGGCGAGCGTGTCCTGCCAGATCTCCTCGGCGTCGTGCTCGACCCAGCCGGATCGCGGAAAGGACTGCGCGAGTTCGCGTTGCGCGATGGCCAGAGGCTGTGCCCGCTCGTCGTAGACCACCGCGCGCGAGCTGGTCGTGCCTTGATCCAGGACGAGAATACGGGGCGGCGTGCTGCTCATGAAAGGAAGAACGGCCGACCTCGCGCGCGCGAGATCGGCCGTTGAGGAAGACGCGTGGTCTTAGTTGAAAATGCTGTAGCCGACCTCGAAGCCGTAGCCCGCGGTGTCGTCGTCTTCGTTGAGAGTCTCGGCGTAGAAGCGAGCTTCAATGGCCGTGGTGTCGCTGAGGAACCAGGAAGCACCCAGCGAGCCGCCGTAGTAGAGGCCCGACAGATCGCCCAGGTAGTAGCCGAAGTCGAACTGGGCCCACGGAGCGAGGGCGTTCCAGCGCAGCGCGGTCGGGTACCAGCGGGTGAAACCGCCGACCTGGAAGGAGTTCTGATCTTCGTCGCCGACAACGCCACCGGCATTGGCGCGGTCATTGAAGCCGTCGCCGTCGTAGTCGGTGTCGGTGACGGTCAGGTAATCGGCGCTCGCGAAGCCAACGCCGATCCGCGTACCGAGCTCGATCTGCGGGCTGACGAAGGTGCTGTAGCTGGCGGCGAGGTTGATCGAGTCGTACTCGGCGACGGTGATGTTCGACAGCTGGTTATCGACCAGAGTCGGAGTGCCACCGGCAGCGGAGGTGTACGCAGCGCCGTCGGCATCGGCCATGGTGAGGCCAATGGCGTAGTTCGTGCGGGACATCCCGGCAGCGAACTCGGGACCGCTGTGAGCGGCCTGCTGGCAGCCACCGGCGGTCGCCGCCGCAAGGGCAAGAAGGAGAAGGGGGTTCTTCATCGCGGATGTCGGAGTGGTCGACGCGAGGGGACGCCGACGGGAGGGGGGACTATAACGCGGCGCAGGGAAGGGGGGAAGCAGGCTCGCCCCCGCCTGACGCCGGGCCCGGCGGGGGCGTGAGGCCCGCGCCGAGCGCACTTTAGGGGCGGTCACGCCCCGGGTAACGATCTAGAAGAAGATCGAGTAGCCGATCAGGAAACGGATCCCCGAGGTGTCCACGTCGCCGAAGGCGTCCTGGTAGGTGACCCCGGCTTCGATGGCGCCACCCTGGGTGACGAACTGAGTGATGCCCAGCCCGGCCAGCCAGGAGATGTTCGAATCCCGATCGTTGTCGGTCCAACCCAGATCCAGCTCGACCCAGGGCAGCAGGACTTCGGTGGTCGCCAGGTAGTAGCGGCCGTAGAGGGCGAGCGTCCAGGCCTCGGTGCTGGCGCCCGAGACCTCGAGATCGTCGTAGGCCACCTTGACACCGATCTCTTGGTCGCTTTCCCAGAAAGTGCCCCAAGAGCCGTGAATCGCCAATTCCTTGGTGTCCCCGGCGGGGGTGTCGAGGTCGGAGTAGCTCGTCGCGACGGCCGTCCGGGTCAATCCGGGGCGGAGCGGCTGCTGGATGGTCTGGCAGGAGCCGAGCAGCAGCACGGCCGCAAGCACGACAGGGGTGCAAAGCTTCATGCCCAAACGGTAGCGTCGCCGGGCACACCCAATCCCCCTTGTCGGACCGAGAACCGAGAGTTAACGGAGTTGCGAACGGCGATCATGATTCAACACGTCCATTCCGAAGGGGACGCGCTCGACGCGTATCGCGCCCAGGCTGTCTTCTGCAAGACGATGGGGCATCCGGTGCGGCTGCAGATCCTCGACATGCTCACGCGAGCCGGCGAAGAGATGCAGAGCGCCGAGATTCTGCGCCGGACGGGGGTTGCTAAGCCCTGCCTTTCTCAGCACTTAGCGCGAATGCAGGCGGCCGGTCTGGTGAAGACGCGGCGCGTGGGGCGCTATCTGCGGGTGGCGCTGACCTGCCCGGAGGTGGGTCTGGCCTGTCGCCAGGTGCGGGCGGCGCTGCAAGAAGCACGGCCTGGCCAACCCGAGGTCGACCAGGCCGAGTAAGGGTCTGGGGCCGGATTACTGAATCGCGACGGTCAGCACATTGGAAGTGCGACCGAGCTGGCAGGCCTGCAGATAGGCCGTGACCCCGCTGGCGATGGCCGGCACCGGAATGGTCCAGCCGCCGCTGCCCTGAGCATCGGTGACCACCGTGCCGCCGAGCTGCTTCGCGCCGTTCACGTCCAGGGTGATGCCGAGCGGCGGGACCGGGGTCGAGCCGAGGCTCAAGCCGTAGGCCAGGAACATCGCGCTCGACGGCGTCGCGTTGATCACGTCGAAGTCAGCGTTGCTGCCGGCGACCACGGCGCCCGGGGTCGAGAGCGTCATGTCGTTGCTGCTCGCGGCGCTGGCGTTGAGCGTGCCGTCGAGATCAAGCTGCACCCAGTTGCCCTGGCCGTCATCGCTGTAGAAGGTCAGATCGACCGGCATGCTGAGGCTGGCGCCGCCGCCGTTCGGCAGGATCGTGCCCGCGACCGGAGTGGGGTCGGTGGCCCCGTAGTCGACCAGGTTGCCGACGGTCGTCGAGCCGGTCAACGGAATAATCGTGACGGTGCCGGCCAGCGGCGTCATCACGATGTCGGTCGAGAAGTTGCCGGCCGCGTCGATCGGGAAGACCGGGCTGGTCGGCTGGAAGGCCGCGTCGTCGATGTAGATCGTCGCGAGCGGCGGCAGCCACGAGAAGATGTTGGGGATCTCGGCCTTGATGCGGGTCGGTACCGTCACCAGCGTGCCGCCGGTGAACTGGCCGCTGCTGAAGCCCGAACCCGAAGCGCTGAGTTCGACTTCCATGTCGCCGTCCATGTCAAACGTCGGCGGGCGGCCGCGGATCACCCCGACGCTCGAGTCGCCGCCGAAGGTGAAGTTGGAAGTCGAAGCGTCGACATCCAGGGTGTACGAAGACTGCGCGGCGGCGGTGGGGGCGGCCAGCGCGGCGAGGAGAAGACTGAGGGAGATCCTGCGCATCGGAGAACGGGGAGGTGGCCCGCCATGGGCCCTCCTCAGCCTACCGCGCAGGCTCAGTCGCGGAATGCGTAATCCACCGTGAGCGGCGCGTGGTCCGAGAAGCGCTCCTCCTTATAGACCGCGGCCTGCTGCGCCGCGTGGGCCAGCTCGGGGGTCGCGACGTGGTAGTCAATCCGCCAGCCGGTGTTGTTGGCCCAGGCCTGGCCGCGATTGGACCACCAGGTGTAGGCCTCGCCCTCGTGCTCGGGGTAGAGCCCGCGGTAGACGTCCGCCCAGCCGCTGCTGTCGAAGACCTGGTCCATCCAGGCGCGCTCCTCGGGGAGGAAGCCGGAGTTCTTCTGATTGCCCCGCCAGTTCTTCAGGTCGATCTTGCGGTGGGCGATGTTCCAATCGCCGCAGACCAGGACCTGCTGATGCGCCGCGCGCTGCTCGGCCATCCAGTCGAGGAACTGATCCATGAAGCGGTACTTGAACTGCTGGCGCTCCTCGCTGGACGAACCCGAAGGAAGGTAGAGCGAGACGACCCGCAGCTGGTCAAAGTCGGCCGCGAGCACGCGCGCTTCGCGGTCAAATTCGGGGTCGCCGAGGCCCTCGTGGATGGCATCCGGCTCGCGCTTCGACCAGATGCCCACGCCGCTGTAGCCCGGCTTTTCGGCGTGCAGGTAGTGGGCGTGGAGGCCGCCCGGCGCGCGCATATCGGCGGTCAGTTGATGGTCCTGAATCCGCGTCTCCTGGACGCAGACGATGTCCGGAGCGTGCTGTTCGACCCAGGGCAGGACGCCCTTCTTGACCGCGGAACGGATGCCGTTGAGGTTGAGCGAGACGATGCGCATGGGGGATCAGGGCAGAGCGATGCCGAGGGCTTCGAGCTGAGCTTCGGCCTGCGGCGCCCAGCCGCGATTGGCGATCGGCGAGGCCGGACTGGGGTGGAGGATGGTGCCGATCTCGATCGTCATGCCGTCCAGCGCCCGGCGCGCCTGCTTCTCGGCGTACTTGCCGATGCCGATGACGCGCTTGGGCCGGAGCAGCTCGACGACCTCGCGCAGCGCCCGGTCACACGGGGTCTCCAGCGCCTGGCGTTCGCTGGCCGGCAGCTTGTCCGGTGTCCGATTGCGGCCCGATTCCTCGAGGAAGGCGAGCGGGCAGTAGTTGTGGACGAAGAAGGTGGCGAAGAAGCGCTCGGGGCTGCCGAAGCGCTCTTCGGCCCAGCCCCACAGCCGCCGCCCGCTGACTTCCGAGCGGGTGCAGGCGAGGCCCTCGACCGGGCGTTTCGGGTGCTCGGGGTTGGGCTTGCCGACCTCGCCGCGCAGCCCGAGCCAATCCCGAACCGCCGCGACCTCACCGAATGGAACGCCCGTTTGAGCCATGCCCCATGGCCCCGGGTTCATGCCGAGCAAGAGGGCCTCCGGTTCGGGGTGGGCACGGGCCGCGAACGCGTGGCACAAGTCCCTGGCGTAGTCGGTGGGCAGATAGGCGTGGGTGACGGGCTCTTCGAAGCGGAGCACCGCGAGCTCGGCGCTGAGCTGGTCCTGAATCGAGGCGAGACCTTCGCCGAGTGCGCAACCGACCATGCCGCGAAGTGTAGGATGGAGAGCCCCCTGAGGCGAGTCCCGTGCGCGATCGAACACTCGGCGCGGAGTCGCCCGTCTCGCAGCGTGCTTCCTGCGAAATCCGGCTGGCACGCCACTTGCACTCTAGAGAAGGTCCGCCCCGGTGGCGGCATTCGTGTCCTAGAATCCCTACACATGGCGTTCCCCACTTCTTCGCGCCTCCTCACCGCGGCCGCCTTCTCGGCGGCCCTCCTCCTGCCCTCCTGCGGCGGGGGCGGTGGCTCTGGCTCTGGCTCCGGCACCTCGGGTACCTCCGGCAACTTTGCGCTGCTCAGTTCCAACCTCGGCGACGGGGTGACCTGGGAGCTCAACCGCCTGATGGAGTTCGAGTTCAACAACCCGATCGATCCCGATTCGGTCTCGTTCTCGACGGTGCGCTTTACCTCGCCGGATGTGAACCAGCCGGTCACAGGCTCCTTCGAGATCAAAGCCGACGGCACTGGCCGCACGCTGGTCTTCCGGCCGCACTGCCCCAGCTCGCAGAGCAACGACAACGGCTCCTTCGTACCGGGTGGACACGAGTATCGGCTCACCGTTGCCAGCTCCGCCAAGTTCGGGGCCGCGGTGCTGCGCGACAAGAAGGGCCGCCCGCTCACGCAGGGCTTTACGCGCACCTTCTACTCGCCCGAAGCAGCCGGTTCGGACCTGTTCGTGGACTACGTCGAAGGTCCGCTTGCGCTCGACGACGACAATCCCATCGAATGGCCGGCGGGCCTCAACCTGTTCAGTGATCCGGATGGTTTCATCCGCATCAACTTCAACCAGGCCATCGATGCACGTCCGAGCAACCTGAACCAGAAGAACCTCTACGTTCTCTACGCCGACGGAGAAGTGGGCTCCGCCAATGAGAACGTCTTCCCCGAGACCAACCGTCTGCCCGGCCGTCTGTCGGTGGCGGACAACTGCGGTCTCGATGGCTCGACCGTCAACTTCGAAGTGGCGGGCATTCTGCCCACCAACCGCAAGCTGAAGGTCGTCATCAAGCGCGAGTTCTCGGACATCGCCGGCCAAGAAAACGCGGCCGACTTGGCCACGCCGATCTACACGGTGCCGACTCTCGCGGAATACTTCGACGACAACACGGTCGCCTGGGGCACGATCGAAGTCGCCGACGAGTACTCGGACGATTTCTCGAGTTCCGCCGACCTCGATCTTTCCAGCGGTCTGCCGCTGCCGGCCGCTGAATACAGCGACGGCTTCGTCCAGGCGAGCTTCGACTTCCCCGGCGAGTTCACGACGCAGGACTTCCTGCTGAACACCGGCTACTCGGAGATCTTCACCAACTCGCAGACCTTCTTCACCGACTCGAACAACACCACGTTCACGGTGCAGAACGGCGTGCTGAACGTACGCAACTTCACGATCGAGTCCGGCAGCGAGCTGCGCGGTCGCGGCGAGAACCCGCTGATCATCTACGCCACCGGCGAGGTGCGCATCGATGGTCGCCTCAACGTCAGCGGCAACAACGCCGTGTGGCCGACCGGCCTCAACTCGCCGCAGCGCCCGGAAGGTGGTGCGAAAGGCGAATGCGGCGGCGGCGACGGCGGCACCTCTTCACAGGAGGTCTTCCAAGAGACCTACCGCGGCAGCTCCGGCAACGGCGGCTTCAACTTCTCGGGCCAGGGTGGCCAGGGCGGTGAGAGCGGCTTCAACCAGAGCGCCGGCACCTCGAGCAGCTACAACCAGGAGTCGATCAACAACATCGCCGGTGGCGGTGGTGGTGGCACCTTCGCGATCACGCCTAGCGTTTCGCCGCACTGGTACCGCTGGACGGCGGACGACAAGATGCCGGAGATCGACCGCAACTACCTGGCCGACCACGTGCTGTTCTGGGATACCGCGACTGACCCGAATCTAGCTGGGACGCGCTACCCCTACGTGGCTTATGGCGGCGAGGACGGCACCCGTGGCTCCTCGTGGAACTGCAGCGAGCCCAACCCGGACAACAACCCGGTCGGCATCTACGGCATGGAAGACGAGAAGGTCGACATCGTGCTGTGGTACGCCGATGGCACGCCTTGCGATGGTCAGCGTGGCGCCAACGGTGGTCCCAGCCAGCGTCTGGAGGATCCGTGGGATGATGCGCTCAACGAGCCCAACCCCCTCTCGAACGACCCGTTGATGACCACGGCCATCGACCCGTACAACCCGGACGGCCGGATCAACGGTCACCCGACGGATGGCCCGGACGGCGGCAAGGCAGGCCCGACGATCTTCTCGAACGACGGCTCGACCTCGAACGACTTCTGGGGCACCCGCATCAACGCGGACGGCTCCGTGACGGTCGGCGAACTGCTGGTCCCGTGGGCGGGCTCCGGCGGTGGTGCATCGGGTGACATGGTGCTCTACAACCGCAACGGCACCGAGCCGCTGCCCACGGTCTTCCCCGAGCCCAACTTCCCGAACGGCCGCATCACCAAGTACCGCAAGGGTGCACCGGGCGGTGGCGGTGGGGGTCAGGTTCAAGTCCTCGCCATCGGCGACATCACCATCGGTGGTGCCGGCGAAATCTGGGCCCGCGGCGGCAACGGCGTTGGCGGCGAATCGATCGGCTGGACTTACGGTCAGATCTCTGGCTCGGGCGGTGGCTCCGGGGGCCACATCGTGCTGTCGACCGCTTCCAAGCTCGACATTTCGGCCATCGATCTGCTCGACGGTTCGGCGAAAGGCGATACCAACGTCACGGTTGAGAATGGCGTGGGGTATGAGATCCCCATCTCCGACGCTTTCTTCTCGGAAGCGATCAGCGCCGTGGGCGGTCGTCGTGGCTGGGCTATGTCGCGTGTTCAGCAGTGTGAGTGGCTCGGTAAGCCGCTCGACGAGGACGGCAACGGCACCTATGCGATCGGTCGTGGTGGCGCCGGCTCGAACGGCATTGTGCAGATCCACGTGCCCAACCCGGCGACCGACATCGTCTGGCCGGCTTCGCGCGACGCAGAGATTCGCAACTACATCCACAACGGCAACCTGAACAACGATGCCGACATTGACAACGTGGAAGAGATGCTGCGTATCTTTGCGGCGCCGCAGCCGGTGGTGCTGGTTCCGCTGTTCTCGGCCGAGTCGATGTTCCGCAGCCGCTGGGTCGACACCGGCCTCGCCGATCTGCGTCAGCCTGCCACGGGCACCGGCGTCGACTTCCCGGACTACGCCTCGAGCCTCATCTCGATCGCTGGCTTTGACACCGCCGACGGCACCGTCAACGTCACCAACGAGATTGTCGACGCGCTTCCGGCCGTCGTCACCGGCGCGACCAGCAGCCTGAGCCTGTTCGACTTCGAAGCAGGAATCGGCAATGCGACGGCAGCCTTCGCGGGTCAGGAGCACTTCCTGCGCTCGCCCTCGCTGCTGCTGGGCTATGTCTTCCGCCCGAACGTGTCGAGCGCCACGGCGGTCGAGGTTGTGTCGGCTAGCTACGACCGCGATCGTGACGTCCTCACGCTGCTCACCGAGCCGCGCGATGGTGCCATGGCCGGGGCCGGTGGCGTCACCTGGTCGCTTAGCCCGCGCTTCTTCCGCTTCGCCACCAACGGCGCTTCGGACGTGCTGCCGGATTCGACTGCGGTGCGCATCGAGTTCCAGGGTGCGGAAGAGTCTGGTCCGGGCACGAACGTGCCGGGCGTCCCCTTCCCGGGGCCAAACTCCTGGACGAGCAACCTCGCCGATCTCGAAGGCTATCGCTTCATCCGCTACCAAGTCGTGTTTGACATCGACGCGCAAGGAACGGGGGTGGATCTGACCAGCCCGCGTCCGCTGATGCGTTACGTCAAGATTCCGTTCACCTGGTAAGTCGCTTTCGAAGCGAACGAAGAGACCCCGGCACTCTGCGGAGTGCCGGGGTTTCTGCTTTCTGGGCCGGGAAGGCCGGGCCGCATCGGGCTGGGCCCGCTGCGAAGGAGCCTAGACGTTGCGGCGGTACTGCCCGCCGATCTCGTAGAGCGCCTGGCTGATCTGTCCCAGAGTGCAGACCTTCACCGCCTCCATCAGCGACTCGAAGATGTTGCCGTTGGCCAGCGCGGTCTTGCGCAGGTGCATCAGCGCGGCCTCGGAGTCGGCGCGGTGGCGGGCCTGGACGGCGCGCACCTGATCGACCTGCGAGTCCTTCTCGTCGTCGCTCGAGCGGATCAGCTCGACCTCGACCACCTTGCCTTCTTCGGCGTGCGGGTTGAGGAAGGTGTTCACGCCGACGATTGGCAGCTCGCCGGTGTGCTTGAGGGTCTCGTAGTGCAGGCTCTCGTCCTGGATCTTGCCGCGCTGGTACTGCGTTTCCATCGCACCCAACACGCCGCCGCGTTCGGCGATCCGCACGAACTCATCCAGCACGGCTTCTTCCACCAGCTCGGTGAGCAGCTCGGCGATGAAGGCGCCCTGCAGCGGGTTTTCGTTCTTCGCCAGCCCCAGCTCGCGGTTGATGATCAGCTGAATCGCGAGCGCGCGGCGCACCGACTCCTCGGTGGGGGTGGTGATCGCCTCGTCGTAGGCGTTGGTGTGCAGCGACTGACAGTTGTCGTTGATCGCGTACAGCGCCTGCAGCGTGGTGCGGATGTCGTTGAAGTCGATCTCCTGCGCGTGCAGCGAACGACCGCTGGTCTGGATGTGGTACTTCAGCTTCTGCGAGCGCTCGCCGGCCTGGTAGAGATCGCGCATCGCGACCGCCCAGATGCGGCGGGCGACGCGGCCGATCACCGAGTACTCGGCATCGACCCCGTTCGAGAAGAAGAAAGACAGGTTGGGCGCGAAGTGATCGACGTTCATGCCGCGCGCCCGGTAGTACTCCACGAAGGTGAAGCCGTTAGCGAGCGTGAAGGCCAGCTGGGTCACCGGGTTCGCGCCGGCTTCCGCGATGTGGTAGCCGGAGATTGAAACCGAGTAGAAGTTGCGGACCTGCTCGTCGATGAAGTACTGCTGAATGTCGCCCATCATCTTCAGCGCGAACTCGGTGCTGAAGATGCAGGTGTTCTGAGCCTGATCCTCTTTCAGGATGTCGGCCTGCACCGTGCCGCGCACGGTCTTCAGCGCCTCGGCTTTGACCTCGGCGTACTCCTCCGCAGGCAGCAGCTGGTCGCCGCTCACGCCGAGCGTGCCCAGCCCAAGGCCGTCGTGGCCGGCGGGCAGATCGGCGCGGTACTCCGGCACCTCGCCGCCGCACAGCTCGCGGATCTTCTCCTGCGCCGCCTCCCAGCGGCCGGTCTCCTTGAGGCGCTTTTCAACCTGCTGGTCGATGGCGGCGTTCAGGAAGAAGGCCAGCATCATCGGCGCCGGGCCGTTGATGGTCATCGACACCGAAGTCTTCGGCGAGCAGAGGTCGAAGCCCGAGTACAACCGCTTGGCGTCGTCGAGCGAACAGACCGACACGCCAGAGTTGCCGACCTTGCCGTAGATGTCCGGCCGCTTGTCCGGGTCAGCGCCGTACAGCGTCACGGAGTCAAAAGCGGTCGACAGACGCGCCGCAGGCTGCCCCTGCGAGACGTAATGGAAGCGCCGGTTGGTGCGCTCGGCGGTGCCTTCGCCCGCGAACATGCGCGTGGGGTCTTCCCCGGTGCGCTTGAAGGGGAAGACGCCGGCGGTGAAGGGGAACTCCCCGGGCACGTTTTCGAGCCCGAACCACTTGGCGAGCTCGCCCCAGTCCTTCGTTTCGGGCAGCGCGACCTTAGGCACCTTGGTGCCGGAGAGGGTCTCATGCTGCGCGGGCACGCGGATCTCTTTGCCACGCACCTCGTAGACGAAATCATTCGCTTCGTAGGCCGCCTTCTTCTCGAGCCAGCTAGCCAGCTGCTTGCGCAGCTCCGGCTGCACGTCCTGGCAGACCTCGTGGAAGCGCTGGCGCAGCACCCGCACCGTCGGGTCGACCGCGTCGTCGACCAGGGCTTCGGCGCTGTAGCCGTGCTCGATGGACGGGACCTCATCACCCAGCTCGCGTAGCGCGCGGGCGAGGCCATCGGCGCGGCCTGCCAGCTCGGCCTGCGAGGCGATACGACGCTTGTAGCCGCGCACCGTGTCAGCGATCTCGGCGAGGTAGCGCACGCGATCGCCCGGCACGACGGTCGGCGTTTCCGACACGCGCTCGGGGAACGCGGCGGGTTCCCAGTTGCGCTCCTCGCGCTGGCCGAGGTTGGCGCAGATCCAGAGGTAGAGCTCATCGACGCCGGCATCCGCAAAGCGGGAGGCGGCGGTCAGATAGACCGGCATGTCCTCGGCGGCCTGGTCGAAGGCGTTGCGGTTGCGCTGCACGGCCTTGCGCACATCACGGAGCGCGTCTTCCGCGCCGCGCTTATCCGCCTTGTTCAGCACGACGCCGTCGGCGAAGTCGAGCATGTCGATCTTCTCGAGCTGGGACGGCGCGCCAAACTCGGGGGTCATGACGTAGAGCGACAGATCACAGAGATCGACCACCTCGCTGTCGGACTGACCGATCCCGGCCGTCTCCAGGATGACCAGGTCATACCCGGCCGCGCGCATCGCCAGCAGGCTGTCCTGCACCGAGCCGGAAACCGCCAGGTGGGCGCGGCGGGTGGCCATCGAGCGCATGTAGACGCGCGGGCCGTGCACCGCATTCATCCGAATGCGGTCACCCAGCAGGGCGCCCCCGGTGCGGCGGCGGCTGGGGTCGACGGACAGGATGGCCACGCTGCGATCCGGGAACTGGTCGAGCATCCGGCGGACCAGTTCATCGGTCAGCGAGGACTTACCGGCACCCCCGGTGCCGGTGATGCCCAGGATCAGCGGGCCACCCTGCGCATCGACGCGTTGCTGCAGCTGCCCGCGCAAGGCGGCCAGTCGCTCGGCGGCGCTGGCATCGGACTCGGCGGCGCCATGCAGGCGCTCGAGCAGCGTGATGCCGCGCGCCATCTCGTTCGGGCGACGCTGGAACAGACCTTCAGGCAGCGCGGCATCCGTCTCGATCGTCGCGCGATCCGCGCGGGTCAGCATGTCGCGGATCATTCCGACCAGCCCCAGCGAACGACCATCTTCCACCGAGTAGATGCGTTCGACTCCGGCTTCGTGCAGCTCGGCGATCTCCTTATCGGTGATCGTGCCGCCGCCGCCGCCAAAGACCTTGATGTGCGGGCAGCCGCGCTCGGCCAGGAGCTCGACCATGTAGCGGAAGAACTCCATATGACCGCCCTGGTAGGAGGAGATCGCGATGCCGTGCGCGTCCTCCTGGATCGCGGCTTCGACGATCTCGTCGACCGAGCGGTTGTGGCCGAGGTGAATCACCTCGGCGCCTTCCTGCTGCAGGATGCGCCGCATGATGTTGATCGCGGCGTCGTGGCCGTCGAACAGCGAAGCGGCGGTCACGAAGCGCAGCTTGTGCTTCGTCTGGAAGGCGGCTTCGGGAGAAGCGGCAGCGGTTGCGGAATCAGACATGGTCTTCGTCTTGGCGCGGGGGACCGAGGCGCTCCTGAATGCGCCGGCGGTAGTCCTGAAGGTCCTGTTCAAGAGAGTGGAGCTCGGCGAGGCGCACGCGGGCCCGCTCGAGCTGCTCGCCGAGCATGCGATCGAGGCGCGCGAGCATGCCGGGAGTCTGGCCCTGGTCGAAGGCGCGGTTGAGCGCGCCGATCTGTTCGAGGGTCAGGCCCAGCCGCTTCAGCCGGGTGATGAAGTTCAGCCGTTCGAGCGCATCGGCGGCGTAGATTCGACGCCCTCCCGGCCCGCGGCCGGTCGCGCGCAACAGCCCTAACTCCCCGTAGTAACGGATCGTACGACTGCTGACCTCGCCTTCCTTGGCGAGTCGTGCGATGTCCCAGCCAGTGTCGGTCGGGGAAGGCTCCACGTCCATATTGTCGGCTGCTTGCCAGTTTGCGTCAACTGGCGGCGCGGCCTTTCTCGCGCTCGTGGCGGACTCAGATCCGCCGCCCGTCCACCCGCTGCGGGCAGTCGGTGGCGAAGGTGCACTCCGAGCACTTGGCGGTGCGCGCGGTGCAGACCGCGCGGCCGTGATCGATCCAGCTGTGGCTCAGATAGACCCAATCCCGGCGCGGGAAGAGCTTCATCAGGTCGCGCTCGACCTTGACCGGGTCCTGCTCGCGGGTGAAGCCCATCCGGCGGGCGATCCGGCCCACGTGGGTATCGACGACCACGCCGACCGGGTTCTCGAAGGCGGTCCCCAGCACACAGTTGGCGGTCTTGCGCGCCACCCCGGGCAGCGCCAGCAGCTCTTCCATGGTCTCGGGCACCTCGCCGCCATGCACCTCGACGATGCGCTGCGCTGCGCCGCGGATGTTCTTTGCCTTGTTGCGGAAGAAGCCGGTAGTGCGCACCAGCTCCTCGACCTGCTCTTGCGAGGCCTGCGCGGTCTTCTCGGGGGTCGGCAACTGCCGGAACAGATCCGGCGTCACCTGATTGACCCGCGCATCGGTGCACTGCGCCGAGAGAATCGTGGCGACCAGCAGTTGAAAGGGATTCTCCCAGTCCAGCGCCGTCTTGGAATCGGGATAGAGGCGGTGCAGCTCGGCCAGAACCCGTTCGGCGCGCGCGCGCTTCTCGCCCTGCGACTCACGGGCAGGAAAGTCGGGATTCAACCGGCGCGGTGCTCGAGTGGCCGCCATCGGCGCTATTTTAGGCCGCCTCGCATGAGCGCTCCCGTCGATCCCGACCCAAGCCCGACCCTGCTGCGGCTGGTGCTCCGTATTCCGCCCGGCTGGGAGGAGACGGTGCAGTGGCAGCTGGATCAGGCGGGCTGGGGTACCGGGGTCTATGAACAGGCCTTCCCGGCCGGCCATCTCGATGACGAGCCGGTGGGGCGGCCAGAAGAAGGAACGCTCTCCTACGTGGTCGAAGAAGGCGAGCGGGCGCGCTTTCTGGCCGAGTTCGACCGCCTGGCCGGCATCCTTGATTGGCCGGACGGCGGCTGGGAAGTGCGTGGCGAATCGGTGCTGCGGCACGATTGGGAGACGGCCTGGCGCGAGAAGTGGAAGCCCTTCCGCTGCGGCGGCTTCGTGGTCCATGCCGATTTTCACCAGCTGGACCGCGGGCTCCTGCGCCCGGATGACATCCCGCTGATCGTCCCGACCGGTTCTGCCTTCGGGACCGGCGGTCACCCTTCCACGCGCATCGCGCTGCGGACGCTGCGCCGCTGGTGGGGGGTGCGCCCGGCCGAGCGCGTGCTCGACGTCGGGATGGGAACCGGCATCCTCGGTGTGGCCGCCGCGCTGCTTGGCGCAGGCCAGGTGGCCGGGATGGATCCGGATCCGCCCGCCGAGGAGCAGGCGCGCAAGATGGCCGCGCTGCATGGGGTCGAGGAGCGCTGCCGCTTCTGGAATGGGGTGCTCGAGTCGGCGGAAGGCAGCTGGCAGATCGTCTTCGCCAACCTGCAGTCGGGTCTGCTGCAACGCTACGCACCCTTGCTTCGCGAGCGCATGAGCGCGGACGGTCGGCTGTTCACCGGCGGCTTCATGGACCGCAATGCGGCGCCTACTTTGGCGGCTCTACGCGATGCCGGATTGCGCTGCACGCGGCTCCACGAGCACGGGCGCTGGCGCGCGGCCGAGTTCGAAATCGAGGCCTGAGGTCAGCGCTTTCGGCTGCGGCGAGGAATTTCTTAGAAAAAGTTCTCAATTCCCTGAGAACTGCCGCCGATGGAAAAGATGCTACGAAATGGGTTCTCTTCCTAGCCGATGAATCGCAGGGGATGGCGAGACTCGGCACCGTAGCAAGGGGAAAAGGAAGTCAGCGATCGGGAAAACCTCCCGGTCGCTGATTTTTTTGGCTTGTAGAATCTTAATATAGGTATATAACTATGTCGAGATGGCTCGATCCGAACTCGTCGATCTGGAGCAGCTCGAGGCTGCGGCGCCCCTCATCCGAGTGGCTGCCCACCCCATCCGGCTGCGCATCATCGATTTCCTCAGCGCGGGCGAGGCCTGCGTCGGCGACATCGCTCAGGCAGCCGAGGCGCCGCAAGCGATTACTTCACAACACCTTGCGACGCTTCGGCAGGCAGGGGTTCTGGCGGCTACCCGGCAGGGACAGCGGGTTTATTACCGCCTCGTGCGGGTCGAACTGATCAAGCTCCTGGACTGCATCCGTGACCATTGCCGCCTGATGGAAGGGGGCCCCTCGCGATGAATCTCAAGCACACCCTTCTCGCCACGGCACTGATCGGGGCCCTCCCGATGGTCTCGGCGTGCGCCCCCGAGCCGGTCCCGGCCGAGAGTTCCGCCGGCGGGGCATGGGGTGCCAGCCCCGCCCCGGGCACCACCTGGACCGTCGCGGCCGAGGACGCCGTCCTCGAGCGGGAGGTCCCGGCCACCGTGCGCTCGCTGGATCACATCGCCGTGGCCGCCGAGGTCGAGGGCCGGGTCCTTCAGGTGCACGCGGAGCTGGGCGATCGGGTCAGCACCGGCCAGAAGCTGGCCAGCCTCGATCCGAGCGCGCTGCGATCCCGGCTGGAAGCGGCGCAGGCGGCGCTCGATCTGGCGGAGGCCGAGCAGCGCCGGGTCGATCGCCTGGTCGCCGAGCGCGTGGCCTCCGAGCGGGAGGCCGACGCTGCCGCCAGTCTCGCGCGGCAGGCCCGGGCACATCTGGAGCTGGCGCAGTCCGCGCTGGAGAAGGCCACCGTGGTCTCGCCGGTCGATGCGATCGTCGAAGCGCGGGAAGTCAGCCCCGGCGACCTGGCGGTCCCCGGCAAGGCGCTGTTCGCGCTGTACGACCCGAAGCGTCTGGTCCTCGAAGCGCAGATCCCGCTCGATGATCGCGCGCCGATCCAGATCGGCACGGAGCTCAGCTTCGAACTCAGCGGCGAAACCGGCCGGGCGCAGGTGCTCGAGATCGCGCCCACCAGCGATCCGCGCAGCCGCACCCTGCGCGTACGCCTCGGGCTCGACGCCTCGGCTGCGCACGCCTCGCTTGCCCCCGGCAGCTTCGGTTTGGTGCGCTATCCGGCGGGCACACGGGCGCGCATCGCCGTGCCGCTGCAGGCTGTCCGCCGCGTCGGTCAGCTCGAGATGGTGCTCGCCCAGGATGCCCAGGGTCAGTGGCGCCGCCGCGCGGTGCGCACGGGCGCGGCAAGCGGCGAGCAGATCGAGATCCTGTCCGGCCTGAGCGCCGGCGAAGTCATCGGCTGGTGAGGACGCGGACATGATCCAACGACTCGTTGCTCGATTCCTCGAAGGGCCGAACGCCGCGCTGCTCCTGCTCGCCGCGCTGGCGCTGGGCACAGCTGCCGTCCTGCTGACCCCGCGCGAGGAGGAGCCGCAGATCGTCGTGCCGATGGCCGACGTGATGGTCTCCGCGCCGGGCCACAGCGCCGAAGAAGTGGCACGCCTGGTCGCAACGCCGCTGGAGCGCCTGCTGTGGCAGATCGACGGCGTCGAGCACGTCTACTCGAGTTCGCAGCGGGATCAGGCTCTGGTCACGGTGCGCTTCTACGTCGGCGAAGACCGCGAGGATTCGCTGGTCAAGTTGCACGATCAGCTCGAGCAGAACCTCGACCGCGTTCCGTCGATCGTCCAGTCCTGGCTGGTTAAGCCGGTCTCGATTGATGATGTGCCCATCGTCACCTTGGCGCTGCATGGCGCCGACTGGAGCGCCGATGCGCTGCGCCGCGTCGCCGAGGAAATGCAGTCGCGCCTCGATGGCCTGCGCGGCATCTCGCGCACCGAGCTGATCGGCGGCCAGCCGCGTCGGATCCGGGTCGAACTGGACCGGGAGCGGATGCATGCCCGCGGCCTCACTCTGGCCGAGGTGGGGGCGGCGATCCGCGAAAGCGCCGCGACCGCATCCGCCGGTGGCTTTGATCGCCTGGACCAACACCTGACTCTTGATGTCGGCGAGGGCTTTCAGTCCATCAGCGATCTCGAGGGCCTGGTGCTGGCTGGGGAGGGCAGCAGTCTGGTGTTCCTCCGCGATGTCGCCACGGTCAGCGACGCGCCCGCCGAGGCGGACCACTACACCCGGATTGGCTTCGGCCCCGGCTCAGCCGCTGCCGGACTCAGTCGTGAATCGGTCACGCTGGCCGTCGCCAAGCAGCGCGGCACCGATGCCACGCGCGTCGCCGAGTCGGTGCTGGCCGAGGCGGAGCGCCTGCGCGCCGAGGTGCTGCCGGCCGGCGTCGACATGACGGTCACCCGCAACGACGGTGCGACCGCCGACGAGAAGGTCGACGCGCTGCTCAGCTCGATCGGCTTCGCGCTCGCGACCGTGGTCGCCCTGCTGCTGTTCACGCTGGGATGGCGCGAGGCGCTGGTCGTGGCGATCGCGGTCCCGGTCAGCTTCGCGCTGGCGCTGACCGTCAACGGTCTGCTGGGCTACACGATCAACCGGGTCACGCTGTTCGCGCTGATCCTCTCGCTGGGCCTGGTCGTCGACGACCCGATCACCAACGTCGACAACATTCAGCGCCACCTGCGCAAGTCCAAGGGAGCGGCGCGCGACGCGGTGCTGTCCGGCGTCCGCGAAGTGCTGCCGCCGGTGATCATGAGCACGCTCACGATCGTCGTCTCCTTCCTGCCGATGTTCTTCATCACCGGCATGATGGGGCCCTACATGGCGCCGATGGCGTCGAATGTGCCGCTGACCGTCGGCTTCTCGACCCTGGCCGCGGTCACGATCGTGCCGTGGTTGGCCTACAAGCTGCTGCGCAACCGGCGCGGCGGCGAGGGCAAGGAAGACACCGTGCCGAAGTGGCTGCGCCGAGGCTACCGCGGCACCCTGGCGCCGATTCTGCGCTCGCGCGGACGGGCCTGGATGCTGCTGCTGGCCGTCGGTCTGCTGTTCGCCGGCGCCTGGGCGCTGCCGTTGCTGGGCAAGGTCCCGCTGAAGATGCTGCCCTTCGACAACAAGAATCGACTCCAGCTGGTGGTCGATCTGCCGGAAGGAAGCACGCTCGAGCGGACCAACGCCGTCGTCCAAGAATTGGAGGCCTTCCTTGGTGAGGTGCCCGAGGTGGTCAGCTTCACCTCCTACGTCGGGACCGCCTCGCCGATGGACTTCAACAGCATGGTGCGGCACGGTTATCTGCGCCAGACGTCCGAGCTCGCCGACCTGCGCGTGCAGCTGCTGCATCACAGCGAGCGCGCGCTGCAGTCGCATGCGATCGCCATGCGCATCCGCGACGCGCTGACCGAGATCGGCGCGCGCCACGACGCGGTGGTCAAGCTGGTCGAGACTCCTCCCGGCCCGCCCGTGCTCGCGACGATGGTCGCCGAGATCTACGGCGACGAGGCCACGAGCTATCAGGAGCTGACCGCGGCTGCGGCCCAGCTGGCCGGGCACTTCCGCGCCGAAGCCGGCGTGCGCGAGGTCGATGTGATGGTCAGTGTGCCGCACGACCGTGTGCAGTTCGTGCTGGATCGCCAGCAGGCTGCGGTGCACGGCGTGCGCGAGGCGCAGCTCACGCGGCTCTTGACGACGGCGGTGCGCGGCGAAACCGTCGGCGATCTGCGAGCCGAGGGAGAGCGGCAGCCCTTGCCGATCGAGCTGCGGCTCTCTCGCGCGCAGCGTTCCGGGGGAGAGGAGCTGGGGCGGCTCGCGGTGCGGGCGCTCGATGGTCAGATCCTGCCGCTGCAGGAGCTGGGCTCTTTCGAGCGGCGGCCCGCCGACCCGGTGATCCATCACAAGAACCTGCAGCCGGTCGTCTATCTGACCGCCGAGATGGTCGGCCGCGCCCCCGGCGAAGCGGTGCTGGCGCTGCAGTCGAAAGTGAAGGATGACCCGCTGCCGCCCAACATCGAGGTCGAATGGGCCGGCGAGGGCGAATGGGAGATCACCCTGCGCGTCTTCCGCGACATGGGCCTCGCGTACATTGCCGCGCTGCTCGGCATCTACCTGCTGCTCACGATCGAGACCAAGTCGCTGGCCATGCCGCTGCTGGTCATGATGGCCATTCCGCTGACCGCGATCGGCATGATGCCGGGCTTCTGGGGCCTGAACGCGCTGTTCGCCGGGCGTGTCGGCGACTACGCCGACTCCACCTTCTTCACGGCGACCGCCATGATCGGCATGATCGCGCTCGGCGGCATCGTCGTGCGCAATTCGCTGGTGCTGCTGCAGTTCATTCAGAACGAACTGGCCGCCGGCAAGACTCTGATCGATTCGGTTTGCGAAGCGGGCGCGGTACGCATGCGTCCGATTGTCCTGACTGCCGCCACCACGGCGCTTGGAGCGTGGCCGATCACGCTCGATCCGATCTTCTCGGGCCTCGCCTGGGCGCTGATCTTCGGGCTGGTCGCTTCGACCGCCTTCACCCTGCTCGTGGTCCCGACCGTGTTCTGGATGCTCCACGAGAAAGCCCATCGCAAGAAATGAGCCAACCCATGAATGTAGATCGCGCACTGCGCGGCATTGCCGGCACAGTGATCCTCGTATCGGTCGCCCTGGCCTGGCAGGTCAATGGCGTCGACCTGACGCAGCCCAGCTGGCTGTGGCTGACGGCCTTCGTCGGCTTCAACCTGCTGCAGTCCGCCTTCACCTGCTGGTGCCCGATGATGACGGTGCTGCGCAAGCTGGGCGTGCGGGGCTAGTCCGCGACGATCCGAATCCGGCGCTCGTCGCCCGGTTGGATGTCCAACCGGACGGCGAGCTGCCGGCCGTCGGCCAGGCCGATGACCAGGTCCGCGCGGCCCGGGCAGATCTCCAGGACCTTCTGGCCGACTTCAGTGTCGACGACTTCGTGGGTCCAGTTCATGAGTCGCCAGCCTTCCGGGCCCTCCAGGGTGATCCGCGGGCTTCGTTCCAGCGTGACTTCCAGCGGTGCGTCGCTCTCGCCGGGCTGCGGCATGCGCGTGCGGAAGTACTGGAGAACGGATCGCTGCTCCCAGATCGAGCCGATCACTTCGGCGCCGGCGGGGCCAAGCAGCAGCGCGCTGCCGGTGTCGTCCTCGCCGTCCACCTCGATTTCGTAGCGCCAGCCCTCGGCGCGGATCGAGGCCTTGGTGGCGATGCTGCCGTCGGCGTGGCGGACGATGATCTCCCGCGTGGCCATCGGCAGCGGCTCCTGCCGGGCGGGGGGCTCGAGCACGAGAACGGTGTCCGCGTCGATGCCCGGGTGGCGCACCAGCACCGGCTGATCTTCGAAACGGTAATGCAGGATCAGCGGCGTGTTGCGCGGTACGGGCTGACCATCACGCGCCATGTCTTCGCCCGCGATGGAACTGTCCGCAGCTTCGATCCAGCGATTCCAGCTGCCCTCGGGCCATTGCACCTGGAGCACGGGCTGCTTCTCAAACTGCGGCCGCAAGGTGTGGCTGCTTCCTTCTTCCACCTCGATCTCGATCATCTCGGCGGCGTAGGCCGAGAACGTGCCACCGGCGAGGAATCGAACCCGGCCCGCGGGAACGATGAAGCGCATCGTTTGCGATGCGGCGTTCTCGTCGGGCTCTGCGCTGCGCGCTTGCCAGCCCTCCTCGTGAATCAGGATGTAGCCGGGACCATGCTCATCTTCATCGAGCTTCGGATCGACGACCTCGACCTTGCCATGGGGAAGGGACTCCGGCCAGTCCTCCGCTTCAGCGCGCACGGTTCGCTCGAACCCATATTGAGCGGCAAGCTCTGCCTCAACGTCAGCATAGAACCGAGACTGCGGTTCCAACTTGCGCATGGCGACGTCGTCCGGACCGAAGCGGCAGGGCACGCGAAGGCGGCCCTGCTCATCGCTGGTCAGGACGTGATAGCACTCCCCGTCCACGATGTAGAAAGGCTCGAAGGCAAGCGGGGAACCATCCCGCTCCAGCACCCGGACCGCAGCCCCTGGCCGGCGCGGCAGAACCATGGTCGCCGGGCCCTCTTCGGGGCGGCGCTCGTGAATCCACTCGCTGTCCAGGTACTCGATCGCACCGCGGTCCGGCGGAAGGATGCGCAGCTCGGGGCTGCGATCCTGAATCCCGAAGTTCTCCAGGCGCACGATGCCCTGGGCGTCGGAGACCATGTGTACCGCCGGCAGATCGTGCGAGCAGGAGTAGGTCGAAGTCACGCGCACCCCGGGGATGGCCTGCCCCTCCGGATCGACGAAGCGCAGCTCGGCCGGTTCCGCCATGGGAAAGAGGCGGATCTCCGCGCCGATCTCGCCTGCGACTCCGGACCAAGTGGAGTAGCCCGGCGCGGAAATGCGCGCCTTCTCCGCGGTGCGGCCCGCGAGCAGAAACTCGATCAGAAAACCGCCATCGGCGCCGCTGGTCGCAGCGCCGACGCGCCGAAAGCCGCCGGCGTAGTCGTCGATCTCCTCGGTCCAGACCTCAATCTGAGCCCCGACGATCGGTCGATTGCTGAGCGCATCGACGACCCGGCCCCCGCGGTAGCGCCACAGCGGCTGCTCGTCGGTGGTGGCGAAGGGGTCGAAGCCGGGGGCGATCTCGGTCCAGCTCTCGTTCGCACGAAGGCCTTCGACCTGAAGCTGCGCAAGGAGGGCGAGGGGGGCAAGCAGCATGCCTTCAATCTAGTCGGGCCGCCGCGCGGGTCACGGGAACTGCGGCGAGGCCTCGGCGTCCGCTACCATCAGGCCATGCTGCTCGCAGCCCTTGCCTTGCTCTGCCCTCAGGCTGAGGCCGCCCCGGCGGCTCCGGCCGCGTCGCCTCAGCGGCCCAACATCATCTACATCATGGCGGACGACCTGGGCTGGGGCGATCTCTCGGTGCAGGGCCAGGCGAAGTTCAAGACCCCGCGCCTCGATCAAATGGCGGCCGAGGGCCTGCGTTTCACTTCGCACTACTCGGGCAGCACGGTCTGCGCGCCCTCGCGCGCGGTGCTGATGACCGGCAAGCACACTGGCCACGTGGCGGTGCGCGGCAACCGCGAGTACAAGCCGCTCGGCCAATTTCCGCTGCCCGCGGGCGAGGTGACGGTGGCGGAGCTGCTGAAGAGCGCGGGCTATGAAACCGCGGTGATCGGCAAGTGGGGGATGGGCCCGCCCGGCACCGAAGGCGCGCCGCTGCAGCAGGGCTTCGATCACAGCTTCGGCTACAACTGCCAGCGCAACGCGCACTTCTTCTATCGCGACTTCCTGTTCCGCGACGACGAACAGATCGAGATCGACCCGAAGCAGTGGACCCACGAGCTGCTCACCGAGGATGCGCTGAGCTGGCTCGACGCGCGCGACGAGGAGAACCCCTTCTTCCTCTACCTGCCCTACACCATCCCGCACGCATCCATCGAAGCGCCGCAAGAGCTGATCGACCCCTTCGTCGGTCGCTGGGGGGAGGAGAAGCCTTTCCCGGGCCGCCACTATTCGGCGCAGCCCACGCCGCACGCCGCCTTCGCGGCGATGGTCACGCAGCTCGACGCCGACGTCGGGAAGGTGCTCGATCTGCTGCGCGAAAAGGGGCTCGCCGAGAACACGCTGGTAATCTTCACCAGCGACAACGGGCCGCACCAGGAGGGCGGCGCCGACCCGAAGTTCTTTGACTCAAATGGTCCGTACCGCGGCATCAAGCGCGACCTCTACGAAGGGGGGATTCGCGTGCCCTTCCTGGCCTGGTGGCCGGGCACGGTGCAGCCGGGCGTGACGGATCACGCCTCCGCCTTCTGGGATTTCCTGCCGACTGCCTGCGAGCTCGCCGGGGCGCTGATTCCCACCGGGCTGGATGGCATCAGTTACGCGCCTGCCCTGCTGGGCAAGCCGCAGCGCGCGCATGACTTCCTCTACTGGGAGTTCCACGAGCGCGGCGCCGCGCAGGCCGTGCGCATGGGCAAGTGGAAAGCGGTGCGCACGCAGCTGCGCAAGAACCCCGACGCCCCGCTCGAGCTCTACGACCTCGAGGCCGATCCTGGCGAGACGAACAACCTGGCCGCTGACCACCCTGAGGTGGTGGCTCGGCTCCTGAAGGTCATGCACAACCAGCACCGGCCGGACGAGAACTGGAAGTTCCCGACCGACCCGCAGCCGCAGGACTAGCCCGCTCTACAGCGCCGCCGGCACGAAGCTGGCGGACATGCGCTTGTCGTACTCCGCGACGAAGCGGCTGATGCCTTCCTGAATGCTGGCCGGATCCAGCTTGGCTTCGGCGATGATCTCATCGACCGAGCCGCCGGTGCGCCAGCGCTGGTCGTGATCCGGCCCCATCGCGTAGTCGTAGGCGGCGCGGTTGGCCGTCCACAGCCACATGTTCTGACGAGCGTTGTTGGTGATGAAGGTGCTGTTGGCCCAGTCTTCGGCGGTCACCAGCTCGTTGCGGTAGCTCTCGGGCTGCAGCATGAACAGCTCATGGCTAACGGCCGCGACCAGCTTGACGTTCGGGCCCTCGCCGTCGAACCAGCCCTGCTTCAGCAGCTCGACCACCGAGGCCGTGCAGGAGGTGCCGCGCACGAAGATGCAGCCTTCCTTCGGACGGTTCGGGTCGTAGTCGCGAATCAGGTAAGCGCCCTTGGCGGCTTCGCGGTAGTCGCCCATGCCCAGCGCGGCGCGATCCGGCACCTCAATCGGCGGGCGGGTCAGGTGCAGCGCCACGATCGGGGCATCGGTGCCGAGCGCGGCGAGCAGCGCCGGGCCGACCTCATTCGGCTCGTAGGGGTGCACGTCGATGACCTGGCCGCGCGGGAACATCTGGGTGACGCCCGGCGAGTAGATGCCGAAGTGGGTGCGCGAGTCTTCCGCCGTCTCCGGGCCGGAGTGACCGGCGACCCAGATGACCTTGCCGTGCTTCAGCGGGCTGTCCTGCACCAGCTGCGAGTAGAGGCGCATCGGGCCGTACTTCAGGTAGCTGAAGGAGCCATAGGTCGAGGTCGCGCCCCAGAAGCCGGAGAAGTGCTGCTCCGGGTCGGCCGCCATGTTGGCCGAGGCCAGGCCGCACATGATGCCGGCGTTGCTGAACTCGGTGATGGCGGTCGGCAGCAGCGAGCCGGTCGGGTTGTCGTCGCGGTGGTACCAGCCGAAGCCCTTCTGATCGCCCGAGTCCTTGGCAAAGCCGGACAGGTTGGTTGAGTCAGCGAGGTCAGCGCTGGCGGCCAGCACGATGGGGCGGCCGTACTTGCGGCGCGCCACCGCGTTGAGGTGCGCGCCCACCTTGGCGAAGCCGGCACGGTTCGGCTGCTTCTCGCCCGGCGCGAAGAACAGATCGTTCGGCAGCGTGCTCGGGTCGGTCAGTTCGGGATCCTGGTTGGGATCGTCGCCCAGGTTGACGCCGTCGATCTCGGCCGGGACCGAGTCGCCGAGCGCGACCAGGGTGTCGGCCAGCCAGGCGCAGAAGTTCTCGTCGTCGAGCAGCGAGAGCGCCGCCTGCATGTTCTGCGCGGTCTGCTCGGTGAAGGCCTCGCCGCTCTCCGGCTTGCCTTCGCCCATGCCGCGGAAGCTGACGCCGTACTTGTCGGCAAACTCCTTCTTCGTTGCCCAGAACAGCTCGTTGTTCGGCTTGTGCGCCGCGCCGTGCGACTTGTAGCCGGTCACGCCGTAGCCGCGCCCCTTGGTGGTGCGGAACCAGGTGCAGCGCGGCTGCTGGTTCTCGGCGAAGACGTTGTCGAGCAGCGCCGTCGCCAGCTGAGCGTAGTCGTGGCCGTCCTGCGCTCCGGTGGTGTAGAAGCCGTAGCTGTCGAACCACTCCTGCGGCTCGCCGTAGATCATGTCCGAGTACGGACGCGGATCGATGCCGTGGTCGTTCCAGTCGAGCAGGTAAACCAGGTTGGAGAGGCCCAGGCCCCAGGCGGTCGCCTTGGTCTCGTGATGGCAGCCGGCTGAATGTCCGCCTTCCCCTTCCAACGCGAAGACGCGCACCTCTTCGGCGCCCGCCTGCTTGAGCGCCAGCGCCAGGCCAGCCGAAGGCGGCGCGCCGTGACCGCTCGGGCCGGTGTTCGCCTTGAAGAACATGGTCTTGCCTTCCATCTCGGCATGGCCGGACAGACCCTTGTTGCGGCGCAGGCGGAGCAGGTCTTCCCAGACCAGCGTGCGCTCGGCGCCGCCGTAGACCAGGTACTTCTCGTCGCCGGTCTTCTGGTACATCCGGCGCAGCGCCTCGTTGTACACCGCCAGCATCGCGTAGATGACCGGGGTGCAGTGGCCGGCGACCAGCACGAAGCGGTCGGCGAAGGCCTTCTCGGGGTGGCGGATGTCCCAGCGCATGACGCCCGAGAGCGTCAGGGCGACCATCATCGGAACCTTCGAGCGCGAGCCGCCGGGGTGGCCGCTCTGGCGATGGTTCAGCATCAGGTCAATGAGCTGGTCGATCATGTCGCCGGTCTTCTCCCACTGGGCGAAGTCCGACTGGAGCTGGTCGAGCTGGGGGACGGAACGAGTCATCTGCGCAATCTCGTGCCGCGTTTCACCCGGAGAGGGGCGCGCGGCCTAGCCCGTCATTCTAGCCGGGAGGCCTGTTCCGGCCTACTGCTGCTCGGGGCGGGGCAGGACGGTGAAAACGAGCTCGTCCTTGGCGTCGGTGGGCTCCAGGCGCTGCCAGGTGATGCGCGTGACAGGGCCATCCAGGTCTAGCCAGGCGTCCTCTGGCCCGAGAGTCGCTTTCAGTTCGACCTTGTCGGTCTCGGCGACCACTTCGACCATGTGCTGGAGGATTGTCTGCATCGCGTGCGGCGAGGTGAAGCGCGGCGCGTTGACGACCGCGACCTCCACTCCGTTCACCTCCGTCGCGATCCGCCATGCGCTGACGGGGAGGCCTTCCGGGGTCCCGTCGAGGACTGAGATCGCAACTCGCGTGGCGCCGCCCAGCTTGAGCTCCTGGACGGGAGCCATCGAGGCGAGCTTCAGTGTGTTCGCCGCGTGCGGGTCGGCGAGAAAGCGCCGGATGAGCGCGGTGTAGGGGTCGCCCTCCTGGCCGATGCAGGCGTTGATGCCGCCGTGGTTCTTGTCGGCGGCGTAGATCGCGGCCGCAGGGACCTTGGCCTGGCGCAGCGCGGCCACAAAGGCCTGGCTCAGGTGGGCGACCTCCCGCCGCTCTTTGGTGTGAAAGATCAGCATCGGCGGGATGCCGGCGCCCGGGCGCACGAAGTGCTGGGGGGAGGCGTCCTTCCAGCCCTCCTCCTCGAAGCCGAAGGCGTTGGTGTAGATCGCGCGCGCGGTCCGCCCGGCCAAATCCGTGCCCAGGTACTTCGCGATGTCATAGCCCGCGGTGTCCAGGCAGACGACGCCCTTCAGCATGCTGAGCGGCTTCTCGTACTTGGCCAACCGACGGGCATCGGTCGCGACCAGCGCGGCCAGGTGGGCGCCCGCCGAATGCCCCATGATGAAGAGCCGATCCGGATCGCCGCCGTACTCGGCGACGTGATCGTGCACCCAGGCCAGCGCGGCGGCCACGTCTTCCACGTGCGCGGGATGAGGCGGCACGCCTTCGCCGTTGGTGAGCCGGTAGTTGATCGTGATGTAGACCCAGCCTTCCTCGCGGAAGTACGGCAGCTTGTCCTTCCACATCGAGCGGTTGGCCTTGTCGCCCAGTCGCCAGCCGCCGCCGTGGATCATCACCAGGACGGGATGCGGGCCCTCGCCGCCGGGCGTCGCCAGATCGAGCGTGTGAAACTTCGCTTCGACCCCGTCCATCTCCGCGTAACGCAGGTTGCGCACGATCTGCGGCTCCGTGAGCGCCTGCACAGGCGGCGCTTCCTGCTGCGCCAGCGCCGCGACGAGGACGAGATTGAGAATCACCCCTCGATCATCCCCGTCCAGGCCGCCCTCGTCCAGCGAGGATGTTGCAAAACACGCTGTCAACCATCTGTGGCATACTTACTAGTACGAGCTGAGTCGTCGACTTCCCCCTCGGTCGCGCCCGCCATGTCTCGCATCCCCTTCCTTTTCTCGATCCTCGTGGCCATTTTTGCGGCCACACCCAGCTTCGCTCAGGGTTCGCGTCTGCGCCCGGGCGACTTTGACGTATTGCCCCTGTCGCCGGAAGCCCTACAGGGCGACCATCTGGTGCCGGCGGCCAATGAGGACGGGCACGTGCTCGTGGTCTGGGAATCGACCCGCGCGGACACCGGGCAGTTTCAGATCGAGGGCACGCTGCTCTACCGGCGCGACCTCGGCGGCAAGGTCGAGTTTCAGCACCAGGGCAATATCGTGCTGGGCGACCCGACCTTCAACTTCTGGCGCACCTCCAGCTGGTATCTGAGTTCGCCCGACGCGATCGACGATTGCATGAAGCCGACGGTCAGCGCGGTGGGCAAGAACTTCGTCGTCAGCTGGACGCGGCGTAATCGCAGCCGCGGCCTGCACCCCTACGTGGTGGAGCAGGTCCTGGTGGTCCCGCCGGATCCGGCGAACGGGATTCACGAGGGCGGCGTCGTGCGCCCCGAGCCCCGGCGCGGTTTCTTCCTTTGGGATCCATCCCGCCCGACGCGACGGTTCATCGGCGGCGATTCGGGCATGAACGTCGCGACCACCTGGGTTCAGGCCGGCCCGGGCGGTCCCAAGGATCGCGTCGCGCTGGTGCACGTCTCGCAGACCCGCGAAGATCCGCGGCCGCACAGCGTCCTCAACGAGTTCGACGTCTTCGGCTGGCACATCGACTGGTCGGGCTGGTGGGAGGCCGACTTCCGTCCCCAGGTCGAGCAGTTCCGCAATGCGGCCACCGGTCGCATGGCGCTGGTCGAGGACGTGCGCGGCGATGAGGTCGGCGAGTACGAACTGGGCGGGCGCATGCCGCTTTACCTGGTCGAGTCCAAGACGGGCGCCTTGGTGCTGGCGCATGAGGTCATGGAATCGGCGGATCGCAAGGAGCTCAATCAGGATGCCGGCCGCATCGTGCTGCGCAGCTTCGTGCCCGGCGCCTACCCGGCGGACTTGATCCCGGTCAGCTCCCAGCGACTGGTCAGCCTGAACGACTCGCGCGCCTATCACCGCCGGCCCAACATCTCGACCGACCCGGATCACCCGCTCAGCATTCACGTCGTGAGCTGGATCGAGGTTGACCCGCGCAAGAACAATCAGGGTTTCCATCCCTCCGGAGGAGCCTTTGCCCGCTTCGATGTCGACAGCCAGGGCAAGATCGTGCGCGTCGGGCAGGATCACAACTTCTCGAACCCTTCGAATCAGGTGGCGGACGCCCGTGGTCTGCTCGAGCTGGATCGCCAGCCGCCCCTGGCCCTGGCGCTGGGGGTGAACAACGCCGCCAGTGACGGCTTCGAGATCTTCGCCTGGAACGGCGCGACCCGTCAGCTCAACAGCCAGTACGTGCCGGATCCAGGCCTGATTCAGGCCTACACGCCACGCCGTCCGCTGGCCGTGCGCTCGAAGAGCGACGTGACCCTGGTGGTGTTTGACGCGCGCCTGCAGCCGCGCGGCAACAACCAGCTTCCGATCGTCTACATCCGGGCCGAGTAAGCGGCCCGGATCGATCAGCCCTGAGTGGGGGCGCCCTGCAGCACCGGCGGGATGCCGACGCCGTAGCGCTCGAAGCCGTGCTTGCGCAGCTCGGACTCGAGCAGGATGTTGCGGCCGTCCAGCACCAGCTTGCGCTTCATGATCTGCCCAAGGCGGCCGAAGTCCGGGTTGCGGTACTCGTTCCACTCGGTGCAGACGATGACCACGTCGGCGCCCTCGGCGACCTCGTACATGTCCTCGAGGTACTGATCGATGTTGTCGCCGATCTCGGCGCGGCCGGTCCCGATCGCTTCCGGATCGCAGGCCTTGATCGTGGCGCCGCGGGCCTTCAGCTCGCGGGCGATCGTGATCGAAGGGGCTTCACGCATGTCGTCGGTGCGCGGCTTGAAGGCCAGGCCCCACAGGCCGACGGTGACGCCGCTCAGATCCTTGCCGAACAGCTCGTCCATCCGCTCGACCATCAGCATCTTCTGCAGCGCGTTGACGCGCTCGACCGCCTCGAGGATCTGGAACTCGTAGCCGAACTCCTTGGCGGTGTGCATGATCGCCTTGACGTCCTTCGGGAAGCAGGAGCCGCCGTAGCCGATGCCGGAGTAGAGGAAGGGCTTGCCGATGCGCACATCCGAGCCAATCCCGCGGCGGACGTTCGAGACGTCGGCGCCGACCAGATCGCAGATGCGCGAGACCTCGTTCATGAACGAGATGCGGGTCGCCAGCATGGCGTTGGCGGCGTACTTGGTCATCTCGGCGGAGACCGGATCCATGTGCAGAATCGGCGCGCCGTTGCGCACGAAGGGGGCGTACAGCTCGTCCATGAGCTGGAAGTCCTCTTCGGTCTCGGCGCCGATCACCACGCGGTCCGGCTTCATGAAGTCATCGATCGCGGCGCCTTCCTTGAGGAACTCAGGGTTGGAGCAGACCGAGATCGAGTGCTCCGACTGCTCATTCGCCAGCGACTTGACTCGGGCGGCGGTCCCGACGGGCACGGTCGACTTGTCGACGATCAACTTGGGACCGTTGGCGGCGCGGCCGATGTCGGCAGCGACCGCGTAGACGGCCGAGAGATCGGCCGAGCCGTCGGCGCCGGGCGGAGTGCCCACCGCGATGAACACGACGCGCGCGTCGGCGACCGCATCCTGCAGCGAGGTCGTGAAGTGCAGCCGGCCGTGGCTGTAGTTCGACTTCACGAGTTCGGAGAGGCCCGGTTCGTAGATCGGGATGATGCCTTCTTTGAGGCGGTTGATCTTGTCCTCGTCAATGTCGACGCAGGTGACCTGGTTGCCCATTTCGGCAAAACAGGTGCCCGCGACAAGCCCGACGTAACCGGTTCCAATGACAGCGATGCGCATCTTTCAGGGGTGAACTTCGAGGATCGAAGCCCGGATTCTAGTGCCTCACTTGGGCTTTCCGGTGTCGTTCCCGTTGTCCTCTTGGGGAGAATCGAGGGAATCGACGTAGCCGGTGTTTTCCAAGCCTTGCTGCACGGTGTCCGGGAGCTTCTCCATCTGCGGCGCACGAGTCGTCTGCTGAGCGGCTTGCTGCATGGCAGCCTGTCCGCTCTGGATCCGATCATCCGCTGCAAGTTCAGTTATCGGCGCAAGTTCGCGCGGATCTTGAGCCAGGTTGTAGGCCCGCAGGAAGGGGCGGACGCCGTCCGGAGCCGTGTTGGTCGGGCGGAATCCGAACTCCCAGATCACCTTGAAATCACCGGCTCTCCAGGCCTGGGTGTCGGTCGGGGCGCCGGGGTGGAGCAGGTCCATCAGCACCTCGTGACCGGTGTCATCGGAGCCTTCCCAGAGCGGCCGGGCGCTGCGCCCGACCACGCCCTCCCAGGCGGGCAGGCCGGCCAGGTCGAGCAGGGTCGGGCCGACGTCATAGAGCGCCACCGAACCGGGCACCCGCTTGCCCGCCGGCGCGCCGGGGGCCTTCACCACGAAGGGGATGTGGACGACCTCTTCGAACAGAGTGCGGTGGTGAAAGAGGTGGGTCTCGCCCTCGTGCTCCTCGCCGAAGTGATCGCCGTGATCGCTGACCACCGCGACGATTGTGTCCTCGGCGATGCCGAGCTCCTCCAGTTTGGCGTAGACCTCGGCGATCGCGTCGTCGACGGCGCGGATCTCGGCGTCGTAAAGCGCTTTCAACCGGCTCAACTGCTCGGCGCTGTATTCCGGCGCCTCGGCATCGCCGTGAGCAGGGGTGAAATCTTCGCCCAGCGCGCGGTCGGCCTCGGAGAAGTCGGGCAGGAAGCGGCGCGCCATCTCGTCGGAGGGGACGTAGTTGTAGTGGACGTCCCAGTAGTGCAGGAACAGGAAGAAAGGCTCCTCATTATCCTGCTCATGCTCCTCAAGCCAAGCGAGCGCGATTTCATTGACCCGCGGCGCGTTGTCGAAGGTCGCGTCGGCTAGGCCGTGCACTTCCATCATCCGCCGCATCTGCGGGTTGGTGATGATCTCCGAGTTCTCGCCATCACGCAGGTACTCCTCGGCGGAGATGTAACGATCGAACTCTTCCCCGCTCGAGCCCTGGTAGCCGTAGGCGGGGTGCAGGAAAGGTGCCGACCAGACGCCGTAGGTGGCATAGCCCGCCTGCTGAAACTGCCCGGCCAGCCGGACCTCATCCTGCGAACGGTCCAGCATCTGCCGGACCAGCCGCACCCCGTGCGCGCGCGGCGGCTGGGCGCTGAACAGCGAGAGGTGACTCGGCAGCGTCCAGGACGAAGAAGCGCTCGCGCGTTCAAACAGCAGGCCTTCCTGGGCCAGCCGATTCATGAACGGAGTGGTGAGCTCCTGCGGCGCGAACTCGGGCTGGTAGCCGTAGGGTGTGCAGTGATCGGCGCGCAGCGAATCGATCGAGATCAGCAGCACGTTGGGGCCATCGTGCGCGGCGCCCGCTGTGCCGGTGGACCCGTCCGATGGTGCATCACCGCAGGCGCCCACGAGGGCGAGCAGACCGAAGGCGAGACCCGTTCTGAACATGGCGGAAGTCTACCCGCGTGGGGTGACTTCCTCGGAACGCGCCGCGGCGTCCTCCGTTTCCGGATCTTCGCCCAGACGCCAGCCGATCAGCAGGCAGATCGGTCCGATCAGGTGCAGCAGCAGACGCTCCGGGATGCCCTTCTCGCGCAGCAGTGGCAGGTACCAGGGCGTCACTAACAAGATCAGGAAGTAGAGCAGGACCCCGCCGAGCGCCAGCATGGCCAGCCAGCGCCGGTCCGCGCAGCGCCACTCGCGCGGTCGCCAGGGCAGCGCGACCAGCAGCAGCAGCCACATCAGGCCCCAGCTGCGCAGATCGGTGAACTCGCTGGTGAAGTAGCCCGGCAGCTCGGCCATCCGCGCCGGCGGATCGGCGAGCAGCTCGTCGGCCTGTCCGACGAGGGCCTTGGGCGAGCGCTCGACCAGCTCGGCGCCGCCGTTGAGGAAGTGGGTGATGCGCTCGAGCGTGAAGTGCTCGGTGTAGTTTTCGTCGATGGCCGGCAGACGGCCGCGCAGGTTCAGCCAGGGAAGAATGCCGGCGATCGCCAGGCCGGCGCCGGCCAGCGAGGCGCGGGCGCGGTGCGCGGCGCGGCCCAGCGGCAGCAGCGCGCCGGACAGCAGCAGGGCCAGAAGGACGCAGCCGAACAGCGCCAGGCCTTCGTTCTTCATCATTACGGCGCCAGCCAGGCAGAGGCCGGCCAGCCACTGCAGCCGGGCCTGCTCGGCGCGGCGCCCGTGCAGGAAGAGCGCGCAGCTTGCGGTCAGCATGGCAGCCAGCGGCAGATCCGCGCCGGCGCCCAGGGTGACTTCATTGCCGAGGCCGGCCTCGGAGAAGTCGCGCCAGCCGTTCTCGAGGAAGTTGCGCTCGTAGAGGATGGGGGTGACCGCCGCGACGAGCGCGCCGGCGCGCGCGGCCCGCTTGCCGCAGGGGCGCAGGCCGAAAAAGACTGCCGCGGGGAGGCAGAGCGCCCAGAAGGCCAGCGGCAGCTGGATCCAGCGATCGTGCCAGCCCCGGCCGAGCACCGAGACCAGCGCCTCGAGAATGGGCACCCCGAGCGGGTAGTTGGGGTGGGTGATGATGCGCCCGAACGCGCGCGGCTGGCCGTCGGCATCGACCAGACCCACCATCGCTTCGTCGAGCGGCGAACCGAGCTCGGCCAGGATCTTGCCCTTGTAGGCAAAATGCAGCATCGGGTCGAACTCGTTGATCGGCATCGCGATCGATGCCAGCACCGAGCCGACTCCGAGCGCCAGCAGCAGCGCCCCGGTCAGCGGGGCAAAGCCCGGGCGGCGCGCCAGTTCGACCTCGGGCACCAGGATGAGCTGCGAGCCGCGGCGCAGGGTCATCAGGATGGCGAGCAAACCGAGCACCAGCACGACGGCCGCGACGGCCACGAAGGGCAAGCCGACCGCGAGAATCGCGCTGCCGCAGACCACCACGGCCGCCGATCCCACCAGATAGGTCAGCGCGAAGCTCTCCCAGCGACTGCGCGGGCAGTCCGCCGTCGCAGGGAGCAGCGCCTCGCCGATCGCCAGCAGCGCGGCGACGACGAAACAGCCAGCGAGGAATGCCAGCATCACTTCGGACCGGCCAGCGCCTCCTCCGCCGTCATCGTCTCCCAATCCTGCAGACGGAAGTCGGCGTTCATGGTGAAGAAGGTGACCCACTGAATGTCGTGAGCCTCGATCGCGGCGCGTTCGGCCGGGTTCAGCGTGCGCACGGGGCCGACCCGCGTGACCTGCGAGTAGTCACGCGGCGAAGGTTCCCAGCGTTGCTGGCCCCGCCCCGAGAAGCCGCCGCGCGCGCGCTGATCCAGCACCCACTGGCGGAACTGCACGCTGGTGCCGGAGGCTCCGAACGAGTTCTCGAGGTAGAGCCGGCGCGGGAACACCATGTGATTCAGGTGCAGGAACCAGCGCGCGCGACCCGACAGCGTGGCGGGGCGCTCGTTGATGACGAGCAGCACGCCATCCTCGGCCGGGATCTTCTCGCGCAGGTGCTCTGCGTAGGCGCGCAGCTCCGGGTCGAGCCAGGGTGGGCCCAGCGGCGCGCCGAAGGACAGCAGCTGCAGGCCGGCGGCATCGACCGCCACGCCATCCGCGCGCGCCGTCAGATCAAACATCAGCTGACCTTCCATCGCCTGGGCGCAGGCAGTGAAATCCAGCTCGCGGAAGCGCTTGCCCTCGCCGAACAGCATCAAGGCGTGCGCACCGGGCAGCCCTTCGTCGAGCGAGTTCACCCGCTGCACCGAGGCCGGCAGCAGCGAATCGATGCCCTGATAGTCGCTGAGCAGGCGCAGCTGCACGCCCGCTTCGGCAAAGGCCTGAAGCAGGCCAATCGACTGGCTCGTGGCGGTGGGGGCGGCGTCGCCCAGCCCCAGGACCAGGACGACGCGGCCCTGCGGCCGCTGCCAAGTCGCCAGCATGAAAGGCGCGAGGTTCTCGGCCTCGTTCTCGATGCGCGGATAGAGCTCGCGATCGGCGGCAAAGCCGACGCCGGCGGCGCGCACCACGATGGTGGCCATGCAGAGCAGCGGCAGCACCGCGGCCAGGCCGTGCAGGCCCAGCAGCGCGCGCTTCCAAGCGGTCGGCTCTGCCTTCGACATACGACTAGGGTAGCCTTGGCCCCGCATGGACTCCACGGCCCCCGTCTCGCCGCGCCTGCTGCTGACCGCCCTGATCCTGGGCGCGGTCCCGGCGCTGGCCGCGACGATCGCGGCGCCGGAGCTGCTGCAGCGCTGGGATCTACCGATCACGGCCGGGGTGCTGGTGGGGGCCTTGCTGCTGGCGCGGCGGCGCAGCGCCGAGCGCGTGCCGGAGTTTCCATTCGCCTTCGGGCTCGCGGTCGTGATCGCGCTGGTGGTGCCGACCAGCCTGCACCTCAGTCAGCCGGTTCCGCCGACCAACGACGAGCGCGCCTATCTCTATCAGGCCGAGCTGTTCGCCGAGGGCAAACTGTCCGAAGCGCTGCAGCTCAACGAGCTGGTCGATTTCACGCTGCGACGGCGGCAGGTGCACGAGGACCAGGCGCAGGATCTGCGCTATGCGAAGTACCCGCCCGGGACCTCGCTCTGGCTGACCCCCGGAGCCTGGATCGGCTGGCCGGCGCTGATGGCTGTGAGCTCCGCGCTGTGCAGCGTGCTGCTGGCGCGTTCGCTGGCCCGGCAATACGGCCTGCCGCACCCGGGCACGCTCGCACTGCTGCTGGCGCTTTCGCCGTTCTTCGTGCTGGTGCAAAGCGGCTTTCAATCCGAGATCGCGACGCTGCCGGCGGCTCTCCTGGCCTGGTGGGCATTGCTGAAGGTGCGCGAGGGCGCCTCGCGCTACGCGGTCCTGGTCGGCCTTGCCTGCGGCCTGGTCTTCCTCGCGCGACCGCTCACAGGGGTGGTCGCGGCGCTCGCCTGCGGCGTCGGGCTGCTGCAGCTCGGCGGCGGTGCGGCGGCACGGGTGCGCGCGATCGTCGCGGCGACGCTCGGTGGCTTGCCCGTGCTGGCGCTGATGCTGGCTTACCAGGCGGCCCAGACCGGCGAGGCGTTGCTGAGTCCGTATCACGCTTACGCCCAGGCCTTCGGCCCTTGGGAAGACGCTTCGCTCGCCCCGGATCAGCGGGTGCCGATCGACGTCTACGGCAACGGCGATCTCCTCGCTGGCATCGGGCGCCAGGCCGCGCGATGGTCAGTCGGGCTGGGCATGCTGGGGGCGGCCGCGCTGGGCTTCCTGGGCCTCTGGCGCCTGCGCGCCCGCGACGGCGGCGCCGCCTTCGTCTTCGCCGTCGGGCTGCCTTTGGCTTACTCGCTGCACTGGTATCCCGGCCACTGGGCCTACCTGGGCCCGCTGTACGGCTATGAAAGTCTGGCGCTGCTGCTGATCGGCTTCGTCGCCATGGCTGCGGCCGCACCGCCCGCCTGGGGCCGCAACTTGGTCCTGGCCCTGGCGGCCTGGGGAGCGATCGCGACGGTGCCGCGCTTCGGACTGATTCAGGAACAGGTCCAGCTGCGCTCGGCGCCGGAGCGGGTCGCGGCCACCTTGCCCGATGACAGCGTGCTGCTGCTGCCCTTCGTCGCCGTGCCCAGCATGCAGGAGTTCGGCATGAAGCACTGGACGCCCTCGCGGCATCCTGCCGCCGAACGGGTGGCGATCATCCGCGAGTTGCCACGCGCGGATCACATGCTTCGAGCTTTGGACGCGCTGGGGCTGGGCGGGCGGCCGGTCTATCGACTGTCGCCGCGCACCGATGCGCAAGCAGGCGAGCCGGACTACGAAGCGCTGCCCGCTCCGGACCTGAGCGGCAGCTAGTCGCGGCCCACTACCAGACCAGTTCGTTGCTGCCCGGATAGAGCACGACGCTGCGCACCTGCTCGCCGACGGTGAAGCGATACTCGCCCGGGGGCAGGGCCGGCCAGTGCAGCGTGCCGCTGAAGGGGATGCGCCGGAGCGGCAGAGTGCCGGGCAGATCCGTGCGCTGCGCGGTGATCGCGCGGTCCGGCGGCAGGCCGTTCCAGGCGAGCATCGCGACCTCGAGGCGCCACTCGCCCTCGCCTTCCGGCGCCGGGTTGAGCTGCCGTGCGCCCAGCTGCCAGGCCGCTTCGCGCGGCAAGCCGGCGGGATAGGACTCGAGCTGCACCGCGAGCTCGGGCAGACCTTCGAGTTCCGCCCAGCCTTCCTCGTCGCTGAAGGCGACCCAGGGCACCTCGTAGCGAGACGGTTCGATCCCGGGCTCGATCCACGGGCGCACCGAATCCCATTCTTCAACCGGGCGGCGCGCCACCACCAGAATGCCGGGGAGCGGCATGCCGTCGCGTCCGCGCAGCAGCAGCCGATGCTCGACGAGGCGCTCGGGCGCGAGCTCTGGGATCTGCGGCTGGATGCGCGCCTCGAACTGAATCTCGGTGAGCTCTTCTTCCGGCAGCGGACCGAGCGTGACCAGCTCATGGCCGGGCGCATAGGCTTGCAGCCGCAGCGGGCCGCCGAGTTCGCGCTGCAGGCGCACCCAGCCGTCGGCGTCGGCGTAGTCGATCGAAATCTCGGGGTCGAGCAGCACCACGACGCCGCCTTCGGCGGGTTGACCATCGGCGCGGATCAGGCGGATCGCCACCTCTTCCGGCCGCGGGATGGGGGTGACCGCGAGCAGTTCCTCGAACTCGTTGGCCTCGACCTCGAACTCTGGCTGAAACACCTGATGGCCCAGCGCCAGCGCCGCCACCACGGTGAGCGGCAAGGCGAGCCAAGCGGCGAGACGCTTGAGGAACATGGTCGGAGGTTAGCAGAGCAGGGTGGACGCCGGGAGCGACCGCCTGGAGTGCCTGCTTAACGTTTCGATTCGCGCAGACGCAGGCGATCTCGACGGACTTCCTCCGCGCCGGGGGCGAGCAGGAAGGCCTCGCTGCGCAGGCGCGCCTCGCCGCTGCGCAGATCGAGTTGCCAGTTGCCGGCGGGCAGGGGCGGGAAGGCGTAGCGCCCGTCGCGGTCGATCGAGACGCGGAAGCGTCGCAGGCCGGGGGCGTCTTCCGCAGGGATCAGCGTGGCGACGCCGCTGCGCAGCGGCACCTCCTTGTTCCCGCGCAGGCCGACGATCGAGCCGCGCAGCCGAGCCGTCTGCAGCGCGAAGTCGTGGCGGGTGCGCTGGCCCGCTTCCGGTGCGATCCGCGCGCGCGCCAGACCGACGGGACCCTCGTCGCGGGTCACGCCGCCGATCGCGCCGACCGCGGCAGACTGGGGCGGAGCGAGCACGACCCAGTACTCAAGCTCGGCGAGGCCGACGAAGCGGTAGCTGCCGGCGCGGTCGGTCGCGGTCGAACGCATGTTGTCGACCACGTACTGACGTTCTCGTTCCGATTCGGATCCCTCATGGCCGGCAGGTACCAGGAAGACGCGGTAGTCGGGCGCTGGCCGGCCATCGACGAGCACCGTGCCGCTCACTTCAGCGAGCTCGGTGAGCTCCAGCTCGAACAGAAGATCCGTCCACTGCCCTTCCAGCAGCTGCACCTCCTGCTGCTCGGCGAGGCGCGGCCCCTGGCGTCGGCCGGCGCCGCTCCAGCCGCCGCCCACATCGCTGAAGAGGTCGACCTCGTAGGCGCCGGGGGGGAGATCCGGCAGCTCGAAGATGCCGTCAGGATCGACCAGGGTGGGATAGGCGCGGCCTTCTTCGGAGATTGCGATCAACTGCAGCCGCGCCAGGCCGCTGCGGTCGCCGCGCACGCTGCCGCGGATCCCGCAGCCGTGCAGCAGCCGAAGGTCCTCCTGCCAGTGTCGGTCGACGATCGAGAAGTTGGCCCCGCGGTCAGGGGAGTGCCCGGCCAGCATGGCCTCGAGGTGATAGTCGCCGGGGGCGACCCCCTGAAACACGAAGCTGCCGCGCTCGGAGGCGGTGACGGCCGCGACCAGGTCGCCGGATGCCGCCGCCAGACCGGCGCTGAGACCGTCGGTGCCGCGCGCGCTGCCGTCGCGCCGCAGGTGAACGCGCGCCCCCGCGGCGGGCAGGCCGTCGGCGGTGCTGACCGTGCCGGTGACCTGGAAGCCCGGCTCCAGCTGGAGCACGATCTCTTCAGCGAGCGCCGCCGGTGCCTGGTCGCCGCGCTGGGCGAACTGCAGCGTGCGCGAGCTGCTGGGCTGATGAGACTCCGTCCAGGCGATCACCCGATAGCGCGACTCATTGGTAGTGCCCGGGTCGAAGGCGAGCTGGAAGACCCCTTCGGCATCGCTCTCCGTGCGCGCCAGCGGATCGAGCAGCTCGGGGGCCACCCGCGCCAACCGATGCTGAGCCTGCGGGAACAGCGCGATCTGGGCGCCGGCGAGCGGGGCCTCGTTCTCGTCCAGGACACGACCGAACAGCGCGCCGACCGGGGCCAGCTGGAGGCTGAGTTCCTGGTCGCGCTCCTTGCTGCTGACCCGGCGGCGCAGCACCGCCCAGCCTTCGGCGCTGGCGCGGAGCATGATCTCGCTGGCCTCCTCCGGGAGGTCCAGCTGGAAGCTGCCGGCGGCGTCGGTCACGCTGCGTGCTTCGCCGATCGGGCTCCAGCGCGCTTCGACCCGCGTGCCGGCGAGGCGGGCGCCATCCGGCCCGATCACGTGACCGCGCAGCGGGCGCGAGGGCTGCAGCACGATCTCGATCTGCTCCTGCCGGCTGCCCTCCTGCAGCTCGGCGGCTGCCGAATAGTCGCGCACAAAGCCCGGCGCCTCCGCCGCGACCCGCAATGCACCCGCGGGGAGGGAGCTCAGCTCAAAGCTGCCATCCGAGCGGGTCTGTGTCGTGGCATCGGGGAGCGGAAACAGATCGGTTTCGAGCCACTTGGACAGCCGCGGACCATGCGTGGCCGACAGGGCCTGAACCTGGGCGGCGACGATCGGCTGCCCGTCTTCACTGAGCACCACGCCACGCACGACGCTGCCCTCCTGCAGACGCAGCGCGCCGAGCTCGCGCGTCCGGCCAGGCGTCGCGCCGAGGTCCGCGACTTCGAGCGTCGGCAGGCTGCCCAGCTCAAACCGCAGGATCCAGCGCAGTCCTTCGTTCGGACTCTCGGGGATCGCGAACCGCCCGCGCGCATCCGTGCGCAGGGCGCGCGACACGCTGGGCCGGCGGCGTGTGTCCTGCGGGTCATAGCCGCGGATCCTTCCTGGGAAGCCGAGGGCGAGCACCTGCGCGTCGGCCGCGGGGCGACCATCCGGCCGCAGCAGCGTGCCGGTGAACGCGGGGATGCCAAGTTCGCCGGCGTAGGCGGACAGCGCGGTCGCGCCCGAGCCTTCCTCCGCGCCGGCCTCGACGCGGGCCTCCTGGCGCTCGCCGGGGGTCTCTTCCTGATGCGAGGGTTCGCCTTCCGTCGCCCGTGGAGAGGCCCCGCCGCTGCCGGAAACGGCACCCGGATCGAAGCGCTCGTTCTGTCCCGGCGCCAGCACCACCCAGACGGCCGCCCCGAGCAGGGCGAGGGCGGCCAGGGCGGTCAGCGCGCGGGCGGGCGACATCGCTAGCGTTCGAAGCTCAAGCGCAGCGGTGCCATCAGGCGCGGGTCCCCGCGTTCGAGCAGCGTCTCGCACAGAGTCCGCACGCTGGGCTGCAGCGTGTGCTCGCTGGTCTCGCCATTCCAATCCAGCTGCAGCGGCTGGCTGATATCGACCTGCGCGGGCTGGAGCAGCACCGCGAACTGATCGCGTTCGGTGCTGCTCACTTGCAGGCGATTGCCGGCGAGCCGCGCGTCAAGACGCTGCCCCTTGCCGGGTTCCTCGACTTGTAGCCAGTAGTGATGACGCACGACGGGATCCGTCAGCTGCCAATGCAGCGCCGCCGGCGTGGTCCGCCGCGTGTAAGGGTAGAGCTGGCGGATGAAGTCGCGGTCCGGCAGCCCGCCGTGGCCGTTGCCCTCGATCCAGAACATCTCCACCGGGTAGCTGCCTGGGTGCGCATCCTGGGCGGCGCGGTACTGCTCGGCGAACTTCTGGCAGCGTTCCGCGCGGCCGTAGGCGGTGTCGCGCGAACCGATCATGTAGGTGAAGCGGAGCGTATGCAGGCCGACCACGCTGGTCTCGCCGTCGGTCGGCGCGGCGGCCGAGGAATGCACCGCCGCGAAGCGATCGGGAATCTTCGGCCCGATCGCGAAGGCGCCGTAGCCGCCGTGGCTGTAGCCGATCGCGTAGACCTTGTCCGGGTCGATGTCGCTGTAGAGCAGATGCTGATGGATCAGCTTCTCGATCAGCGGGTAGACGTAGTTGTCGTAGAAGCCGTTCCAGGTGTTGTTCGGCGCCCGCAGCGCGATGTACTTGTAGCCGCCGCCCAGGTCGAGCTGATCCTTGTAGTAGATCTGCATGTGGCGCCACTGCGAGTCGTTGAACTCCTGGGTGGTGCCGCCGCCGCCGTGCATGGCGATGACCAGCGGCCAGCCACTCGCCGGGCGTTCGCCGACCGTCTTGATCGTGTAGGGCGATTCGTGGCCGCCGTGGCGGACGCGGTCCGCCTGCACATCCTTCAGCGTCTCCCCGTGGATCGCTGCGTCGCGGTAGGCTTCCCAGACTTGGCGGCGGATGCTGGCTTCGCGATCCGGGTCGCCTAGAGCGCGGCGCAGCTGGGTGTCCAGTTCGCTGAAGTCGATCGCCGCGCGCTCTTCCGGCGAGGCGTTGAACCACTGCATGGCCTGGGTGCGCACCTGCCCGGTCAGCTGGAAGTTGGCGCTGTCCTCGAGCTGGAGGCTGAGGGTCTGGCGCGCCTCGTTGCCCGCCTCGAGCTGATAGCTCCAGCGCTTGCCGGCGCGAGCGACCTCGAGCATCCACGCACTCATCGGCGCGACGCTGGCGACCAGGAAGTCGTTGGCGTCCTGCGACTCGTCGCGGGTGGCCCCGGTGAAGACGATCTCGCGGGTCACCGGATCGCGCAGCGTGACGGTGGCGATGACGCGCTCGCCCGCGGGATTCCGCACCGCGAACAGCAGATCGACGCGCGGCTCGGCGTCGACCGGGTTGCCTTCGCCATCGACGGCGGCGGCGGTGCTGGGCAGGTAGCGCGCGGTCACATCGACGGCGTGCACCCAATCGATGGATCGAGCCCAGACCATCGGCAGGCTGTGGCCGGTCGGCTGCCAGCTCGCGGCCCAGATCCCGAACTCGCGCGAGCCCGGGGTGGCGCGCGCGGCGTCGCCGGCGAACCAGCCGCGGTCGAGGCCCTGCGGGTCGGGCTCGGCGGCGCCGACGAAGTGCCAGCCGTCCTGGTCCCAGATCTCGACCCAGGTGTGGTTGCCGCGCGAATCGAACCAGTTGGCGGTGCCGGCGAGGCGCGCAGGCACGCCCACGGCGCGGCAGGCGTCGGCCAGCAGGATCGACAGGCCGGTGCAGCTGGCCAGGCCGAGCTCGATCGACTCGGACGGCGCCTGGTCAGGGCGGTTGCGCCGGGTCGAGTACTTCACCCCGAGCTCGCCGAAGATGTGCGCGTTCAGCCGCATCGTCGCCTCGGTGGTCGAGGCCGCGTCGGCGACGAGCGGGGCGAAGCGCTGGCGGAAGTCGGCGCGCCAGGCCTCGCGCTCCTCGTTAACCTGCGCGTAGGGCAGGACGTCGTTGCGCCAGATCTCGACCGGGACGGCCTGCGCCCAGGGCGTGGCGGCGCGCGCCTCGGCGGCGAGGGCCAGATTCTCGAGCAGGAAGTCGGCCTGCAGCGCCTTCAGGTCGTGCTCGGGCATGTGCCGGATCAAGAAGCGCATGGCGGCGCGCTGCTCGTCCGGCGCCTCGGCGATGGCGCGGCGGATCTCGGGCGCGTTGTCGCCGGCGCGCTGCAGCGCCTGCGCGAGGCCTTCATCGACGGGTGCCTGCGGCGCGAGAGCCAGCGCCAGGACGGAAAGCCAGGGTTGGAGGGTCGGAACCATGGGCGATTCCTAGAATACGCGGCTCATGCGACTCTCCCAGCAGCTGTTCGTGACCCTGCGCGAGGATCCGGCCGACGCCGAGGTCCGTTCGCACGCGCTGATGGCCCGCGCGGGCTTCATCCAGAAGATCGCGGCGGGGATCTACGTCTACGGCCCGATGATGTGGCGGGTGCTGCGCCGCGTCGAGCAGATCGTGCGCGACGAGCACGACAAGGCCGGCTGCCAGGAGATGCTGATGCCGGCGGTGCAGCCGCGCGAGCTGTGGGACGAGTCCGGGCGCTGGGAGCGCTACGTCAATGACGGGATCTTGTTCCACTTCCGCGACCGCAAGGGTTCGGAGGTGTGCCTGGGCCCGACCCATGAAGAGGTCATCACCAACTATGTCAAGCGCATGGTGCAGTCGCACAAGCAGCTGCCGGTGATCCTCTATCAGATCCAGACCAAGTTCCGCGACGAGATCCGTCCGCGCTTCGGGCTGATGCGCGGCCGCGAGTTCATCATGAAGGATGCTTACTCCTTCGACTGCACGGCCGAGGCGATGGTCGAGTCGTATCAGACGATGCGCACGGTCTATCGCAACATCTTCAGCCGCTGCGGGCTGCGCTTCACGCCGGTCGAGGCCGACTCGGGCGCGATCGGCGGCTCGGGTTCGGAAGAGTTCATGGTCGACGCCGATACCGGCGAAGACGCGATCGCGGTTTGCCGCACCACCGGCTACGCCGCCAACGTCGAAAAGGCGGTGTCGAAGATCGCGCCGCCGCCGGCGCCGGAAGCCGAAGTCGCCATGCACAAGGAGCCGACTCCGGCTGCCAAGAGCTGTGACGATCTGCAGAAGCTGTTCCCGGATCTGCCGCTGGAGCGCATGCTGAAGACCGTGCTCTACAAGGCGGTGATCGGCGAGACCGAGCAGGTGGTCGCGGTGATGTGCCGCGGCGACCGCGAGCTGAACGAGGTCAAGCTGCTCAACCATCTCGACGCGGTGGCGATTGAGATGGCCGACGAAGAGACGGTCAAGCGCGTCACCGGCGCCGAGGTCGGCTTCGCTGGACCGATCGGCCTGTCGGATGAGGTGCGTCTGCTGGCCGACAACTCGGTCGAAGGCGTGCAGGGCTTCCTGTGCGGCGGCAACGAGACCGATACGCACTACCTCGACGTCTACTTCGGCCGCGATCTGCCGCAGCCGGAGACCGCCGACTTCGGCACCGTAAAGGAAGGCGACCTGACCGTCGACGGCGAGGGCAAGATCGAGATCACCCGCGGCATCGAGGTGGGGCACATCTTCCAGCTCGGCACCAAGTACTCGGAGGCGATGAGTGCCACCTACAACGACGAGGCCCAGAAGCGGCAGCCGATCTGGATGGGCTGCTACGGCATCGGCGTCTCGCGCGTGGCGGCCTCAGCCATCGAGCAGAACCACGATGAAAACGGCATGATCTGGCCGCTGCCGATCGCGCCCTACGCGGTGCACCTGGTGCAGATGAAGGCCGGCAACGAGGAGCAGGACGCTCTAGCCCAGGAGATTCAGGACACGCTCGAAGCCGAGGGCATCGACGTGCTGTGGGACGACCGCAAGAAGGTCGCGCCCGGCGCCAAGTTCAAGGACGCCGACCTGATCGGCATTCCGCTGCGGATCGTGGTGGGTCGCGACGCCGGCGAGCGTCAGGTCGAATGGAGCGTGCGCGGCGTCGATGCCCCGCGCGAAAACCTGTCCGCCGAAGACGCCATTGCGCGCGTGCGCGCCGCGGTGAAGGAGTCCGGCCGATGATCCGCGCCGCGTCCTGGCTGCTGGTGCTGGCGCTTGCCGCTTGCGGGAAGTCGGAGGCGGAGAGCGATGTCCAGGTCCTGACTGAGGAACAGAAGGAGCTGCTCGCGAATCAGCACGCGGCAGAGCAGGAGGTGAGCAATCCTGCGCAGGAGGCGCCGGTGGAGGACGAGCCCGTTCCGACCGCCGAGGACCTCATCCCGTGGGAGCGCCTCGACACCCCGGCCACTGCGGACCTCACCGTCGACTGGACCGAGGCCAAGGATCACCTCGAGAAGTTCATCGCCGTCGAAGGCACGATCGTCGACACCCACAACAGCGGCCGCGCCTGCTTCCTGAACTTCACCACCGAGTGGCGCGGCACCTTCTACCTCGCCATCCTCGGCTCCAACATGGACGACTACCCCGAGTCGCCCGAGCGCTACTTCCTCAACAAGAAGGTCCGCGCCGTCGGCAAAGTCGCCATGTACCGCGACCGCCCGCAGATCGTGATCGAGTCGCCGCAGCACATCACGGTGCTGGAGTAACGTCAGAACTCGATGCTCACGCCGTGTTCGAGGCGTTCGTGAATTGGATACCAGACTATCCACGGAAGAGAATGGATATCGTCAAGTTTCGACTCAAACACAATTTGCAGCGTGTCCGACTTCTCCGAACCACTCGGAATTCGTGACTCGAGGAATGTCACTGGATTCCCGTGCCGGTCTTCCACGCGGAGTGCTGCAATTCTGTCCTGCGACCAATGTGAAGAGGACTGGGCTCGGATGAACCCTTGGATTGAGTCAAACGTTCGATCGCGGAGTAAGAACGACTCAAGGCGCGCTTGAGGGTCAGGGGCGACGTGCAGGATCGCCAAGACAGTTGGTTCAGTGGAACCTTCGAGGATCCCCGATACAGAGACTCGTTCATTGGGTTGTTCGATTCCGTCGAAGCGAATCGGGATCATGCCTCGGCCAGACGGGTCGAGCCGAATGCTCGGGACCGTGGCCGTGCACGAACAAGAAGTTCGGATTGCCTCAATGGTCTTTCCCGCCTCGTGAGGCCTTGAGACTTCAACTCTCAGAACTGATGTGCCACTTGGCGGGATAAGGACTTCAAGTGTCTCGAATTCAGCCCTGCTTGAGCTTCGAGATGCGAGACCTCCTAAGATAAAGCCGATTGATGCGATGGCGGCGATCAAGGCGATGCCGAGGCTAACCCTCATAGTGAACCAAAGTCTGATATTCGCCAGACTCGACCAATACTTCGCCGATGAGAATAGGTTTTGCGCGATGTCCGTATCCGACGAGTAGATAAGTTCCCTCTTCTGGGACGCATAGTCGTGGCTCCACTCTCGCGGGTGAAGTTAGTTCAACTGCATCTTCTCCATCAGAGGAGACGAAGCCGACCGAAATCGGGGCTGCACGATTGCCAGTTGAGAAACTCCCAACTCGCTGTCCGGCAGCATTGAATACAAGCACTTTCTCAATCACGCTCCATCCCTTCCCTTCAAGTATCAGCTCAGTCTCGATGCTTGAATCGAGAAGCTCAACCCGATGCTGGGCGATTTCGCCTGGCGCAACTTCAAGTTCTACAGATGCGAATCCGTGAGGCCATTCTCCGCACGTAATCGCCACTTTTCCTGATTGACAAACTAGTCCTCCTGCGGGGCCGAACGGTCCTGTCATGCCAGTCCTGCGGGGGTCGGAGAATGGATGACCATCAATAGACGTAATCCAGAATGGAACGGAAACCTCTTCTCGAGCGCCTGATTCTACCGTGGTAAATGCCTGGATCTGAATCGAGCTGGCTTGCAGGAGTTGAATCGTATGGCTGACGTCTACATCTTCAACTTGAATGCGTCTTGTGACAGGAGACAAGCCCGCATCCGCTAGTCGAGACTCAAACCAACTTTCAGTCCCAATATTGACAAGATAGTCGCCTGGTTCGACTCCGGTGAACTGCGCCATGCCCAGATCATCAGGTTTTGTCAGCCGACGCGTGTCGTTTCGCGCCCATTCGCTGACATTTGCGGGTACCAAGGCAACAGTAACCGGGGTTTGTAGCGCGCTCCCGTCAGGGGCAAGGAGTTCAATGAAGACAGATGCGGTCGAGAGGTCAATGTTCAGTTCATAAACCTCTCCAATCTCAATGTCGAAAGAGCTGGCATGTTCGGGGTTGAGTGCTTCTCCGATCCTGAGCCGCGCTTGTGTCGGATGAGTCAGTGACCAGTGAAACGAGCCAGTTGCGTCACAAGTTGTGTTGAACGTGTCTCTGGAGGTGATCATTGAGACACGGATCCCCGCCATCAACGTGTCCTCTCTCTTCACAGTCCCACGGACAATAGCGTTGGTAGGAGAGAGAGGGATATGCAGTTTCAAGCCATCAAGAGAATCTAGGTCAAATTCTATTCGGCCTTGATAGATCAGTCCGCTCTCTAATGAAGTGTTGAGGATGCAAGTAGACCCGAGAACCTCGTTGCGATCGACCGTAATCGCGGTGCCCCGACGGCTTGAAAACTCAAGAAAGTCGTCGGGCGAAGTCACCATGAGCCGTCCTCCGAGGACTGTCTCCCCGCTTGGAAGTACCCCAACAATGGAGAGGGTGGACCTCTCAATCAATCGATTGTCCGAAGGGTCGAGATTGACAGACACACTCTCTGGAGAGTCTGTCTCAGCCTGACTCGATTGAAGGCTGAGTGAATAATCTTGATCGAGTATCAAGGTCGCGAGAATGGCTGTGGCAATGCACGCCACAATTCCTGCTGCTGCGATGCGACTGAAACGAGTCATGGCAAAGAATATAGAGTGAATAAGATGGTAGTCGCTTGCCTCAGCTAAGTTGGTAGAGGCAAGCGACGCCTCGTTTGTCGTGCTAAGAAAGCCTAGATTTCAAAGGGGCATACGGCGCATTTCGACAAGTGAGTTGCCCAGCCGATCCGCGTGCCATATTGATCGTATGCGGAGATTGAGATATTCGCAGTGTTGTCGCAAGGAACTTTGATTTCTTCAATCGTGATCGTTCCTCCGTCGACCGCTCCAGGAGTAATCGTTTGGTACAAGACAAGATCATGATGGATTTCGATCTTGTCAACCAAGCCAGTCGGAGTCCATGTGGCGGAGATTGAAAACTCGTCTTCGCAGTCGTCAATCGTCTCGCACTCCTCATCTTTGCCTTCCCAGCTGACATGTTGTGTATGGGTTCCCCAAGTGAATCCGCCCGATTCAATGATCTTGGACCAGGTGTAAGACTGATCGCACCAGACCGGAATCGACGCAAGCGGTGCCGCCGAAGTGCCAGTTGAAAGGCCAAAGCCGAGGCCGAGAACTAGGGAAAGAGCCGAAAATAGTCGTAGTCTCATGGTTAAGAAAGAGTAAAAGTCGTCAGGCTGTCTGACGTTTCAAATATAGGCGGCTTCTAGGCAAGCGCTGCCATTTATTCTGCTGGATTCTGGTAGTTCTTTCTTCGTCTTGCAACTTGCAAGTCTACAGCTCCATTTGAATCGAGTGGAGGCGGGGGAGATTTGACTTGGGATGCTCATGGCCGATGGCATAGGTGAGCGTGCCAGGCACTCTGGTTTGCTCTGCTTCCGCTCATGCTTCTTGTTCGCTCGCTAAGCGATGAGGTTCGGCTCAAGGCCAGCTCCGGCGAGGCGAATACGTACATCTTTCTCACTTTCCTTGTTGGTAGAGCTTGGCATGGATCGTCTGGCTGGCGACATTCCCGCGAGCGAGTCGAGGTGGCTGGATTGCCGTCGTGACGGCGCTCGGAGTTGGTCCGCCTCTCTTGCTCGTAGGTGCATTGCCCTTGATTTCGTCCGGTCAAGTATGAGCTCAACCTGTTCGGAGTTACTTGCTCTCGCTTGGGTATGGCAGGATGGGCGGATGCTTGCCGTACTCCCCCTGCTTCTGGCGCAGAACGCCGCGCCGGATCTGACGGATCGCTTTGATGTGCCTGCGGGCGTGAAGGTCACGCTGTGGGCGCAGTCGCCGCAGCTCTACAACCCGACGGCGATCGACATCGATGGCGAGGGTCGGCTGTGGGTGGCTGAGGCGGTCAACTACCGGCAGTGGAACGGGCGCAACCCGGGGCGGCATCACGAGGCGGGGGACCGCATCGTGGTGGTCGAGGACACCGACAGCGACGGCGTCGCCGACAGCAGCACGGTCTTCGTGCAGGATGCGGATCTCACGGCGCCGCTGGGGATCGCGGTGATCGACGGCGCGGTCTATGTCAGCTGCTCACCGCACCTGTTCGTCTATCGCGACACCGACGGCGACCTGAAAGCCGACGAGCGCGAGGTGCTGCTGACCGGATGGGGCGGGCATGACCACGACCACGGGCTGCACAGCGTGGTCGCGGGGCCGGGCGGTGGCCTGCTGTGGTCGGCCGGCAACGCCGGCCCGCACCTGGTCGAAACGCCAGACGGCTGGAAGCTGCGCAGCGGCTCGATCTACAACGGCGGCGGCGCGACCAACCCGGGCAACCGCGCGGGCCTGAAGTCGGATGACGGCCGCATCTGGACGGGCGGCATCGTCGGGCGCATGAACGATGACGGCACCGGCTTCCAGGTGCTGGCCCACAACTTCCGCAATCAATACGAGCTCGCTGCCGATGCCTTCGGCGAGATGTACACCGCCGATAACGACGATGACGGCAACCAGGGCTGCCGCACCGTCGCGATTCTCGAGGGCGGCGACTACGGCTACTTCGGCAACGGCGGCGCGAGCACCTGGGGCGCGGATCGCCGCCCCGGCCAGAGCACGCTCGACGCGCACTGGCACCAGGATGACCCGGGCGTGATGCCGCTCGGCACCGGCAACGGCGGCGGCGGCCCGACCGGCGTCGCGGTCTACGAAGACACGCTGCTGCCTGGCCTGATGGGGGCGGTGCTCAACTGCGACGCCGGCCGCTCGCTGGTCTATGCCCACGTGCCCGAACGCCGCGGCGCCGAGCAGCACCTGCACCGCAACGTGCTGATTCGCCCCTCCAAGGAGAACGGCGGCGAGCGCGGCCACTGGTTCCGACCCAGCGATGTCGTCGTCGGCCCGGATGGCTCGATCTACATCTCGGACTGGTACGACCCGGGCGTCGGCGGCCACGCCGCGCGCGACCGCGAGGCCTACGGCCGCATCCTGCGCCTGACGCCGGAGTCGCTCAGCCTGCCGTACGGCCTGATGAACGTCGGCCTCGACAGCCCCTCGCCCAACGTGCGCGGCACGGCCGAACGCCAGTTGCTCGCTCGAGGCGACGAGATCCCGCCGGCGCTGCCGGAGGACAAGCGCTCGATGGCGCGGCGGATCTGGCTGAAGGCTCAGCGCCCGGAGTACCACGTCGAGCTGGTCGGGCTGCTCACTCATGAGGATCCGGCGCTCGCCACCGCCGCGCGCCGCGCCCTGGCCGCGACCGGCAAATGGGCGATCGCGGCGCCGCTTCCGGGCGATGCGCGCACGCAGGCCGTCACCCTCGCGCTGGCCGGGCTGCAGCCGGTCGAAACGCGCCGCTCGATGGCGCTCGAGTTCGCGAAGCAGGACAGGAACTTCTTCCCCGCCTTCGACGCCGACCATCCTCAGCGCACGAGCGCGCGGATTCTGTTGGAGGCCTTTGGCCTCGCGGCGCACGGCATCGAAGACGAGGTTTTCGCCGAGCTGGTCCGGGGCCTGGATGGCCTCGAGCTGCTGCCCTACGCCTGGCGGCTGCACCCGCCGTCTGCGCTGCTCTTCCTGCAGGACTTCGCGAACACGCCCGGGCGTCCGCTCGGCGCGCGCCGCGCCGCGCTCGACGCGATCGCCTTCCTGGACACGCCCGAGGCGGCCGACGCGATGGTCGCGCTGGCGCACGCCGGCCCGGAGGACACCCGCGGCCACGCGGCCTGGTGGATTCAGCACCTCGCCGACGGCCGCTGGTCCGACTTCGGCCTCGGTCAGATGTTCGACACCGACTTTGATGCCGCCGAGGAACTTGCGCGCACCGATGTCATGAAGTCGGGCAGCCGGCCGATGGGCGTCGATGTCACCGGCGTGCGCACGCTGTGGCTGGTCGTCGAGGACGGCGGCAACGGCAACAGCCACGACTGGGCCAACTTCCTGCAGCCGCGGGTCCGCACGAGCGATGGCCAGGAGGTCGCGCTGACCAAGACGGGCTGGATCTCGGCCGAAGCCGGTTGGGGTCAGGTGAATCTGAACCAGGACGCCAACGGCGGGCCGCTCGAGCTCGACGGCGAGACGCTGCCCGAGGGCATCGGCACCCACGCGCCTTCGCAGATCGCCTTCCAGCTGCCCGAAAACGCCGAGTGGTTCAGCTGCGTGGTCGCGATCGAGGACAGCGGGGTCACCCAGCGGGGGGCGCAGACCTCGGTGCGCTTCGTCGTGGCCGGCGAGCGGCCCGTCGACCCGGCCGAGCGGCTCGCGGCGATGCGCGCGGCGATGGAGAAGGGGCAGGCGGGGCTGAACACCCTGTTGTCGACCACCGACGGCGCGCTCTTCCTGCTCGAGCAGGCGCGGGTCGGGGCGCTGCCCTCGCAGCTGCGCGAAGAGCTGGCGCCGAAGCTGCTCGGTCACCAGGACCTCTCGGTGCGTGCGCTGGCCACCGAGCTGTTCCCGGTTCAGGCCGCGGACGGCTCGACGCTGCCACCGCTGGCGGAACTCGCCGCCCTGGAGGGTTCCCCGGCGCGCGGCCAGCAGCTCTTCCAGGGTCGCGGCACTTGCGCCGTCTGCCATCGCTTCGAGGGCCTGGGCGGCGCGATCGGTCCGGACCTCAGCGTCATCCGCGACAAGTACGGCCCGCGCGAACTGGTCGACGCGATGATCAACCCCTCGGCGGCCATCGCCTTTGGCTACGACAGCTGGACGCTGACGCTGAAAGACGGGCGCATCCTGGCTGGCTCGATTCTCGCCGACGGCGAGCAGGTCGTGATCCGCGGCCTCGATGGCAAGCGCAGCGTGATCGCCGCGGAGGACATCGCCGAGCGCCGCAAGCAGACGGTCTCGACCATGCCGCCGGCGCACACCCTCGGCCTGGGCGCGCAGGATCTCGCCGACCTCGCCGCCTTCCTGGCCGCCGACCCGCAGGGCGATCCAGAGTTCGGCGAGGCCATCGAGCTCTTCAACGGGCAGAACCTCGACGGCTGGAAGTTTCAGCTGCCGGAGGGCACGGATCCGAGCACGGTCTGGTCCGTGAAAGACGGCGTCCTGCGCTGTGAAGGCCGTCCGATCGGCTACCTCTACACCGAGCAGGAGTTCACCGACTTCGAGCTGACCCTGGAGTGGCGCTTCGACCCCGAAGCCGGCGCCGGCAACTCGGGCGTGCTGCTGCGGGTGCAGGAGCCGCACAAGGTCTGGCCGCGCTCGATCGAGGCGCAGCTGCATTCCCGCAACGCTGGCGACATCTGGAACATCGATGCCTTCAGCATGGTCGCGAACGCCGAGCGCACCAACGGCCGCCGTACGGTCAAGGCGCTGCCCACCAACGAGAAGCCGCTGGGCGAGTGGAACCGCTATCGAATCCGGCTCCACGGCGGCGAGCTGACCCTGGAGGTCAACGGCGAGGTCCAGAACACCGCCCGCTGGTGCGGGGCGCTGTCCGGCCCGATCGCGCTGCAATCCGAGGGCGCGGTCATCGAATTTCGCAACATTCGGCTGCGGCCGATCCGCTAGAGCCGAGTCCTTCTCGATTTCTTCGAATTTCCCCCTGGTCCGCCCGCGGCCCAGGGGTGAATACACCTCGGAGGGAAGGGGACCCCTAGGGTCGACTTCCTTGGCCAGAGTCCGGTGGAATCGAGTGGTGGCGGGAAGCCGGACCCTGGCCTTTCCCATTTCTGGGCGAGCCTAGAATCGGAGTCGATGCAGCGCGTCCTCCTGCTCCTCGCCCTGGCCGGTGCGGCCCTTCTCGGTCTGCTGGCCCGGCTCGATGCCGGCCCCGGTCTGGATTCGGCCCGCCCCGGCGATCTCGATGGCCTGCGGCTGGCCTCGTGGAACCTCGAGAACTGGTTCGACAAGTACGACGATCCCTATCGTCGCGACGAAGTCACCAAGCCGGCCTACGTCAACGAAGCTCGGCAGAAGCGCTGCGCCGCGGTGCTGCGCGAGCTGAACGCGGACGTCGTCGCGCTGCAAGAGGTCGAGAACCGCTTTCTGCTCCAGGAGTTCGTCGACACGCACCTGAGCGACATGGGCTACCAGGTCGTGCTGGTCGAAGGCAATGATTCGCGCGGCATCGACTGCGCGCTGCTCAGCAAGCTGCCGATTCGTGCCGTGACCAGCTACCAGCACCGTCAGTTCCCCGGCGCCGACGGCATGATGCAGCACTTCCGCCGCGACCTGCTGCGCGTCAGCCTGGGAGCTCCCTTTGATGGCGACGTCTACGTGGTGCACCTGAAGTCGCAGTTTGGCGACGAGGAAGCGGACATCGTGCGCGAGGCCGAGTCGGCGGAGATCCTGCGCATCTTCGGCGAGAACGGTCTCAGCAACCCGGATTACCGCGCGGTCGTGATCGGCGACTTCAACGAGGTGCCGGAGCTGCCGACGATCACCCAGCTGATCGCCGGCGGCCTGATCGACCCGATGCAGGGCACCAAGAAGTACTCCTACAACCAGGAGCCTTATCTGACCCGCATCGACTTCGCGCTGATGACGCGCGCGCTCGCCGGCGAGGTCGAGAGCGCGGACATCCTCGACGAGCTGGGGGAACACCGCCTCGAGGCCTGCAGCGATCACTATCCGCTGCTGGTGAGCTTCTAGAGCGATGCGCGAGCCTGCCCCGCCGCGCGCACACTCCTGGAGGAGGCGCGTCGGGATCTTGGCATGCGCGATCCTGATCTTCCTGGGCGTGGATCGCTGGCTCTATCCGCGCTTCACGCAGTGGTGGTGGGGGCGCGCGGATGTGATCTGGACCAACTCCACCGTCGGGGCGGTCGGCGCGCCCAGCGCGCAGGAAGCGGCGCTCCGATTCGTCGATTTCTGGGTCAATCATCCGGGAGAGGCGCTGCTCTACGTCTCCCGGGACGAGCGGCTCGAGATCGACCACCCGGCTTTTCGCGAACCCGCACTGCCGGAGATGCGCGCGCTGATGATGGGGCAGGTCCTGGATGAATCCGAGATCCAGCTGCTGCAGCTGACGCCGATCGCGGGGGCTGCTGCCGCGGCCCACCTAGTCGAGATTCAACTCCACTGCGACAACTTCATGCGCGGGGCGCGCTACGAGTTCGTCGTGGTGCGCGGCGCACGAGGGCGCTGGTTCGCTGCGGCCCCCGGCCTGGAAGCGCGCACACGCCACTACTTAGCCATCTTCAACAACGGCCCGTGGGATACGGAGCTGCGCTTCTGAGCGCGGAGCCTAGTTCCAGGCCGCCGAGTCGCCGGAAGGATCGGCGCCGCCGATGCGGCGCATCTGCGCCTGGGCATGGCGGAAGTGCTGCAGCACCGCCCGCGCACGCGCGGCGGGATCGAGCACCTCGAAGATGCGCTGCTTTTCTTCGATCGGCACGCCCAGAGTCAGCAGCAGGACGTCAGCCAGGTAGGAGACGCCGCGGGCCGGATCGATCTGGACCTGCTCTTCGCTCCAGACCGAGAGCGCATCGAGCAGCTCGGCGCGGAGGCCTTCGTCTTCGGCGGCGACCGGCGCTTCGCGGAGCAGCTCGGCTTCGACGCGGCGGTACTGCCGGTCGCTGTCGACCTCCTGGAGGCGGGCCCGTCCCAGCCCTTCGAGCAGGATGTTGTAGCGGCCATCCTGCGCCGACTGTGTGCTGATCAGGCGCCCCAGACCACCGATGGCGTAGAAAGGCGGCTGGTCAAAGTAGTCCTCTTTCCAGCCCGGCTGCAACAGCGCCAGCGCCATCCGATCCTGCTTGTGCTCGAGCAGGTCCTCGACGAGCTGCACGTAGCGCGGCTCGAACACGTGCAGCGGCAGAACGGCGCCGGGATACAGCAGCACATTCGGCAGTGGAAACAGTGGGACGGATGTCGGGGCGCTCATCGCGGGGTGAGTCCGAGTCGAGTCTGGAATGCACCCAGCGCGGCTCGCACTTCGTGGGGCGGCAGGGAGTACACCAAATCTTCGAACAGGTAGCGGCGAACGAAGGCGGAATCGCGTCCGAAGATGCGCACTCCATCTGGAATCATGGCTTCGCGCTTCGCCATACCCTCTACGGCCGAACGGCGCAGAATGGAAGCGACTTGTTCGACATCGAACCCAGGTCGTGCGATCCAGCCCGCGAACACGAAGGGCAGGCCGGTCCAGTTCGTCCAGGTCTCGCCCAGATCGAGCAGCTTCCAGTCCGGGAAGCGTTGCGCCAGCTGCAGGGCGCGGTCTCCGATGATCTGCACCGCATCACAGCGTTGTTCCTGCAAAGCCTGTTCCGGGTCCAGCTCGTGCAGCGCGGGGCGCGCGCCGTGCACCTCGCGCAGGATGACCCGCGCCAGCGCCCGGCCGCTGCGGCTGGCCGGATCCAGGGCCAGGCTGCGCACCTCGGCGGCCTCGATGCCCGGGCGCAGCAGCACCAACACCGAACGCACCGAACCGCGCGCCGCAATCACCGGGCCCTCGGTCCAGAACTTCAGTTCAGGGTGCTCCAGGGTGAGCACCGACGAGGCCAGCGCCAGATCCAGCTCCCCGGCGCGCAGCAGCCGGCCCAGCTCCGCCGGCGGCGCCACCGTCAGCTGCAGCTCGGCGTGCTGATCGAGGCCAAAGGAAATCGGCCGGGCGACCAGAAACGGCACCGTGCCGATACGCACCATCTCAGACACTCAACGCCGATGCGTCGCGCACCGGGGGTTCGTCCTCGTGGTGATGGCGGATGGCCTGGTACAGCGTGTCGCGCTCGACCGGCACCCGGCCCGCCTCGCGGATGAGCTGCAGCAGATACCCGCGGGTGAGCTGCTGCGGCGTGGACGCGCCGGCGTTGTGGTAGATCTTCTCCTGCGTGACCGTGCCGTCGATGTCGTTGGCGCCGAAGTTGATCGACATCTGCGTCACCGGCAGACCCATCATGATCCAGTACGACTTGACGTGGTCGAAGTTGTCGAGGAACAGGCGGCCGATCGCCACCGCGCGCAGCCGCTCCAGCGGCGACGGGTAGGGCAGGTGCTCGAGCTTGGTGTTCTCGGGATGGAAGGCGAGCGGGATGTAGGCCTGGAAGCCGCCGGTGCGGTCCTGCAATGCGCGCAGCAGGCGCAGATGCTCGACGCGCTCTTCCAGCACCTCACCCATGCCGTAGAGCATCGTGGCGTTGGTGCGGAAGCCCAGCCCGTGCACCTGCTCGGCGAGCTCCAGCCAACGCTCATGTCCCATCTTGTTGGGGTACTGCTCCTGGCGCAGTCGCTCGCTGAAGACCTCGGCGCCGCCACCCGGCATCGAGTCGAGGCCGGCTTCGCGCAGGTCGGCCATGACCTCTTCGATCGACTTGCCGTGCACCTGGGCGCCGGTCTTCACGATCTGGTCGATCTCGACCATCGTGAAGGCCTTGACGTGGATGTCCGGCCGGGCGCGCTTGGCGGCGCGCAGGATGTCGAGGTAGTAGTCGTAGCCCAGCGCGGGCCAGACCCCGGCCACCATGTGCACCTCGGTCGCCTCCGGGTTGGCGTTGCGCAGCTCTTCCTCGATCTGCTCCGGCGACATTCGGTAGCCGCCCTCGTCGCCGGGGCGCCGCTGGAAGGCGCAGAAGTCACAAAACTTGTTGCACCAGTTGGTGTAGTTGATGTGGATGTTGACGTTGTAGTACGTCGTGTCGCCGTGGCGCGCGTTGCGCACCTCGTTGGCGAGCGTGCCCAGCAGAGTCACGTCCGGCGTGTGGTACATCGCCAGCGCGTCCTGCGGGCTGAGGCGCTCGCCGGCCCGCACCTTGGTCGGAATTCCGGCCAATCCGGTACGAGCCGCACGGCTTTCCAGCGCTTCCAGGGACAGGAGCATCGTCCCTATCTTAGAATCCCGCGCCATGGCTCTAAACCTCGACGCCGCCGCCCGTCTGCTGGGCGTGTCTCCGGCCACCCTCCGACGGTGGGCGCGCGAGGGGCAGCTGGGGGTCCGCCGGCCCAGCGGCGACTACGGTTTCGACGAGGCCGAACTCCGCTCCTGGGCGCGCTCCCACGGGCTGCGGCTCCGCGAGGCGGCGGGGGCCAAGGCCAGCTGGCCGGGCACCGCGGCCGGCTCCGAGGAGCAGCCCCTCACGCTGGCGCTGAGCCGCGGCGGCGCACTGGAAGGCGACACCGGGGCCAGCCGTGACGAGCTGCTCGAGCGCATGGTCGACCAAGCGCCGCTCGAGAGAGCGGCGGATCGTCCGGCGCTCTTGCTGCAGCTGCTCGAACGGGAGGGCCTGACCTCCACCGGCCTGGGCGATGGCATCGCCATGCCGCACCCGCGCACCCCCTCGGCCTCCTTCAGCGCCGAGCCGCTGGTCATGCTGGCCCAGCCCGAGCCCGCGCTCGATTGGGGCGCGCTCGATGGCCAAGCGGTGCACGCCGTCTTCCTGCTCGTCAATCCGGCACCGCCGGTTCACCTGAAGGTCCTGTCCCGCCTGGCTTTTGTGCTGCGCGACGCAGGCTTCCAGGCGCTGCTGCGCGAACGCGCCAGCTTCGAAGAGATCCTGACCAGAGTCGCGCAGCTCGAGCCCAAGGCCTAGCGCCGGGCGGCGGCATCGCCGCGCGGATAGGATTCGCGCATGGTCCGACTCGGACGCCTCCGGCAGGGAAGTGCCGGGACCGAACCCTGGCTGATGGCCTTGCTGGCCGCGCTGGTCGGGGTGGCGGCGTCCGCGGTGGCAGTGGCGCTGCGCAGCGGGGTGCACGTGCTGTTCGAGGCGCTGCACAGCGTGCGGGAATCGCCCTGGGGCATCCTGTTGCCGGCGGGGGGCGCGCTGCTGGGAGTGATCGTGATCCGCGTGATCTTCCGCGAGCCGGGCGGGCACGGGGTGCCCGCGGTCCTCGAAGCCGTCTCCCGACACGGCGGATCGATGCGACCGCGCTCGATGGTCAGTCGGCTGCTGGGTTCGCTGATCAACGTGGCCAGCGGGGGCTCGGCCGGGCTGGAGGGCCCGATCGCCTTCAGCGCCGCGGCGGTCGGCAGCACCGTGGCGGCCGGCGCCAAGGTGGCCGAGCGGCAGCGCATTCTGCTGCTGGCCTGCGGCGTGGCCGGCGGCATCGGCGCCATCTTTAACGCGCCGCTCACCGGAGTCATCTTCGCGACCGAGGTGGTGCTCGCCGAGTGGACACTGGCGACGGTCATCCCGGTGGTCGTGGCGGCGACGGTCGCGACCTCGATCGGCCGCGGGCTGCTGGGCGCCGAAGGCGCGTTCAGTTCCGGCGAGTTTGACTGGGATGCCATCGACCTGGGGCTGTCGGTGCCGCTCGGACTGCTGGCCGGAGTCGTGTCAGTCGGCCTGGTCGGGGCGATCTTCCAGGCCGAGACGCTCGCGGCGAAACTCAAGAAGGGCAAGCTGCTGGGCAAACCGGGGGTCGTCGCGGCGATCGCCGGCCTCGGGGTCGGGGGGATCGGCTGGATCTTTCCGCAGGCGATCGGCGAAGGCTACGAGCTGGTCAACGAGTGCCTCAACGACGACCAGCACGGCAGTTCGCTGTTCTACTTCACCGCGTTGGTGCTGCTGGCCAAATTCGTTGCCACGGTCCTGACGCTGGGCAGCAACGCCCCCGGCGGCATCTTCGCGCCCTCGCTGGTGCTCGGTGCCGCGCTGGGATTCTCCTACGGCGGCGCGCTCGATCTGCTGCCCGGGCTGGAAGTCGAAGCCGGCTTCTTCGCTCTGCTGGCCATGCCGGGGCTGGTCGCGGGCACGATGCAAGCACCATTCACCGGCATGTTCCTGGCGCTCGAGACGACGGGCTCTTGGTCCGAGACCTTGCCGCTGATGCTCGTGGCCGTGCTCTCCGCGCTGGTATCGCGCAGCCTGCTGCGCCACAGCTTCTACACCTGGGAGCTGGCCGAGACCGGCCGGCTGCTGCGACCTGGCACGGACCGCCGCATCCTGGCCGACCTGCAGGCAGTCGAAATGCTCGACCTTGAGAGCGTCAAGATCGAAGTCGGCAAGACGCTCGATGACCTCGCCAAGATCCTGCCCAAGACGCGGCGCAATCATTTTGCCGTGGTGGATGAGCAGGGGATCTTCCAGGGCATGCTCGACCTCTCAGCGCTGCGTGCGGTCATTTTTGATCCGCTGCTGCGGCAGATGACCCCGGTCGATACCGCGATGGATTCGACCGTGCCGCGCATCCGCGACACCGATTCCCTGCTGCAGGCGATGGAGGTCTTCGAAGAGGTCGGCGCCTGGGTGCTGCCCGTGATCGACGGCGATGGCCGATTCCTGGGCACGCTGTCGAAGTCGACCCTGTTCGATCGTTACCGCCGCGAACTGATCGTCCAGACCTCGGCGCGCGCCGAGTAAGCTCAGTCGGCGGTCAAGGCGGCGTGCAGGGCCTGCTGCCAGGCCCGCTCCTCATCCTCGGCCAGCGGGCGCCCTTTCTGCGCCGCCTGCAGCACCGCACGCAGGCCGCGATCGAGCGCATCGCGCTGCGGCTTGTCGAGCTGCGCGGCGACCCCCTGCTTGCCCTGAGCGCTCGGCGTCGAAGGCCCCTGCGCGCTGCGCGCATGCGAGAGGGCGCGGATGGCGCGGGCGTGCGTCAGCGCGCGGTCGAGCAGCAGCCAGGCGAGACGCGGCTGGGCGACCGGGCCGATCAGGCGGAAATGCCCCGTCTCGCCCGGGAACATGCGGCGGAACAGCGCGCTCTGCGAGTCCCAGGCCTTGCCGATGCGGGCGCCGCCGAACCAAGCCCCGGCTCCGCCGAGGAGGCCGCCGAGCAGCATGCCGGTTCCCAGCGAAAGGCCGCCGACCGCGAGGTCGAGGCCGCCGCCGAGCAGCGCGCCCCAGCCTGCCGCGTAGAGCGTCAGCTGCTGCCGGGTGAGGCCAAACACCCGCCAGCTGGTTTCGCTGAACAGGTCCTCGCTCAGCAGCTCCAGCGTGCTCGGGGCGAGCGCATCGGCCGGGTGCCCGTAGAGCTCGGCGAGATCGCGCCGCAGTCCCGCTTCGAGCTTGCGCAGCGCATCCTGGTAGTCCGCGGCCAGCTCGACATCGGTGCCGACGCTGTCGCCGTGAGGCGGGGCCGGCTTGCGCTCGACGTGGCGCAGCAGCACGCCAATGCCTTCGGCCAGGGTCTCGGTGGCCTGGCGGTCGCGGCGCGCGCGCTGCTCGCGCAGGTGCGCGATCGCGGTCTCCGCGGCCGGGCGCCAATCCGAGCGCACCGCGCCCAGGACCTCGAGCAGCCGCAGGCGTGCATCCAAGCCGGCCTGATGGGCGTCGAACTCGTGGACCGCGTTGAAGAACTGGGTCAGCACCGGGCGCCAGCTCCCGGCGTGATCCTGCGGTCCGATCCGATTCAGCAGCGCGATGCCCGGCTGCCCGGCCCAGCGGAGGATCTCCATCTCGGCTTCGTGCACCGGCCGATAGGGGCGCGACGCATCGACCACATACAGCACCCCGGCTTCGCCTTCGACCAGCGGGCGCAGGAGCTCGACTTCGTCCTCAAAGTCCGGTTCGCCCAGCCGGCGTGGTGCCGCGCCGCCAAAGTGCTCGACGAAGGCGCGCACCGCTTCCTGGCGTTCGCTGGCATCGCTCGCGCGCGCCCGCAGCCAGGCCAGCGCGGCGGCGGCTTCCTGAAAGCCGGGCGTGTCGATGACGCGCAGCACCGGCTGACCCTCGTGCATCAGCGCATAGCTGCCCGAGCGCGCGGTCGTGCCGGGCGTGCGATCAATCGGCACGCTCGCGTCCTCGGTGAGGCTGGCGACGACGGAGGACTTGCCCTTGTTGACATGGCCGACGACGACCAGGGTGGGCAGCTTGGGGGTGCTCATCCCAGGGCCTCCACGCGCAGGTAGGGGTCATGAAGCCGCGCCAGATAGTCGCGCCAGAGCTGCAGCGCGGCTTCGTCTTCGGGGCCAACCAGCGCGACCAGGATCGGAGCGTGGACCCCCAGCGTCTCGCGCAGCTTCTGCAGCGCGCGGGTCAGCGCCTTGTTGGGGCTCTCGCCCAGCTCCGCGAACAGGACCAGTCCCTGCGCCCGCTTGGCCTGCTCGGCCGCCTGGCGGACGGCGGTCTCGGAGGCATGCGCATCGGCGCCGCCGGCTTCCAGCAGCGACTCCGCGGTCCAGGAGAAACCCTGACGCAGCCGGGCTGCGAGCTGCTCGGCTTGGTGCGGGAAGCCTCCCCAGACCAGCGCGGGAACCGGTCGGGCGGGAATCGCGAAGCCTGCAGCCGAGTCGTCCGCCGACGCACCGGCTGCGCCCGCAGGTGCCGACTCCGCCAGCAGCTCGCCCTGCACTTCGCTGGGGCGCGGGCCCTGCCAGTCACCCGGCTTCGGCAGCGCGAGCATCAGATCAAACAGGCGCTGAAAGCCGGTGTGATCCAGCCGGCTGGCCTGCAGGGCGCGGCGCAGTCGCCAGCCGCCGTAGGCCCAGGCGAGCAGGCGGGGGAGCAGCCCCCAGACCAGCTGAGCGACCAGAAGGAAACTCCACCAGGCGGCCGAAGCGCGCGCCGAAGCGGCGCCTTCGCCCTGCACGAAGCTGCGGTCCAGGCGATTCCACTGCGTGGCCGCGACCTCTTCCAGGCTGGGCACAGTTTCGGGAGCCAGCCAGGCCCAGGGCCAAGCCAGCGCCTGCACCAGTCCGTGCAACCAGCTGGCGTCGACCCCGGCCGGGGTCGTCGACCAGGCAAAGGCCAGATCGCTGAAGACCGCCAGCCAGAGGAAGACCACGGCGGCGGCGAGATGAAAGCCCACCCCGATCGCCTGCGCGCTGCGGAACAGGCCCCAGCGTTCGGCCTCGGCATAGAGCGGGCGGCGTGTGGCCAGCGCGGTGCGATGCCGCGCCAGTTCTTCCCAGCTGGCGCGCCAGGATTCAGGAGCGGTGCCCAGCAGGCGGCGGACGATCGGGGCGCGGGCCAGAGCGCCGACCGCCCGTTGCGTGGCGCTGGTCAACGCGCGCCCGCGGGCCGCGCCGGCGCCGAGCGTGAACAGCAGCAGCGCAAACAGCAGGATCTGCAACAGCACGAACAGGCCGAGGAAGTTCCACAGATTGACCGGGGCGCTGCCGTCGTAAGTCAAGGTGGCCGAGGCCGCGCCGGCTCCCAGCAGGATGCCGAGACCCTGCGCGATCCGCGCCGCGGTGGTCAGGCTGCGCTGGCAGGCGCGCCCGGGCAGGGCCACGCCGCTGCTGCGCAGGCGCTGCAGCCAGGCGGCGGCCAGCTGCCAGCGCCAGTCTGCGTCGGTTTCGGCGCGCAGCCGAGCCTGCACCGGATCCGCGTCGTCGCGATCGAGCAGCTCACGCCCTGCAGCCGCCGCGGCGGGCCGCAGCCCGTCGAGCTGAAGCAGGCCGGTTTCGAGGTCGATCAGTTCGGCCAGACCGGGGCGAGGGGGCCTTGCCGCCATGCTGAATCTCTAGGCGCCGGCGAGCTGCGGAGCCTCGACCGGTCCACGCTCGTCGATGATCTCGTAGCGCTGATTGCGCTGGCGCGGGATGAAGCCGGCGGAGCGGATGCAGTTTTCGATCTCTTCGAGCGCGACCAGTTCGAAGCAGCCGGCCGAACTGACGACGTTCTCTTCGAGCATCGCCGAGCCGAAGTCATTGCAGCCCGCGCGCAGCGCGATGGTCGCGGCTTCGGAGCCCTGGGTGACGAAGCTCGCCTGCAGGTTGTCGAAGTTGTCGAGGAAGATGCGCGAGACCGCCGTGGTGCGGAAGTACTCACCGTAGGTCTTCTTGCTCCAGCCTTCGGCGAGCATCTTCTCGCCGATCGGATTGCCGCCCGGCTGGAAGGTCCAGTCGATGAAGGCGGTGAAGCCGCAGGTGCGGTCCTGGACCTGGCGCAGCCGGTCAAGGTGCTCGATACGCTCGGCCACGGTCTCGACGTGTCCGAACATCATCGTCGCGGTCGTGCGCATGCCCAGCGCATGCGCCTCTTCCATGATGCGCAGCCAAGTGTCGGTGTCGGTCTTGCGCGGCGCGATGATCTCGCGCACGCGTTCGACCAGGATCTCGGCGCCGCCGCCCGGCATCGAATCCATGCCGGCGGCCTGCAGCCGCTGCAGCACTTCGGTGGTCGGAATCTTCGAGACCTTGGAGACGTGCTCGATCTCGGGCGGCGACATGCAGTGCATGTGCAGCTTGGGCCAGCGCTGCTTGATGTCGCGCAGCAGCTCTTCGTACCACTCGATCCCCAGCTGGGGATGGTGACCGCCCTGCATCAGGATCTGCACGCCGCCGACGTCGACGGTCTCCTGGATCTTGGCGTAGATCGTCTCGCGGTCGAGCACGTAGGACTTCTCGGTGTCCTTCGGCTTGGCGTAGAAGGCGCAGAAGCCGCAATCCGTCACGCAGACGTTGGTCGGATTGAGGTTGCGGTCGATGATGTAGCTGACGACGCCGTTCGGATGCTTGCGCCAGCGCACCTCGTCGGCGAGGTAGGCCAGCGTGCCCAGATCGGCCTGCTCGTGCAGGATCAGGGCTTCCTCAGGAGTGATGCGCTCCTCGCGCAGCACCTTGGCGCAGATCTCGGCGACGCTCATGAACTCCCTATTCTAGGCTGCCCTCGGCCGCAGTTCTTCCCGGCCTGGCAGGCCTAGTTCAGTTCGGGATCGCGCGGCTGGTGTTTCAGGTGGCGCCAGGCCGGGTCGAGTTCGCCCTTCAGCTGGCCCCACAGCGCGTCCGGGCGCTCGGGGAAGACCAGCTCGGGGCGGGAGCGGACCACGTGCCAGGCTCCTTCGGCGATCTCGCCGTCCAGTTGCCCGGATTCCCAACCGGCGTAGCCCAGATAGAAGCGCACTTCGATGCCCTCATTCCAGGCGTCGATCAGGTCGTCGAGCTGGCCGCCGAAGGCGAGGCCGGGGTAGACCTCGACGGCGTCCGGCCCGGGCGCGCCGTCCTTCAGCGCATGCAGCGCGTCGGACTTCACCGGACCGCCCCAGAGCACCGGGGCCTCGCAGCCCAGCAGCTCGTCGCCGGTGACGAGTTCGGGCAGGCGGACCGAGAGGGGCCGATTCAGCACCAACCCGAGCGTGCCTTGTTCATCGTGCTCGCAAAGCAGGACGACGCTGCCCGCGAAGTTCGGGTCGGTCAGCAGCTCGGTGGCAACGAGGAAATCGCCGGCGGCGGGGGCAGACGGCATGCGCTCAGCCTAGTTGCGCTGTCCCAGAGCTGCGAGTTGCTCTTCCAGCATCTGTCGATCCGGCGCGTCGGGGTTGCGCTCAAGATAGGTCTCGATCACTTCGGCCAGGCCGTCAAGATTGCGCTGCAGCGCCAGCAGCTCCAGCAGGTGATTGAAGTACTGCGGACTGCTCGGGTCCATCTCGAAGGCGACGCGGGCATCCTGTTCGGCTGCGGGGAACTCGCCGGCATCGCGCAGCAGGCCGACCCAATACCGGGCCACGCTGCGGTTGTGATAGAAAGCCGCGATGCGGCGCGAGCCGCGCACGGCCTGATCGGCGTGGACCAGGGCGCGGTCAGCCAGCTCGAGCACCTGCTCGGTCGTGGCGGCGCGCACCTGCGCATCCGAGGACAGCGCGTTGCGCTGGTAAAGGACGTCGGCCTGATAGAGCAGGCAGTTTGACAGCCCGAAGTGCGCTTCCTGCGCGTAGGGGAAACCCTTGAGGGTCTCTTCGAAGACGGCCTTCGCCGTGTCGTAGTCGCCCATGACGTAGAGCGCGTTCCCGAGCCCGACGTTGCCGGATTCACGCTCGTGGGCGGCGACGAGCACGTCGTTGACGTTGACTTCGAGCGAGCGTTCGAAGAGGTCGAAGGCATCGTCGGCGACCTCGGCGCGCTCGGCCGAGCGCTGCGGCAGCGACTTCGCGCGTTCCAGGGTGGCGAGCCCGGCCAGCAGCCAGGGGGTCATCGTCTCGGGGCTGACTTCGGTCGACCAGCGGGCGAACTTCTCGTTCTCGGCCCACTGCGGCGTGACGCGCGCGATCGGCGTGAGGTTGAGCCCCAGCCAGGCCAGGCTGAGAATCAGCGCGACCCCGGCGCCGGCGGAGGAGCGGCCACGCTTGGCCTGTCCGCGCGCCAGTCGGTTGATCCCCAGCGCGAGCAGCAGGACGAAGCCGGCGCTCGACAGGTAGACGAAGCGCTCTTCGAAGGGGAAGCGGCCGATCGACTTGGTGTTGAGCACCGGAGTCAGGCCGACGAACAGCAGCCCCAGCCCGATCTGCACCCAGGGGCGGCGCCGTGCGAACAGCAGCCAGATGGCGGCGGCGCCGAGCAGCGCCAGCGCTCCCAGCGCGGCCGGCCCCCAAAGCGAGAGATCTTCAGGGCCGTGGTCGAGGCGCAGCGGCCGGAAGGGCCGACTCTCGACCGGATAGACCAGGAAGCCCAGATAACGCGCGACGAGCCCCAGTCCGAGCATCGTCTCGTGGCTGGGACTCAGGCCGGCGCGGGTCAGTTGCAGATCGAAGCCCGCCGCGAGCGCGAAACCCTCGCTGCTTCCATCCGGCAGCGGGCCCTCCGCGAAAGCGAAGCCGCGCAGCACGTAGATCAGGCCGGCGACCAGGAACAGACCGGCCAGGAGCGGCGCGCGGCGCGGCAAGGGCAGGCGCGCGGAGCCAAACGCGGCGACCACCACCATCAGCAGCCAGGTCGCGTAGGCGGATTCCTTGGACAGCATGGCCAGGGCCAGCGCGCCGATGGCGAATGGAAGTCGCCCCCGGACCAGCTGGTCGAGCGCTAGCAGCGAGAAGCAGGTCGCCAGCAGGTCGGGCAGCGCCGAGGCCCAGGCGACGGCCTCGACGTGCGAGCCCGCGAGGGCAAATGCAGCGCCTGCGATCAGCCCGACGCGCAGCCCCAGGCCGAGGCCAAGCGCGAGGCGCGCCACGAGCAGGGCGCACAGCGCGTGCACCAGCGTCGAGGCAAAGTGGTACAGGAAGGGCTCGCCGCCGCCGAACTTGTGCAGGACGACGAAGGCCACCCCGGGAATCGGTCGGTAGTAGCCGGCATAGTTCTGCTGGAACGGCGCGAGCGACCAGAAGGGCTCGGCGAAGGCGCGCCCGATCGTGCCCCACTCGTCCATCGCGGGGTTGGTCTGCAGCAACTCGATGTCGTCGTAAACGAAGCCGGCCCCCCAGGTCGAGGAGAAGACCAGCAGCCCAAGCAGGAAAGGCAGCAGCAACCACGCCCAGGGCGTACGGGCCGGGGCGAGCGGCTCAGGCGAGCTGATGGGGGTGGAGTCCGTCGACATGCCGGCTTAGTCTTCGCTCGGTTCGGCAGGAACCCAGGGAGCGCGCTTCTCAGGGTCGAGCTGCGCGCCCGTCGGTCGGAAGCGTACCGTCACCGAGCTCGTGATCTGGGGGCGGACGAAGCGCAGCGGAACGCGCTCCCGTTCGTCCTCTGAGGCTCCCTGCAACTCGAGTGCCAGGCTCATCGGGTGAAAGGCGCCCTCCTGGCGGGCGCTGATCTGCACCTTCCATAGCGGCGGCCCGCTCTGGCCGGCGGGGCCGTCCACCTGCTCGATCGAGCTGAGCTCCCAGTCGATCGCGGGCAGGGTGTTGGCCTCGACCCAGGCGGCGAAGAAGGGCTCCAGGTCCTCGCCGGTGGATTGTTCGAGCGCGGTGCGGAAGTCCAGGGTGCGCGCATTGCCGCGCGCGTGCTGCGCGAGATAGTGGCGCGCGGCCTTCAGAAAGCGCTCGCGGCCCAGGTACTCATCGAGCAGGTGAATCACCATGCCGCCCTTGTCGTAGACGAGCAGACCATCGAAGAGCGAAGCCGGATCCGGGGCGGCCAGCGTGTGCGGGTGCTCGCGCATGGCCAGGCGGAAGGTGCTGCGTCGCCAGCCTTCGAGCAGCTGCGCGGCCTGCTGCGGATCGCGCTCCTCAAACCAGAGCAGCTCGGCCCAGGTCGCCCAGCCCTCGTTGAGCCACAGGTCGCGCCACTGATAGGGGCTGACCAGATTGCCGAACCACTGGTGGGCCAGCTCGTGCGCCAGCAGCGCCTGATCGCCGGACAGGGCCTCGGTGCGGCCCAGGACCGACAGAGTTTGATCCTCCATGCCGCCGATCCACTTGCGGGTGAGCATGTGGCCGTACTTCTCGAAGGGGTAGGGGCCGAAGCGCGCTTCGAAGAAGGTCATCATCGCGGGGACCGAGGACAGCGCCTTTTCGATGCGCTCGCGATCTTCTTCCTCGCAGTAGTCCCAGATCGGCACCGATGCCCCCGTGCGCTCGATCCGCACCCAGGGGCCGACGCCCAGCGCAACCAGATAGCTGGCGGTGGGGATATCGGTCCGCCAGATCGCGCGGTGATAGCCCGGCCGCGGCGAGGGCCCTTCTTCGACGAGCTCGCCGATGCCGGCGGCGAGCTGTCCTTCCGGCACATCGATGATCAGCTCGTAGCTGGCCTTGTCGCTGGGGTGGTCGTTGCAGGGGAAGAAGTGATGGGCGCCGTCCGGCTCGAGATAGGCGACCACGCTGCGGCCGTCGTGGAGCATGCCCACTACGTCACCCTGGGACTCGTCCTGGGGGAACAGCCCGCGGTAAATCACCTCCAGCTCGATGGATCGGCCGGCGGGGAAGGGGCGCTTGCCGGGGATGCGCAGCAGGTGGGGAACCTGCTGGGCCTCGAGCAGCCGGCCGTCCACGCGGGTCGCGATGACCTCGAACATGTGGTGGAAGTCGAGCTCGAGGGCCTCCTGATCCTCGAGGAGCTCCAGCTCCAGGGTGGCCGTGGCCTCGACGAAGCGTCGGGTCGGGTCGATCGCCATCTCCAGGCGGTAGTGGCGGACGTCCATGCCCGCGCGGCCCCGGCCGGGGACCGTCAGATCCGGCAGCGCAGCCGGGCGCTCGGCAGCCTGAGGAGGCTGCGGAGGGGTCGATCCCTCTTGGGCGAGAAGGGAAATCAGGAGGAACAGCGTGTGAAGCATGCGTGGACCCTGCGGCAACAAAGTTTATGCTATCGGCGATGACGTCCCCGGCTCTGCCCCTGGCTGTCCTGTTCGGCGGTCCCTCCGAAGAGCACGAGATTTCGCTGCGATCGGCTCGCACCGTGGTTGAGCACCTCAATCCGGCGCGCTACGAGGTTCATCTGGTCGGGATCACGCGCGAGGGCGGCTGGCTGGGCCCCGAGGCCAGTCGGCGGCTGCTCTACGGCGAGGATCCAGGCGAAGCCGGCGGTCCGCCCGCGCTTCCTGCGGGCACCGCCTGCGTCTTCCCGGTGCTGCATGGCCCCTTCGGCGAGGACGGGCGGGTCCAGGGCTGGCTCGAGCTGCTGGGCGTGCCCTGCGTGGGCAGCGGCTCGGTGGGCTCGCAGCTGGCGATCGACAAGGTGCTCACCAAGCTGGTGCTGCGCGGCAACGGCCTGCCGATCATCCCCTGGAGCGAGGTCGACCGTCGCCGCTGGAGCGAGGATCGCTCGGCCGCGCTCACCGAGGCCGCGCGCCACGGCTTCCCGTGCTTCGTCAAACCCAACCGTCTGGGTTCGAGCGTAGGCATCAGCCGCGTCGAGCACGCCGACGAGCTGGCAGCCGCCATCGAAGCGGCGCTCGAGCACGACGCGCTGGTCGTGATCGAACCGGAGATCCCGGGGCGCGAAATCGAGGTCGCGGTGCTCGAAGGCGAGACGCTGCAGGTCAGCGAGCCGGGCGAGATCGCGCTGGACGGCTGGTATGACTACGCGGCCAAGTACGAGACCGACGCCGCCGAACTGAAGGTGCCCGCCGACGAGCTGCACCCGGCCACGGTGGCGCGGTTGAAGTCGCTCTCGGCCGAGGCCTTCCGCCTGCTGCGCATGAGCGGCATGGCGCGCGTCGATTTCCGCATCCTCGACAAGCAGGTCGGCTACGAGTCGGCCGGCCGGATCTACATCAACGAGGTCAACTCGATTCCGGGCTTCACCTCGATTTCGATGTACCCGAAGCTGTTCGATCTCGCCGGGATCGGCCTGCCGCATCTGCTCGACGAGCTGGTGCAGGCGGCGCTGCGCCAGGCAGCCGCGCCGCAGCCGCGCGCCGCTAAAGCGCAAGTTTGAGGCAGAAGACCGAGCCGCCTGCTTTGCGAAACTCGCTGGTGTCGAGCGGAATCGGGACGTAGCCGCGCGCGCGCAGCAGCTCGGCGGTCGCCTCGCAGGCGGCGTCCAGCAGCACGTGCTTGCCGTCGGGGCAATGCGCATTGCCGGCGAAGCGCATCGCCTCGTCGAGCGGCAGCGCGATCGCTGCGGGGAAGGCGGCCAGGACGCGCGCCCGCCCTGCATCGTCGAAGGCCTCAGGCACGTATAGCGCGCAGCGTTCATCCAGCGGAGCGAGCGCGGTATCGAGGTGGTAGAAGCGCGGATCGACCAGTTCGTAGAGCAGGATCTCCAGCTCGGGGTGGGCTTCGGCCATCCACGCCCAGGCGGAGGCATCGCTGCGCGGGCCCGTGCCGGCGTGCATCAGAAAGCGCCCCGGGTGCTGCACCCCGTCGCCGCAGCCTTCAAAGCGCGGCACCTGTTCGGGCATCCGCCGGATGACCGCGCCCCGCTGACGATGGAAATCCTCGTGCAGCGCTGTTTCCGGCTGCCGTGATGGGTGCCGCATCTTGGCCAGCCAGACTTCGCGGCGGCCATCCGGGCAGGCCAGCACCAGGCTGGGATTCGCGGTGAAGCACAGATCGGCCAGCCCCTGGCCCGAAGGCAGAATCGAGGTGCGTACGCCGATCTCCTCGTAAGCGCAGCGCAGTTCCTGCCACTGCTCCAGCGCCCGCGCCGCGTCGACCTGCTGCAGAGCCCCGTCGGCCGTCTGCATATGCGCGTTCTGCGCCTCGAGGACGGCGAAGTCACCGGGGTGGCCGAGCAGCACTTCGCGGCTCGGCGTCACGGCCGCAAACTCGGTCGCGGAACGCGCCCAGGACGCAGAGGGGGGGACGAGCGCCATGCAGCCGCTCAGGCTAGCGCACGAGCGGCGCCAGGACCTGAGCCGGGATCACCTGACGGATGCCCGCCAGCTGCTCCTGCATCAGCGTCTCGCGCAGCGAGCGTTCGACCCGCGCCCGCGCGCGCTGCAGCTCGGGGACTCCATCGATGCGGAAGCCCTCGATGCGCACCAGGTAGGCCCACTTCTGGCCCAGGATCGGGCCGCGCAGGATCTCGTTCTCAATGGCCTTGAAGCCGAGGTCGGCGAACAGGGCGCGCAGCATCGGCTCTTCGAAGCGGTCGGTCATGGTGCGCTTCAGGATGCCGACCGCGCCGTCGCGTTCCTGGGTGAGCGGATCCTTGCTGTACTTCTCGACCGCGTCCTTCCAGCTGATCTCCTCGGCCTGCAGCCTGGTCGCGGCTTCGTCGAGGCGATCGTAGACCGCGCGCGTTTCTTCCTGGGTCAGCGCCCGCGCCGCCTTGGTGTCGACCAGCGGCACGCGAATCCACGAGACCTGCAGCTCGCCGAAGAACTCGGGGACCGAGCGCAGCATGTGCTGGCGCAGCTCGGAGGTCGTGAACTCGGCGCTCTGCTGAGTCAGCAGGCGGGCGCGGACCTCGATCTCGATCGGCTGCGCGCGCAGCAGCGCCTCCGGGCTGAGCCGACTCTTGCGATCCGCGCCGTAAGCGCGGGCCTCGGCCAGCAGCTCTTCGGGGGTCGCCTTGCGCACGCCCAGCTCTTCGACCCGCAGCAGATCCGCGTAGGCGCGGACCGAGGCGAGGAAGCGCGGCGAGGCCAGATAGGCCGCGCGGTAGTCCGCGTCGCCCTGGAGCAGCTTCATCAGCTGGCCCTGCTCGTCGTCGAGCCGCTTGAGGACCTCGGAGGCCGGGATCTGGCGCTCGCCGTAGATGAGCACCGGGGCTTCCAGCGGCTGCGCGGGCTCCTGGAAGCCCGGGTGGGGGGCCGCCGAGAGGTCAAGCGTGAGGCCGAGGATGGTCGAAAGGAAAAGCGGAAGCATGGGCGGAAGCGCCATCGTACCCTCTGCCCACATGGGCAGTCATTTGAGTCTGCTCGACGCGACTCGCGCTTTGCGGGAAACGTCGTTCCCGGACAGCGCGCGTGCGTTTTTTGCGCCTGGCCGTGCGAATCTGCTCGGTGCGCACCTGGATTACAACGGCGGGGTCGTGATGCCCGTCGCCTTGTCCAAGGGGACCTGTGCAATCCTCGTGCCGCGGTCGGATGGGCGGCTGCGCTTCGTCTCGGCGAACTTCCCGGGCGAGCCGATTGAGCTGGCGCTCGACGCGCTGCGCCCCCAGCGCGAAGAGGTCTGGTCCTCCTACCTCGAGGGCGCGATCTACCTGGCCCAGCAGGAGTGGGGCGAGGTTCCCGGCCTCGACATCTACGTCGACGCCGATCTGCCGATGGCGCGCGGTCTGTCCTCCTCCGCCAGCGTGCAATGCGTCGCGCTGTTCGGCCTGGCGCGTCTCCTGGGGCGCGAGGTCCCGGTGCAGGAGCTGATTCAGCTCGCCCATCGCTCGGAGACCGAATACGTCGGCGTGCAGTGCGGTGTGCTGGATCCGATGGCCGTGTTCCTGGGTCAGCCCGATCGGCTGATGCACTACGACTGCTTCACCGGCGAGGTCGAGCACCTGCCTTTGCCGGCCGATCAGGTCGCGATCGCGGTGATGGACAGCGGCGTCAAGCGCGAGCTCGCGGGCTCCGCCTTCAACGAGCGCGTGCAGGAATGCGCGAGTTCCTTCGCGGTCCTGAAGCAGCAGATCCCGGAGCTGGGCTGCCTCGCGCACCTCCGTCGCGAGGACTTCGAAGCGCATCGCGGGCTCTTGAGCGCGGTCCAGCAGCGCCGCTGCGAGCACGTGGTCAGCGAGGTGGCGCGGACCGAGCAGGCTTCCGCCGGGCTGCGCGCCGGGCGACTGGATGTCTTCGGTGCGGCGATGACCGCCGCGCACGCCTCGCTGCGCCGAGATTACGAAGTCTCGACGCCCGAGCTGGATGCCTTGGTCGAAGCCGCGCTTGCCGTGGACGGCTGCTACGGCTCGCGCCTGACCGGCGCCGGCTTCGGGGGCTGTACGGTGGCGGTGCTGCACCCCGACGCGATCGCCGGCTTCTCGGAGGAGGTCCCGCGGCGCTATCGCGAAGCTACTGGGCGGGACACCGAGGTCATGATCTTCCGTCCGGCAGGTGGTCCGGCGGAATGGTCGCTGGACTAGGCTCCAAGGTTTGAGCGCCGCAGGCTAGTCCGGCTTGCGCACCGGCAGCAGCAGCTCCAGGCCGACGACGCCGGTGTGAATCCAGACCGGACCGATGACCTCCAGGCCATTCTGCGCCGCGACCTCGCGCAGCCGCTGCAGACCTTCCTCGGTCGGCGCCTGCAGCCGCGGGCTGCTCCAGAGCAGGCAGAGCTGAGCCTCGATGGACTCGACCCCCGGCCCTTCGGCTTTCGCGTCCAGCTGCTCGGCCCAGCGCGTCTCGGTGGGGGCGCGAAACTCCCAGTTTCCCTCGGTTGGGTCCTCGGGCGCGGCCTCCAGCACGCGGTAGCGCATCGTGTGTTCGATCAGCGCGAAGCGATCCTCGGGAACGCGCTGACTGCTGCCATCCGGCGCCCGCCGCACCTGGAAACGGGCGAGCGGTGCTTCCTCCGGGCGGAAGGCGGTGTCGAGATAGAGCGCGTGATCCTCAAGCCGGTCGAGGGTCTCGTGCAGGATCCAGTCCTCGCGATGCCACGACCAGGAGCGCGGATAGCGCAGTCCTAGAGGTGCATCGGGGGTGGCAGCGCCTGCGCTGAGGCTCCAGTCCGTGACCTCGAGCAGCAGCTCGCGGGTGCCCTCCGCGTCGACCCGCTCGACCCGGGTCGGCAGGCCGTCCTCGCCCATCGAGATCTGCAGCCCGCCCTGCCCGAAGTCCTCCGGGAGCGCGATCGGCTGCTCGGCCTCCCAGGCCTCGGACCAGTCGCGGGCCCGCTGCTGCGCGGCAGCCCCTTCGAGGTGGGCGGGGAAGCCGAGGATCAGCCAGCGCAGGGCGGCATCCTCGCCCAGCTCGCCTGCGCGGGCCGAGGCGGGCTTGGGCTGCTGATCCTCGGGCGTCTTGACCCAGCAGTCGCCGGGGCCTGCGAGCAGAAACCAGTTCTTGCGCTGCCCGGCAGACAGCTGATACCGCTGCACGCTCGGGCCGGCGAGCGCGACTTCGAAGGCGAAGCTGCGGTCCTCCAGGGCGGGGTCGCGGAAGGCAAAGCGAGCCTCGCCGCTGAGCTGAAAGTGAGTCGCAGGATCATCTGCCCGGTGGCTGCCGAAGCGGGCCGCGAAGCCGCTGCCGCGCGCGCTGCGGGCGGCCTCCAGCAGGGCCGGGTCGCGCTGCGGCGAGGGAGGCGAGGGAGGCGAGGGAGCGGATTCAGTCGTCGAATCGGTCGAAGGTGCGGGGGGCGCAACTTCGCCCTCTCCGCAGGCAGCGAGCCCTGCGCCGAGCATGCACACAGCCCAGAGCGCGCGCATCATCCGCTTTCCGCCCAGGCGCGCAGCCGCTGCCCCGCTGCCTCGAGCGTCTCCAGCCTCTTGGCATAGCAGAAGCGCGTCAGGTGAGCTCCATCGGCCGCGTCCTGGTAGAAGGACGAGCCGGGAACCGTGGCGACTCCGGCGTCGCGCACCAGCCGCATCGCGAACTCGACGTCGTTCTCGCCCGGGCGCTGCAGGCTGCTGCAGTCGGCCATCACGTAGTAGGCGCCCTCGGGAATCTCGCAGCCGAAGCCCGCGGCGCGCAGATCGCGCACCATCAGATCGCGCCGCTGCCGGTAGTCGGCGCGCATCTGCTCGTAGTAGGCGTCCTCCCAGAGCAGCGCCTCGGCGACGGCTTCCTGAAGCGGCGCCGCGGCACCCACGGTGAGGAAGTCGTGGACCTTGCGCACGCCGCTGGTCAGCGCCGGCGGGCTGATGACCCAGCCGATCCGCCAGCCGGTGATCGAGTAGGTCTTCGACGCGCCGGAGACGACCACGGTGCGCTCGGCCATGTCGGGGCGCAGCAGCGGGCACTGGTGCGGACCGGTGTAAAGGATCTCCTCGTAGATCTCGTCGGTGAACAGCAGCAGGTCATGCTCGAGCACGAAGGCGCAGAGCGCGTCCATTTCCTGCTCGTCGAACACGCGGCCGGTCGGATTGTGCGGCGTGTTGAGCACGACCGCGCGGGTGGCCGGCGTGAGCGCGCGGCGCAGCGCCTCGACGTCGAGGCGGAAACCGTCGCCGAGCGGCACGAAGACCGGGACCGCGCCGGACAGAATGCCGTCGGGGCCATAGTTCTCGTAGAAGGGCTCGGGGATGAGCACCTCGTCGCCCGGGTCGAGGATGCCCATCATCGCGGCGATCATCCCTTCGGTGCCGCCGCACACCACCGTCACCTGCTCATCAGGGTCGATCTGGACGCCGCGTCGCTCTTGCATGAAGCGGCCGATCGCCGCGCGCAGCTTGGCGGCGCCCCAGGTGACGGCGTACTGATTGAAGTCAGCGCGGATCGCGCGTACCGCCGCTTCCTTGAGCGGCTCGGGGGCGGGGAAATCCGGGAATCCCTGCGCCAAATTGAGCGCATCGTGCGCCTGGGCGACCCGCGTCATCTCGCGGATGACGGACTCGACGAAGAGCTCGGCCTTGCGCGAGACGCGCAGGCGGCTGGTACGGCTCGGGGCGCTCATCCCGTCAGGATAGACGAGCGCGCCCTACGCTCAGTCGCGCAGCAGCGGCTCCCAGGCCTTCGGATCCGGGCCGAGGTCGCGGCCGAAAATCTTGGCCAGCGCGCCGCGCGCGGCACCGGCTACGCCCGGCGTCGGGTCGTCGAGCGCGGACACCAGCACGTTGCCGGAGATGCTGTCGCCGATTTCGCCCAGCGCAAAGGCGGCCGCCATGCGGACCGCGCTTTCCGAATCGCCGACCAGCAGATCGGTCAGCGCGGGAATGCCGCTTTCTGCTTTGGCATAGCCGAGGCCGGAAGCGGCCTGCGCGCGAATGCCGATCTCGGGGCGCTCCAGCAGGCTGAGCAGCACTTCGTCGAGGCCGTCCGCGCGCTGCCCGCGCACCTCATCCTTGCTGCGCGCCTGCGCGACGCGCGCCGCGGCGAAGACGCCGTTCTGGACGATCTCCAGGGAGGCATCCGGCCGTTGGATCGCGTCCTGGAGCGAGCCCCCCGGAGTCTCCGGGGCGGCGAGCATGCCGAGGCCAAACAGCGTGTTGGCCACCACGCCCACGTCCGGATCGCCCAGGTTGTTGAGCAGGATCGGCAGCACCGAAGGATCGCCGCTGAAGCCGAGCGCGGTCGAAGCCACGCCGCGCGCGCGGTTCTCGCCGATCAGCGCCGCTTCGCGCACCAGGTCCATCTCATTGGCGACGTAGCGGGCGAAGGCCTCCTCGAGCACCTTGAGCTGCTCCAGTTCGCGCTGGGTATCGGCGTTGGCGCGGGCGAACTGCCAGGCGTTGATGTGGCGCTCGCAGTCGACGATCAGCTCGGCGATCGTCTTCTCCGAGGTCGGGGCAGCCGGGACGGCATCCGGGCCGGGGGTGCTGCTGTCCGTCCCCTTCGTTTCGCCGAAGGCCTGCTGGGGCTGCTCGGCCTCGTGCTCCAGTCCGCCGCACGCGGCGGGCAGCAGCGCGACGAGCATCAGGGCCAGAAAGGGCGGACGGTCGGAGACGGGAACGCGGCTCATGACTGTCGGCAGTTTAGAATGGCGAGTCCCGGTTTCGTGTCAAACTGGGTTGTCATGGCGCGCCTCCCGGCGGGCCACTTCGGCATGGAACTCCTCCAAACCATGGCCCTGGCGGGCCACGAGCAACTCATCGCGGTCCAGGATTCTGCATCCGGTCTGCGCGCCTGGATCGCCCTGCACCACACCCGCCGCGGGCCCGCCTACGGCGGCATTCGGGTCTGGAGCTACCGCAACGAGGACGAGGCGGCTCTGGACGCCTTGCGGCTGGCGCAGGCCATGACCTTCAAGTGCGTGCTGGCCGGGATCCCCGGCGGCGGAGGTAAGACCGTGGTGCTGGCCGACCACCTGCGGGACCGGCGCGAGGCGGTGCACGCGCTGGGGCGCGCCATCGAAGGCCTCGGCGGCGTCTACCGCGCCGGCCCCGACGCCGGCTTCGACGAGCACGACCAGCGCCATCTGGCCGAATCGACGCAGTGGGTGGCTCATTTCCATGACGGCGTGCTGCGCCCGGCCGAGGAAGCCACCGCCGAGGGTGCGCTGTGGGGGATCTCCGCAGCTCTGAAGCACGTCGGGATGGACTCGCTGCATGGCGTGCGCATTTCCCTGCAGGGTCTCGGGGCCGTGGGGCTGGCGCTCGCACGGCGTCTGCTCGCGGAAGGAGCCGAGGTCTTCGGCTCGGATCTCAAGGTGGCCGCCTGCGCGCACGCGCGCGAGATCGGCGTGCAGCTGCTGGACCCGACCGAGGTGCTGCGGGCAGAGGTCGATGTCCTGGTGCCGTGCGCGCTCGGCGGTGTGCTGCACGAGCTGTCCATCCCCCGGATCGGAGCGCGGATCGTCGCGCCGGTCGCGAACAACGCGCTCGCCAGCGCCGAGCTCGCGGGGTCGCTGCATCAGCGCGGGGTGCTCTACCTGCCGGACTTTGTGATCAACGCCGGAGCGCTGATCGAAGGAGCCGGCTACGAGTCCACCGGACGCACCGATTGGACAGAGGAGATTCAGGGCATCGGCCAGACCGTCGCCGCCCTGCTCGCCGATGCCGACGCGCGCGGCGTCACGCCGATGCAGGCAGCAGCCTCGCGGGCCAGCGCGATTCTCGAGAGCGAGGCCGCGCGGCAGCCCGAGCCGGCTCAGTCCTGATCCTGAAACTCTTCCAGCCAGGCCATCTGCACGGCCTCAAGGATCTTCTCGTTGCACTGCTCGCGCGTGCCGGTGAAGTTCGGCAGCGCGAGGATCTTGTCGCGCAGATCGGTGAAGCGCACGGTCAGCGGATCCAGGCTGGGCTCGCGCTCGAACAGCGCGTAGGCCACGTCATCCACGTCGGTCCAGGCAAGCGGGGCATCCATCGGCTTAATGTCCTTCCGAAACGAGATTGCGGTTCCAGTGGGGGATCTCGACCACCAGATCGCTGCTGCCATCGGCGACCGCCTGGCAGGCAAGGCGACTCTGCAGCGTGACGCCGGGGGCGTTGTCGAGCATGTCCTCTTCGTTCTCGCTGGCTTCCGACAGCGAGTCAAAGCCCTCCTTAACGATCACATGGCAGGTCGAGCAGGCGCACACTCCGCCGCAGGCGTGATCGATCTCCAGGTGGTTCTTCAGCGCCAGAGCCAGAATGCTGCCGGGCAGCCCATCGCGGGTCTCGACCGGCTGGTCGGCGTCGGCCTCGACGGTGAGGTCGGCGGGAAGAAACTGAATGCGGTAGGTGCTCATGACGCAGTTTCGGAGTCGAGCAGTTCAGAGACTTTGCGATCCTTGACCGCTTCGCTGGCCACGCGATGCATCAGCAGTTCGGCCAGCGGGAAGGAGGCTTCCTCGAGGCCGTCGAGGATGCCCTTGAGGGTCTCGGGGCGGTCGATGGACTCGGCGTCGCCGGCTTCTTCCAGCGCGTCGACCAGACGCTCGCGCTGCGCGGCTTCCAGTTCGTCGAACAGCGCGCGCTGCTTCTCGATCGCAGCGACCACGGTGCCCAGTTGCGCGCGCAGGTCGACCACGCGGCGCGTGGTGAGGTCCTGCTCGGCGTGCTCCCAGGCATCGGTCAGCATCTTCTCGACTTCCTCGTCGGAGAGGCCGTGCTTGGGTTCAATCTCGATCTCGGCGCTGACGCCGGAGCGCTGTTCCTTGGCGCGCACGCGCAGCATGCCGTCGGCGTCGAGCGCGAAGCGCACGCCGATCTGCGGCAGACCGGCCGGCATCGGCGGGATGCCGCGGAGCACGAACTGGCCCAGACTGCGGCAGTCGTGGGCGAGCTCGCGTTCGCCCTGGAGCACGTGCAGCGTTACGGCCGTTTGCCCGTCCACCGAGGTGGTGAAGCCCTCCTGCGCCTGGGCCGGAATCGAGGTATTGCGCGCGATCAGCTTGGAGACCGCGCCGCCGAGGGTCTCGATGCCCAACGAAAGCGGGGTGACGTCGAGCAGCAGCAGATCGCGCACCGTGCCGCCCAGCACGCCAGCCTGCACCGCGGCGCCCAGCGCAACCACCTGCTCGGGGTCAAGCTCATCGCGGGCGGGGCGCTGGAAGTACTGCGCGACGGCAGCCTTGACCAGCGGCACACGAGTGGAGCCGCCGACCAGCACGACCTCGTTGATCTGCTCAGCGGCCACGCCAGCATCGGCAAGCACCTGAGCGGAGCAGTCGAGGGTGCGCTGGATGAGCGGCGCGATCGCTTCCTGGAAGGTGCGCCAGTCGATCTTGCCGCGGTAGGCGATGCCCGCGGCGGGATCCTGGAAGACCAGTTCGGCTTCTTCGGCCGAGGACAGCGCGATCTTGGTGCGCTCGGCGGCCATCCGCAGCGCGGCGCGGGCGGCCGGATCGGCCAGCACATCCTGGCCGGACTTGGCCTGAATCTCGCGCGCGGCGTGGAGGACCAGCGTGCGGTCGAAGTCGTCGCCGCCGAGATAGGTGTCGCCGGCGGTGGCCAGCACGCGGTAGACGCCGTCCTTCAGCTGCAGCAGCGAGACATCGAAGGTGCCGCCGCCCAGGTCGTAGACGATGACGTGCTCGGCGCCTTCCTTGTCGAGACCGTAGGCCAGCGCGGCCGCGGTCGGTTCGTTGACCATGCGGACGATCTCGAGGCCGGCCAGCTTGGCGGCCTCGCGTGTGGCCTGGCGCTGGGCATCGTCGAAATAGGCCGGGACCGTCACCACGGCCTGCGTCACTTCCTCGAGCGGGCGCTTCAGCGCGGCGGCGGCGCGGCGACGCAGCTCAGCCAGCACCTGGCCCGAGACCTCTGCCGGCGAGAGCAGCCGCTCGCCCAGGTCGATCATGGCCAGGCTGCGGCCCGGCGCGTCGACGATCGAGTACGGCATCGTCGCCAGCTCGCGGCCCAGATCCTGGACGCCTTTGCCGATCAGCCGCTTGGCGCTGTGCACCGTCCGATGCGGGTCCAGGCGCGCGCGCTCGCGCGCTGCCTCGCCCACGACCGGGGCGCCGTCCTGAGGGTAGCTGACGATCGAAGGCAGCGAGATCTCGCCTTCGGCGTCGGCCAGAATCCGCGCACCTCCCGCGTCGTAGACCGCCACCAGCGAGTTGGTGGTGCCAAGGTCGATACCGAGGATGGGGCCGCGCGAGGCAGCCTCATCGTTCATCGGGAGCGTGGGGAGTTCGATCATGGGATCTGGGTGCCGTCGTGGCGCAGCGCGTCCTGGAGTTGCTCGCGACTGCGTTGGTGGTAGCGCAACTCGTAGAACAGGCGGCGCAGCGCCGCAAGTTGCGGATGCGGCGGATCCTGGTTTGCGGCTTCTGCCGTGCCGGCCCCCGCGCGGGCTTCCTCCGGAAGCTCGGCGAAGGCAGCGTGAAAGCGTTCCAGCAGCTCGGCTTCGGCCTGCTGCATCCGCTGAATGAACTGCTGCGCCGGGGCGGCATCCTGCGCCAGCTGGGTGCGGGCAGCTTCAGCTTCTTCGCGGAGCTCCATCATCGCCATGAGGAAAGCCGGGTCCGCTTCGGCGTCGGTGCCTTGGGTGGGCGCAACGCCCAGCCAGTTCAGCAGCAGTTCAGCGCGGCGGGCCGGGTCACGGAGCAGCGGGAAGGCGTCATTGAACTCCGCCATCTTGTCCTCGGCTTCGAGCCGGGCCGCTTCTCCTTGCAGAGCGAAGCGATCCGGGTGCCAGGCCAGACTCGCCTGGCGCAGGCGGTCCTCCAGGTCGCGGAGGTCGATCTCGAAGGACGGCGCGAGGCCGTACAGTTCGAAAACGCGGGCGGCCTGCTCAGACGGAGAAGGACTCGCCGCAGCCACAGGTGCTGGAGGCGTTCGGGTTCTGGAACTGGAAACCGCGCCCCTGCAATCCGCTGGTGTAGTCGAGCGTGGTCCCGTTGAGGTACAGCATCGACTTCGGGTCGCAGAACAGGCGCACGCCATCGACCTCGACGACCAGATCGCCTTCGGCCTGGTTGACGTCGAAGTTGAGGGAGTACGAAAAGCCGGAGCAGCCGCCCCCCTTGACGCCGACGCGCACCCCGGCGGTCTCGGGGAGATTGTTCTCGGTCATCAGGCGCTTGATCTCGGCCACAGCCGAGGGCGAGATCAGGATCGTGCCTGGAGTCGAGGTTGCGGTGTCACTCACGATGCCGGGGCCTCTTCGGAGGCTGGTGCTTCCGCGGGTTGAGCCTGCTTGGACTGGAAATCGGCGATGGCCTGGCGGATCGCGTCCTCGGCGAGCACCGAGCAGTGGATCTTCACCGGCGGCAGCGCCAGTTCTTCGGCGATGTCGCTGTTCTTGATCGTCCCGGCATCGTCGATCTTGCGGCCCTTGAGCCACTCAGTCGCGAGGCTGGACGAGGCGATCGCCGAACCGCAGCCGAAGGTCTTGAACTTGGCGTCGGTGATGACGCCGTCTTCGACCTGAATCTGCAGCTTCATGACATCGCCGCACTCGGGGGCGCCGACGACGCCGGTGCCGACGTTCTCGGCATCCTTGTCCAGCGAACCCACGTTGCGCGGGTTCTCGTAGTGATCGATGACCTTTTCGGAGTAGACCATGTTGTTCTGTTGTCCGGAGCGGGGAAACGGATTAGTGGCCCTGCCACTGGACGGAGTTGAGATCGATGCCCTCGAGAGCCATCTCGTAGAGCGGCGACATCTCGCGCAGGCGGCGCACTGCGGCGATGACGCGGTCCGCGGCGTAATCGATTTCGTCTTCGGTGGTGAAGCGACTGACGCCAAAGCGGATGGAGGAGTGAGCCAGGTCGTCGCCGACGCCCATGGCGCGCAGCACGTAGGAAGGCTCGAGGCTGGCCGAGGTGCAGGCCGAGCCGGAGCTGACCGCGATCCCGGGGATGCCCATGATCAGCGACTCGCCTTCGATGTAGGCGAAGCTGATGTTGAGGTTGACGGCCAGGCGGTGTTCCTGGTCGCCGTTGACCTGCACGAAGTCGAGTTCCGACTCGAGCCTTTGCTGCAGGCGGTCGCGCAGCGCGGCCATCCGGGCCTGCTCCTCGGCGCGATTCTCGAGGCACAGTTCAAGCGCCCGGCCGAAGCCGACGATGCCCGGCACGTTGAGGGTGCCGGAGCGCATGCCACGCTCGTGGCCGCCGCCGAACTGGATCGGCTCAAGCCGCACGCGCGGGTTACGCCGACGGACGTACAGCAGGCCGACGCCCTTGGGGCCGTACATCTTGTGTCCCGAAGCCGAGAGCAGGTCGATGTGCATCGCTTCGACATTGATCTCTTCTTTGCCGAAGGTCTGCGTCGCGTCGGTGTGGAAGAGCACGCCGGCCTCGCGGCAGATCGCGCCGATCTCGGCGATCGGATGCAGCGTGCCGATCTCGTTGTTGCCGTGCATCAAGCTGACCAGCACCGTGTCCGGACGGATGGCGCTGCGCAGCTGATCCAGGTCGATGCGGCCCTGGGCGTCGACGTCGAGCCAGGTGATCTCCCAGCCCTCGGACTCGAGCCGCTTGAGCGGATCGATGACCGCCTTGTGCTCGGTGGGGGCGCTGATCAGGTGCTTCCCCTTGCCCTGATACATCCGGGCGGCGCCCAGGATGGCCAGGTTGTTGGACTCGGTCGCACCCGAGGTGAACACGATCTCGCGACCCTTGGCGCCGAGGCCGGCGGCCAGGGTCTCGCGGGCGTGATCCACGGCCTTCTCGGCGACCCAGCCGAAGTCGTGGCTGCGCGAGGCGGCGTTGCCGTAGTCCTCGGTGAGGAACGGCATCATGGTGTCGAGCACGCGCGGATCCAGCTTGGTGGTCGCTTGCGAGTCGAGGTAGACGAGGCGGTGGTCAACCATGGTGGTTAGACGGCGAGAGGGGTCTCGGGTTGGGCCGGCAGCAGCTCGGCGACGGTCATGCCTTCCAGCACGTTGCGGATGTTGCGCGTCACCCGGCCGATGCCGGTCTGGATGATGCACGAGGCTTCCAGGTCGCAGCTGTGAGCCATGCAATCGGTCATCGCGACCGGGCCTTCCAGCACTTCGACGACCCGGGCGAGCGCCAGCCGCTCGGCGGGCTGCGTGAGGCGGTAACCACCCCCGGGGCCACGGGTGGCCTCGAGCAGTTCGGCGCGCGACAGATCCTTGAGGACCTCAGCCAGCAGGCGCTTGGGAAGCTTGAGCTCCTCGACGATTTCGCGCACGGAGCAATACTCGCCCGGGCGGCTGGCCAGATACGCCAGCGCCATGAGGCCGTATTCCGAACGTCGGGTCAGTCGGAGCATCCCGATAATTTAGCACCCAGATGGTGCTCTTCCATCCTATTCGGCACGTTTTAAGTGCTGATTAAACAGCGCCGAAGGCTTGTTCCTAGTCCTGGGCCGCGCGGCCGCTCTGCTTGGCGGTCGGCACGACTTGCTCCAGTAGGCTGAAAAACGGCTTCGGAAGGCGGGTGGGGCGCATATCTCCTGCCCGGACGCAGCCCAGCTCGACTTCGCCCTCGGCACAGATCCGGCTCATCGAACCGTCCCAAAGCCCATCCGGGAGGGAGGACAGCGAGCCACTCGCGCCCGAGGCAGGACTCCGCGCGAGAATCTCCTCGGAATCGCCTTCCGGCACCACGATGCGGTGCGAAAAAGCGATCCGCGACGCACTCCAGCGCGCGACCTGCGTCCGAACCAGCAGCAGATCGTCGTACTGGATCGGCGCGCGATACCGACAGCGGGCCTCCGTCACCGGCAGCAGAATGCCGTGCTCCTGCTCCAAATCGCGGTAGCGGCAGCCTTCCGCGCGCATCCACTCGACGCGGCCCATCTCGAACATGGCGAGATAGCGGCCGTAGTACAGCACTCCCATCGAGTCGATATCCCGATAGAGAACGCGGTAGCTGGCTGCATGCGTGGCCATGCCCGATTGTAGGGGGAGGATCGGCCAGCATCGCGGGCCCGATTCAGATCCTCGATGGCGTCGATGCAGGCTCTCTGTCAGAATCCCGGCGCATGGCTGCACTCGTCCCCGCCGATGCGACGCGTGATCGGATGCTCCAGGTCATCGGGCTGAGCTTCCTGTTCCCCGGGCTGGGGCACCTCGTCGCCGGAGAGCGCAAGCTCGGACTGGCTTGGATGCTCACCGCCAACGCGATGCTGCTGGCGGGCTTCCAGTTGGCGGGCGCGACCCAACTCGATTTCGGTTTCAGCTGGGTCCTGTTCGGCGCGCTGAAGGTCGCCATCACGCTGCCCGAGTCGCTGAACTTCGGCGGCACCCTGCTGCTGGCCAACATCACCGAGAGCGTCGAAGGCAGCGGCCGTTTTGTCGAGTACCTGCCGTATCGCCAGATCGGCTATCTGCTCAGCGGCGTGGCCGGGATCGTTTCGATCGCCTCGGCTCCGCACGCAGCCGGCAGGGTGTTGGCTCAGATGCAGCCAAACTCGCATCGGAAGCTGCACCCGGGACAGGCGGCTGTCATGTCGCTGCTGCTTCCGGGATGGGGGCACTGGGCGAGCGGGCGTCGCTTCAAGGCCAAGCTGCTCGGCATCACGCTGATGCTGATGTTCATCCTCGGTCTGGCGCTGGGCGGTTTCGCCGACTTCGATCGTCAGCGCCACGGCTACTACTGGATCGGCCAGATGTTCATGGGGCTGCCCGCGTGGCTGTCCTACCTGCCGCTGCTGCCCGTCAAGATGGGCACGGTGCTGCCGTATCAGGACACCGGCTTCACCTTCACTTCGGTAGCCGGCCTGTTCAACATCGTGGTCGCACTCGATGCCTACCACCGCGCCGAGGCGGATTGGCTCCGACCGAAGCAGGAGGGTGCTGCAGAGCAGGTCGAGGAGGGCGTGGCGTGAGCAACATCTTCGTTCAGCTGCTGCTCCTGCTGTTCTTCAGCTTCGCGCTGGCCGCGGTCGTTTCCTGCTACCGCGATGATGAGCCCGAAGCGGTGGTGCGTGGCATTCCGCGTCGCATGTTCCTCTTTGCAGGGACGGTCGCCGGGCTGGCTGTGCTGGCCTACGTGCTGGGCGTGACGCTGCTCTCGCCCGGAAGCGCGCCGGCCTAGGCGGGCAGCGCGCTAGTCCTGCTTGGACGGCGCGTCGGGTGGTGTCGAGACAGGCGCGCGCATCTCCTGACCGGCCAGATAGCCCAGTTCGGCGAGCATCCTTCGCTTGCGATCGCTGATGGGGGCGCCGTTGCCGCCGCTGCCTCGGGTGGGGTCGAAGGCCTGAAGCGTGCTGCCGCTTGCTTCGAAGAGGCGGCCGTGTGCCGCGGCGCGGTAGAGCGGCATTTGCGAGGCAAAGCGGGCAGGAGGTTGTTCGAGGGAATGCTCGAGCTCGTGCTCGATGCCGGCGAGGTCGAGCAGACTTGCGCCCAGGAGCTCGGCGGGTACGCGGGCCTCGTTGCGGCGTGGCTCGAGCTTGCCCGGGGCGATGATCCCGACTGGAACGAGGACCACCGAGTCGCCGAAGGCATGGCCGTGCTCGAATGAGCCGTCTTCCCAGAGCTCTTCGCCGTGGTCACTGTGCAGAGCGATCACGAGCTCGCGCGGATGCTCGCTGAGCAGGTTCTGCAGCCAGGGGCCAAGCTGAGCGTCGAGGGTCTCGACCTCGGCGAAGTAGCGCTTGCGGACGGTCTGGCGCTTGGCTGCATCGAGCGCGAAGAACTGAGCGCGCTCCTGGGGGGACGTGTCCTTGCCGAAGAACTCGGCGAGTGGCAGCTCGGCCAGGGGGTCGGGCTCGGGGCCGTAGCGATACGGCAGATGGGGAGCCATCAGGTGCAGCACGTAGAAACGGGGCCGCCCTGCCGGAGACGCGAAGAACTCTTCGGCAGCTTGGAGGGCGTCGCCCGTGCGGTCGCTGGCGCGCTGATAGCGCTCGAAGCCGCGCGAGAGCCCCGTCCAGGTCTCGAGCATGGGGTTTTGATGGACCATCCCCGTGGCGTATCCGGCCGCTCGAAAGCGTTCGGCGAGCAGCGTGAGCTGATCGTCGATCGCGGAGAGTTGGCGATCCTCGGGCTGCCCGGTGGCCGAGGCTTGGAAAGGCCCGCGCCCCGCCTGATGCTGGTCGGCCGGCAAGCCGCTGAAGAGCGAGGCGTAGGAGGGCAGGGTCCAGTTGGAAGGCGAGACCGCCTGCGACCACCAGTGCCCTTGGGCCAGCAGGCTGCGCAGCACGGGCGCGTGCTCGAGGGCGTCGGAGCGCAGCGTGTCGATGGTGACGAGCAGCACATCCGGCTGCTGGGACGGCGGAGCGAGCGACTCGACGACCGGAGCCTGCCAGGCGAGCTCGGTTTGGGGTGCCTGCTCGCCGAGAGGACGCGGATCCCGAGCGATCAGGATGAGGGTGCCAGCGGTGGAGGGGAGCTCGGCTTCGAGCGAAGTCCAGGGCTCGCTGAGCTGCAGCGGCTGCGCTTCGAGGCGCAGGGTAGCGAGGGACTGCGGCGGCTGGTCGGCGGCCTGCCAGAAGACCTCGAAGCGAGTCGGTACGGCGGGGCGCGGGCCCGTGCGTCGGACTGCCGTGTGGAGCCGACGAGGTGCAGGGCTGGGGCCGAGCTCGACTGAGAGCTGGGTGGGCGTCGCGGTGAGGACCGCGTCCCGTTCGTCGCCGAGGATCGCTTGCGGCCGCACCTGGAGCAGGCTGGGGTCCACGCCGTGCCACATCGTGAGGTACTCACTGCGGGCATGGGTCCAGGGGCCGGAGCTTGTGATGGGCGCGTCGTGGACGCCCGGGTTCCAGCTTGCTTGGACTTCAGCCGGCGCGGACGGCTTGCCGCAAGCCCCGCCGGCCAGCAGCGCGAGCAGGGCGAAGCAGGCCCGGAAGCAAGGGAAGAGTGCCTTCATCGATGGGTACTGCGATGATACGCCCCGCCCGCACCGCGCTGAATGAGCCCGTCCAGCTCGAGGCGGCCGAGCAGGACCTGCAGTTCGGTGGCAGGAAGACGAGAAGCGCGGAGCAGCTCGTCGAAGGACAGGGCCTGATGGCGCAGCAGATGGAGAAGCTGCTGACGCGGCGTGCTGGGGGCGGAAGCGGGCTCGTGGGCGGCTTCGAGCTGGAGCCCGAGGAACTGCGCCACATCCTGTGCAGACTCGACGAGAAGGGCGCCTTCGCGCAGGAGCCGATGGGGCCCGGCGCTGCGCGGATCGCCGGGGGGTCCGGGGACGGCGGCAATCTCGCGACCGAGCTCGAGGGCCCAGCTGACGGTGTTCATCGTGCCGGATCGCTGACCGGCCTGCACCACCAGGACGAGTTGAGAGAAGGCCGCGATCAGCCGATTGCGCTGCAGGAAGTGGTGCCGCAGTGGAGCCATCTCTGCGGCGAACTCGCTGACCACGGCGCCGGAGCCCTGGGCGAGCGCGCAGAGCAGATCGAGTGCATCGTGCGGATAGGGGCGCGCAAGGCCTGAACCCAGGACCGCGAGCACCCGCCCGCCGGCCTGTTGCGCGCCGCGCATCGCTGCCTGGTCGATGCCGCGGGCCGCCCCGGAGACTAGCTGGATTCCGGCGTCGGCGAGTTGGGCGCCGAGCCGAAAAGCGAAGCGACGCCCGGCAGGGGTGCAGGCGCGTGCCCCGATGACCGCCACCGTGGGCACTTGCGGTGCCACCGGAAGCAGCTTGCCGCGGACGTGCAGCACCGGGGGAGCCTGAAAGCCCTGGATGGCCGACTGTGCCTGCAACAGGACCGGCGGATAGCCCGCATCCTCTTGCTTATGAGCCACGCACGGGATGGCCCCCCAGCAGTCTTCCCACCGCACACCTGGAAGACGGGGACACCCGCCCGAGGTGACAGCTTCTTTACTTCACTTCCAGCTCGCGGACCGCAGCCAGGAAGGCCTCCGCCTGTTCGCCCAGCTCCGCGTGCGGGCCCACGGCCTTGACGTAGAGCGGCCCCTTCGGGCTGTCGACGATTGCGCCGAGCAAGGTCCAGTCCTGGCGCGGCTCACCGCCACCGACCTGACGCACATCGGTCAGAATGCCGCGCACGCGCACGAAGGTGAAGGGGTGCTTGCCATCCGTGTGCGGCTTGATCTCCCCGTCCTGCGCCGGCGAACCTCCTTCCGTCTGCCACTGGCCCAGCCAGCGATCCAGGTTCATTGCGATCGTTTCCTTGGACGGACCCAGCCACGAGATCGTGGCAACGCCGCCACCCGGAAGATCCCAGGCTGCAAGCTGGAAGCTCATCGTGGTCGCCTTCTCTTGCCAGCCTTCCAGACCAGCCATGTTGATGACCGGAGGCTCAACTTGCTCGGGCTCCGTCTCGGCGGCCGAGGATTCCTGCGATGCCTGACGCAGGCCGACATCCGGATCCGGCGCCTTCATGCAGGCGAGGGTCAGGCCGAAGACCAGAACGGGGGCGAAGAAGCGCAGCATGACCCGAGATCATAAGATGCCGCGCGGTGAAGTCGGCCACCATCCTGCGACTCACGGGGCCCTTGGTGGTCTCGTTCTGGCTGCGTTCGGCCTTCGCCTGGGTCGACACCTTCTTCGCCGCCGAGCTTGAGGACCTCGAACAAGTTCCGGGCCTGGGGGATGCCTCGATCGCGGCCATTGGCCTGGCGCTCCCCTTCGAGTTCCTGACCATCGCCTGCTGGGTCGGCTCTTCGAATGGGCTGACGACCCGCCTGGCCGCGGCCATGGGCGCCGGCGAATCCGATCGCGTCGCTCAGCTGAAGAGCGCTTCCGTGCGGATCATTTGGGTGCTCTGCGCGGCCTTTCTGGCGATGGCCGCGGCCATCTGGTGGCTGTCGCCGCACGTGCTGGAAGACCCGCTGCTGGCCCGTCAGTTTCAGCTCTACGGCACGATCCTGATCGGCGGCTCAGCGCTGACCTCTTTCTGGGCGATCCTGCCCGACTCGATCGTCAAGGCCCACCAGGACACGCGCGGCACCATGTGGGCCGGACTGCTGTCCACCTTCACCAACGTGATCATGAACACGATCTTCGTGTTCGTGTTCGGCTGGGGCATCATCGGGATCGCGGCATCGACGGTGCTCAGCCGGGTCTTCTCGCTGGCCTACGCCTGGCAGCGCGCGGCAGGGCACGAACGCCGCCGGCTGGAAGAATGCGCCGCGCCGCGCCCTGGCCGCTTCGAACAGCCGGTCCGCGCCATCCTGGCGCTCGCGATCCCCGGCGCGCTGACCTACCTGCTGATGTCGGTCGAGTCGCTGGCGGTGCTGGGGCTGATCGCCAACCTTCCGCCCGCCGAGCAGGCGGTCTCGCTGCTGGCTGCCTGGTCGATCTTCGACCGCGCCCTGCGCTTCCTGCTGATGCCGGGCATCGCCTGCAGCGTGGCGCTGCTGCCGCTGGTCGCGCGCGACAGCGGCAAAGGTGACTTCGAGCAGATCCAACTCGAGCTGCGCACCGCGGAACGGGCGGGCTGGATCTACTCGCTGGCGATCGTCCTGCCGATGGTGCTGCTGGGCGGGCCGTGGCTTGCCCAGGTCCTGTCTGATACGCCGGAAACGCGGCAGTTCGCGCGCGATGGGATGCCCTGGGTCTTCCTGGGAGTGCTGGTCTCGATTCCCTTCTTCCTGGCCCGCTCGACCTTCGACGGTCTGCAGCGCCCGCGGCCCGGCCTGATCGCCTCGACGATCCGCGCCTTCCTGCTGTTCATCCCCGGGATGGCGGTGGGCTACACCGTCGCGGTGGCCGCGGGCTTCAGCCCGATGCACGGCCTCGGCGCCGGTGCCTGCTTCGGGCTGCTGGGCGGCAGTCTGCTGATCCGGAATTGGATCGGCCGCCAGCTTGGCGAGCTGGCGGCCGAACAGAATCCGCGCGAAGCGGTGGTCTAGGAGGCCTCGCCTTCCGGCGGGGTCTCCTCGCCGTTCCCGTTGCCGCTCGCGGCGGGCTCGGGCGACGGCGGCACCGGGGCCGGGATCGCTTCGAAGCTGAGCGCTTCCTCGCCCTCCTTGTGGTCGATCTCGACCAGGGAGTTCTCGGGAAGAGCGCCGCGGAGCATTTCCTCGGCGAGCGGATCCTCGACGTGCTTCTCGATCGTGCGGCGCAACGGACGCGCGCCGTACTCGGGGTGGTAGCCCTGATCGATCAGGAAGTCGCGGGCGCGATCGCTGAGGTGCAGCACCAGCTTCTTGGCGCGCAGCCGCTCTTCGACCTTGTGCAGTTCCAGGTCGATGATCCGGAACAGGTCGCTGCGGGTGAGCGGGTTGAAGCTGACGATCTCGTCGATGCGGTTGAGGAACTCGGGGCGGAAGTAGCGCTGGATCTCGCCCATGACCGATTCTTGGACGCGTCGGGCGGTTTCTTCCTCCGAACTGACGAAGCCGACCCCGCCGCCATCCTTGACCGCGTGCGAACCCACGTTGCTGGTCATGATGACGATGGTGTTGCGGAAGTCGATCTGGCGACCGAAGGAGTCGGTCAGGCGACCTTCCTCCATGATCTGCAGCAGCATGTTGTAGACGTCCGGGTGCGCCTTCTCGATCTCGTCAAAGAGGATGACCGAGTAGGGGCGACGGCGGACCTTCTCGGTGAGCTGACCGCCTTCGTCGTGACCGACGTAACCCGGAGGCGAGCCGACCAGACGGCTGGCGTTGTGCTTCTCCATGTACTCGGACATGTCGATCGTGATCAACGCGTCCTCCTGGCCGAACATGAAGCGGGCCAGCTGCTTGGAGAGCCAGGTCTTCCCCACACCCGACGGGCCGACGAACAGGAAGCAGCCGGTGGGGCGGTTCGGGTCCTTGAGGCCCGAGCGCGAACGGCGCACCGCGCGGGCGATGGCCTCGATGGCGTTCTCCTGGTTGATGACGGTACGCCCGAGCTCGTCCTCCATCTGGAGCAGGCGCTGGGCCTCTTCCTGTGCGAGGTTCGAGACCGGGATGCCGGTCATGCGGGCGACGGTCTCGGCGATGACGTCGTAGTCGACGATCGCGCGGTTGGCCTCTTCCTCGTCCGCGTTCTTCCACTCGGCCATCATGTTCTCGCGCTGACGGCGAAGACGGTAGGCCTCGTCGCGGTTCTTGGCGGCGAGTTCGAAGTCCTGGTTGGCGACCGACTCTTCCTTGGCCTTTTCCAGCTCGGTGATCTTGGCGTCGAGCTCGGCCAGGTCCGGCGGCGGGGTCATCGTGTTGAGACGCAGGCGTGCGCCGGCCTCGTCGATGACGTCGATGGCCTTGTCCGGCAGGAAGCGGTTGGTGATGTACTTGATCGACAGGTCCACCGCGCCTTCGAGGGCTTCGGTGGTGTAGTTGATCTTGTGGTGGTCCTCGTAGCGCTGGGCCAGACCCTGCAGGATCTCAACGGCCTCATCGCGGCTCGGCGGATCCACGACCACCGACTGGAAGCGACGCTCGAGCGCGCCGTCCTTCTCGATGTGCTTGCGGTACTCATCGAGCGTGGTCGCGCCGATGATCTGAATCTCGCCGCGCGACAGCGCCGGCTTGAGCACGTTCGAGGCATCGATCGCGCCTTCGGCGCCACCTGCACCCACGAGGGTGTGCAACTCATCGATGAACAGGATGACGTTCTTGGCCCGCTTGACCTCGGACATCACCGCCTTGATGCGCTCCTCGAACTGACCGCGGTACTTGGTGCCCGCGACCATGCCTGCCAGGTCGAGCGTGACGATGCGCCGATCGCGCAGGATCTCGGGGACCTGGCTGGAGTGAATCGACTGCGCCAGCCCTTCGACGATCGCCGTCTTGCCGACGCCCGGCTCGCCGAGCAGCACCGGGTTGTTCTTGGTGCGGCGCGACAGCACCTGAATCACGCGTTCGATCTCGCCGGCGCGGCCGATGACCGGATCCAGCTCGCCGCGCTTGGCGGCTTCGGTGAGATCACGGCCGAATGCATCCAGGGCCGGGGTCTTCGACTTGCCGTGCGGAGCCGGGGTGCTTTCCCCGCCGCCAACTTCGTCGGTCTCTTCGTCTTCCTGCACCGGGCCGCCGAGGAACTCGATGACCTCGTCACGCACCTCGTCGAGGCGCACGCCGAGTGCCATCAGCACGTGGGCGGCGATGCCTTCCTGTTCGCGCAGCAGCGCGAGCAGCAGGTGTTCGGTCCCGATGTAGTTGTGACCGAGGTTGCTCGCTTCCTCGAGCGCCAGCTCGACGACCTTCTTCGCGCGCGGCGTGAAGGGGATCTGAACGGACGGCTCCATGGCCGGTCCCGACTTGACGATCTTCTCCACCTCGCGGCGGATCTTCTCGAGGTCGATCGCCATCGACTTGAGGACGTTGGCGGCGACACCCTGGCCCTCTTGGATGAGGCCGAGCAGGATGTGCTCGGTGCCGATGTATTCGTGGTGGAAGCGTTGCGCCTCGCGGCGGGCGAAGCCCATGACCTTGCGGGCGCGTTCAGTGAAGCGGTCGAACATGGATGCGTGATCTCCGGCGATCTATCGGATTTTCCGTCGGGTTGAGTTGAACGAATGCCGTGTTGGCTGATGCCGGGAGGAGCCGAAACTAGGCCGGCTCATCCGAATTTTCCAGAGCGGTGTCGAGCTCGCGGATGGCATCCCGCAGGCGCGCTGCGGATTCGTAGTCCTCGGCGAGGATCGCGGCATCGAGCTCGCCTCGGAGCTGTTCGATGCGGCTCTCCCGGTCGGAGGAGGCGTGCTCGGTGTAGCCGTGGATGCGTTCGAGCACTTCCTCGACGAACTCGGAAAAGTGCTCGTAGTCGTGTGGGCAGCCGAAACGACTTGTTTGACGGAAGTCACGTTCGGTCCAACCGCACTCCGGGCAAGGCTCGGATGTTGTATCCGGGGAGGCCTGCTCGGGTGTGGACTGCTGGAACGGAGCCAGCAGGCTCTTCGAGAGCTTCTGGACGATCTCGGGATAGTTCTGGCCGCTGGGGGCAGCCATGTGCAGGCCCTTGGCCTGCGCGCACTGGGCGCAGAGGTGCTCTTCGCGAACATTCGGTTGACCGCCCGCCAAGTACTCGATTTGTACCTGGTGGACCGTCGCGTCGAACTTCTGACAGGATTCGCAGAGCATCGTTTTCCCCCTCGATGTTTAGTACGTCCCCGCAGCGGCGTCACCAGGACTCTTTTTGCCTGAGCCCGCAAAGCGAGCGCAGAAATCCTGGAACAGTCGTGCTCGGTCGCGGAAGTTGCGGAACTCGTCGAAGGATGCGAACGACGGCGAGAACAGCAGAGTTCCTCCCGCGGCGGGCAATTCTGCCAGGGCGGCGTGGACGGCGTCAGCGCAGTTCGCGTGAATCCGCACCGAAGTCGAGGAGGAGGGCAGGGCGGCGGCGATCCGCTCTCCGCCGGCTCCGAACAGGTGGACCTGCTGGCAGCGCGCGAGCGAAGCGGGCAAGTCCAGCAAGGGCAAGCCTTTGTCGTATCCGCCGACGAGCACGCTGAGCGCGGCCGTTTGCGGGAGCAGGCTCTCAATCGCGGCCTGGGTCGGCTCCGGATGGGTCGCGATGCCGTTGTCGATGAAGCGGAATCCGGCCGGTGCCGGGAGCTCCTCGAGCCGGTGAGGGAGGCCGCGGAAGCCCCGCATGGCCGCTCCCAGCTCGGATTCCGGCAATCCAAACTCCTGCGCAGCCCGTGCAGCGAGCAGCAGAGAAGGAAGTCGGTAATCCTCGTGCCAGGGCAGATCGGCCTCGTCGGCGCCCCAGCGCGCGAGGTTCAGATCGCCGGAGCCCCAGCGTTCTACCCGCCCGCGCGCGGCCGCTGCGAAGGCGTCGAGCGAGGCTTCGTCGCGGGGGAAGAGCGCCAGGCCCTGCTCATTCTGGAACTCCAGCAGGCGCCGCTTGGCCGCGGCGTAGTGCTCCATGTCGCCGTGCCGGTCGAGGTGGTCCGGGCGCAGGCAGGTGAACAGCGCGACCTGCGGCCAGCCCTGCGGGGCATCCAGCCGCTCCAGCTGAAAGCTCGACAGCTCGACGATGAGCCGATCCTGCGGCGTCAGCCCTTCGACGGCTTCCAGCAGCGATCCGCCGACGTTGCCGCTGAGCACCGTCCGCCCGGGCAGGCTGCGCAGCAGGTGGTGGAGCAGGCTGGCGGTGCTGGACTTGCCGTGCGTGCCGGTGATGGCCACCGCGGGGACCTGAGCGGCCAACCGCAACGCGAGATTGACCTGGGTGGTCAGCTGGCAGCCCTGATCGCGCGCGACCTGCAGCCAGGATGCACCCTGCGGCACGGCCGGATTGACGACCACGACTTCGGCGCGCTCAAACAGCTCGGGGGAATGGCCGCCGAAGGCCGGCCGGTACTCGATCCCCTCGAGCTCTTGAATCGACTCGCTGAGCTGCTCTTCCGGACGCAGATCGGTGATCGTGAGCCGGGCTCCGCGGCGCGCCAGCGCGCGGGCGCAACCAGCACCGCCTCCAAACGCTCCGAGACCCAGGAGCAGGACTTCGCGGCCTGCCAGCTCGTCCGGGTGGGGGGTGCGCTGCACTCTGGGCTTGCCGCTCGGTGCTGGAAGTGGCGGAGAGAGAGGGATTCGAACCCTCGGAGCCCCATGAAGGACTCAACAGCTTAGCAAGCTGCCGCATTCGGCCACTCTGCCATCTCTCCGCAGCCAACAGCGGCGAGAGAGTGTATCCCCGCGTTCCGGGCATGGGAAGGGCGAGCCTGGAAGGGCGGGAGAGTGGCGGAGAGGGAGGGATTCGAACCCTCGGCACCTTGCGATGCGCTGGTTTTCAAAACCAGTCCGTTCGGCCAACTCCGGCACCTCTCCGCTGGATGGGCCTACTGGGCGGCCCAGACCCGGTCGTGCACGTAAATCGGCGCGGCCGCCCCGAAGGCGAGCGCGACGGCGTCGCTTGGCCGAGCGTCCAGTTCGTGCACGTGCTCGCCCTGGCGGAGGCGCAGCGTAGCAAAGTAGGTGCCTTCCTGGAGATCCCGGATCTCGACCTCTTCCACGGCGCCGCCCAGCGTCTGCAGGATCGTCTGGGCGAGGTCGTGGGTGAGCGGGCGCGGGGTCTCGACCTGGCGAACCCGGGCGGAGATCACCTTGGCCACGTCGCGGCCGATCATCATGGTCAGGGTGCGCGGCGGGTCGCCATCGACTTCGCGCAGTTCGAGCAGCTGCGCGTCGTGCTCGGTGGTGGTGACGACCTGACTGAGGCGGACCTCGGACCTCGACATGCAGACAGAGTACCCTGGCGGCATGCAGCCCGCTTTCGTCGACGTGCTGGCCTGTGCTTGGGGCACGACGCGCTTCTCCTTTGCCGCGGACGGACGCCTGATCGAGGTGTCGATTCGCTCGGGGGAGCAGCCCGGCCAGCGCGGCCGTCGGCCCGCCGGCGCGCCCAGCAAGGCCGCCCTGAAAGCCTGGTTGCGCGACTACGAACAGGGCGGCGGCGCTCCCTTCCCCGGCCCCTGGGATGTGCCCGGTGCGAGCGCCTTTCGCCAGGCGGTGTACCGCGCCGTCGCGGCGATTCCTCCGGGAGAAACCCAGAGCTACGGCGAGATCGCCGCGACGGCGGGCTCGCCGGGCGCCTCCCGCGCGGTGGGCACGGCGATGGGCGAGAATCCACTTCCGCTCGTCGTCCCCTGACACCGGGTCTTGGCCGCCGGTCGGCGGCTGGGGGGATTCACCGGCGGACTCGCGCTGAAGCGCAAGCTCCTGGCCTGTGAGCTTCAGGACCCGAGCCAGGTGCCGGTCAAGTAGAGCGCGGCCAGCGCCAGGCTGCCGCCCACCTGCGGGGCGAGCGGGCGCTCCTGCGGGTCCATTCTGCGTCTCGCCCAGATCGCCAGGACGATGGCGAGCAACAGGGTGCCCGGCAGCGCCGCGAAAGCCTCGGGAAGGAAGCCGAGGCCGGGCAGGTCTTCAGTGCGATGGCTGTAACTGTCGAGGGCCCGTCCGAACAGCACCAGCGCGAGCCCGCCCAGCAGCAGGCCCGCGGATTGGCGTCCTGCGGCGATGCGCTCCGGGCCCAGCAGGCGGGCCGCGGCCCGCGCCGCCAGCACCACCGGGACGACGAACAGAATCTGGCCCAGCTCCACTCCGAGGTTGAAGCCCAGCAGCTTGATCGTGACCTGATCCTCCTGCAGCCCCTGCAGCTGCGTGGCGAAGCTCGAGCCGTGCAGGAATCCGAACAGGAAGGCGAGGCGCCAGGCGTGAGCCTGCGCGGGGCCGCGATACAGATGCCACCAGAGCGCGCCCGAAATCGAGAAGGCGATGCCCGGTTCGACCCAGGCCTGCGGGAAGCGCACGATGTCGAAGGCGCCGAGGGCCAGCGTGATGCTGTGGGACAGCGTGAAGGCGGTCACCGCAGCGAGCAAGGAGCGCAGGCCCGCCACGCCAAAGAGCAGCGCGGCCAGAAAGGCGACGTGGTCGACCCCGCCCAGGACGTGATCGCGTCCCTTGGCGAAGTAGGTTTGGAAGGGCGGCGGAGGCGGCGGCGCGTTGGGATCCGGCGGAATCGGAAAGCGCGCCTCGCGCTTGCCCCACATCAGAAACCAGCGCTCGGGCTCCTTGGTTAGGCCGCTGACCACCATCGAGACCGTGTGCTCGGGGTTGGCGCCATCAAAGAAATGGTCGAGCCGCACCTCGAGGCTCTGCGGGCGGGTGGGTCGCGGCAGAAAGGCCTCGACGTACAGCGTGGCTCCCTGCTCCTCGAGCGTGTAGTCAGCGAAGCGCGGCTGCCAAGCCTCGCCGTCGACGCGCAGGGTGAAGCCGGCTTCGAGGTACGGGCCGATCCGCGGCCAGGCCTCGGCCGCCTCCTGCGGGGCCATGTTCCAGAGGTCTTCGCCTTCAAAGGCGACCTCGGGCTCCTCCATGATCGTCCGCGACTGGATCCACCAGCCCATCCACAGCCCGTCGTCGCGCGCCTCGAACTCAAGACGCGAGATCGAGAAGGGGTGCGCGGGCTCGGCGCTCGGGCCGGTGCCGAGCGTGGCCAGGAGGAGGGCGGCGATCATGCCGCGCCTATTCGTAGCGCGGCATCGGCAGCTCGGGGAGCACCTTCTCGAAGATCGGCACCAGCGAAGGATCAAACTGCCCGCCGGCGCCCTCGCGGATGATCTCGAGCGCCGCTTCCTTGGACATCGCCTTGCGGTAGGGGCGGGTGGAGCAGACCGCGTCATAGGTGTCGGCGATCATGATCAACCGCGCGCCCAGCGGGATGTCCGTGCCGGCGATGCCATCCGGGTAGCCGCGACCGTCCCAGCGCTCGTGCTCGTGCCGGACGATGGCCAGGACCTCCGGGTACTCGCGCGACAGCGGCTCGAGGATGCGGCAGCCGTATTCGGGGTGGCGCTTGACCTCCTGCCATTCCTCGTCGTCGAGCGGGCCGTCCTTGTGCAGGATCGTCAGCGGCACGCCGATTTTGCCGATGTCGTGCAGCAGCGCGCCGATCCGAATCTCGCGGATGCCGCGCTTGGTCATGCCCGGCACGTGGCGCGCCATCATCACCGCGCTCTGCGCGACCTTCTTGGAGTGGTCGCGGGTGTACTGATCCTTCGTCTCGAGCGCATTGATCATCGCCTTCACGCTGCGCAGGAAGGTGATCAGCTTTCCCATATTGGCGTCGAGACTGGACTTCTCCTCGGCGAGCTGCCGCGTACGACGTTCGATCGCCGACAGCAGCTTGCTGGACAGCGTCTGCGGGGTGACCGGCTTGAGCAGGTACTCGTCCGCGCCGTCGTGCATCGACTGCACCGCCGTCTGCACATCCTGCGAGCCGGTCAGCATCAGGAAGGGCATGCCCGGTTCCATGGTGCGGATGTGGCGCAGCAGTTCGTCACCGTTCATGCCCGGCAGCGAGAGATCCGAGACGATGGCGACGAAGTCCTCGAGCGCCATCCGGTGCAGCGCCTCGCGGGCATCACGCACCGAAGCGACGCGGAAGCCCGAGCGTTCCAGGCCGCGCTCGACGAGTTCAGCCTGTTCGAGGTCGTCCTCGACCAGCAGCACGGAAGGGGGAGAGTTCTGGATCATGATTCGGGCGGAGTGGGGACGGCAGGGTTGCTGCCGCGACGGGATCGCTGGATCTGTTGAGGGGCGTCCTGGACGACCAGGGTTCCGGCGGCGAGGCTCTCGGTGAGCCAGACGCCCGCGCCGATGACGCAGTCATCGCCGATGGTGGTGTCGCCCCCGAGCAGCGTCGCGTTGGCGTAGATCACCACGCGGTCGCCGATGCTGGGGTGGCGCTTGCCGCCGCGCAGGACGCGTCCGTCCGGGTCGCGCGGCAGATTGCGGGCGCCGATCGTGACGCCCTGATAGAGCGTGACCGCATCGCCGATCTCGGTGGTCTCGCCGATCACCACGCCCGTGCCGTGATCGATGAAGAAGCGTCGGCCGATGCGCGCGCCCGGATGGATGTCGATGCCGGTCTCGCGGTGGGCCTGCTCGGCGATCATGCGCGGCAGCAGCGGCAGCGCGCGCTGAAACAGCGCGTGCGCGAGCCGGTGGGCCACGGTGGCGCGGAAGCCGGGGTAACAGGCCTCGACCTCTTCGCGGGATCGCGCCGCCGGATCCTGGTCGAGCGCGGCCGAGACATCCTCCTGGAGCAGGGCCTGGAATCGCGGCAGCTCCTGCAGGATCTCGGTGGCCACGGCCTCGGCGCGCGGGGCGTCGACCCCGGACATCCGGCACAGCTCGGCGAGTTCGATGCGAAAGCGCTCGCGCGGATCGCCGGATTCCGTGCCACAGGCGATCGAGGGCGTGAAGCCCTCGGCGACCAAGGCGTGGAAGCGGTCGATCAGATGGCCGACCTCCGCGAGACTCGCGTGCATGGCCCCATTCTGGGCAAACCGGCGTTCGGTTTCCAATCGCTACAATTGGCGGATGAGCGAAGCGCGCCGACGTGTGCTGCTGGACCGGGATCAGGTCCAGGATGGACTCGCCGAACTGGCGGGGCGCCTGCGCCCGCGCCTCGAGGGCCGGGAACTGACCGTGATCCCGATCATGGGCGGGGCGATGATCTTCGCCGCGGACCTGATTCGCGAGCTGCCGCCCGGGCTGATCCTCGACTTCCTTCGCATCCAGACTTACGGCGACGCCACCTCGCCGCAGACCGAGCCCGAGGTGGAATGGCGCCCGGATCGCTCCAACGTCGAGGGCCGCACCATTCTGCTGCTCGACGACATCCTCGACACCGGCCGCACCATGCAGGAGGCCCGCCGCTACCTGCTCGAGGACTGCGGCGCAGCCGAAGTGCTGTGCGTGGTCCTGGTCGACAAGCCTGCGCGGCGTGCCGTCGAGATCCAGGCCGACGATTGCGTGCTGCACCTCGAGGAGGACCTGTTCCTGGTCGGCTGCGGGTTGGACTGGGCGGGCAAGTACCGCAATCTCCCCGAGTTGTGCGCGGTCGAGATGGCCGAGAAGGCCTAGAGCAAGCATGGGTGTCCCTGCCGAGACGCGGATTGTCGGAGACGATCACCACGGCATGCAGCTCGACGAGTACCTCTCGCTGTGCTGGCCGGAGATCGCCAAGGGGACGCTGCGCCGCCTGGTCCGCGAGGCCATCGTGACCGTGGATGGGCAGCCCGCGCGACCCGAGCAGAGGCTGCATCGCGATCAAATCGTGCTGCTCGAAGAGGACTGGGAGGAGCTGTCGGTCAAGCGCCACAAGGCGGCCAAGATCGCGCTCGAAGTCCTGTATCAGGACGAGCACCTGCTGGCGGTGCAGAAGCCGGCCGGGCTACCGGTCGAGCCCAGTCGCTGGGGCGAGCATCCGATTCATCTCGGGCAGGCGCTGCTGGCCTGGGCCGAGGGCCAGCGCCGCGAGGACGGCACCGTGGCGCAGCGCCCGCGCGCTCTCCATCGGCTCGACCTGGGCACCAGCGGTGTCCTGCTTTACGCCCTCGACCTTGAGGCCGAACGGTTCTATCGCCAGCTGTTCGCCGACCAGAAGGTCGAGAAGGTCTACCACGCGCTGGTGATCGGCGAGGTGCGTCAGGAAGGCTCGATCGACGCTCCGATCGAGCCGGCCAAAGCAGACGGCTCGCGGATGAAGGTGGCGACCAAGGGCGGGAAGTCGGCGCAGACCGATTACCGACCGCTGCAGCGATTCCGGGGCTACACCTTGGTCGAGGCGCGGCCGCGGACGGGGCGGACCCACCAGATTCGCGTCCATCTGGCCTCGATCGGCCACCCGCTGGCGGTGGACCCCCTGTATGGCGGCCGCGAGCGTATGCTGTTGTCGGAGTTGAAGCCGGGCTACCGGCAGAAGACGGGAAGGCCCGAGCGGCCTTTGATCGATCGGCTGACGCTCCACGCAGCCGCGGTGCGGCTGCCGGCCTTCCAGGGCGGCGAGATCGCCGTGGAAGCGCCGTACCCCAAGGATCTGCGGATCCTCCTCAGCAAAATGGAGAAGTTTCGACGTGCGCATCCTTCGCGTGCCGACTGATTTTCGAGTCGTCGAACAATTCGACGAGTCCATGCTCACCCGCAGCGGCGAGTACCTGGTCTACAGCGTCTCGACCAAGGGTATGACCACCGGCGAGGCCGCCGACCGACTGGCGCAGGCTGCCGGGGTCGACCCGGAGGCCGTGGCCTCGGCTGCGCAGAAGCCCAAGGAAGGCGTGGCCGGCCAGGTCTTCTCGATCCTGGGCGGCGAGCCGCTGAGCCTGCGTGGCGGTGAGTTCGTGGCGCGTCGTCTCGGCGTCTCCGACCGCGCGGTCGAACCCGGTGACATCACCGGCAACGCCTACGAGATCGTCGTGCGCGATCTGCGCGGCGACGACATGCGGCGGCTGCGTCACAACCTGGCGCAGGTCAAACAGGCTGGCCTGCCCAACTACTTCGACGACCAGCGCTTCGGCTGCCTGCGTCACGGCCAGGGGTACATCCTGCGCGATGTGCTGCGCGGTCGCTACGAGCAGGCGCTGAAGTCGGCGCTGGCTGCGCCCTCGCCCTACGGCGCGGAGCCGGTCGAGCGCTACAAGGCGCAGATCCGCGAGCAGTGGGGCGATTGGGCAACGCTGGTCGGGGTCTCCAACGGTCGGCGCGGCAAGAGCGCCTTCGAGTACCTGCGCGAACACGAGGGCGACTTTGAAGGCGCGCTGCGCTTCGGCCTGTCCTCGCGCGAGCGGACCATGCACCTGTTTGCCTACCAGTCGCACCTGTTCAACCGTGCGCTGGCGGCCAAGGTGCGCGCCGTCGCCGAGGGCGAGAACCTGGGCTGGCTGCCGTGCGACGAAGGCTCGCTGCCGGTGTGGCGCGAGCTGCCTGCGAGCGAGTCGATGCGCTGGGCCGAGTCGGAGCTGATCCTGCCTGGCCCGGGCATGGAAGAGAACGAGGAAGCCATGCGCCTCTATGGCCCAGTCTTCGAAGCGGAAGGCGTCAGCATGGAGGCCTTCTGCGCGCTGGACCTACCCGGCTTCCGTCCGATCTCGGAGACACGGCCACTGCTGATGCAGCCCGAGTACCTGCGCGCGGCGCCGGCGCAGGATGACGAACACTACCCGCGCAGCAAGAAGATGCGGGTGCGCTTCACCTTGCCGCGCGGCCAGTACGCGACGCTCGCGCTGAAGCGGCTGCTGATGCCGACCGAGCTCGGCGCGAAGCGGCTGTGTATGTGGGTCTCTCGCCATCCCTTGGTCTGGCCGACCGACGACGGGACGCCGCAGTACTTCGAGCGTCGACCGCGCGAGGAACGTTCCCGCAGCGGCGGCGAGCGCGGCCCGGGCGGAGGCCGCCCGCGCGAGTATCAGGGCGGCGGCCGCGAGGGCGGGAGCCGCGGCGGCGGCGGACGTCGGCCCTGGGGCCGCGAGCGCCGCGACGACCGCAAGCCCCCGCGCGACCGCAGACCGCAGGGCAAGCCCCGCTCGCCCTGGGAGGGGCGGGATTGAGCACCGCGCCGCTCGGCATCCTGGGTGGTTCCGGGCTGGGCCGGCTGGCCGGCTTTGAACTCGAGGAGGAGCGGCAGCTGGATACAGGTTTCGGTTCGCCCTCCGCGCCCCTGCGGCGGGGCCGACTGGCCGGCACGCCGGTGGTCTTCGTGCCTCGGCATGGCGATGGACATCACCTCACGCCCAGCGAGGTTCCCTATCGGGCGAATCTGCTGGCCCTGAAGCAGCTCGGGGTCGAGCGCGTGCTCTCGGTCTCGGCGGTCGGCAGCCTGCGCGAGGATCTGGCTCCCGGCGATTTCGTGCTGGTCGATCAGTTCATCGATCGCACCGTGGCCCGTCCGCGCAGTTTCTTCGGCGAGGGTTGCGTCGCCCACGTCCCCTTCGGCGATCCGGTCGATGCAGCCATGATCGAGGTGCTGCAGCGATGCGGCGAAACGATCGAGGGACTGCGCGTCGTCTCCGGCGGCACCTACCTCACGATGGAAGGGCCGCAGTTTTCCTCGCGCGCGGAGAGTGAGCTCTATCGCAGCTGGGGTTGCGCGGTGATTGGGATGACCAATGGCACCGAGGCGCGGCTGGCGCGCGAGGCCGGGCTGGCCTTCGCCAGCATTGCGATGGTGACCGATTACGACTGCTGGCACCCCGGTCACGACGAAGTCGACGTGGCGCAGGTGATCGCGGTGGTGCAGCGCAACGCTCAGCTCGTCGCCCAGCTGCTCGCTGCCGCGGTCGCGGATCTGGCGGCCCTCGGCCCTTCGCCGTGGCGGGGGATCGCGGCGCGCTCGCTACTGACCCGCGCCGACGCGATTCCGGTCGCGACGCGAGCTCGGCTTGCTCCCTTGCTCGACGAACCGGCATGAGCCCTCGCCCGCGCGAGTTCCCCGCACAGGAGGGCTACGGCGAGCTCGAGGATCGCGGCTCGCGCTTCCTGGCCTGGGTCTTCCCCGCGTCGAGCGAAGAGGTCTTCCTGGCCAGGCTGGAATCGCTTCGGGAGGAGCACCCCAAAGCTCGCCATCACTGCTGGGCTTGGCGGATCGGCGAGGCCTACCGCTTTCACGATGACGGCGAGCCGGGCGGCACAGCGGGGCGGCCCATGCTGCAGGTCCTCGAAGGCAGCGGGCTCGACGACCTCGCCGCGATCTGCGTGCGGTACTTCGGCGGGGTCAAGCTGGGCACCGGCGGGCTGGCCCGGGCCTACTCCGGGGCGACCGCGCGCGCGCTGGCCGAGGCCGGGCGCTGCACCGAGGAGCTGCGCGTGACTTTGCCGCTGCAGCTTCCCTTTGCGGCGCTGGGTGTGCGCACCGAGCTGGAAGCGGTCTTTCCCGGGCTCGAGTTTCGCGGCGACTACGACGCCGAGGGCTGGCAGGGGGAGGTGGAGCTCCCGGAGGAGGAAGGCGATCGCCTGCGCTCCTTCCTCGCCGAGCGCGGGATCGCGCTGGGCTAGAATCCGGGCGTGGAAGCGCAACACCGCGAGGACCTCGCGCTCGCCGAACGTCTGGCGGCCGGCGACGAAGCCGCCGCGACCGAACTGTTCCGCCGACTATCCGGCGAAATGTTTGGCTACGCGCGCAAGATGGTCGCCGACCCGGTCCTGGCCGAAGACGTCCTGCAGGAAGCGATGCTCGGCATGCTGAAGAGCATCGGCAAGTACGACGGCCGGGTCAGCCTGCGCGCCTGGGGCTACGGCATCTTGCGTCACAAGGTGGTGGACGCGCAGCGCAAGCGCGGGCGCGAGCCGATCGTGTCCGGGGCCGATCCTGAAGCGGACGACTATCGAGGCGACGGCCACTGGAAAGACGGCGTCACACTCGAGCCCTGGAATGAGAAGGCCGAGGTGGTGGATGTGGTCCGCAAGTGCATGGACGCGCTCCCGCACAATCAGCGGGAAGCCTTGTTCCTGCGCGCTCTGGACGGCATGCCCGCCAAGGAAGTCGCGGTCGTGCTGGAGATGAGCTACGCCAATCTGCGCCAAGTGCTGCATCGGGCTCGCCAAGCCGTACGGCGCTGTGCGGACCAGGCCCTGGGGCCGCAGGCGACGGAGGAATGGTCATGAGCAAGTTCGAGTGCCCGGAAAGCGGCGATCCCCTGATGCCGAGCTGTCACCTGGTCGCGGATACCTTGAGCGACTACCTGGAAGAGCAGCTCAGCGACGCCGACCGCATGCTGCTGGAGGAGCACCTGCGCGCCTGCGGCCTCTGCATGGTCTATCTGGACCAGTTCCGCGCGGTCTATCGCGTGGCCGGGCAGGTGGACTGCTCCGAGCTGCCCGATGACTTCGAGGAAGTCATGGGGGCGGTGATCCGCCGGTGGCAGGCGGACCGTCAGGCGGACGGCAAGGAATAGGCGCTCGCCTCGACTTCAAGGCAACGCTCGATCAGCTCTTCGCTGCGCGGCGCCTGCAGCCAGCTGAGTTCACGGAACAGCAACGGAATCGGATCGCGCAGCGCAAGCAGGCGGCAGTGTCCGCTGGGCGAACTCTGCAGCGCGAGGTCCGCCTGCAGTGCCGCGAAGCCCAGCTGTTCCAGTTCCTGCAGGCTAGGCGCTGGGCCTGCGGCGGGGAACCACGCGCCGACCCAGCCTGCTCCGGTCCGCAGCGCCTGCAGCAGCGCGCGCTCCACCGCAGTCCCGCGCCGCACGGAGCGCACGCGGATGCGGACGTCCTCGTCGGGGCCTCGCTCCGCGGCCGGACTGCGCAGCCCCTCCTCGACGGTCCAGTGCTGCCAGCCCGCCTCACGGAACGCCGGGTCGTGCCAGGCCGCTTGGCGCATGCCGCCGTCGTCTCCGATCGACAGGATGACCGGCTTCTCCTCGGCGTGGCTCATGAGGCAGGTTCGGGATCGACGCCGAGGCCGTCGGCGATGCGATTGATGTAGTTGAAATAAGCGATGACCTGACAGCCATCGTGAATCGCGCGATCATCCCAACCCGCTTCGCGCAGCAGGTCGAGATCGGCGGCGCTCATCGCGGCGGGGCGGGCCGTCAGCTTCTCGGCATAGGCGACGAAGGCGCGCTCCGCTGGCGTGAGCGGCGCGTCCTGCCAGGGGCCGGCCTCGAGGGCATCGGCCAGTTCCGCTTCGCCGACCTCGACACGGAGGTCATGGGCATGCGCGCGCACTCAGTAGAGGCAGTGATTGGTCCTGCTGACGACCACCGCCAGCGTTTCGCGCAGCCGCGCGGGAATCACGCTGTCGGCATGCATCGTCGACTGATACAGGCCCAGGCTGGCGCGCAGCTGGCGGGGATTCGCCGACTGCAGCTGCAGGATCTGCCAGACCTTGCCGGCCCGCGCCACCGCATCCTGGTAGATCTTCCGCAGCAGGCCTTCCGCCTGATCCGGCTCGGTCTTGTGGATCCATGCCATGCGCGCATCGTAGATGCCGGCAGGGCGGGCCCGCCCGCGGGAATGCAGCTTCGTGAGTTTTCCCGGCCGGGCGGGGCGATTCGGGGTAGCGTTTCCTTGGCTCCGCCCGGGTTGAGGTTCGACTCCATCCCCCTCCGTCGACCCCTCGTTTCGGAACACTTCCTTTTCCCCTTGCCGCAGCGCGCCGGCTTGTCGCATCCCCGGTCCAGACAAGTTCGTGCAGCGATTTCGGTGCAGGTTCGAGGAACCCGGGACGGATCCATCCGTCCTACCCGCGGCGCTGCAGCGTCCGGGCCTGTCCAAGAGTCCCGGTTCCATCCCAATCCATACGCTGCAGCGTCGCTTTCTTGGCGGCGAGGCGCGGCTATCTTGGGGCCATGAGTTCCGGCCTCTCGCGTCGTCGTTTGCTGCAGGGTGCTGCCGCTGGTTTGGCAGCCGGCGTTCTGCCTGGTTCGCGTTCCGCCACGGCGCGACCGCTTCGTCCCGCGGCCAACGCCGTGGCCATCGCCTCGGGGAACGGGGTCGAGACGGTGCGGATCGCCCACGAGCTGGTCACCCAGGAGAAGCTCCGCCCGGTCAGCGCGGCGGTGCGCGGTGTCGCGGTGGTCGAAGCGGATCCCAACGACATGTCGGTCGGCTACGGCGGTCTGCCCGACGAAGACGGCAAGGTCTCGCTCGATTCGGCCTGCATGGATGGCCCCACGCACAACGCCGGTTCGGTCGGAGCGATTCAGGACATCATGCATCCGGCGCAGGTGGCCGAGCGGGTCATGGACGCCACGGACCACGTCAATCTGGTGGGGGATGGTGCGCGTCGCTTCGCGATCGAGCAGGGTTTCCGCCCGGAGAACCTGCTGACCGAACGCGCCGAGGAGATCTGGAAGCGCTGGATCGCTGGCCGCAACGACGACGATCGCCTCTGGCCGCTCAACGACACGAACCCGGCCGACCCGGTCCTGCAGGGCGAGCCGCGCCCTTGGGGCACGATTCACTGTTCGGTGCTGGCGCCCAACGGCGACCTGGGCTGCTGCACCACCACCTCGGGCCTGGCCTTCAAGATTCCCGGCCGGATCGGGGATTCGCCGCTGATCGGCTGCGGCCTGTACTGCGACAACGAGGTCGGCAGCGCCGGCGCCACCGGTCGCGGCGAGGCGGCCATCCTCTCGGGCGGCTCCTGGCTGATCGTCGAGAAGATGCGCGAAGGCATGCACCCGCGCGAGGCCTGCCTGGCTGCGCTGCGCCGGGTCGTGGAACAGACCGAGCGCGCGGCGCGTTGGCAGCCGGCGCTGTGGAAGGACGGCCGGCCCAGCTTTGGGCTGACTTTCTACGCCGTGCGCAAGGACGGTGAGTTCGGCAGCGCCACCATGAGCGGCAATCGTCGCTTTGCCGTGGCGACCGCCGAGGGCGGCGCGCGGCTGGAATCCTGCGCCGCGCTGTACTCGTAAGCAGCAGGAACATGATTCGGGTCGGCATCGACACCGGCGGCACCTTCACCGATGCGGTGCGGCCGCGTGAGGACGGCAGCCTGCAGGTCTTCAAGTTGCCGACTACGCCGCAGCGGCCGGCGCAGGCGGTGCTGGCGGCGCTGCTCGAGCTCGCGCAGGCGGAGCCGACGGCGCTGGTGCACGGCACCACGCACGCGACCAACGCCCTGCTCACCGGCAAGCTGGGTCGGGTCGTCTTCGTGACCACCGCCGGCTTCGCCGACATCCTGGCCATCGGTCGGCAGGAGCGGAATGAGCTGTACTGCCTCGAGCCGCGCCCGCAGCGACCGGCGCAGCCGGCGAGCTTGGTGGTCGAGGTCGACGAGCGCCTCGACGCGACCGGCGAGGTGCTGCGAGCGCTCGGCGCAAGTGAACTGCGGCGCGTGGTCGAGGAGGTCCGTCGACGACGCCCGGAGGCGATCGCGGTAGGCCTGCTGCATGCCTACCGGGACGGCCGTCACGAGGTGCTGCTGCGCGACGCGCTCGCCTCGCTCGGCGTTCCGGTGTTCTGTTCGCACGAAGTCGCGCCCGAGTATCGCGAGTATGAGCGGTTCACGACGACCTGGGCGGACGCGGCGCTGACGCCCGTGGTTGCGCCGGCTTTGCACGAGCTCGATCAGCAAGTGCAGGCGCGCTTTCCGGGCAGCGCCGAGGTGCGCATCCTGCGTTCCGATGGCGGCACCGCGACCGCGCACGCCGCCGCGGCCGACCCGGTGCATCTGGCGCTCTCCGGTCCGGCGGGTGGCCTCGCCGCCGCACGCACCCTGGCGGACGCCCGCGGCGACGGCGCGGTCCTGACCCTGGACATGGGGGGGACTTCGACCGATGTCGCGCTGCTGCCCCCCGGAGAGCCGGAGCTTACGCCGATGTCTCTGGGCGGGCTGCCGCTGCTGGCCCGCGGACTTCCGGTGCATTCGGTGGGCACCGGGGGCGGCAGCCTGGCCAGCTGGGATCCCGGCGGAGCGCTGTGCGTGGGCCCGGAGAGCGCTGGAGCGCTGCCCGGCCCGGCCTGTTACGGCCGGGGGGGCCGCCGCGCGACCGTGACCGACGCGCATCTGGTGGCCGGTCGCCTGCACCCGGAGGCCTTCCTCGGCGGCGAGTTCGCGCTCGACGCCGAGGCCTCGCGCGCGGCTCTCACCGCGCTCGGCGCCGAGGCCGGACTGACCATGTTCGAGGCAGCCATCGCCGTCCTCGAGATCGCCAGCGCCGATATGGAGCGGGCTCTGCGTCGGGTCTCCTTGGCGGAAGGGCACGATCCGCGCGACTTCCACCTCTACGCTTTCGGCGGGGCCGGGGGCCTGCACGCGGCCTGGGTCGCGAGCCGGCTCGGCATGCGCTCGGTGGTCATGCCGCCGCACGCGGGGGTCTTTTCGGCGGTCGGCATGCTGGCCGCGCCGGCGCGTCGCACCTTGGCCAAGACGGTGCTCTGCGAATTGCCGTCGCAGCGCGATCGGCGCGAGCTGTTCGCCGACCTGGAAGAGCGCGCCCGCGCCGAGCTGATCGCCGAAGGAGTCGCGCCGTCCGCGATCAAGATGCGTCGGGTGCTCGAGCTGCGCAGCGCCGGGCAGGGCGGCGAGTTTGCGATCCCCGAAGGCCCCAAGCTCGTCGAACGCTTCCACGCGGAGCATGAGCGCCGCTTCGGCTATCGGCGCGAGGATCGGCCCATCCTGCTGGTGGCCGCGCGCTTGCGGGCAGAAGGCCCATCCAGCTCGCCGTGGACCGCGCAGACGGTGCGCGACGAAGCGCCCGAGCCCTTCGCCACCGAGACGGCGATCCTGCTCGAGGACGGAGACGAAGCGCGAAAGCCGATGAACTGGTACCGGCGCGAAGAGATGCGCCCCGGTGCACGCTGCACCGGGCCAGCGATCGTCGCCGAGTACTCGGGCACCACGGTCGTGCCCTCCGGCTGGCAGGCGCGGATCGAGGCCTGTGGTTCGTTGGTGCTCAGCGGACCGGGAGGCGCGGCATGAGTCAGGCCGACGCTCGCCTGATGGTCTTCCGGCATCTGCTGGCCAGCGTGACCGAAGAGATGGGCGAGGCCCTACGGCTGGCCTCGGTCTCGCCGAACATCAAGGAGCGCCTGGACTTCTCCTGCGCGCTGCTCGATGCCGATGGACGGCTGATCGCGCACGCCGCTCATATTCCTGTGCACCTGGGAAGCGCTCATCTGACGGTCCCGGCGGTGCGCCGGGAGCGCGAACCGCAGCCCGGCGAGATCCTGGTGCTGAATGATCCGCATCGCGGCGGCACGCATCTGAACGACGTCACGGTGCTGGCGCCGTTTTACCGCGGAGATCGTCTGCTCGGATTCCTGCTCAATCGAGCACACCACGCGGACATCGGGGGCGCCGAGCCGGGCTCGATGAGCGGGGCGCGCGACCTCTACGGCGAGGGCCTGATCCTGCCGCCGATCCGGCTGTGCAACCGGCTCGAGCCGGTGGAGGACGTCTGGCGTCTGTTCTGCGCCAATGTGCGCGACCCCGAGTCGGCGAAGGGGGACCTGCAGGCGCAGGTGGCCTCGCTGGCGCGCGGTGCGCGGCGCTTCGCTGAGCTCTGCAGCCGCTTCGGCGATCAGGAGGTGCAGGTCGCGATGGGCGGGCTGCTCGACCACGGCGAACGGCTGACCCGCGCGCTGCTGAAGACCTGGCCGGATCGCAGCGCCGAGGCCAGAGATACCCTCGACGGCGAGGGCTCGCCGCGCATCAGCCTGAAGGCCGAGAAGTCGGGTGGCACGCTACGGCTCGATTTCCGCGGCAGCTCGGGCCAGGTGCCGGGATCCTGGAATACCCATGCCGCCGTCGCGACAAGCGCGGTCTTCTATGCGCTGCAGGCTTTGAGCCCGCGCGAGATCCCTGAGACCAGCGGGACCTTGCGCCCGGTCGAGGTCATCCTGCCCGAGGCCAGCGTCATCTCCTCGGCGGCGCCGGCGGGCGTCGCGATCGGCAACGTCGAGACTTCTCAGCGCATCGTCGACGTCGTGTTGGCGGCATTCCGCGGGCTGTTCGGCAAGGCGATCCCGGCCGCCAGTCAGGGCACGATGAACAATGTGCTGTTCGGCGGCGTGCGCCGGGACGGCCGGCCTTTCGTCCACTACGAGACGCTCGCGGGCGGCGCCGGCGCGGGCAGCCAGGGGCCCGGCGCGAACGCCGTCCAGGTCCATATGACCAACACGCGCAACACCCCGATCGAGGTGATTGAGTCAGAACTCCCGGTGCGTATTACCCGGCTCGCGCTGCGGCGTGGATCGGGCGGGCGCGGGCTCCACCGCGGCGGCCAGGGCATGATCAAGGAGTACGAGTTCCTCGAGCCGGCGCGCGTCACCCTGACCGGCACCCGTCGCCGCACCCAGGCCCCGGGGGCCTTCGGCGGCGAAGGCGGCAAGCGCGGGATCGACTGGTGGATCCCGGTGGGCGCGGCGCGCCGGCAGCGTGTCGTTCCCGGTGAAACGCGACAAGCGCAGCCGGGTGACCGGCTGCGCGTGGAGACGCCGGGCGGCGGCGGCTGGGGCCGCGCCCGCAAGAACTGAGCGGATCAGCCTTCGTAGAGGTGCTCTTCGCCGAGCAGGTGATACCAGTCGACCGCGTCACGCAGCACGTCACTGAGTGACTCGCGGAAGGCGCAGGCCTCGAAGCGGGTGCCTTTGGCGCGCAGCAGCGGCGCGACGTCGGCGAACACGCCGTTGCCCGAGACGACGATGATCGAATCGACCTTGTCGGCGACCGCGATCATGTCCATGGCGATGGCGAGCTCCCATTCGGCCTTGCGTGAGCCGTCCTGGCGTTCAATCACGCTGCGCTTCTTGACTTGGAAGCCGCAGTAGTGCAGGTGATCGACGAACCCGGTCTGCTCGATGCCTTCGCGATCGATCACGTAGGCCGTGGCGTGGGTGAGGCGGCGGTTGCGCACGCAGGCGCGCAGCATCTTGGCGTAGGACAGGTTGCGCCCATAGGTCTTCTTGGCCGAGTGGTACATATTCTGTACGTCGACGAAGACCGCGCAGCTCTGCCGCTTGAGGAAACCGCCTGCGCCGGCGAAGCCGCCGTTGACAGGATGAGCACCGGTGGCAGGCTCGAGATTGAGCTTGCGGCGGAGTCTCCAGACCTCGTCTTTGAGGTCGAGGTACTTCTCTTCGAGGTCGACGCGCTCAACAGCTTCGACGTCCTCGTTGAGGTCGATGACGGGCCATTCCGATTCCGAAACCGAACTGGTGGCCGCGTCCTCCGACTGCTCGGTCGGGGTCGTGGTCATGGTGTCTCTTGGACTTTGGGTGGAGGTGTCCGGCAAATAAGGCCGGGAGAATAAGAGAAGACTCTTATGTGACAGGATGGGACGCAGGGGCACTCCGTCCCAGGTGAATTCTAGCAGAATTCGGAGTGATTCCTACCAGAGCCCCGGCTGCTCGGCCGGCGGCGGGGCCGGAGTGGGGCGCCGTACCCGCACGCGCGGCGCGTCCGGGCAGGGGTGGACCGCCTGGATGCGTTCGAGGCGGTAACTCTTGTAGTGGCCGTCCTCGTGGCAGAAGGCCTCCATGACCCCGGTGTTCTTGCTGGGGAAGAAGAAGCGAGGGGTCACGCGCGCCTGCATCAGATACCCATTCGCATTTCGATAATGCAGCTCGACGGCCTCGCGGGTCTGTGCGGCGTCCCAGAGCTGCGCCTTGGAGCCGCTGAGCCGGACCGGGCCGGGAGCAAAGCTGGCGACGGTAGCCCCGGAACCGAGTTGCTCCATCTTGAAACCGGCACCGCCGATCTCGATCAGCTTCCAGAGCAGCTGCAAGGTGGTTTCGGAATCGTCGGCAGCGCGGTGGGCGCGCCCGGTGTCGATGCCGAACTCGTCGGCCAGAGCTTCCAGGCTGTTGCTGCGTCGACGCAGCAGGGAACGCGCGGCGCTGAGGGTGCAGTAGGTTTCGTTTTCCGGGGGCGAGATGCCGAGCCGGCCGCATTCGCAGGCCAGCATGGTCGCGTCGAAGGCGACGTTGTGCCCAAACAGCGGCAGCTTGCCGATCCAGTCGAGGAAATCGGGGACGACTTCGTCTGCGGTGCGGCACTGCGCGACGCTGGCGTCGTCGAGCCCGTGGACCTCGGTGGTCTTCGGGGGGATGGGCAGCTCGGGGAAGACGAGCTCCTGGAAACGCTCGACGATCTGGCTGCCGCGGACCTTGATCGCGCCGATCTCGACCAGCCGCGCCCCGGGGGGCATCCCGGTCGTTTCGGTGTCGAACACCACGAAGTCGCGCGGAAGGCCCATTTAGGAAGTTTGCCGCGCGGCGGAGTCCGGGTCAACACCTAGCCAGCGTTCCGTGAGCGCCGTGCCCAGATAGAACAGCGGAGTGTCCAGCAACGCGACCAGCGCCTTGAACAGCCACAGATCGAGAACCGTATTCCACATCCAGTCGACGTCCTGCGTGCCGCCGAACAGCACGACGACAACCAGCAGTGAGTCCAGAAATTGCGACAACACCGTGCTGGCATTGTTGCGCAGCCAGAGGTGCTTGCCGCGCGTGAGCCGCTTCCAGAAGTGGAACAGGCGAATGTCGACGAACTGGGCGACCAGATAGGCGGTCATGGACGCGGCGATGACGCGCCAGGCGTTCTGAAACACCGCGCGGTAAGTCTCGTCGTCGACGGGCGATTCGGGAATCGCCGTGAACTGATCGCCCATCCAAAGGGTCGCCAGGACTAGCAGCGAGGTGAAGAAGCCGCAGGCGACGACTCGGTTGGCGCGCTTGCGTCCGTAGATCTCGGACAGCAGGTCCGTCACCAGGAAGGTGACCGGGTAAGGCAGCGCGCCGGCCGAAAGAGTGAAGGGCTCGGAGAAGCCGAGAAAGCCGAGGTCGACCGTCAGGAACTTGTTGGCGATCAGATTGCAGACCACCAGCGCGCCGATAAACAGCGCCGCCAGGAGGAGATACAGAGACTCGGCGCGGCCTTGCAGCGGGGCCTCGGCGAGCGGCTCATGGGCCAGCTCAAGCCGCGACATGGCTACTTGACCGGGTAGGTCTCCAGGACCCAGGTCTTCCAGGCCTCGTCGGCCTGGCGCATCGTCCAGCCGTAGATCTCACGGAAGGCGTCCCGCTGGACATCCGCGATCGCGGCGCCGGTGCCCTGGACCTTGATCCGGCGGATGAACTCGCCGAACTTCTGCTTGTCGGTCTGAATCAGGAAGTCGATCTTCGACCAGACCACGAGGTGATCCTCGAATTGCAGATCCACGTAGTCGTTGATCCGCGACAACCGGGCAAAATCGGCGCCTTCGTCCTTCTTGACCAGCTTGCGCACGATCGGCGCCCAGTTCTCTTCCTGGTTCTCTATCAGCGCGGCGCCTTCGCCGCCGTCGAAGAAGTTGTAGCCGTGCACGTTGAGCCGGCGCATGTAGTGCGCGTAGCCTTCGCGGATCCAGGCCGGCATATCGAACAGGTACAGCATGTACCCGTCGAGGAAGTTGATCGCCAGGTTGTGGCGCAGCGCGTTGTGCAGGTGCTGATCGTGGCGCACTTTGGCCTGCTTCAGCGACATGCCGAAGCTGAGGGCGCGCGATCGCGATTGCGTGTAGCCCTCGTCGACGGTCTCGACTTTGACGTTCCAGCGTTGCGGGTGGGCCGTCTTGATGCCGCAATAGCGCAGCTTGAACTCCTGCCAGACCGCCTCATCCTCGCAGACAAAGATCTCGAAGCGGTGGGGCTGGCCCAGGTACTGACCCATGCCGACCCACTGCGCGAAGCCCTCCGGGCGCACCTGGCCGCCGCGCGCCAGCTCGAACTCATTGATGACCGTCGTGAACTCGCCCTCAAAGGCCTGCGACAGCAGCTCTTCGTCGGGCAGCCGGCGGAAGTCCTCGTCGGTGTAGCCCATGTGGTCGAGGAACTCGGCGTACATGTTCTCCATGCGCCAGGCCATCAGGTGCAGGCGCAGCCACGGGTCGAGGGTGCTCGTCTTGGGATCCAGGTCCGGGTAGTCCTCGGCCATCAGCGCAAGCTCGGCGCGGTAGAGCTTCCTGTCCGGGACCGGGATCTTCCACTTCTTCAGCATGCTGCCGATACGGAAGTGGGGGGTCTGGAGCCACAGCACCTCGCCGTCGATGAACAGGTCGAGCGCGACCTGCTCGTTGGTGCTGTGCATGAAGGGGAAGGGGCCATACGAGAGGCCCAGCTTCTCGAGCAGCTCGGTGTCGCCGTCGATGACGGTGTCCGGATTGTCCTTCTTACGCTGCGCCGGCGCCGGAAGCGCGAAGAGCAGCAGGAAGGGGAGCAGGAGCAGGAGGTGGCGGCGGCTCATTGCAACAGCGGATCGTCGAGGACGCGACCGCGGACAAAGCTCCGCGGGAGCACACGCATCAGCGCGGAATCACCCGCAAGAGGCAGTGTAGCCCACTCCTGGCGCGCCGCGTTCTGGTCGGCTTCGTCTCCGACCGGGTAGACCAGCCGGCGCAGCATGACCCCGGCGCGGCTGCGCACCCCTTCGCCGCGCGCTTCCACGTAGACGATTTCCCAGCCCTTGAGCGTGGGGACCGGGCCGAACCAGGCGCCCGGCTCGAGAACCGCGACCTCGGCGGAAACGCGTGCGCCCAGCGCGAAGGGGGTGGGCGATTTCATGATCGGCGGGGGCTCCGTGCCCTGCTCCTGGAGCAGCGCGAAGAAGTTCTCGCCCTGACGAATGCGCTCGGCCGCCGCTTCGGCTTCGGCCTGGGCGGCTTCGCTGCGCTCTGGGAAGCGGGCATGCAGCAGCAGGCTCGGGGCCAGCCCGCCATCCAGCAGATGCCAGGCCAGGCTGCCGGCACCCCAGGCAGCGTAGGTTTCGCGCAGCTGGAGCAGCGAACGGCGCAGCAGGCCGTCAGGCAGCGCGTGGCCGCCGACCTCGAAGTGCAGCGGCGTGGCTTCAGATTCGACCAGCGCCCAATCGAGCGCGGGCTGAGCCTGGGAGGCCTGGCCGGTGCGCCGCCCCTCGGCCGCCGGATCTTCGCCCGGGGCCTGCGGGCCGCACGACACAAGTGCTGCAGCTCCAAGAAGAAATGCTGAAACGATCGGGCGGAAGCGCGTTTTCACCTTGGGACGAATCGAAGACCCTCGCCGGGGCGCAGGGTAGAATACGGGACCCGATTGGTTTCGGAGAAACGCATGATCCGCCACATCCTTGTTGTGCTGTTCCTTGGCCTGCTGGCCACTCTGACCCCTGCGCTTGCCGCCCAGGAGGGCGGTGCCACCGCGGCGCCTGCGCAGCTCACCGCCGAAAACTGCAGCGAGCTGGCCCCTGAGGTCCAGCACGCGCTGGTGTTCTCGGTCGGCACGCCGCGCCTTTATCAGGCTCTGCAGGCGCTGCTGATCGAAACCGAGTTCGATCGCCGCAAGGAAGCCGGCCTGCGCGTCGATTTCGCGGAAGTCACGGAGCTCGACGTGGAACAGCGGATTCAGCGCACGATCGGCGACTTCGTGGACAAGAACCCAGACTTGGATTTCTGGGCACAGGTCGACGCCGCCGGCTTCGATGAGAAGTCCTACCGCGAGGAGATCCGCCGCAACCTGGTGCTGGAGCGCCTGTATTTCCCGCCGAACTTCGACGACTGGCCCACCGACATCCTCAAGGAGGTCTTCGGGGGCGAAGACGAGGGCTCGCTGTGGACCTCGATGATCTCGAAGATGCCCGAAGAGCTGCAGAAGCAGCGCGACGCCGGGCAGCCCGGCGAGATTCACCCCACCACGATGCAGGTCTTCCTGCGTCCGGCGATCTTCGGCTACCTGATGGACAACGCCGAGATCAAGTACCCCTTCGATGGCCTGCCTGACGGCGTCGCTCTCAGCGTCAACGGCAAGGAGGTCCAGACGGTGGACCTGCTCAAGCTGTTCGCCGATGTCGTTTCCGACGTCGAGCTGCAGCGCGCCCGCGACTGGGTGGACGTGGTGGCCAAAACGCGCGCCGCCCTCGAGGCCGAAGGCGTCCTCATGAGCAACGAAGAGACGCTCGCCCTGGTCGAGGAAGAGCGCAAGGAGTACATCGGCTCGGTCGTGACCTACGAGCAGATCGCGCTCGAGTTCATGGGCTTCCCCAGCCTCGAGCTCTACCACGCCTACAAGCAGCTGCGCGAGTCGTACCGCAAGACCTTGCCGGATCCCTACTCCGAAGAGGTCATGGACGAGCACCTGAAGAATCGTCTCAACTTCATCGGTAACGGCCAGGTCACCGCCGAGGTGATTCTGATCTCCGCCCACGACCTCGACACCGGCACCTGGCCGCAGTCGGGATCCTGGGAGGCCGCGCGCAAGCGCTCGGAGAACGTGGTCCGCGAGCTGCTGGCCGAGAAGCCCTGGAACGAGGTGCTCAGCCAGTACAGCGAGTACCCGGCCAAGACGCGTGGTTCGCAGCCCGGCATGCCGCAGCCCCAGCGCGGCCGCTTCGGCTCGCAGATGCGCAACCCGCTGCGTCAGTTCATCGGCGAGAACGACTACACCGATTTCCTGCTCGGCCACTCGGTGGCGGACCACATCTTCTTCGAAGCAGAGAAGGGTGCGGTCTACGGCCCGGTCGAAGGCGTCTACGGCTTCTACATCTACAAGCTGATGTCGCGCTCGGATCCGACCAAGCAGCCGGACTGGCGCAACGACGAGCGGGATGCCTACTTCGTCCGTGACGACTACCTGAACGTCAAGTTCCTGGAGTACGTCTCGGGCGTCATGAATCGCTAAGCTGCGGGGGCGTCATCCGGCGCCCTCGTCCTGCGTTTGGCCCGTCGAGCCCGACTCCGCGAGACGGCCAGTCGTCTCGGACCGTACCTGCGTCGCTACCGCGGCACGGCGATCCTCATCGTCGTGCTTGGCGCGGTGGCCGCGGCGGGCGGCCGCTTGACGCTGATCCTGATTGACCCGCTGGTCAATCTGCTGTTCCCCGAGCAGCCCACCGCGGCGGTCGACAGGAATGGCGAGGCTTCGCTGCTAGACCGCTTCTCGGACGGCTGGCTGCTGCCCAAGCTCGAGGGCGTGAGCTGGTTCGGCTGGAGCCCCGAGGTCACGACCGTGGCGATTCTGGTCGGCCTCATGGTCGGCGCGGCGGTCTTCTTCTCGATCCTGCAGTACATCTTCCTGCGCCTGTCGCGGATGATCGGGATCTGGATGATCGTCGATCTGCGGCAAGATCTGGCGGAACACCTACTGCGGCTTGGCATGCGTTTCCACGGCGGCCGCCGGATCGGCGACGTCGTATCGCGGATGACCGCCGATGTCAGCACCAGCCTGCGGCTGCTGAACATCCTGGTCGAAGAGCTCATCCAGGGGCCTTTCAACATCTTGGCTTCGCTGTTCCTGGCCTACGCGGCCGCGCCGACGGCCACCCTCGCGATGCTGGTGTTCATCCCGCTGCTGGCTTGGCCGGTCATGAAGATTGGTCCGCGGGTGCGGCGGCGCAGCACGCGTTCGCAGGAAAAGCTCGGCGACACGACGCAGTCGCTGATGGAAATGCTGGCCGGGATCCGAGTGGTCAAGGCCTTCCGGCTCGAGGACTTCCAGGCCGAGGAGTTTCGCAAGGCCAACCAGGAGTTCGTCGATCAGACCGATCGCATGGTGCGGGCGCAGGCCGCGAGTCGAGGCATTACCGCCTTCATCGCGCAGGCTGGCATGGGGCTGATCGTCGGCGCGATGGTGCTGGTGCAGCTAGCAGGCATGGAGATCTTCTCCGATGCCGGCAAGATGACCCTGTTCTTCCTGGGCATCGGCACGATGTTCGCGCACGTCAAGCGCTTGACCAAGGCGCTGTCGAACATCTACGTCTCGATGGGCGCGACGGATCGCATCTTCGAGGTCTTCGACATGCCGCTCGACGAGCGCGCGGCCGATCAGGGCGCCGAGTTCTCGGGGCTGCACGAGTCGATCGTCTTCGACGGCGTCGGTTTTGACTACGGCACCGGCGACCGGCCCGCCTTGAGCGAGGTCAGCTTCACGGTGCGCCGCGGCGAGCGGATTGCGCTGGTAGGGCCGAGCGGGGCCGGCAAGAGCACGCTGCTCGATCTGCTGGCGCGTTTCTACGAACCGACTAGCGGCCAAATCCGAGTCGATGGCCAGCCGCTCGAGGGCGTCCGCCGGGATCAGTGGCTGGATCGTCTCGCGGTCGTGTCGCAGCGACCCTTCCTGTTCCAGTCCACCCTCGCTGCCAACGTGCAGCTGGGGCGCGCGGCCGCGACCGAGCAGGAGATCCTGCAGGCGCTCGAAGCCGCGCAACTCGGCGACATGGTGGCGGAGCTGCCCGAAGGCCTCGAGACCGAGGTGGGCGAACAGGGCGCGCGGCTCAGCGGCGGTCAGGCGCAGCGCGTCACCATCGCGCGTGCCCTGCTGCGCGACGCCGACCTCCTGCTGCTCGACGAAGCGACCTCCGCGCTGGACAGCGAGAGCGAACGCAAGGTGCAGGAGGCGCTCCATCGCCTGCTGGCGGGCCGCACTGCCTTCGTGATCGCCCACCGGCTGTCGACCATTCAGGACTGCGACCGCATCTTCGTGCTGGAAGAGGGCCGCATCATCGAGGACGGCTCGCACGAAGAGCTAGTGGCGCAGGGCGGCGTCTACGCGCGCATGTGGGCGCTGCAGTCGCTCGGCGAAGAGCCCAGCCCCGCCGAGGCCTAGGCCGCCGGGCCCAGCAGCACGACGGCGGTCACATCGACCGCTTCCACCTCAGAGCCGACGCCTTCGCGCGTCTTGCCCTTGAGGTTGACCCGGTCGAGCGGCAGCTCAAAGAGCTGGGCGAGGTGAGCGCGGATCTCGGCTCGGCGCGGAGCGATGCGCGGCCGGTCACACTGAATCGCCAGGTCGATCGACCAGCAGCGCAGGCCCTGCTCGGCGACCTGCTGCAGCGCGGTACGCAGCAGCGTGGTCGAATCCGCCCCCTGATAGCGCGGGTCGGTGTCCGGGAACAGGGTGCCCAGGTCATCCAGTCCGGCCGCCCCGAGCACCGCGTCGGTCAGCGCGTGCAGGACCGCATCGCCATCGGAGTGACCCTGGGGGCCGACCGGGCAATCTGCGAAGTGCACTCCGCCGAGCATGCAGGCCCTACCGGCCACCAGCCGATGGCGATCCGTGCCCAAGCCGATGCGGGGGAGCGGAGAGAAGTCGAATCGAGTCATCGGGCAGCGATCAGAGCCCGCGCGAGCGCGAGATCATCCGGGGTGGTCAGTTTGAAGTTGCTGGCCGGGGCCGGGACGAGCGCGGGGCGCAGGCCGCGCCGCTCGAGCAGCATGCACTCATCGGTGGGAAGGCCGTCGGCAAGGTCCCAGTGCGCGAAGGCCTCGAGCAGCAGCTCGCGCCGCGCGCCCTGGGGGGTCTGGGCTCGCCACAGACCCTCGCGTGGGATGGTCTCGTCGACGACCCCTCCGGGGGCTTCGCGCTTCAGCGTGTCGGCGAGCGGCTCGGCGGCCAGCGCGCAGCCGTGTTCGCGCGCCGCGCGGGCGACCGCGTCGATCGTCTCCGGGGCGACCAGCACGCGCGCGGCATCGTGCACCAGCACGACGCCACTCTCGGTCGAGGTGGCCTCGCAGCCGTTGCGGGAAGACAGCCAGCGCTCGGCGCCGCCGGCGACGACACGATCCGCGCCCAGCTCCTCGGCGCTGTGCTGCCAGCGCGCGCGCAGTGCATCGGCATCGTCGGGGTTGAGCACCACCACGATCTCGCGCACACAGCGCGCGGCTCGCACGCTACGCAGCACGTGGGCGAGCACTGCTTCGCCGTCCAGCTCGAGCAGTGCCTTGTTGTGGCCTCCCATGCGCCGACCCTGGCCGGCTGCGACCACGACCACCGAAGTGTCGGCCTGCATGGCGCGGAGTCTAGCAGGTGGCAGAGGCCGGGTCCTGCGAGCTAGCATGGGGCGATGGCGGAGACCGTCCTGGGCGTGGATCCGGGGACCCAGCGCGCCGGCTGGGCTCTGGTAGGCCGCGCATCGGATGGGCGGGCGGTGCATGTCGCCAGCGGGGCCTGGGCGCTGGGCGGGTCGCGGGTTCCCGTGGCCGAGCGTCTGGTGCGGTTGCGCCAGGAACTGGCTGCACTGCTCCAGGATTACCGGCCCGAACTGCTGGCCCTCGAGGCCGCCTTCTTCGGCAAGAACGCCCGCAGCGCGCTGCGGCTTGGCGAGGCGCGCGGAGTCGTGCTTGTGACCGCGCAGGAGCACGGCATGCAGCTGATCGAGCTGCCGCCGGCTCAGGTTAAGCGTCGGGTCACGGGCGCAGGGGCTGCCAGCAAAGAGCAGGTGGCGCGTCTGGTGGCCGCGCAGCTGGGGCTGGACGAGGCGGAGTTCGGCTGCACTGATCAGAGCGACGCGGCGGCGGTGGCTTACTGCGGGCTGCTTGAGACCTCCATGCAGCTCGGGGCCGCGACCGGGCGCCTCCGACTTCCTCCGGGAGCCAGCCTGCAATGAGCGAAGCCCAGAAGGGAATGAAGAAGGAGGTGCGGCGCGCGCTGCTGCAGCGCCCCGAATGGGTCGAGCCCGGGGTCCTGCTTCAGGATCAGGCTCTGGTGCTGCCCGGCGGTCGCAAGATCCGGCTCCACGGAGTGGACGTGCTGGGGCGACCCTGCCCCGTCGGAGTCTTCAAAGAGCTCGACGCCGAGGCCTATGACTGGATGCTCGCGGTGCTGTGTGCTTTTCGCGATGGCTTGCTCGGTGGCGATCCGGTGTATGCCCGGGGGCGCGAGCCGCGCCTGTTTGTGATCGCGCCCTGGTATCGGCCCGAGGATCTCGCCCGGCTGGCCCTGCTTGACGAAGCGGCCCCGGTGCGGGCGCTGCGGGTGCGTCGCCGGGCCGGCGCATGGGCGACCGAGCTGATTCACCCACGCGCGGACTTCCCGGACGAGTTCGAGCGCTGGGTCGACGCCGCGCCGACTGGCGCGGAAGGCTTCCTGAGCCGGCTGCGGGCGGCCTGCCTGCGCGGGGTGCATCGCTGTGATTTCCAGGGCGAGCCCTGGCCGCTCCTGATCTCGGGGCCCGGTGGGCCGCTCGCTGCGATCCACCGCGAAGGCGAGCGCCTGCTTTATCTCGCGGTGCACGAACCGGGGCAGCCCCCGGAGCTGGTCGATCTGCGCTCGGAATCGGGGCAGGACGCCGCGATCGATCACGTGCTGCGCAGCCGGATCGGCGCCGACCTGGTCGCCAGCTAGATTCTGTCACCTTCTTCGGTCCCCCCCGTCTTCCGGGTATGGATCGAAGTGAGTTTGTCGCGCGGCGCATTCTGGCCTGGGCGCTGTTGTTGGTCAGCCTGCGCAGCGCCGCCGCTCTCCGCGGCGAGGGGGCGGGTACGCCCGCGTGGCAGCTCTATCGGCCCGACTGGGCCACCGATGGCTGGCGCGAATTGGCGACGGTCCCGGGGGTGGGGGCGGCGCAGGCCCGCGCGATCGTCCGCGGTCGGGCTGGGCATTCCGGCGTACTCGGCCCCGAGCAACTCCAGCAGCTCCCCGGCGTCGGCGCCAAGACCGCGCAAGCCGCCCGGGCCGCGGCGCGGGCTTCGGCCGTGGAAGGGCCCGGCTAGAATGGGGGGATGCAGCCTGCGCCCCCTGCGCTGGAATCGCTCACGGACATCGTGCAACACGCGCTCGAGGAAGATCGCGCCTTTCACGATGCAACGAGTCAGGCTGTGGTGCCCGCGGCCACTTTGGGTCAGGCCCGGATCGTCGCCAAGCAGGATGGGGTGCTGGCTGGGCGCGACTACGCCTCGGCTGCGTTTGCGGCTTGCTGTCCGCAGGGTGAGTTCTCCTGGACCGTCCAGGATGGCGATCCCGTTCGAGTGGGTCAGGTCGTCTGGACAGGGCGTGCCACCGCGCGCGGCCTGCTCGCTGCGGAACGCACGGCGCTCAACTTCCTGCAACAGCTCAGCGGCGTCGCCACGATGACCGCGCAAGCCGTGGCCGAAACAGGGGGCGACTTCGTCGTCCTCGACACTCGCAAGACGGTGCCCGGCCTGCGCGACGCGCAGAAGGCGGCGGTGCGCGCGGGTGGGGGCGTCAATCATCGGCGCGATCTGTCGGATCAGCTCCTGCTCAAAGAGAACCACTTCGGCTTTTCGGGCTTGGACTACTCGCAAACGGTTGCTCGGGCGGTGGCTCATGCCGAGGGCAAGCCGGTCGGCGCCGAGGCCCAAACGCTCGAGCAGGCGCTCGCTGCGCTGGCCGCCGGCGCGAGCTACGTCATGCTCGACAACTTCGCCGAAGGCGAGCTCGCCCCGGCCGTTGCCACGATCCGTGCTCAGCATGCCGCTGCGGTGATCGAGGTTTCAGGTGGCCTCACTCCGGCACGGCTGGCCGCGCTGCGCAGCGCGGGGATCAATCGTGTCTCGTTGGGGGCGCTCACGCATTCCGCGCCGGCCCTGGACTTTTCACTGCTGTTCGATGGCGCTCTATCCTGAGCTCTTCCGCCTCCCGGTTCGGGTCCGGCAGCTGCTGCTGGGGCTGTCGATCGCCATCATCGTGGCCGCTTCGATGCGGCCCGGAAAAGCAGGGGGGACGCCGCCATGGACGCTGGATTTCACGCTCAATCTGGGGCACCAGTTCCTCTATGGCTTCTTCACGCTGTGCGCGCTGCTGCGCCTGCATCCACGTGCGCCGCTGCATCGTCAGACCTGGATTGCCATGCTGGGCCTGGTCTTCGTCATGGGGGTGCTCGACGAATGGAATCAGAGCCGCGTCGGCGAACGAGGGGTCGGCTTCTTTGACGTCATCTCCGACTGTCTCGGCTGCTTCCACATTTTGGTCCTGACGCGCTGGTTCAGTGAGCCGCGGCGACTCGGCCCTTCTCTCCGCCTCATGGCGGGGCTGGCTGTCCTGGGACTTGGCTGGAACCTGTTTCTGGTCGAATCCGGCACCGACATTCCCATTCCCTTCCTCGACTGATGACTGACCGTCACTCCCGCTACTCCTCCCCGCTGGCCGAGCGCTACGCAAGCGCGGCCATGCAGCAGAACTTCTCGTCGCGTCGGCGTGCATTGATCTGGCGCGACCTCTGGATCGCGCTCGCCGAGTGTGAACAGGAGCTGGGGCTCGATATCAGCGATGAGCAGATTCAGGAGCTGCACGCGGCACGCGAGCAGATCGATCTCGACAAGGTCGCCGAGTACGAGCGCGAGCTGCGCCACGATGTGATGGCCCACGTCCACGCCTACGGCGACGTCGCTCCGAAGGCGCGCGGCATTCTGCATCTGGGTGCGACCTCCTGCTTCGTCGCGGACGGCTCGGACCTGATCATGATGAAGGCCGGCTTGGAGATTCTGCGCGACCGGCTGGTCGCCGTCGTGCGCGCGCTCGCGGCCTTCTGCGAACAAGAGGCCGCGCATCCGATCCTTGGCTTCACGCACTTCCAGCCGGCTCAGCCGACCACCCTCGGGAAGCGCGCCGCGCTGTGGCTGCAGGACTTCCACCTTGATCTCGAAGAGCTGGATCGGCTCATCGACCGCCTGCCGTTCCGCGGCGTCAAGGGCACGACGGGCACGCAGGCAAGCTTCCTGCAGCTCTTCGGAGGTGACCACGAGAAGGTGCGCGAGCTCGACCGGCGGGTCACGCAGCGGGTCGGCTTCCAGCAGCCGATTCCGGTCTGCGGGCAGACCTATCCGCGCAAGTGGGATGTGCTGGTGCTGCAGGCAGTCGCGGCGATCGGCACTTCGGCGGCGAAGTTCGCCAATGATATTCGCTTGCTGGCGCACCGCCGCGAGCTGGAAGAGCCCTTCGGCAAGAAGCAGATCGGCTCCTCGGCGATGCCCTACAAGCGCAACCCGATGCGCTCCGAGCGGATCGGCGCGCTCTCGCGCTATCTCGTCAATCTCACGCCGAACGCATCCGAGACCGCCGCGCATCAGTGGTTGGAACGCACCCTCGATGACTCCGCCAATCGCAGGATCGCGATCCCCGAGTCATTCTTGGCAGCCGACGCCATCTTGCTGCTTGTCCAGGATGTCAGCTCGGGGCTGGTGCCCTACCCGCGCGTAATCGAGCGGAATCTGGCTCACGAGTTGCCCTTCATGGCCACGGAGTCGATCCTGATGGCAGCCGTGCAGGCTGGGGGAGACCGCCAGGATCTGCACGAGCGCATCCGTGTTCACAGTCACGCGGCAGCAGCGCGCATGAAGACCGAAGACGGGGTCAACGACCTGCTCGAACGGATCCAAGCCGATCCCGCTTTTGCGGGGATCGCTGGCCAGCTTGCGGATCTGGTTGATCCCCAGGCGTTCGTCGGTCGCGCCCGGGAGCAGGTCGAGGAGTTCCTCGCCGAGGTCATCCGTCCGACGCTGGCTCGGTTTGAAGGTGTCGAAGCTGCCGAAGGCGAGGTCCGCGTCTAGACGGCGACGTTTTCATAGGACCGAAAAGGAAACGGGCCCTGCCGATCACTCGGCAGGGCCCGTTTCAGTTTGCCGTCTGCTTAGAGCTGACCAGCGATCCGCTCGAGCATCATCTCGATCCGCGCGAGGCGATCTTCGATGCTGGCCATGCGGGACTCAAGCTCGACCGACTTGGCCGAGGCCACTTCAGCGCTGAGCTGGACGACTTCCGCCTCCATGGCGCAGGCAGTCTCTTCCAGGGCGACCAGAGTCTCGACCTCTTCGCAGCAGCCGGAGCACTCTTCGGTCACGTCCTCAAGAGCAACGAGCTCCACAACGACTTCCTCTTCGCAGGTGGTCTCGCAAGCGCTCTCGCAAGCTTCGACTTCCAGCACGACCAGCTCTGCGGCAGCATCGCCCTCGCAGCAGCAGGAGCCACACTCTTCAGCGGCGACTTCCTGAGCGACGAGCTGAGCAGCGACAGTCTCTTCGCAGGCAGTCTCGCAGGCGCTTTCGCATGCTTCGACTTCCATGACGACGACCTGGGCAGCGGCTTCCCCTTCGCAGGCGGTTTCGCAAGCCGAGGCGCANTCCTTGGCGGCGACTTCCTGGGCGACCAGCTGNGCAGCGATGGTCTCTTCGCAGGTGGTCTCGCAAGCGGCGGCGCAGGCGCTTTCGCANGCTTCGACTTCCATNACGACGACCTGGGCNGCGGCNTCNCCTTCGCAGGCGGTTTCGCANGCCGAGGCGCANTCCTTGGCGGCGACTTCCTGGGCGACCAGCTGAGCGGCGATGGTCTCTTCGCAGGCGGCGGCGCAGGCGCTTTCGCATGCTTCGACTTCCATGACGACGACCTGGGCAGCGGCTTCGCCTTCGCAGGCGGTTTCGCATGCCGAGGCGCAGTCCTTGCCCGCCGTCAGCGCGTCGATCTGCAGCATGACGACTTGGTACTCCTGCTTGGCAGCTTCCATCGGGCACTGCGGCGCGGCTTGGGCGACGACCGTGGCGGTCGATTCGCAGGCCACCATTTCGGTGCAGGCGCTCTTGCTGGCGCAGGAAGCGGCATCGCGCTCGGCGAGCTTGCGATTCAGGCTGGCCAGCGCGGCATCCATCTCGGACACGTTGCACTGCTGCTTGGCCGCAGCGACGGTAGCTTGCTCACAGGCCGAGGCGCACTCGGACTTCTGAGCGACTGTGACAGCCTGTTGGCTGGGGCAGGGCGCCGGCTCTTGAGCGAACGGCGCCAGAAGAAGGACAGTACTGAGAAGGCTCAACATTTTGCGAAGACAGGCTGGCCACAACGGCCTCGCCCTTGCTAACACTCTACCGCTCGGGCCCGGAATCCGTCACCGGATTCCAAGCCTGGAATTCGATTCCATGCAGCTTTCTGTCAGCATTTTCGGGGCGGCGCGCCGTCCACTCCAGGATCTCCAGGAGGAGGCTCGGGAGCTCGGTTTTGCGGGGGTACACCCCGTGCCGGGGGACCTTCCCGAGGATCTGCCGTCTCAGATCGAGCCGGGGGTCTGGCGCTTCCTGCCGAGCAGCGCGCTCGAGGCGCCGCCGACCCCGGATCAGCCGCCGCTCACCCTGCATCCGGCACGTGCTCAAGCCTGGGTCGAGCAGCTTCGCGAGAAACAGGTTTCATCCCTTGTGATCGAGCTGGGCCTCCTGCGCGACGTCGGCTGGCGCGCCCGCGGGGATCGCCTTCTGGAGGATCTGCGCACTGAGGGGCGGCTGACGATGGGGGCCGAGGCCGTGGAATCGCTGCAGAAGGAGAGCGAGCAGACCGCAGAGCAGGAGTTGGAGGAAGCGGCGCGCTTTCTGCACGCCTTCCAGCAGGCAGCACCCGGGCTCCGACTCGCCGTGGCGATCGAGGACCACCCCGCTGCGCTCCTCAGTCCGGAACGATTTCGGCTCCTGCGCCAAGAAGCAGGGCTCGGGCCTCTGGGCTACTGGCACGACTCGGCCCGCGCTCAGGCTCGCGCTGCCCTTCAACTGGATCAGCCGGGGGACTGGCTGGATCAGCATGCCGGAATCCTCGTCGGGGTCACCCTGCACGACTGGGCAGAAGGCCTCGATCGCCGGCTGATCGGCGACGGGGTCGTGGATTTCCGACTTCTTTCCGAGTACTTGCCCCGTGATGCTGCTCGCGTCCTGACCGCCGCGCCGGTTTATCCTAAGGAGCTTCTGCCCGCCGCTCGTGACGCTCTCGCGGCGGCCGGTCTGCACTGACCGGGTGCGCCCCGCGCACGCTCACTCCCTCCACCGCATGAGTCTTCCCGATCTTCGGGCCTTCGCCTCGGCCCTGCCCGAACAGGGCAGAGTGCTGCTGTGCACCCACCGCCACCCCGATCCAGATGGACTGGGTGCGCTGGTCGCGATGCAGCAGCTCCTCAGCGATCGCTTCGGGCTCGCGTCCGACCTCGTTCTCGAGGGGCGGATCCGCCGCGCCGAGAACGTCACGATGCGCGAACTGCTGGAGATTCACTCCATCCCGAAAGGAGGGGTTGATCCGCACAAGTACGCCGGGCTGCTGCTGGTGGATAGCCAGCCTGCTTTCAGTCACACGCATCCGCCGGGCGGCCTGCCGCTGCTGGCGGTCCTCGATCACCACGCTGGCTCGGAGGATCCGGTCGACGAGCGCCTGCAGCCCGCCTTCGCTTGGGTCGATTCTGGGTTCGGCGCCACCTCGACGATGGTCTACCACCTGCTGAAGGCCTTCGACGTCAAGCCGAACGAGCGCACCGCGACGGCGCTGTTCTGCGGGGTGCGCTACGACACCCATGATCTCGCCCACGAGGTCACGTCCTACGACGCCGAGGCCTACTTCGATCTGCAGCGGCTGGCGGATCGTCAGATGCTGGTGCAGATCGACAACCCCGCGCTGCCACGTGCCTACTTCGCGCAGATGGCCCAGGCGATCGAGGACTGCGAGGTCTATGGCTTTGCGCTGCTCACCCTGATGGGCGAGGTCTCCAGCCCCGAGTCCGTGGCCGAGGTCGCCGACTGGTTCGTGCGGCTCGACGGTCAGCAGTGGTCACTCGCTGGCGGCGCCTGCGATGGCCGCTACCAGGTCTCACTGCGCACCGATCTCAAGGGGGCGGATGCCTACCCCGCGCTGCGCTACATCCTCGGCGGCGAGGGTGCCTGCGGCGGGCACGGTCGGATGGCCGGCGGACAGGTCCCGTTGAAGGACGACAACCTTGAGGCCGTCATCGCGCGGATCCGCGAGCGGGCGCGCAAGCTGTTCGGGGTCGAAGACGTCGAAGCGGTGCCGCTGAAAGAGGTTCAGGCCAGCAGCTAAGCGGCCGATGGAGGGTCTCCCCAGGGGGGATTTTCGCTCTGTGCGCCGTTGACACCCCGGCAAGCCGGTCGTATCCTTCCTGCCCGCACAACGCGGCCGTAGCTCAGTTGGTAGAGCACCACCTTGCCAAGGTGGATGTCGTGAGTTCGAGTCTCATCGGCCGCTCCAATCACCCGGGCCGCTCTCCACTGGAGAGCGGCCCGGTTTCTTTTTGCCCGAAGGCAGCCGGATGCGCTGCGGCAGCCCAAAAGTGAAACGACCCTCCGGAAGGCCGGAAGGTCGTTTCGCTCGGATCTCGAGGGCTTTAGCCGTCGTGCTCCGAGGCCAGGTCCGCGTTGGCCTGGATGAAGGCGTTCCACTTCGCGGGGACTTCGTCCTCGGGGAAAATCGCGTCGACCGGGCACTCGGGCTCGCAGGCGCCGCAATCGATGCACTCGTCCGGGTGGATGAACATCGGAAGCTCAAGCGTGCCAGACTGCGGCTCGGACTCGTAGATGCACTCGACCGGGCAGACGTCGACGCAGGCCTTGTCCTTGGTGGTGACGCAGGGTTCGGTGATGACGTAGGTCATGATTGCCTTGGGGGAACGGGGGCTTGGGTCGCCTCCGAGGCTCCTTGATAGTCGCGCGAGAACTGAGGTCAAGCGTTTTCCCAGATCCGAGGCAAGTATCCTGAGCGCGCGTCCATGTACCTCGCCCTTCCCTTCCTGAGCGGCTACTTGCTGGGCTCCGTGTCCTTCGCCCTGCTGCTCGCCCGCGCGCGCGGGATTGACCTGCGGTCGGTCGGGAGCGGCAACCTGGGTGCGACCAACACATCGCGCGCGCTGGGTTCAGGAGCTGGCCTCCTGGTCTTCCTGCTTGATGCAGCGAAGGGCGCGATCCCGGTGCTGGTCTGGGCGTCCCTGGATTCCGAGCCGCTGGCCGCGGTGCTGGCCGGCGCCGGCGCCTACCTCGGGCACATCTGGCCGGTCTACCTGGGCTTTCGAGGCGGCAAAGGCGTCGCCACCCTGATCGGCGCGCTGCTCGCGCTCGCACCGTGGACCATTCTGACGGTCGCGCCGATCGCCCTGGCCTCGGTGCTGATCACGCGCATCATGTCGCTGGGATCGCTGGTCCTCGGTCTGGGCCTGCCCATCGCCAGCGCGCTGCGCGGCGATCCGGTCGAGGTACTCGGGTTCTCCGCCGGAGCAGGACTGTTCCTGTTTTGGACCCATCGCAGCAACATCCGTCGCCTGCTCGCCGGAGAGGAGAACCGGCTGGGCGCAAAGAAGCAGGCTTCCTCAAACGACGCAGCATGACCATGAACGGCAAGACACTCGTCATCGGAGACGGCGGCTGGGGGGAAGCGATCGCGCTGGCCCTGCACCGCGCAGGACGCCAGGTTGCGGTGTGGGGGATCGACGCGGAGTACGTCGCCGAGGTCGCGGCGAGTCGCGATAACCGCAAATACCTGGCGGGGGTGCCGATCCCGGCCGATCTGGGCTGGACCCACGATGTGGACGAGGCGCTGGACGGCACCGTCGAGGTCTACTCGGTGGTCCCCACGCAGTTCCTGCGCAGCACGCTGAGTCATTTTGAGGGCCGGCTGCAGGGGCTGCCGATTCTCTCGGCCTCGAAAGGCTTGGAGATCTCCACGCTGCAGCGTCCGACGGAGATCCTCGCCGACGTGCTGGGCGAATCCGAGCGGCTCGGTGTGCTGTCGGGGCCGTCGCACGCCGAAGAAGTCGGTCGAGGGCGGGTCACGACCGTGGTCATCGCGGCGCACCAGGCTGCGATCGCCGAGCGGGCCCAGCAGCGCATCTCCAGCGACTCCTTTCGGGTCTACACCAGCGAGGATCTGGTCGGCGTCGAACTCGGGGGCGCGCTCAAGAACATCATCGCGATCGCTGCGGGCGTGGTGGATGGGATCGGGCTGGGCGACAACGCCAAGGCGGCGCTGGTCAGCCGTGGTCTCGTCGAGATGGCGCGCTTCGGCGAGGCGCTGGGCGCGCAGCGCGAGACCTTCTTCGGGCTCAGCGGAGCGGGCGATCTGATGGTCACCTGCTACTCCCAGCATTCGCGCAATCGTTCGCTCGGCGAGCGGGTCGGCGGTGGCGAGACGCTGGACCAGATCCTGGCTTCGACCGAGAAGGTCGCTGAAGGAGTCTGGACCTGCAAAGCGATTCGTCGCGCGGCCGCCGAGCGCGGCATCGAGATGCCGATCACCGAGGCGTTGGGCGCGATTCTGTTCGACGGACGTGATGTCCGCGAAGCGGTGAACGAACTGATGACGCGACCGAATCGATCGGAACTGGATCCGGCATGAGCTCGACCTGGGTCGTCGGCGACATTCACGGCTGCGCCGAAGAGCTGGCCGAGCTAGTCGATGCCATCGCTCTGCAGCCCGAAGATCGCTTTCTTTCGGTGGGCGATCTCTATCACCGCGGGCCCGACCCGCTCGGCGTCGCGCGGCAGCTGCAGGCGATCCCCGGCTTCGAGCTGATTCTGGGCAATCACGAGCGCGCCATGCTGCGCCGCGCCGGCTTGGTGGGGCAGCGGGCGGACGGCAGCGATGGCCTGCCGCTTCCCGAAGGGGAGGCGAACTGGGAAGAGGACGTGCTGCTCGGCGATGGCCGCACGCCGATGCAAGGCGTCTCCGTGGATCAGGCCTCCGAGCTGCTCGGGCTCCTGGCGCAGCGGCCGTATTACCTGCGCGGTGAGCTGGCAGACGGTCAGCCGTGGGCGGCCGTCCACGCTGGAATCGCTCCGGGCCGGCGTCTTGATGATTCGCCGCCCGATCTGCTGTGCAGTCTGCGCCGGCTGCGCGAACTTCCTGGCGCACCCTTCTGGTACGAGGCCTACACCGGGCCGCACCTGATTCTGTTCGGCCACACGCCCTCGCGCTTTCCGCGTGCCTGTCACGCCCAGGGCAAGCTGGTCGCGCTCGGGCTCGACACCGGTTGTGTCTACGGTGGCGCCCTGACCGCCTACCGGCTCGAAGACGGCGAGCTCGCGGTGGTCGAAGCGCGCCGCGACTACGTCGGCAAGAAGTCCTAGCGAGATTCGTCTTCGTTGCCGATCAGCCCGAACTGGCGTGCCTTGCGATAAAAGGTCGCCGGCGAGACGCCGAGCAGCTGAATGGCCTGGCGGCGGTTGCCGCTCGCGACGCGCAAGGCGCGCGCATAGGCCCAGCGTTCCAGCTCATCGAGGCGATAGGGCAGGTGACTCTCGGCAATCACCGGCTCGAGCGGCGGCGGCAGATCGGACGGGTCGATCCGGCCGCCGCTTCCGACCGAGAGCGAAGCCGCCCGCATGGCCTGATCGAGTTCGCGCAGATTGCCGTACCAGCGTCGGGCCTGCATCGCGTCGAGCGCAGCGGGGCTGAGCTGCGCCGATTCGCCGCCTTGCCGGGCGGCGAACCGGGCCAGAAAGTCCGCCGCCAGCTCGGGCAGATCGCGCATCCGCGCGACCAGCGGTGGAACGATGACCTCGCCGGCGCGCAGCCGGTGGTAGAGCCCCGGGCTGAGGCCATTGGGGATCTGAGCCTGGGCGCTGGCGACCGCGCTGGCCGTCGCCAGCAGGCGCACATTGGGTGCGAGGCGCTGCGGGTTCACCATCGCGGGGAACTCGCCGCTGTCCAGATACTGCTCAAACAGCAGCTGGACCTCCTCGGGCCATTCCTGGAGCTCGTCCAGGACCAGGCTGCCGCCGTCGGCCTGCTCGAGCAGGCTGGGGCTGCCATCGGTGCCGAAAACCCAATTCCGCAGATCGGTCAGCCCGACATCGCCGGGGCCGAGCACCCGCAGCGGCTGGGCCGCGCGGGGGGAATCGTTGTGGATCGCCTGGGCGAGCAGGGACTTGCCCGAGCCCGGCTCACCGAGCACCAGGACGGGAGAATCCAGCTGGGCGAGCTTGCGTGCACGCACCAGAGTGCGCTCGACCACGACTTCCTGGGTTTGGAAGAAGCCAAAGGTGATCGCGCGACGGCGGAAGACCGAAGTGATCGAGGGGTCCATGGGGGCGCCGGAGGGGAGGCCGGTGATCCAGCCTAAGTCCAGAAACGAAAAGGGCCTCGGTAAATTGCGCCAATTCTCGGGAAGTGAGTCTCACTTCACGCGATTCTCAGAACTGAACACCTCGCTCTCAGGATGAGAGTGGGGTATTCACCCGTGAAGGGTTTTTCGCCCTTCGGCAGGCGTGGAACTCTGCTCCTCCGGCTAATTTATCCAGGTCTGTTTCCCAGACACGGCGAGGATTCGTCCGAGCCACCCAAGGGATATTTAGCCCAGCGGGGCGTTCGCAGTTGGAGGGCGGGCGTCCCGTTTTTAGGTTTCCACCGCGCCCGTAGAATCCGCGCGCCATGGCCAAGCCCGCGCCCTCCGTGATGGACAAGATCGTTTCCCTCTGCAAGCGGAGGGGCTTTGTCTTTCCCGCGTCCGAGATCTACGGCGGACAGGGCTCGACCTACGACTGGGGGCCGCTTGGCGTCGAACTGAAGCGCCGCGTCAAGGACGCTTGGTGGGAGTCCATGGTCTACGCCCGTCAGGACGTGGTCGGCCTGGACTCCGCCATCATTCAGTCGCCGCGCGTCTGGGAGGCCTCCGGGCACGTCGGCGGCTTCAGCGATCCGCTGATCGACAACAAGACCTCGAAGCAGCGCTACCGCGCCGATCATCTCGTCGAGGCCAAGATCGAGAAGTATCGCAAGAAGGGCAAGGAAGACAAGGCCGCCGACCTGATGGCCCGCCTCACAACCGCGCTCGGCGACAACGCGGCGCTGAAGCAGCTCATTCTCGACGAGGGCATCAAGGATCCGGTCTCCGGAACGGATGACTGGACGGATGTGCGTCAGTTCAACCTGATGTTCCAGACCAACGTCGGTGCCGTGGAGGGCTCGGCGAGCGTCGCGTATCTGCGCCCGGAGACCGCGCAGGGCATCTTCATCAACTTCAACAACGTGGTCACGGCCACGCGCAAGAAGCTGCCCTTTGGCATCGCGCAGATCGGCAAGTCCTTCCGCAACGAGATCACGCCGGGCAACTTCGTCTTCCGCACCCGCGAGTTTGAGCAGATGGAGATGGAGTTCTTCTGCCGCCCGGAAGAGGCGCCCGAGTGGTACGCGTACTGGCAGAAGGAGCGTTATCAGTGGTACCTCGATCTCGGCGTGAACCCCGAGAAGCTGCGCATGCGCGAGCACGCCAACGACGAGCTGGCGCACTACGCCGCCGGCTGCGGCGACGTCGAGTACCTGTTCCCGTTCGGCTGGTCCGAGCTGGAAGGGGTGGCCAACCGCACCGACTACGACCTGAAGAAGCACTCCGAGGCCAGCGGCCAGCTGCTGAGCTGGTTTGACCAGGACGCCAACGAGCACGTCACCCCGTACGTGATCGAGCCGGCCGCCGGCTGCGACCGCACCGCGATGACCTTCCTGGTCGATGCCTACGACGAAGAAGGCGAAGGCAAGAACAAGCGCGTCGTGCTGCACTTCCATCCGCGGATCGCCCCGGTCGAAGTGGCGATCTTCCCGCTGGTGAAGAAGGAGGGCATGCCCGAGAAGGCGGCCGAGATCGAGGCCGAACTGCGCCGCAACTTCCGCACCGCGATCGAAGAGAACCAGTCGATCGGGCGCCGCTACCGTCGTCAGGACGAGATCGGCACGCCGTTCTGCATCACGGTCGACGGGGACACGATGGCCGATGATTCGGTCACCTTGCGGGAACGCGATTCGATGGCCCAGGAGCGGGTGCCGGTGGCGCAGCTTCGCGAGGTTCTCGAGCAGAAGATCGCCGCCTGGAAGCGGCCCGAGCCCCAGGTCGAGGGGGCCTCGACCAGCTAGTTTTGGCTCGTCTCGAGCTGAAAGGCCTGCCCGTCGCCCCGGGAATCGTCGTGGGGGCGACCGTGCTGGTCGATGCCCACGAAGATCTGGGCCGGGAGCGGCATATCTCCGCCGACCAGGTCGATGCCGCGCTGCATCACTTCGAAGAGGCACGCCAGCGCGCGATGCGCAGTTTGGAGCGGGTCCAGGGCGCGACAGCGCAAGAGCTGGGGCTGCAGGATGCGGCCATCTTCGGCGCGCAGATCGCGGTGCTGCAGGATCCGGCGGCGCTCGACGAGATCCGCCAGCTGGTCCGCGAACAGCTGCACGCCCCGGAGTCCGCGATTCAGACGGTCGTCGAGAAGTTCGGCAAGCTGTTTGAGGCGCTCGAGGGCGGCGACATCAAGAACTGGGCCGCCGATCTGCGCGACCCCTGGCACGCGGTGCAGCGGGAGCTTGCCCTCGAGCGCGATGATGCGCTGGCGACCGACGCCGAGGGCGGCCCGATCATCCTGGTCGCCGATGAGCTGGTACCCAGCCTGCTGACGCGGGTGCCGCGGCAGCGCTTGGCTGGTCTGATCTGCGCGCGCGGTGGCCGATTCAGCCACGGCGCGGTGGTCGCACGGTCCTTTGGCGTGCCCACCGTGACGGGCGTGGAGCAGATCATCAGTCGGGCCACCGCGGGGGAGCAGATCGTGCTCTACGCCACGGCCGGGCGCGTCCTGCTCGGCGCCAACGCCGAGGAGCAGGCCGCCGCGCAGCAGCGCTCGGATGAGCAGGCCGCGATTCAGGGCCGCCTGATCGAAGAATCACGCACGCCGGCGGTCACTCGCTGCGGGCTCGAGGTGCCGATCCTGGTCAACGTCGAGTCGCCGCGCGATCTGCAGGCCATCGATGCTGCGCGGGTCGAAGGGGTGGGGCTGTTCCGCACCGAGTTTGCGTACATGGAACGGCCGACCTTCCCGGCGGTGGCGGAGCAGGCGGAGATGTATCGCGAGGTGCTACGCCATTTCCCGGACAAGCCGGTCGTGTTTCGGACGCTCGACATCGGCAACGACAAGCAGCTGCGCTACTTCGAGACCCCCGAAGAAGCCAACCCGGCGCTGGGCTGGCGCGGGCTGCGCCTGGGGCTGCACTGGAAGGACCTGCTGCTGGCGCAGATTCAGGCCCTGATCGAAGCCGGCGATGCCGGCGATGTGCGGGTGCTGCTGCCGATGGTGACGCTGCTGGACGAGGTCCGCGAGACGCGGGCGCTCATCCGCGCCGCGCTGCCCCCGGAGATGAAGATGCCGCCGCTCGGCTGCATGATCGAAGTGCCGGCCGCCGCGATGGCGCTGCGCGACATCGCGCCCGAGGTCGACTTCGTCTCGGTGGGCACCAACGATCTGGTGCAGTACCTGTTCGCGGTCGACCGCGACAACCCCTGGGTGGCGGATCTCTATCAGCCGTACCACCCGGCACATCTCCGGGTGCTCGACCACATTGCCAAGACCTGCAAGGAGGCCGGAATTCCGCTCTCGGTCTGCGGCGAGATGGCCGGAGAGTTTGAGGGAGCGCTGTTCCTGCTCGGGGTCGGGGTGGGGCAGCTGTCGGTGGCGAGCCCCTTCGTCCCGCAGCTGAAAGCGCTGATTCGGCGCTTTTCGCAGGGCGAACTCGAGGAACTGGCGCGCGCCGCGGTGGCCTGTGACAGCGCCGAAGCGGCGCACGGCTTGCTCCATGCCGCTTCTCAGCGGGCCTGGGACGAGCTGGTGCAGGAGAGAATGCCGTCTCGTTCCTGAGCAGACTTGCACTTGGCCCCCGTCGGCGACCATACTGGAGTCGGGATGGACGCCGAACGACGCGATACGCAGCGAGCCGCCGGACGCCGCAAGGGTCCGTGGTCGCAAGCCGAGCTTGAGAAGCTGCGGCGGAAATACGGCAAGGTGCCGGATGGGGTTCTCGCACGCGAGCTCAATCGCTCGGTCGAGAGTGTGCGCCGCATCGCCAAGAAGGTGTTCAAGGGCGATCCGCGTACGGGCCCCTGGGCACCCTCCGAGATCCAGGGGCTCAAGGAATATTGGGGCGCCGCCGACCTGGCCGTGATCGAGCTGGTCCTGCGTCGCGATGCCAAGGACATTCTGCGCAAGGTCGATGAGCTGCGCGGCTCCCTGGCCAGCGGCGAGTGGACGGCCGAAGACATCCAGGCGCTCAAGCGTCACTACGGCACGCGCACCGACGAAGACCTCGTCGTCATCCTCGGTCGCCCCATCCGCGAGATCGACGCCAAGGCGGCCGAGTACTGCCTGGCCAAGGACAAGAGCTTCCAGCGCCGTAAGGGCAACGGCGAGCGCGTGCGGATGCCGCGCTGGCGCCCCGAGGATGTCGAACAGCTGCGTGCCATGTACCCGGACACGCCCAACCTCGACATCGCCAAGGCGCTCGATCGCACCCTCAAGAGTGTGGTCAGTAAGGCGCACGACCTCGGCCTCAAGAAGAGTCCGGACCGGCTGCGCGACATGGGCCGCGAGAACGTGGCGCTGCGCTACCGCCGCGACGGCGAGCTCGAGGGGCACGACCCGCAGGATTCCTCCGCGGGCGAAGCCGAGGCATGAGCACCCTCGTCGGCCTGCGTCGTGACGGCGCGGCCATCTGCTTCACCTGGCAGGACGGGGTGGAGGCATGTCTGATGCCGCGTGCGCTGCGCGTGGTCTGCCCCTGCGCCCATTGCGTTAGCGAGGTGACCGGGCGTCGCTTGCTCGATCCGGCGACGGTCCCCGACGACCTGGGGCTGGTGGATATGCAGCCAGTCGGCAACTACGCCTACCGCTTGCTGTTTGATGACGGCCACGACTCGGGCATCTTCCGGCTGGAGCTGCTGCACGAAATGAGCCGAGCCGCAGACGGGAGCGCCTCGTGAGCCCGCTGGCCTGGACCCTGCAGGCCATGCTGGATCCGGCCGCCCTCGCCCTGAGCCTGCTGGTCAAGTGGTGGACGGTCTGGTTCGTCCTCGGTCGCAACTTCTCGCGGACCACGGCCATGGTGATCGGCGCTCTGCTGCTGACGGCCGGCTTCTCCTGGCTTTCCTGGAGCAGCGGCGCGCTGGGCCCGGAACTTCAGGGTGGCTCCAGCGGACGCGAGGAGCACCTGAGTTCCTTCAGCTGGTTCGTCGCCTGGGGGCTGGCCGGCGTCGTCACGCTGGCGCTGGAAACCAGCTGGCTGCGCTTCTGCATGGCGCGCCTAGTCCGCTCCGACTGGCGCTGGCGGCACTACGACCGCGCCGGATACGCGCTGGCGCACTTCGCCTGCCTCGCAGCCGCCGTGGTCTACGGGCTGTGGCAGGCCGGCGCGTTCCGCGTCAGTTAGCCGCCGAAGACGCGCTTCGGAAGCGGCGGAGGCGGGACCGCCTCGGCATTCTGCGCTTCGTCCTCGTCGGGGAGGTAGCCGCCCTTGCGCAGGTTCTCGATTTCGACGTCGCTCAGGTCAGGGCTGCGCGCCGAGGCAAAGCGCGCGACGTGACCCAGCAGCATTTCACGGCGAATCAGCATCCGCTCCAGGAGCTGGTCCAGGGCGCTCGAGAACGCGCTCGCCTGCTCGGTGTCCTGGCTTCCGGATGCGACCGCGCTGCGTTCGGCTGCGGCTTCCCGCGGGTCAAGTTCCAGGTCCAGCCAGGCTTCGACTCCGTCGCTGAAGCGGAAGTACTTCTGATTGCCGCGACGCAGCATCGTGATGGCGTGCATCGAGCTTTCTGCGAGCGGGAAGCTGTCGTCGAGCGCGAAGTTCTCGAAGCCGACCAGGAAGCCGGTCGGGTTGTCGGCATGTGCGAGCACCCAGTCGCGCGGGGCCGCGCCCTCGCCGCGCATCCGGGGAAGCAGGTTGAAGCCTTCCAGCGCCTCGACCTCAGGGCTCTCCGAGGGAGTCGCGCCGGTTTGCGCGTCCAGGATGCCCAAGACGGTCGGGAAGACGTCGACCAGGGAGACCGGGTCATTGACGCGTACCCGGGCCGGCAGCATGGCCGGGTAGCGCACCACCAGGGGGACGTGCAGCAGGCGGTCGCTGAGGGAAAACTGGTGGCCATAGCGTCCCTGTTCGCCGAACTCCTCGCCGTGATCCGCAGTCAGGATCACGACCGTGTCTTCCATTAGCCCCTGCTCCCGCAGCCCATCGAAGAGCTGCGCCAGGAGGCCGTCCTGATAGAGAATCGAGGCGTCATAGAGCGCCCGCTGAATCTCGGCTTCAGCGTCGAGCTCGGCGCGGGCGCCGCTGTTGAACTTGCGTCGGTCGCGCGCGTGCGCGAAGTACTCCTCGGGGAGGTCCTCCAGCTGCGCGCCCGGGGGCAGGAAGCGCCCAAAATCCTCGAAGCCCTGGGGCGGCAGATAGGGGGCGTGCGCCTCGTTGAGATTGAGGAAAAGGAAGAAGGGACGATCGGGGTCCCGCTCGCCGGCGAGCCAGTCCAGGGCGGATCGGATGACGCGGCTTCCGCCCTGGTCCGGCTGATGAAGCCCAAGCCGGCCTTCCCCGCCGAGCCGGCGCAGCAGTCGGTCCACGACCCGGGGCAGCAACATGCGCTCCGAGACCGTCTCGATCGAGTAATCGTGATACTGCTGGAAGCCCTGCGTCAGGCCGTACTCGCTGGTCAGCCAGGACTTGTCGGAGATCCCACAGGTCTCATAACCGCGCGTGCCCAGCTCCTCGCTGAGGGTCCAGTAGTCGTAGCGGATGCGCTTGCTTCCGATCGCGCGCCCATCATCGAGGCGGGGGTGCGTCCAGCCGGTGCGGTGGGTGGTCGGATGCAGCCCGGTGAACAGGCTGGCGTGGCTGGGGAGGGTCCAGGGGGCGGTGGCGTAGGCTCGATCGAAGACCACGCCCTCGTCGGCCAGAGCATCCAGCGCCGGGCTGGTCGGGCGAATGGCGCCGTAACAGCCGAGGTGACGCGCTGCGACGGTATCGAGCACGATCAGCAGGACATGCGGAGCCTGGACGCCGTTCTCGAAAGTGGGCGCCGCCGCGAGCGGGGCCTCGCGCGCAGGCGAAGGGCTGCGCAGCGCGAGCGTGCCTGCGATCGCCGTCAGCGCGAGGAGGCCGACCGTGCAGAACCAGGGCGTGACAAACCCAGTCAGCGTCCAGCCCAATCGGCTGCGGGCAAAACGCAGCATGGCCCCGTGCACAAAGAGCGCCGCGAGCCCCGCGGCGAGGGCCTGCAGCGCCAGGCCGCCCAGCCCCGCAAAATAGCCCGTGAAGAAGCTCACGAAGCCGGTCCAGCCCCCCAGGATGGGGGCGAGCAGCGCCAGGCCCGGGTGCCCGCGTCGTACGCCGCGTCGGTCGAGGAAGGGCAGGGCAAGCGCCGCCGCCATGCCCAGCAGCGCCCCCGCAGCTGCGTGCTCTCCCCACCAGCTCCAGGCCAGGCCCCAGTCACGGTGATAGGGCCAGCTGGCAAAGATGCTGCGCAACTCCAGGAATGCCGAAACGAGCACCACCAGGGTGCCTAATAAGATTCCGTGCAGCAGCCGCGCGCTCATCCGCGACGCCAGGATACCTGCAGGCGATCCCCTTCGCTCTCGCCCCAGATCCGCCAGGGGCCGCTCTGCCGATCGACCTCGGCGAGCTTCCTGCGCAGCGCGCCCAGGGCCAGCGGCTTGGCTAATCCTGCGCCCTCCAGATCGAATCGGGACAGAATCAGGCCGGCGCCGGCCTGGCTGACTTGGGCGGTCAGGGTGCAGGCGCCCACCATCGGTGCCTGCAGCCCGGCACGAAGCTGTTGGCGATCGAGCCGCAGCGAACGCAGCTCGATTCCCGCGGGCAGCAGGTCCGCCAGGACCGTCTCCAGCTCGGGCAGCTCCAGGTCGATGGAGATTTGCATGCCCTAGACTAGAGGCGCGACGCACCCCCGCACCATGCTCGCCAGTTTCCTCATTGCCCTCCTGCCGCAGTTCGCCGACGCGAGCATGCAGTCGCTGGAGGCCCGCCTGCTCGACCGGAGTAATTCTTCGGAGGTGCGGGTGCGCATTCTGGAAGAGCTCGCGATGCGCGACGGCGCGGTGTCCTGGGAGGCCTGTGAGGCCGCCAAGTCGGTCGCCCGCGGGCCCTGGACGATCGACTACGTCCGCCTGCTGGGCCGGGCCGGCGAGCCGGCGTTGCCGGAGCTGCGCAAGTACGCGCGCAGTCGGACGGACCTGATCCGCGCCGAGGCCGTCTACGGCCTGGTCAGAAGCGACGCCGCTGAGGGCGAGTCGATCGCGCGCGAGCGGGTGCACGCGCGCAACGAACCCATCGAGGCGCGGATCGCAGCCTTGCGCGGCCTGGCGGATCGGGGGTCGATTCTGACCCGGGTCGAGTCCCTGCGGCAGCTAGGGCAGGGAGTGCCGGCCTCGCTGCAGCTCGAGGCCATCGAGATCCTCGGCCGCAGTCCCACAGACGACGACATTCCCTACCTGATTGACGTGGTCGATCAGGCGGAGGGGCGGGTCCAGAGCGCGGCGGTCGCGTTGCTGCAGCGCATCACCGGCTACCGGATCGGGGCCGACGCGCGCTCCTGGCGCTACTTCTTCATGAAGCACGAGGTCGAGGGCAGCGCTTTTCGTCGCGACGCGGGCCCGGCCGAGGCCAGCCATCAGACCCTGTCCTACATGGGCGTGCCGATCGAAGGAGAGCGCATCGTCTTTGTGCTGGATGCATCCGGTTCGATGAACGCGCCGCTCGCCGAGCGCACCCGCGAGACGCGCGGCAGTCGCGCGGTCAGCGAGCTGGCCGAGCTGTTGCCGCGGCTGCCCCGCTCTGCGTCTTTCGACATCCTCTTCTTCGAGTCGAAGATCGAGGGCTTCAGCGGCGGGCGGCTGGTGCCCTGCGAAGAGAAGCGGATCGCTGCGGCCGATGCCTGGCTGGGTGAGCGCGCCTTCGACGGGGGGACCAATCTCTACGGCGGGCTCGAGGAGGCTTTTGCGCGCAAAGGAGTCGAGGAGGTCATCCTGCTGACCGATGGCATGCCCTCGGTGGGCGAGGTGCAGGATCCGCATCGGATTCTGGCCTGGGTGCAGCGCTGGAATCGCTGGCGCAAAGTGAGGGTCTCGACGATCGGGCTCTCCGCGCCGCGCCAGGCGGACCGCTTCCTCTCCAAGCTGGCCGAGCAGAACGGCGGCGTCTACCGCGCGATCCGCTAGGCCGCAGCGGCGCCCGTCGAGCAGGGCTAGAATCTGCGCGATGTTCGAGTTCTCCGCCGACTGGAAGGAACTGCCGCACGCCAAGGTGCGGGCACGGGTCGAGGATCGCGTGGCCTGGGTGGTCATGCAGAACCCGCCTGCCAACAACTACTCGTACGAGATGATGCGCGATCTCGACGAGGCCGTGCTGGCAGCGCGCATGGACGAAGGCGTCGATGTCATCGTGCTGACGGGCGATGGCGACCGCTTCTTCTGCTCGGGCGCCGACATCTCGATGCTCAATGAGGTCACGCCGCGCTGGAAGTACAGCTTCTGCCTGCACGCGAACGAGACCATGCTGCGGCTCGAGCACACGCCCAAGCTGACCATCGCGGCGCTGAACGGCCACTGCGTCGGCGGCGGTCTCGAGGTAGCGCTGGCCTGCGATCTGCGCTGGATGCGCGGCAATCCAGCCGAGGGCAAGGGCTACAAGATCGGCTTGCCCGAAGTGAAGCTCGGCGTCCTGCCAGGAACCGGCGGCACGCAGCGCCTTGGGCGTCTGCTGGGGCAGTCGCGCGCGCTGCAGATGATGGTCGACGCGACCCTCTACGGCCCCGAGCAGGGTCAGGAGCTGGGCCTCGTCCATCAGGTGCTGGATCACGACGAATTCGTCCAACAGGTGCAGCAGGCCGCGCGTCAGTACTGCAGCCCCCACATGGCTCCCTTGGCGATTGGCAACATCAAACGCGCTGTGCAGTCCGGCTGCGGACTGCCGCTCGAATCCGGCCTGGCGCTGGAGCGCGAGCTGCAGCAGCGGCTGTTCGAGAGCCAGGATGCCAAGGAAGGCATCGCCGCCTTCGTCGAGAAGCGCGCGGCGGCCTTCGAGGGGCGATAGTTCCCTTCCCAAGCATGAATCCGACCGTTTCCATTCTCCTCGGTGTGCTCGCTGGCGCGGGCGCCGGTTATCTGGCAGGCAGCTTCGCGAGCGAAGAGCCGGTCTCGTATGGCACGGGCGTTGAAGCGCCCGAGATCCAGATTTCGCGCCTGCGCAACGAGCTCGACGAGCTTCGCGATCGCATGGACGAGCCGCGCGGCGCGGTGATCGCCCCGCGTGAGCGGAGCGCGAGCAGCCCCGATCAGGACGCGCTCAAGCTCGCGGTCGATGCCTGGCTCGACGAGAACCTGGAGGCTCTGCTGGCCGAGCGCGGCGAGCAGGTCTCCGTGGCCGACGCTTCGACCACCGGCAAGATCACCACCCCGGAAGAGGCCATCCTCGCGCTGCAGTCCGCGACCGACTGGGATGAGCAGATGGCGGCGATGCAGGCCGCGCTGGATGCCGGCATTCTCGATCAGGTCATTGAAGAGCTGGAACGTCGCGCCGCGGCCCAGCCGGACAGCGAAGCCGCGCAGATGGAGCTGGCGGCTGGCTACATGCAGAAGCTGTTCTCGACCTCCAACCCGATCGAGACCGGCAACTGGGCCATGAAGCTGGACTCGACCTACGACAAGGCTCTGGCGATCAACGACCAGTCCTGGGACGCCCGCTTCGGCAAGGCGATGTCGCTGTCGAACTGGCCGGACTTCACCGGCAAGAAGGCCGAGGCCATCCGCCAGTTCGAGATCCTGCGCGAACAGCAGCGGAGCTCCGCCGACGGCCCGGGCTTTGACCAGACCTACCTGATTCTGGGCAATATGTACCAGCAGCAGGGCCAGCTGGATAAGGCGCGCGCGGCCTGGCAGGAAGGCCTGGATCGCTTCCCGGATCACGCGCAGCTGCGCGAGCAGCTCGGCGGCGGGAACTAGACGGCGCTCGTCCCGAAGCGGGCGGAGCCGCAGCCAGAGCGGCTAGAATCCGCGCCATGCGTGCGGTCCGCGTCCACGAACACGGGGGTCTTGAGGTCCTCAAGATCGAAGAGATCCCCACCCCCGAACCCGGGCCCGGCGAGGTCCGGGTTCGCGTCGCTTGGAGCGCGCTGAATCACCTCGATACCTGGGTGCGCCGCGGCGTCGAGGGCCACAAGTTTCCTTTGCCGATCACGCCGGGTTGCGACTTCAGCGGAGTCGTCGATGCGCTGGGCGCGGGAGTAAGCGGGATCGAAGCGGGGCAGCGCGTCGCGGTCGCTCCGGGCTTCGGCTGCGGCAGCTGCCGACGCTGCGCTTCGGGGGAGCACAACCTCTGCGCGCGCTATGGGATCTACGGCGAGACCACCGATGGCGGCAACGCCGAGTTTGCAGTGGTGCGCGCCGAGAACCTGCTGCCGGTTCCGGACGGCTTCCCGCTCGACCTGGCTGCAGCCTTCCCGCTCACCTTCCTGACGGCCTGGCACATGGTGGTCACGCGCTGCGGGGTCCAGCCGGGCGATCGGGTCCTGGTGCACGCCGCAGGGAGCGGAGTGAGCGTCGCCGCCACGCAGATTGCGCGCCTGCACGGCGCGCGCGTCTTCGTGACCGCCGGCAGCGACGAGAAGGTGGCGCGCGGCATCGAGAACGGCGCCGAGGCGGGTTGCAACTACCGCGAAGAGGACTGGAGCAAGGCGGTCAAGGCCTGGGCCGGGCGCGACGGCTTGGACATCATCGTCGATCACGTCGGCAAGGACACGCTGCCCAAAGGAATCTGGTTGCTGGCGCGCGGCGGGCGCGTCGTGACCTGCGGGGTCACCTCGGGGGCGCAGATGGAGCTCCACTTCGCCCCGCTTTTCTTCAAAACGCTGGCGATCTTGGGCAGTACGATGGGGGGGCTCGGAGAGCTGAAACGGATCGCAGATCTGGTGTTCTCCGGCGTCCTGCAGCCGATCGTCGATAGCCGCTTCGCGCTCGAGGACATCGCCGAGGCACATCGGCGGATGGGCGAGCGTCAGGTATTCGGCAAGATTTGCGTGCAGGTCGACCCCTCGCTCTCGTAAGTCGGATCAACATGCGTCACCTGCTGCTCGCTCTGCTCGCCGCCGCTCTGGCCCCTGCGCTCGCCTCCGCTCAGGAGGCTGCGGCCACCCCGGCCCCGGCGGCCCAACAAGAGGCCGCGCCGCTGGTCGAAGAAAAGGCCACCGACGCGATGTTCCCCACCTGGATCCAGCACGGCAAGGGCGAGAAGGCGGTCAAGCACCACCTGGCCGGCCTGGGCGTGCGCAAGAAGACCATCTTCCGGGTCAAGGTCTACGCCTTCGGCTTCTACTTCGACGCCGCGACCGCCGCCGAGAAGCTGCGTCCCATGCTGGGCCGCAAGCTCAAGACCATGATGAAGGACCGCAAGCTCGACGAGGTCCTGCTCGACGACAGCTTCGGCAAGACGATCCGGCTGGTCATGGCGCGCACGGTCGACGCCGAGGACATGGCCGAAGCCTTCGAGGACTCGCTCAAGTCGCGGATCAAGAAGGCAACCGCCAAGCTCGACGAGACCAAGCAGAAGGCGGCCAACGACGCGCTGGCCAAGTTCCGCGGCTACTTCAAGGATCCGGCCAAAGAGGATCAAGTGCTCGAGTTCACCTGGCTGCCGGGTGGTCGACTGCTCACGACCATCGACGGCAAGCCCGCGCCCGAAATCAAGAACGAGCACCTGTGCCGGGCGCTCTTCCACGTCTACCTGGGCGACGATCCGATCTCTGAGGACGGCAAGGAGAACATCCTCAAGGGCCTGGACGCCGCGCTGAAGGCCGGGAAGCCGGCTTCCAAGTAGCCCGCGCGGGTACCATAAGGGGCTCATGGAGTTCCTCGCTGCCTTCATCATCTTCGGCCTCGCCGTGCTCGGCATGGCGGTGGGGGTGATCTTCAGCGACCGCAAGCTCCAGGGCTCCTGCGGCGGCGTGGCGGCCGATGGCAGCTCGCTGGGCGACTGCCTCTGCGAGCGCAAGAAGAAGGACATCTGCGCCTCCGACGAGGGCAATGAACTGATCCAGGTCGCCGAACTGGGCTGGCCCAAGCGCAAGCTCCACAGCCACCCCAAGCCCGCGACCCCGGGCGGCGACTCGATCGAGGTCTAACGGTTCAGCCGTTCAGCGACGAGCGGCTCATAGCCCTCGGTCGCAAGCTCGCGGTAGCTGCCGTCTTCGTTGCGCAGCTGGAAGCAGACTTCGAGTCCGTGCTCGGTCGCAAGCGGAAGGCCTTCTTCCGGACCGAGCACCATCAGCGCGGTCGCCCAGGCGTCGGCAGTGGCGCAGTCCGGCGCGACCACGGTGACTGACGCGGGCGGGTCCACGAGAGGCCACCCGGTGCGCGGATCGATGATGTGCGAGAAGGTGTAGTCGCCGATGGTGCGGCGATTGCGTGAGTCGCCACTGGTGGCGACGGCTTTCAGATTCCAGCTAGGTTCGATGGCGAGCACCGTTCCGATCACTTTCGGTGCGCCGGGGTGCTCGGCGGGAGACTCAACGCCGATCCTCCAAGGGCCACCGTCGGAGCGCTCGCCAAAGACGCGAATCTCGCCACCGACTTCAATCAAGCCTCCACGACAGGCTTCGGCACCAGCAATCTCGACAAGCAGGTCAGCCGCGTATCCCTTGGCAAAGGCACTGAAGTCCAGCTCCATGCCTTTGACCGCCTTCGGAATGTGGTCCTCGGGAGGGTAGTTCCCGTACCCCAGGAACATGAGGAAACTCTGCTCGCGTGCTTGATTTACCTGCTGCTCACTCGGGAGAGGGCGCTCGCGTTCGGATCCAAATCCCCAGAGGTCAACCAGCGGCTGAATCGAAGGATCGAAGGCGCCCTGGGTCGAGAAGCGATACCGCCAGGCAAGGTCGAAGCAATCGAGCAGATGCTCTCCCGCGGGGAAGTAGGCGGGCACCTCGTCGGGGCGCCATGCATTGAAGCGCATGAGCTCCGATTCTGCATTCCAGGTCGTAAGCGCGGTCTCGATCTCGTCGAGCTCGGCCTGGATGACAGCGGACCAGTCCACCTCCGGGTCGGCACCGTGCAGGCTGGCGCTCCAGGTGGTTCCCATGGTGGAGCCTTGCAGGCGCAGCGCCTGCTCACCCTGGGTGGGGGCAGAGGTGGGAGTCGGAGCGTCGCCGCAGGAGGGCGCCCAGGCCAGCAGCAGCAGGCCCAGAACGAAGAGGGGGAAGGCAAGCTTGCGCCTGCCTTCCCCGTGTCCGATCGACTCTTGGATCATCCGCCGAAGTCGTCGAGGCGGATCATCTCGGGATCGACACCCAAGTCGTCGAGCATCTTCAGCACGGCCGCGTTCATCATCGGCGGACCGCACAGGTAGTACTCGATGTCTTCCGGAGCCGGGTGCTTCGACAGGTAGTTGTCGAGCACGACCTGGTGGATGAAGCCGGTGTAGCCCTGCCACTTGTCCTCCGGCAGCGGCTCGGAGAGGGCCACGTGCCAGCTGAAGTTGTCGCGGGTCTCCTGCAACTCGTCGAAGTCCTCGGTGTAGAACATCTCGCGCTTGGAGCGGGCGCCGTACCAGTACGTGATCTTGCGATCGGTCTCGTCGGTCTTCAGCAGCCGCATGATGTGCGAGCGGAGCGGCGCCATGCCGGCGCCACCGCCGATGAACATCATCTCGCGGTTGGTCTTCTGAATGTGGAACTCGCCGTAGGGGCCCGACACGATCACCTTGTCGCCCGGCTTGCGGCTGAAGATGTACGAGGAACCCTTGCCCGGGGGGATGCCCTCGGTGCGCGGCGGCGGGGTGGCGATCCGCACGTTGAGCATGACGATGTCATCGCCCTCGTCTGGGTAGTTCGCCATCGAATAGGCGCGCTCGACGACCTCGGCGGTGACCGAACGGTTCTCCCACACCTTGTAGGTGTCCCAGTCTTCGCGGTACTCCTCTTCGACGTCGAAGTCGTGGAAGTCGACGTCGTGCGGCGGGATCTCGATCTGGATGTAGTCGCCCGACTGGAAGTTGATCTTCTCGCCCTTGGGCAGGCGGACCTTGAACTCCTTGATGAAGGTGGCGACGTTGTGGTTCGAGACCACTTCGCATTCCCACTTCTGGACGTTGAAGACCGACTCATCGACCCGGATCTTCATGTCCTGCTTGACCTTCACCTGGCAGGCGAGGCGCCAGTTGTCCTTGGCTTCGCCACGCGAGATGTGGCCTTCCTCGGTGGGGAGGAGGCTGCCGCCGCCTTCGTCGATCTGCACCAGGCACTGGGCGCAGGTGCCGCCGCCGCCGCAGGCGGAGGGCACGAAGATCTTCTGGGCGGAGAGCGTCGCCAGCAAAGTCCCGCCGGGGGCCGTCTTGACCGGCTCCGACTCATTGCCGTTGATCACGATGTCCACGTCACCCGTGGCGACCAGCTTCGACTTGGCGCCGAGCAGGACGAACACCATGGCGAGCACGACGATGCAGAACATCGCGACGCCGAGAACGATGGTTTCCATTTCCTGTCTCCTGTTCGATCAGAGTTGGATGCCGCCGAAGATCTGGAAGCCCAGAGCCATCAGACCGGTCGTGATGAAGGTGATGCCCAGGCCGCGCAGCGGGCCAGGCACCTGGGAGTACTTCAGTCGCTCGCGGATCGCGGCGAGCGCGACCATGGCGATGAAGAAGCCGAAGCCCGAGCCGAGCGCGAAGGGGATCGACTCGGCGAAGGTGTACTCGCGCTGCACCATGAACAGGGACGAGCCCAGAATCGCGCAGTTCACCGCGATCAGCGGAAGGAACACACCCAGGCTCGCGTAGAGCGAGGGCGAAAACTTGTCGATCGCCATTTCCACGATCTGCACCATGGCAGCGATCACAGAAATGTAGGCGATCAGCCCCAGGAAGCTCAAGTCTGCTTCTGGGAAACCGGCCCAGGCCAGCGCCCCCTCCTTGAGCAAGTTGTCGTAGATCAGCTGGTTGATCGGCGTGGTGATGCCGAGCACGAAGATGACGGCCAGGCCCAGACCCACCGCCGTCTCGACCTTCTTCGACACGGCCAGGAACGAGCACATGCCGAGGAAGAAGGCCAGAGCCATGTTCTCGACGAACGCGGCCTTCAGGAACAAGTTGATGTACTCGACCATCAGTTCGTCTCCTCCTGGATCTCAGGGCTGATCCAGCGCTGGATCCAGATGATGAATCCGATGATGAAGAAGGCGCCCGGCGACAGCACCATGATGCCGTTCGGGTTGTACCAGCCCCCGTTGTTGACGGTAGGCATGACCTCGAAGCCGAGCAGGTTGCCCGAGCCGAACAGTTCGCGGAAGAAGGCGACGATGATGAGGATCACCGAGTAGCCCATCGCGTTGCCCAGGCCGTCCATGGCCGAGGGGCCCGGAGGGTTCGCCATCGCGAAGGCTTCGGCGCGTCCCATCACGATGCAGTTCGTGATGATCAGGCCGACGAACACCGACAGCTGCTTGGAGGCCTGGTAAGCGAAGGCCGCGAGCACCTGGTCGGCAATGATCACCAGCGAGGCGATGATCGCGAGCTGCGTGATGATGCGGATGCTCGGCGGGATCTTGTTGCGCAGGATCGAGATGATCGTGTTCGAGCACACCATGACGAAAGTCAGGGCGCCCGCCATCACCAGGGCGATCTCGAGCTTGGTCGTGACCGCGAGCGCCGAGCAGATGCCCAGCACCTGCAGGGTGATCGGGTTATTGATGTGCAGCGGATCGATCAGGATCTTCTTGGAGTTGCTCATCGTGTGCTCCTAGTTGATCGCTTGACGGATGTTGTCCAGAGCCTTGCCGTAGGCTTGCTCACTGAACCAGAACTCAAGCATGTAGGTGACGGCCAGCGAGGTGATCGTCGAACCCGAGATGCCATCGACTTGGGTGGTGCTGTCGACCACCTTGCCGTTCTTGACCACTTCGACCAGCAGATCGCCGTCGGCGGTCAGCCCCTTCTTGCCCGGCCACTGAGCCAGCCAGCGCGGGTTCTCGACCTCGCCACCCAGGCCGGCCGTTTCCTTCTGCTCGTAGTAGATGATGCCGACGACCTCATCGAGCGCGGGCTTGAGGCAGAAGAAGCCGTACAAGGTCGACCACAGGCCGTTGCCGTAGATCGGGAAGACCACGCATTCCTTGCCCGGAGTGCGGACCAGGTAGATCAGCTGCTTTTCCGAGATGGTCTTGATCGCAGCCCGCTTGGCCCACTCACCCTCGGCGTCCTTGTTCAGCTCCTTGGCCTTCGCGTCCTTGCGCGGGTCGACCTTCATGGTGTTCGGGTCGTAGGCCGTGAGCTCGCCGGTGTTGGTGTCGACGACCATCGTGTCGATGGTCTCGAAGTAGGTGGCCACCTCTTCGGAGGTGGGTTGATCTTCGCGCTCGATCAGGCCGGCGACGCGCAGCACCATGGTCTGCTTGTCGAGCAGCTTGTTGGCGTCTTGGATGTCCTTCAGGCTGACGGCGACGGTCGATACGACCAGCGACAGCGCCAGACACAGCGAGGCCGCGAACAGGACGATGTAGCGGTTACTGAAGTTCAAGGCGTTGCTCCCGGCGCTTGATGTTGGCCTTGACGACGTAGTAGTCGATGGTCGGCGCGAACACGTTCATGAAGATGATGGCGAGCATGACGCCCTCGGGGTACGCCGGATTGAGCACCCGCACGAGCACCGTGAGCGCGCCGATCAGGAATCCGTAGATCCATCGGCCGGTATTGGTCGACGCGGCCGAGACCGGGTCAGTGGCCATGAAGACCATGCCGAAGGCGAAGCCGCCTGTGACCAGGTGCCACTGCCAGGACACTTCCATGTAGCTGTTGACCGCGACCGCGTTGAACAGCAGGGTCGTCAGCACCATGCCCAGGAACATCGACAGCATGATGCGCCAGCTTCCGACCTTGCTGAGGATTAGGAAGACGGCGCCGATCAGGCAGGCCAGGGTCGAGGTCTCGCCCATCGAGCCCGGCACCCAGCCCATGAAGTAATCCCACCAGCTCAGCGTTTCGCCGGTGGGTGCAATGAGCTCAGCGGGGCTGGCCCCGTTGTAGAACTGCGCCAGCGCGGTGGCGCCGCTGACGCCGTCGGCCCATGCTTCGCGGTTGGCGATCCAGACGCCATCGCCCGAGATCTGGCCCGGGTAAGCAAAGAACAGGAAGACTCGGCCGGTCAGCGCCGGGTTCAGCACGTTGAAGCCGGTGCCGCCGAAGATCTCCTTGCCGACCAGCACACCAAAGGCGATGCCGAGCGCCACCTGCCAGAGCGGAATGTCCGGCGGCAGGATGAGCGGGAAGAGCAGCGAGGTGACCAGGAAGCCTTCGTTGATCTCGTGCTTGCGCACCAGGGCGAAGATCGCCTCAATCAGACCGCCCACGGCCAGCGTGGTGATGTAGATCGGCAGGAAGTGCCAGGCGCCGGCCAGAATCGACTCGAGCATGCCCGGGGCTTCGGTGCCGGTGGCCTTCAGCTCTTGCAGGCCGGTGTTCCAGAAGGCCATCAGCGTCGCCGGAATCAGCGCGATCACGACGGTCATCATCAGGCGCTTCATGTCGATGCCGTCGCGCACGTGCGCGCCCGCCTTCGAGCGGTGGCCCGGCGTGAACATGAAGCTGTCCGCCGCTTCGTAGAGCGGGTACCACTTCTCGAGCTTGCCCCCCTTCTCGAAGTTGGGCGCGAGCTTGTCCAGTTGCTTGCGTAGGAACTTCACGGTTTAGCCCTCCTTTTCGATCGTGGTGAGCATGTCGCGGAGCAGCACGCTGTAGTCGGTCTTCGACGCACAGACGTACTCGCAGAGCGAGAGGTCTTCCTCGGCCAGCTCGAGCACGCCGAGCTTCTCGCAGCCTTCGAGATCCTGGCTGACCAGCGCGCGGAGCAGCTGCGTGGGCAGGATGTCGAGCGGCATCACCTCTTCATAGGACCCGATCGGCACGATCGCGCGGTGCGAACCGTTGGTATCGGTGTCGTAGGCGTACTCCTTCGTGACGAACTTCGAGAACACCGTGTTGGTGACCGTGTGCGTCTTCGAGAAGGGGTTCATCCAGTCCAGGAAGCGGCGCTTGGGCGCGTCGCTGAGCACGCTGATCTGGTTGGCGTAGCGGCCGAGATAGCCCACCTCATCGCCCGGCTGGGCGAGCTTGCCATCCAGCACCGAGCCGTTGATGTACCGGGCTTCCTCGGTCTCGGCGAGGCCTGCGCAGAGCTCGCTGATCGCGGCACCCTTCTGGGTGCGGACCAGCTGAGGCTGGCGCAGCGCCGGGCCCACCAGGGCCACCACGCGTTCGGTCGGGATGACGCCGGTGCTGAGGAACTCGCCGATGTCCGCGACATCCTGCGCCCCGATGTGCCAGGCATTGCGGCCAGCGGCCACCGGGCTGAGCAGGTGCATGTGCGTGCCGACGTTGCCGGCCGGGTGGGGGCCCTGGAACTCCTGCACCTGGACACCCGAGGGGGCCAGGCTGTTCCAGTCGCCGCCGCCGGTGCACAGGAAGGTCTTCGGCGCCAGGCGGGCGAGAGCGGTGAGGCCGGCGGTGAAGTGCTCCTCGCGGCCCCGGATCAGCTCGCGCGGGTCGGCGGCCAGGGGGCGCGTGTCGATCGCCGTCACGAACAGCGCACGCGGCTCGTCGTCCGGGCGGGCGACGCACTCGAAGGGCCGGCGACGCAGGCCGGCCCAGAGGCCGGAACGGCACAGGGCGTCGACCAGATCTTCGGTCGCCGTCTGGGCCGGATCGAGCGGGCCGAAGCCGTCGATCTGCGTGTTGGCGCCATCCGGCTGGATGACGATGGCCAGCAGGGCGCGCCGGGCGCCCCGGTGAATGGCGGCGATCTCACCCGAAGTGGGAGCAGTGAACAGCACCTTCTCCGAGCGCTTGTCGAGGACCAGCGGAGTGCCGATTTGGACGGCATCTCCGACCTCGACCAGCAGCCGCGGCTTGATACCGACGGCTTCCTGGGGAAGGATGGCGACTTGCTTGATCGGGGGCCCTGCGACGACTTCGTGGGAGCTCAGGCCCCCAGAAATCGGCAGGTTGAGACCTCGCTTGGTCTTGATCGCGGACATGAATCGTGTCGGGACAAGGGAAGCAGGCCCCGTCCGAACGAACCCTCTCCGCAGATTTCGCGTGGGGGGATGGCCGGACGAAGTGGGAGATTCTAGGACACGCAGCCCCAGGGGGGGACAGAAGCCGCAGCAAAATGCGCGACACGCCGTAGCAAAAGCTGGGTCCAGTCGGGTGGAAGCGTCGAACCATGGGAAAAGCGGCTTCCGGCCCGGCTCCCGGGAAGGGGCTTGGGATTCCCGGCCTTCTGTCGCAAAATAGATTCGTCCATGAGAGATTCCGTCATCACCGCCGCCCTGCTGTTCGCTGCCGGGCTGGCCTTCGGCCAGTTCGAGCTCTCGTCCAACGCCCAGCCAGCCGCCGCCGAGGCAGCGGTCCTGCCCAACGGGGCGGACCCCACCCTTCAGGCCATCTCGGATGCCACCGCGAAGCTCGCCTCCGAGGTCCTGGACGCGACCGTCCACTTCGAGGCCACGCGGCGGACCGCGGAAGACGGGGTGACCGCCGGCACCGGCTCCGGATTCGTCATCGACAAGGTCCGCGGCATTGTGGTGACCAACAACCACGTGGTCGGCAGCCGCGACGCGGTCGTCGAGGTGCGCCTCCACGATGGCCGCGAGTTTGACGGCATCGTGCTGGGAACGGACCCGCTGACCGATATCGCCGTGGTCCAGATCCCCGAAGGCGAGGCCGTCAATGAGCTCCCCTGGGGCAACAGCGATGTGCTGGTGCCAGGGACCTGGGTGATGGCGGTGGGCAACCCGCTGGGCGAGATCGGCACCACCTCGACGGGGGTGATCTCGGGGCTCAACCGCACTCCCGACCTGCCGGACATCAGCTACGAGAACTTCCTGCAGTTCGACGCCTACATCGACCGAGGATCCTCGGGCGGGCCCCTGGTCAACATGGCGGGCGAGGTGATCGGCGTGAACACGGCAATCGCCGGCCAGGTCTGGCAGGGCGCCGGCTACGCGGTGCCTGCCCGGATGGCCAAGTCCATCGTCGACAGCCTGCTCGAGAATCAGCGGGTACGTCGCGGCTACCTGGGCGTCCAACCGACCCGCGTCTCGGCCTCCGACGCCGAGCAGGTCGGCCTCAGCCGCCCCTACGGCGCCCGCGTCGGCTCCGTCACCCCAGATTCACCGGCCGACGAGGCCGGTCTGCGCCGCGGCGACATCATCCTGGCCATTGACGGCAAGGAGCTGGCCTCGTCGGCCGACCTGCGCGCTCGAGTGAGTACGACTCCTCCGGGAACCGCGGTGAAGTTCCGGATCTGGCGGGATCGCCGGCCGATGACTTTGCGGGTGACTCTCGGGGAGCTGCCCGAACGATAGAGTCTGCCCCCCGTGAGTGGGCTCGATTCTCGGGTCGACCGGTAACTTTCGACCTCACAAAGCGTCCTCTAGGTGAACCTACCTGGAGGACGCTTCTTGTTTCACCCACTCTTCTGCCCGCGCTTCGGCTGCCCCTCGGCCGAGCGCGATCTCGCCTTCCGCTATCGCCGGTCCGGCTCCTATCACCGCAAGTGTGACGGACGCTGGATCCAGCGATTCCGCTGCCTCGTCTGCCATCGTGGCTTCAGCACGCAGACCTACAAGGCCAACTATCGCTATCGCAAGCCCTTTCTCCATCACGCCTTAGT
>PAHY01000001.1 GCA_002705055.1 Planctomycetota bacterium
ACCGTGAAAACGAGAACGACCCCTGCCCAGTCGGCAGGGGTCTGTGATCAGCGGTGGCAGCTGAAAGAGGTCCTGAGGTGGCGCTGGCCGCTGCAAATGACGCAGCCATGAGCCCACTCAAGGGGGTCAGACTCTCGTCGCTGCGCTGAGGTGAACGAAGCCGCCCAAAAAGTGCCGCTGCTCGAAGTCGGGCAGCGCCGCCAGCACCCGTGCGGTGGGCCGGCGGATCTCCGCGTGGCCCGCCCAGTTGGAGAACGGCACCAGCAGCGGGTTGGCAACTCGGCCCCATCCTCGCGGAATCGGCTGCGTGTCGACGATCGCATAGCGGCCGCCGGGCGCCAGCAGATCCCAGCTTCGGGCAAACACCTCCTCCCAGTCCGGGGCGACCGCCAGCCCGAAGCTGCACAGGATCGCGTCGGGGCGGCGCGGTACGCGGGCGTACCAGCTCTCTTCATCGAGGCTGCGCGCGTCAAAGCGCATGAGCTCGACCGGGGCGGGGCAGTTCCGCCGTCGCCGCTCGGCGCGCTGCAGCATGGCGGGGCTGAAGTCCAGGCCCACGACGCACCCGGCCGTGCCGACTGCGGCGGCCAGCCCGGGCAGATTGAGGCCGGTCCCGGTGCAGAGGTCGAGCACCGTTTCGCCGCCCTGGAGCCGGAGAGCTTCGCGGCCGGCCCGGCGCGCGCGGGCGTAGAGCGGTCGGCAGCCGAGGTCGTAGAGGGGGGCCAGGCGCCGATACCAGCGCTGACTGGATGCGGCGCTGGGCTCCAAGATCAGCGGGTGAACGCGGTGCGCACCATGAGCCGGGCGCGCGGCGACAGTGCCAGCCCGAGCCAGCAGCTGAAGCTGGCCAGGAAGGTTGCCAGCAGCAGGGGCGAGGACGCCCCGGTGAGCGCCAGGCGGTCACCGACATCCTCGATCCAGTAGCCGAGCAGGATGTCGAAGCGGCGCAGCAGTCCGGCCTGCATGGCAGCCTGGGCCATGATCAGGCTGGCTGCGCTGAGGACGCAGACCGCGGCAAGCAGCACCGGGCGGCGCGGAGTGGGCAGCCACCGTCGGACCGCGGCATCGAGCTCGGGGCGGGTGGCGGTGCGGCGCTGCGACTGCGCCCGCTGCTCGCGCTGGAAGCGGGCCAGCGCGCGCGCGGCGACGCGCTCGCTCATTTCACGATCGGCCACGGCGCGGTGCGCGCGTGGATCGGCAAGGAGGCGATCGAGTTCGTTCATGAGGTAGGGGGGAGGTGGTGCAAACGATGGCGCAGCCGATCGCGACCGCGCTTGAGCCAGGCTTTGACCGAGCCGGCGGGCGCGCCCATGACGGCCGCAATCTCGGCCACGGGCATGCCCTCGAGGTAGTGGTAGCCCAAGGCGAGGCGCTGGCGGGGAGGGAGTTCGTCGAGCAGACGCTGGAGGTGGCGGCGCTGGTCGGCCGCGTCGACCGCACAGGCCTGCGGGGCGGCGGCGGGCTCACCGCTGGCCTCGAGGCCGACCTCACGCCGGTCGCGGCGCTTCAGCCGTTGCATGGCTCGGACCCCCTCGCGCCAGGTAATGGTGTACAGCCAGGTGGAGAGCCGGGCCTCGGCGCGGAAATCTGCCAGCCCGCGCAGCGCCCGCACCAGGACTTCCTGGCCGGCGTCCTCGGCCAGATCGGCCGGGAGCCGGAATCGGGCAAGCTGAGACAGCACGCGCGGGGACCAGTCGGCCACGAATCGCGCCGCGGCCTCTTCCGTGAGCGGAAGATAGTCGCGGGCATGCCGCTCGGCTGGCTCGGGACGTGTCGCACCGCTCACCTCGGAAGGTGAGACCCTCTTGGGGGCGATTCGGTTGCGGGCTGCAACCGAATCCGCATGATGCGGGTCTGAGCCCATGTCCTCAGCTTACGGCAAGAATCGATGAACGTTGTCCCTGCACTCACCACTCTGCTCGCCGCCCCTCCCGTCAACGACCTGGACGAGATCCTGATTCCGATCGTCGCCATCGTCGGCGGACTGTCGATTCCGATCGTGGCGCTGACTCTGGCTTACCGCAAACAGCAGCTGCAGGCGCGGCTCATCGAGCGCGCCATCGAGCAGGGCCTCTCCGTCGAGGAGATCGACGAGCTGCTGGCACGTCAGGGTTTCACCGAAGGCAACAACTCCCGCGAGGCACGGCAGCGCCGCGAGGTTCCCTTCCGCCGCGGGCTGGTGCTGTTTGCCATCGGGGCCGCGTTCTTCCTGGCCGAGAACCCCCACTTTGTCGGCGCCCGTTCGGGCTGGACGGTGCTCGGCAACGAAGGCTTTCTGGGCTCTCCGGGGCAGTTCGCTTCCTACATTCTGATGGGAATCGGCCTCGCTTTCGTGGCCAGCGACCTGCTCGCGATCTTCTTCGGCGAGCGCAAGGAAGAGGCCTAGAGCCCCTCCAGGCGCGAATTCGGCGCGAATTTGCCGATTCAGGACAATTTCGCGTCACAGGCTTTCTGGAGAATTCGGGGGATTTTTGCTGAGAGGCCGGGGCCCTTGTCGTAATCAAAGGCGACACACGGGATGTGTCCTTGTTCTTTCTCCCGTACGCGTTTCGAGGATCCATGGCTTCGGCCTTGTCGAACCTCAGCGCAAGCGAGGGTATCTGGGGGGATGCCCGTCGCAATCCTTGGGCGGCTGCTGTTGAGGGACGGCAGCCGCCTTTTTTTGTTTGCGCGTGCGTGCACGCAAGTACGCATGCGCGCAAAAGAAGAAGGGAGAGTGAAGCTGCGCGATGTGTTCGCGATGTCATGCGGATTCTGCGCGATGTTCGCTAACGGAAAAGAACTTCGGCGTAGCACATCGATTTTGAAGATGTTCCTCTAAACGGACATTTTTCATGGTTCGTATGAAAGGGCGTCTCGGCGAATCCAAGTAAGGAAGCGACGGGGCAAACCCCGGAAACCCAAACGAAAGGAATCGAAACCATGTTGTCCACCACCTTCCCTGGCATCTCTGCCAACACGCCTGAGATGCTTGTGCCTTTGGCACTCATCGCCGCGCCCTTCGCCATCGCGCTCTTGATTGGCTTGGGCACCAGCTTCCGCGACTGGCTGTTTCGTCGTGGTTAATCGGCCGCAGATGGCGGCCTTGGCAAAGGGGTCGTCATCGCGGTCGAAGCGGGCGACCCCCCCGCCACTTTCTTTGCTTCTCTGATTCCCCTTATTCGAAGAATCGCGCCCCCGTCCGGGCCATCTCCTGCAAACGCGCTGCCGGCGTGAACTTCTCGCGCCCGCCCGGCCGCCCGGACACTTCAGGCGAATCGGCAATCGCCTCGAGTTTGCGCACCAGCAATTCGGCGCCGACGTGATCGGCGTAATGCAGCAAGCCTCCGTGGAAGGGGGCGAAGCCCATGCCGAAGACCGTGGCCAGGTCCAGCTCGGCGGGGCCGGCGACGACCTGCTCTTCCAAGGCGCGCACGCCTTCGTTCAGCATCGAGAGCACAAGGCGATCGACGATCTGTTCGTCGCTCAGTCGATCGCCCTCGCGGCCTGACTGGAAGCTGGCCAGATCCGGAGCCAGCGTCTCGCGCTGCTTACTCTTGCCCTGCGGGTGGACGTAGAAGCCGCGGCCGGTCTTACGGCCGAGGCGATCCGGGCTGCGCATGCCGTCCAGATCCTTGCTGGGTTCCATGCGCGCGCCATAGGCGGCATGCAGCGAAGCCGAAGCATGATCGGCGATATCCAGCCCCACTTCGTCCAGGAGGCGCAGCGGGCCCATCGGCATGCCGAAGTCCAGCATCAAATGGTCGATGCGGCGCGGCTGCACGCCGGCGGCGAACAGGCGCACTGCTTCGTCGAGATAGGGGCCGAGCAGACGATTGACCAGGAAGCCGGCTACGTCCCGAACCAGGACCGGGGTCTTGCCGAGGCGCACGGCCAGCGCGGCGGTCGACAGCGCGACCTCCTGCGAGGTCTGCTCGCCGAGCACGATCTCGACCAGCGGCATCTTCTTGACCGGGTTGAAGAAGTGCATGCCGACCACCCGCTCAGGGTGGGGGACGCCGGCGGCGATCTCGGTGACGGACAGCGAGGAGGTGTTGGTGGCCAGGATGCATTCCGGGCTCACCTGCTCCGCCAGCTGCTGGAACACCGACTGCTTCACCTCGAGCCGCTCGGCCACGGCCTCGATGATGAGGTCGGCGCGGCCGAAGCCGTTCATGGCGCGAGTGGTGTCGAGGCGATCGCCGGCGGCGAGCGCCTCGTGCTTCTGCAGGCGGCGACGCTTCAGGCGCTTGGCGATCTCCTTGCGGTGCTGATGCAGCGCGGTGTCGAGCGCGCCGGGCGCGAGGTCGAAGAGCCGCGTCGCCACGCCGCGATCGGCGAAGTTGCTGGCGATGCCCGCGCCCATCACGCCCGCGCCCAGGACTCCGGCCTGCTGAATCGCGCGCGGCGTGAAGTCGTCGGTCCTGCGGCCGAGCTTCTTGGCCTCTTCCGAGGCGTGGAAGATCGAGATCAGCGCTTTGCAGACCTTGCCCGGGCCCAGCTCGGCGATGGCGTCGGCTTCCTTCTTGGCCGCGGCCTCAAGGGAAGTGTTGAGCGCGCTCCCGAGCAGATCGATGGCCCGCAGCGGCGCCGGGTAGTTGCCGCGCGTCTTGGCCAGGACCGTCTCGCGCGCCTTGCGCATGATCATGCCGACCGCGAGCGGGTTGCGGTCGATGGCCCAGGACTTCCAGCCGCGCTGCTTGCGCTGGATCGACTCCTCGCCCAAGGCGATCCGCTGGGCCACGGCGAGCAGCCGCTCGGGCTGCGTCATGCGGTCGATCATGCCCAGCTTCAGCGCCGAGCGGGCCGGGTACAGCCGGCCGCTGAGGATGGCCTGGGTTGCTGCCGGCATGCCGATGCGGCGCGGCAGGCGGTGCGTGCCGCCCCAGCCCGGGATGATGCCGAGCATGGTCTCGGGCAGGCCGATCTTGGTCTTCTTGTCGTCGGCGGCGACGATGAAGTCGCAGCTGAGCGAGAGCTCGAAGGCGCCACCCGGCACCGGCCCGCCGACGGCAGCCACGGTGCGCGGCCGCAGCGCGGCGATCCGCCGGAACAGGGCATGGACCTGCATGACGATCGCGTGCAGCTGGGTGCGGTCGGTGATCGACTCGATCGCATCGACGTCGGCGCCCGCAGCAAACTTCAGTGGCTCGGCGCCGGCGAAGACGATGCCGCGCAGGCCGTGGGTGTTCTCCAGCTCGCTGACTGCGGCTTCGAGATCGCGGATCAGCGGCGCGTCCAGGACCGCCAGGCTGCGGTGCGGCGGGTCGAGCACGACCACGGCCAGGCCGGGCTCGGGGCGCTCGATGCGCACGCAGGCGCCGGGCTCGGGCGCGTTCTCAGGGAAGGGAAGACCGTGGGTTTCCATGGCTCAGCCGATGCGTTCGAGGACCACGGCGCCACCTTGGCCGCCGCCGATGCAGAGAGTCGCGAGAGCCAGCTCGTGGTCGCCGGCTTCCAGTTCGTGCGCTGCGGTGAGCAGCAGGCGGGCGCCGGTCGCGCCGACCGGGTGCCCCAGCGCGATCGCGCCGCCGTGGACGTTGGTGCGATGCAGATCCAGCTCGCCGAGCGCGGCGCCCTGGCCCAGATGCTTGTCGGCCCAGGCGCGGCTCTCCAAGGCGCGTCCGCAGGCCAGCACCTGCGCGGCGAAGGCTTCATTGAGCTCGATCACACCCATGTCGGCGAGCGAGCAGCCGGCCGCCTTCAGCGCACCGGCGCTGGAGTAGACCGGGCCGAGACCCATGCGCTGCGGCTCGCAGCCGGACCAGGCAAAGGAGCGCACCCGCGCGAGCGGGGTCAGGCCCAGCTCCTTGGCGCGCTTCTTGGTCGTGACCAGCAGCGCGGCCGCGCCATCGGTGATGCCGCAGCTGTTGCCGACCGTGACGATGCCGTCCGGCTTCTCGAAGTAGGGCTTCAGCTTGCCCAGCCGTTCCATCGACTGATCGGCGCGGATGGAATCGTCGGCGTCGACCGAGCGGCTGCCCGGCTTGGCGCGCGGCGGCAGGTGCGGCAGGATCTCGCGGTCGAAGCGGCCGGACTTCTGGGCGTCCATGGCGCGCTCATGACTGCGCATGGCGTAGCCGTCGCACTCGTCGCGGGTCAGCCCCCAATCCTTGGCGAGGCGCTCGGCCGTCTTGCCCATGATCATGCCGGAGACCGGATCGGTCAGGCCTTCGACCAGCGCGATGCGCGGCTTCAGCATGGACGGGCGGAAGCGCAGCGCCGCCCCGATCTTCTGCATGGGGGAGCGCGCCTTCATCAGCCCTTCGAAGTAGCCGGTCAGGCGGTGGCCCATGATGAGCGGGTAGCCGCTCATGACCTCGACCCCGACGGCGAGGTAGGTGTCGCCGAAGCCAGCTTTGATGTTGGCGATCGCGGTGGTGACCGCCTCGATACCGCTGGCGCAGTTGCGCGCCACGGTGCGGGCGGGGACATGCTGCGGCACGCCGGCGCGCAGCCCGATCACGCGGCCGATGTTGGCCTGGTCATGCGGCGGCCCGACGCAGCCGGCGATGACCTCATCGATCGCGGCCGGATCCAGGCCGGTGCGGGCGATCAGCTCGCGGGCGACGTGGGCCCCGAGGTTGCCGGCGTCCTCGTGCCGAAATGCGCCGCCCGCGCGCACCCAGGGGCTGCGCAAGCCAGCTGCCAGCACGATCTTCGGACCTTCTTCGAGCAGGTTCTGTGCAATCATCAACGCGCTCCTCAGCGGAAGTTAACACTGTAAACTTAACACCGTCAACTTCAAGTCGAGGCCTTCTGTTCTTCCATCGGCCACGTTGGGCCCCATCCCACCCGAAACCGGGCGGAACGGGGCGATCGCTTGGCTCTACTCCGGCAGCGTCAACGTGCGCTCGACCCAGCGCTTGCTTGGGTCTGGCAGGACGCGGCCGAGCGACTGCCCATCGACGTAGATCGTCGGCCCGTCGGCAGGCATGGCGTCCAGGCTCACCCAACCGTGCTCGTCCGTCACCAACTCCCACATGTTGCTCGGTGCACCCGAAACCCGACTTGAAGTCTGCGCGCGCAGCGGCTGGTGAGTTGCCGGAGCCCCGCTGGCGTGGAGTAGGCGGAGGCGGATGCCATGGGGATCGCCCGTGAGCGCGACCACCTGCCGGGTTCCGGACGCGACCTCGAAGCCCGGCTCCAGGCGGATCGAGAACATCGCTTCTTTTTCCCTGACCGGAGGGATGTAGTCGACTTCGATAGGTCCCGGCGGGATGCCCGGGGCCTCGAAGCGACCCAGCTCGTCGACCAGGAACGCACCGAAGGTGGTGCGGGTGGTGTACCACTGATCGAACTGGCCCCGAGGAGGCAGCGTCAAGCGCAGGTACACATGCCCGCCAGATACAGGCCCCGCGGGCGTGTGGATGGTCCCTTCGACGGTGGCAGGCTTGAGGTCGCTCAGATCCATCTCCAGCTCGACTGTCTTGCCACCGCGGAGGCTGACGGTGCCGAAGCTACCTGGCCAGAGGAGCGTGCCTCCGCTCGCACCGCTCCCATTTGCGTCCTTCACCCGATTGCCCATCGCAAACTGCACGGCATAGTCGCCGGGGGGCAACTGGTTCGTCTCCGCAACGCCCGTGGAATCAAAGGGCACGGCCTCAATCCGACGGTCGGGATCGGCGAGTGAGAACAGCGTGACCTGAGGGATCGGCCACTCGGTCGGCTCGGTGAGCGTGACGCGCAGCACCGCAGGGGGGTCAACCCGCACCGTGGAGACCTGCCCGGTGACCGGCGTCCAAGGATCGACCCAGGTTTCGACGTGATTGCCCGTGATGCGCAGGAACATGGGAACGCTCGGGTCCCCCCAGACAGTGGCGGTGCCATCTGCGCTCGTGACCGCTTCGCTGAGAAGAAGAGGCTGCGTGAGACCGTTGACTTGCTGATCCGGGCGCAGCCGGGTGGGGCGAGGGCGGAAATGGCTGGGCAGCGGATGAGAGGCGCCATCCAGCGTCAACACCTGGACATGGCTTCCAACAATCGGCACCCCAGCGGAGTCTTCGACGCGCAAGGTGTACTCCGTGAGCGGCGGCAGTTTGACCTGAATGGGGTGGCCGACGGCTGGGAGTTGATCGACGCGCAGCCACTCGCCTGGGCCCACGCCGGGCTGGCTGGGAATCACCGCGAGCCAGAACGGAGGTTGGGGGACCGACTCGATCGTCAGCGCGCCACCCTCGTGTGTCCCTCCGTGCTGCCAATCGGAGCTACTCCAGCTCTGTTGGTTGCCACTGCGAATGGCTTGCGTGAGGACCGCGAAGGACTCGACCGGAGCCCCCGTTGGTTCCTCGACGACGACGATGTCCAAGTTCGGGCGTCGGTCCAGGGTGATGACCAGATCATGAGTGTCCCACTCGATCCAGTCCTCGCCTTGCCAGGGTTCGGTGACGCCGCCGCGAGTATGCAGTTGGATGGGCCCGGCGTTCCCGACTCGCTCAATGCGGAAGCTGCCATCCTCGCGCGTCCAGGAAGACATCATGCGCCCGCTCCTGGAAACAGCGGCCTCGCCGATCAGGTAAGCACCGCGAATGGGTTCCCCGGCCGCATCGACGACTTTGCCGCGAATTTCCTTCACCTTGTAGACCACGACCTCGAGAGGCCGGGGCAGACCCTGCTCGGAGACTTCGAAGCGAGCCGGATCGCGGAGCGCATATCCCTTGCGTCTGCTTGAGAGTCGCAGCGGGTAGGTCCCCGGAGGAACCGGCACACTGAAAGTAAACTCACCATTTGAGTCGCTCTCCCCGCCCCGCGCGTCATTCGCTGCCATGTCTGTCGCAATGGGTAGCGGTAGATCACTCGCGAGCAGGTACAGACCCTCGACGGGCTGGCCACCCTCGTCGACGACTCTCCCCTGAATAACGTGTCCCGGAGTGAGTCGGATTTCGCCGAGATCGGTTTTTGTACCCGCGAACAACTTGTCCGAGATCGAGGACCAGCGCGCAGTGCGCGGTGCGTAGCCCTCGGGTTCGATGCTGATCGAGAGCTGCATTCCCTTGTGCTCTTCGAACTCCAGCATGAATGCGCCGGAAGCATCGGTGTGCAGGTCATCGGGATGCATCCAGTCCGGATTGGGATACCGCGCCATGGCCTCGTCGTTCGAGGCGCGGAAATGCACCTTGACCAGGGCATGGACCAGGGGCGCGCCCGTCTGATCATCGATGCAGCGCCCCAGGATGCGCACCAGCTGGTCGCTCTCGACCGTGGCAAGGTTGCCCCGCTCTTCACCACGAGCTTCCGCCGGCGCCCGATCACCTCCTCCGTCCGTCGTCGGCAACGCGACGTCGCCCTCCAGCTGCGCGGCCAGTGTTGCCGAGTTGCGTTCCTGATCCAGCGTGTCGGTCGGCTCTGGCCCATACAGCGCAGCACCGACCACGATGCTGGCGGCGACGAGGCCGGTGACAATGAGCAGGGGCTTGGCCAACGACTCGGCAGGCGCAGGGTTGAAAGCCGGCGGTGCGGGCGCGAATGGCCCCGCGGCGGTCAGGCAAAGCGCGAAAGACTGATCCCCGTAGCGGGAGCTTAGTAGTTTGCGCAGGCGCTCACGTCCGCGCCGCAGGTGGCTCAGGACGGTCGACTTGGGAACCTTCAGTTGACTGGCGATCTGCTGGGTCGACAGTCCGTCGAAGTAGTGCAGAAGCAGCGCGTGGCGGTAGGGCTCTTCGAGATCGCGCAAACTGCGGACCAACGCTTCGTGTGCTTCGGTTCGCTCGAGCAGCTCCTCCGGCGTGGTGGACGAATCTCGAGTCTTCGCCCCTCGATCCGCCGCGCGTGCGACGCGTTGCCTCTGGCTTGTCTCACGGCGGTAGTGATCCGCAGAGCGCATGCGTAGTGCGCCGGACAGCCAGCTCGCCAAGTTGCGGCGATGACGCGGCGGTTGCTCCAGAACGCGCAGCCATGTTTCCTGTACGACATCGTCACGGTCCCACTCGGCGGCGAGGCGTCCTGCGAGTTGCTGCAGCTGTGGCGCGTAATCAAGCAGCTCCTCAATAGGAATCGGTCTGTCAGAATTCGTCATTCAAGGAGACAACCCGACGGAAACAGACTTGAACGCACAAAATTCCAACTAGCGCCCCCAGTAGCGAAGCTGTTCCTTGATCGCGTCCGAGCCGTGCTCGCGGACGGTATCGAGCAGGCCCTCGATGCGGCCCTGGTCCACCTGGAGGCCCTGGCGCTCGAGGGCTCGGGCGAGCTGCAGCGCGAGGTCGGCGTCCACCGGGTCTTCGAGCAGGGCTGCCTCGAGCGGCTGGATCAGCTCGGTCATCGGCGCCACATCCTTCGCAAGACTCCAGGCCGCCTCGGCCCAGTTCAACAGATCGATGGGCTGGCCGTGCCCGGACTCCCAGGCAGTCCGCGCCGCGCGGTAGCGCAGATCGGGCTGGTTGGCGATCGCGAGCAGTCGATAGGCGTGCTCACGCAGGTGCGCATTGGCCGGCTCGCGGCCGAAGAGCTGGATCAGGTCATCGCTTCCTTCCAGCACCGCCGTCTGCACCAGGGCGTGGAGATCAGGAAGCTGCTCGGCGGCGTCGAGCATCGCTCGAGCACTGTTCCCGACCCAGAGAGTGCGGCCGTTCCGCATCTCTGCGATTTCGGTCGCGACTTTCCACCACTCCCCCTCATAGCTGGCGGCGCTGCGCAGGATCTCCTCGGGGTGCAGTCCGAGCACGTCCAGCCGGTCCAGCGGGATGCCGCTGCGATGCGCCGAGGCCGAGGGCGGTCCCGGCAGGTGCTCTCCTCCTTGATCGATCACGAAGCGCATGATCATGGCACTCAGCAGCCACTGGCTTGCCTCACTGAGTCCTTCGCGCGTGCAGTGCCGCACGATCCAACGGTCCAGCTGCTTCGCATGGCGCGGGAGCGGCGTGCCGGTGCGGGCCTCGCAGGCCGCATCAGCCCGGGCCAGCGCGGCTTCCCACGCGGACCACGGGGTCGCACTGCCTGGAAGAGGGCGAGCCTGCTCGGCGATGGCATCCAGGTCTTCGGCGCTCGCGGCACCGAAGCGCCGCTTCCATTCCTTCAGCTCTTCCATCGGCATGCGCAGCAGCGCGAACTGCGGCTCGCTGGGTTTGAAGGCGGGAGGCGTTTCGAAGGGGCTGACGAAGGTCACGACGCCATCCGCAGCCAGGTCGACGGGTTTGATGTCGAGATCGATGAGCAGCTCCAAGGCGCCGTCGGCGTGCAGGTAGTAGAGACCCTCCTCGCCGCCAAGAGGTGTGCCTTGAACCAGCCAGCCGTGCGGGGCCGGCGCGTGCGACTGCACCCAATCCCATTCCCCGAGCTCGGTCAGATTGCCGCCGACCGCGTCGAAGCAGTGCATCTTCGTGCCCTGCCGCCCGACCTGGCTCGTGACGACCAGGATGAGATTGCAGTCGAGGTCCTCCTGCAGGGATCGGACGCTGCCGAAGGGAATGCGCGTCGAGTCGTTGTCCCTGCCGCGGTCGCGTACGACGAGCTCGGCATGGCCGGGCCCTCTCGACCACCAGTCGCCGGGGACGTAGCCGCGCGCGTGGTTGCGAGCGATGACCACCGTTCCGACCGGGCCGGCCGCCAGCGCATCGGCTTCGATGCGCGTCAGCTTGGCGCCATCCTCGCGCAGCGTGCGCACTTCGTCGTCTTCGTTGAGGAAGAGCAGGACCCCGCGGACCACCGCCCCGTCATGGGACCAGCCGATCTTCGCTTCCTGCACTTGGGTCGTGCCGGAATCGGGGTAGAGCGTGTAGGCGAAGGGGCGCCCCAGGCCGGTGTAGTGATCGCCGACGCGATACACCGCATCGACGTACTCGGGCAGGTCGCCCAGCTTCTCGCAGGCTTCGAGAAAGGCCAGCTCGTCCTCATCCAAGGGATCGGGCGGCGGCGGGAGAGCGACCTGGGTATCGGGGAGTCCGGCAAACTGGACCGAGGCGAGCAATCGATCCACCATCCAGTTCAGGTCGCTGGGCTCGCCGGAAACGCGGAAGCTGGCAAGAGCCTGCGAGTCGGGGCCCGTTGGAATCACCGCGAGGTGCGCGTGCGCCTGAGAGAAGGTGCCGATCTTGTAGCGGCAAAGCACGCCTTCGCGCCCGTCGACCTCGAGCGGGACCCGCTCGAAGAAGCTGGTCGCGCCGTACTCCTCTTCCAGCTCGGCACGTCCCGCCGCGATCGCCGCGCCGAGCGAACCGTACGAAGCGGCTTGGATGCGGCAGCGCACCCGCCGATCCATCGAGACCAACTCGAGGAGTTCGTCCGGCGCGACGTGCGCGGTATTCCACAGGCCGGGGGAGTAGTCCAGGCTCAGGCTCGCGGAGTCGCCCAGCTCGAGCTTGAGGGGGCGCGGGGCGACCTCCTGCGTCCAGGCATCGTCCGCATCCGGGAAGCGAAAACCCGCCATCACCTGTTCAAGCGCTTCTTTCCCCAGGCTGGCTTGCCGGCCTTCACTGACCGCCGCGACCGCGAAGCTGAGGCCGTACTCGCCGACGACGCCCATGCGTACGGTGATGTTCTCGCCATCCAACTCGCCCAGCCCCGTCACGACGCAGAGACTGCGGCGGTCCACGGGAAGGATGAACTCCTCGTCGGTTGGCTGAAGGCCACCGAAGGTCTGGAAGACTGTCAGCAGCGTGCGGGCCGCGTTGAAATCACCGCTCGCGGGAACAGCTTTGTCCTGAACCTGGAGGATCGCGATGGTCGTGCCCTTGAACTTCCCGCGGTGCTCGAGTTCGATCCGATCCGGCCGCGCTGCGCCGGAGCGGTACCAGCCATCCGCGAGCAGGATCTCTGCGCCCTGTTCGCCGACCGGAAAGGGGCCGGGATCCGGGCGATTGATCGTCCAGACCATCGCGACGAAGGCGACGATCAGGAGCAAAGCAAGTCGAGTGGGGGAGAGCATGCAGCGGACTGGAAAGAAGTGGCTCCTTGGCATACTAGCCTGATCCTGTGAACCGCCTTTGCCGATGACCGAGGTCCTGCTCCCCTCCGAGCTCTCGCCGAGCCGCAACTACTTCCTGCTGACCAGCCTGCTGGTGCCGCGGCCGATCGCCTGGGTGAGCACGCGCTCGGCGGCAGGGGTGGTCAACGTGGCGCCGTTCTCGTTCTATGGCGGCATCTCGGGCAATCCACCCATCCTCGGGCTGGGGATCGGGCGGCGCGCGGATGGTCGGCCCAAGGACACCGCGCGCAACGCGATCGAGACCGGCGAGTTCGTGGTGCACCTCGTCGAGGAGGACCAGGTCGAAGCGATGGTCGGCTGCTCCGCCGAGCTCGAGCCGGAGGTGTCCGAGGCGGAGGCGCTGGGCCTCGTGCTCGAAGACTCCCGCTTGGTCCAGCCGCCCTCGCTGGCCCGGGCGCGGGTCCGACTCGAGTGTCGGCTGCACCAGCACCAGGAGGTCGGAAACGGGCCGGTCGACTTCCTGATGGGGGAGGTCGTGGCCTTCGTGCTGGCCGAGGGCTTGCTCGATGAAGCCGGTCGGGTCGACGAAGAGCAGTTGCAGCCGGTCTCCCGGCTAGGGGGCGCCTGGTATGCCCCGGTGCGGGATCGTTTCCGTGCGCAACGCCCTACAAATAAGTGAGATAGGGAGAATCAGTCAGATCCGGCTGGAGCCGGGCTTTTCTCTGACTTAACAGTGTAAACTTAACGCCGTCAACCGATAGAGAGAGACGAGCGGTCCCGCTCCGATGTTCATGGCCCGCGCCAAGCCCAGCAAGGAACTCCGCGCCTCCATCCTCGATGAGGCGCGCCAGACCCTCGTCGCCGAGGGCTACCGGGCGCTTTCCATGCGCCGGATCGCGCGGGCGGTCGGCTGCACGGCCACCAGCATCTACCTCCACTTCCGCGACAAGGACGACCTGCTCCACGCGCTGATTCACGAGGGGCTGGAGCGCCTGCACGAGCAGCTGCTCGCCTCGGTGGACGGCATCGAGGATCCGCTGCGTCGCTGCCAGCGGCTCTGTCGCTCCTACCTCGAGTTCGCGCTCGAGAATCGCGAGTACTACGAGGTCATCTTCTCGCTTCACCCCGAACACATGAAGCGCTACCCGCAGGCGCTTTACCGTCGGGCGCGCGAGAACCTGGAGTACTTCGCCGATGCCCTCGCCGCCGCCGCCGGCCGCGCCGGAGATCGGCGCGACGAGGACATCCTCCACGCCCACGTGATCTGGGCGCAGCTGCACGGTGCAGTCAGCCTGCACCTCGACGAACGACTCGACTTCCGCATCGACGTGCTCGCCTTTCTCGACGCGGCGGTCGCCAACGCGCTCTGCGCGGTTCCTCATCCGGACGAACAGGAATGACGACTTTCCTCCTTCTCCTCATCGCCACTCTGGCACTCGGCTTCTTCGGCGCGCCCGCTGTGGGCTGGGCCGGGGGCTACGCGCTGATCCTGATGTGGACCGGCGCCGGGACCACGGCCTGGGTGCTGTTCGGCGCCTTCGTGGTGCTGTTCCTCGCGCCGCCGGTGCGCCGCACCCTGCTGACCAAGCCGCTCATGGGCTTCCTCAAGAAGGCCGGCATCCTGCCCGCGATCTCGCGCACCGAACGCGAGGCCTTGGAAGCCGGCACCGTCTGGCTCGAAGGCGAGCTGTTCAGCGGCAAGCCCGAGCTACAGAAGCTGCTCGACGTCGAATCCCCGGAGCTGAATGAAAGCGAGCAGGCCTTCCTCGACGGTCCGGTCGAGGAGCTGTGCGCGATGACCGACGACTGGGAGGTCTTCCAGAAGCGCGATCTGTCGCCGCAGGTCTGGGCGAAGATGAAGGAGCTCGGCTTCTTCGGCATGATCATCCCCAAGAAGTACGGCGGCCTCGAACTGTCGGCCAACGCGGTGAGCGCGGTCATCGGCAAGATGTCATCGCGTTCGATTCCGCTGGGGATCACCGCGATGGTGCCGAACTCGCTCGGCCCCGCCGAACTCCTGGCGCACTACGGCACCGACGCGCAGAAGGACCACTACCTGCCCAAGCTCGCGACCGGCGAGATCATCCCTTGCTTCGCGCTGACGGAGCCGAACGCCGGCTCGGATGCCGGCGCGATGGAAGCGCGCGGCGTGGTGGTGCGCAATGATGCCGGTGAGCTGGTGCTGCGACTCAACTGGAAGAAGCGTTACATCACGCTGGCGGCCATCGCCGACGTGATCGGCCTAGCCTTCAAGCTGGAAGACCCGGACATGCTGCTGGGCGGCGATCCGCACCCCGGCATCACTTGCGCGCTGATTCCGGCGGATGCGCCGGGCATCGTGCGTGGCCGCCAGCACGATCCGCTGAACGTCCCCTTCTTCAACAGCCCCTTCGAGGGTCACGATGTCGAGGTGCCGGTCAGCGCGATCATCGGCGGGCCCGAGCGCGCCGGCCAGGGATGGCGCATGCTCATGGAACAGCTCGCCGCCGGCCGCGGCATCATGCTGCCGGCGCAGAGCGCGGCCGGCACGAAGGCGATGGCCCGGATCACCGGCGCCTATGCCGCGGTCCGCAAGCAGTTCGGTCTGCCGATCGGCAAGTTCGAGGGCATCGCCGAGCCGATGGCCGACATCGGCGCGCGCGCTTATCTGCTCGAAGCGACGCGCCGCATCACCGCGGGCGCGCTCGATGGCGGCGCCAAGCCGGCCGTCGTCTCGGCGATTGCGAAGTACAACTTCACCGAGAGCTTCCGCAAATCGATCAACGACGCGATGGACATCGTCGGCGGCGCGGGGATCTCGCGCGGCCCGCGCAACCTGATCGCGCACCCTTACTTCGCCGCGCCGATCTCGATCACGGTGGAAGGCGCCAACATCCTCACGCGCACGCTGATGATCTTCGGCCAAGGGGCGATCCGTTGTCACCCCTATGCCTACCGCGAAATCAGTGCGCTCGAGAAGGGCGACCTGGTCGAGTTTGATGACGCCTTCTGGGGCCACATCGCGCACATCGTGCGCAACGGCTCGCGCGCGCTGCTGCTCACGCTTTCGCGCGGTCACTTCGCCAGTTGCCCGATCGAAGGTCCGGCGCGCCGCGACCTGCAGAAGCTGTCTTGGGCTTCGGCCAGCTTCGCGTTCTGGGCAGACGTCGCGATGGGTGTCTACGGCGGCAACCTGAAGCGCAAGGAAGTCCTGACCGGTCGCTTCAGCGATGTGCTGTCGTGGATGTACCTAGCTTCGGCGACGGTGCGCCGCTTCGAAGGCGAAGGCCGTCGCGCTGAAGACCTGCCCTTCTACCGCGCCGCGATGGACCTGTGCTGGCAGCAGATGCAGCGCGCTTTCGATGGTATCTATGCCAACCTCGACGTACCGGGTCTGAGTTGGGCAGTACGCGGGCCGGTGGCTTGGTGGTCGCGCTCGAACAGCCTGGGCAATGGGATCGCCGACGACACCACCGCGCGAGTTGCTGCAGCCATGCAGACCCCGGGCGAACAGCGCGAGCGCTTGTTCGACATGCTCTACCTTCCGCAGGAACAAGGCGAGGCGGTGTACCGTCTGGAAACGGCCTTCCTCGCTTGCGTCGAAGCGGAAGCTGTCCTAGGGAAGATCAAGAAAGCCATGCGCAAACGCGACCTTCCCAAGATGCCCCTGCTCGAAGCGCTCGAGCCAGCTGCGCGCGCAGGCATCCTGACGATGGCCGAAGTCGAGCAGGTGCGTGCCGCCGAGAAGCTGCGCGCCGATGCGATCGCCGTCGATGGTTTCTCGCACCGCGATTACGAACGGACGGCTGCGGAAGGTGGCTGGGACGATGACTCGTCCTCACAAGGTGGCTCGATGCCGACTTCGTCGGTACCGGCTGCCTGAGGGTGGTAAGAAACACTTCCTTTTCGCTGGGTGGCGTCGGTCGACTTCGGTCGGCCGGCGCCTTTGCGATTCAGGCAAGGTCGCGCACGTAGGCCAGCCAGTCCGGCCAGTCGTGACCGAGCTTGCGCCAAAGGAAGTGCGCGATGCCGCCGATGCCGACCAGCGCAGCGGTCGTGAGCGCCGCCCAGAGCCAGGTGCGCAGCTGCGGCCGCAGTGCGTGCACCAGGTAGCCGCACAGGAAGGACATCGCGAAGCTCGCCAGCAGATCGACGACGCCGTCGGTCGGCACGAACATCGGCAGCGGCGCGATCGCCATCATGCCGACGCCGGCGAAGGGGACCAGCAGCCAGTTGGCGGGGCCGTCGAGCAGGCCCAACCAGCCCAGGATCTGACTGAGAAGCGCGAAGCTCAGCAGGCAGAGGCTGAAGACCGCAAGCCCGAGAAAGGGAGAAGCCCATGGCCGCAGGCGCCGCCAGGCCTCGCGGTCTTGGCGGGCGATGCGCTCGCGCAGGATCGGCGAGCGGCGGTCTTTCGGGCGGATGCGCATCAGACGAAATACCCGCCGATTGTGAACCCAGCCCGGCGCAAGGTCCAATAGCAGAGAAGACTCAGCCCGAAGTAGACGACCATGCCCCGATTCACGCGCTGACCCAAGTGCCAGGTGCTCGGCCAAGCAGAGGTGATGGCGGGGGCGAAGACAAGGATCAGGCGGGGTACCGCCGACCAAGTCGAGGTCCAAGTCCACGACTCGGGCGGTGCCCAAGGTTGAATCGCGATGCTGCCCGCGAGCTCCCACCAGGGGGAGCCCCTCTCTGGAAGGGCGAACACGATGAGGGCGGCGAAGGGCATCGCGCCATAGAGGAAGAGAAAGAAGCCGCCGAGAATCAAGCGATCGGAGCTGCCCCAGCGGGGAGCCTCGTCCTTGGCGCGCAGTTCACCCATGTCACATCGTGTCCCAGTACACGACGAAGCCGCAGGCGCGGAACAGGCCATAGAAGAGCAGGCAGAGCACCGCGTGCACGCCGAGCGTGCGGAAGAAGGGGAAGCGCTCCGCGCCGCGCACCCGCCACAACGCCCAAGTGGGCGGCAGGAACATCGCGATCAGCGCGAGGGGGATCTGGATGAGCAGCGCGAGGAAGGGGGTGCCGCCGGAGAGGTAGTCGTCCGCGTCGCGCCAACTGTGGAAAGGGAACTGGAAGGGTTCGACGTAGGCCCAGAAGGGAGCCTCTCCGAGTTCGCCAACGAAGAAGCTCGCGATGCTCAGCAGGAACTGCACGAAGGTCAAGCCGACGAGCAGGCCCGTCCAGGCCGCCATCGTTTGTCCCGGCATGCGCTGCGCGTGGCGGATCCGATCGGACAGCCGCTGACTACTCTTCACGACCATGATCGACGGCAGCGAGCAGATGCGCCTCGATCGCTTCGGCGCGGCGCAGGGTGCGCTTCTGCGACAGGAAGGCTGGGAAGGCAGACATCAGGGTGCGGAAGGAGGTGCGCGGGCCGGGCCAGTCGGGGCGGCCGAGGCGGCGGGCGCAGCTGCGGTAGTAGCGATCGCAGAACTCGAGCATGAGCATGGCGGAGGCGCGCGTCAGGCTGAGTCGGCGGTAGCGCGACTGGCGCAGCATTTCCGTGTACGCAGGAGCGCGCTCGAGTGCGAGGTCAAACATCCGGCTGCGGGCAGCGTGTACCGCCTCGCGCGCGGGGCGGTCGTCGTCCGTGTCGCCCAGCGGCTCGCGGGGCAGCGCGTGGCCCAGATAGGGCGCCAGGCCGGGGTCGTAGGCGATGCTGCGGGCGAGGTCCTTTTCCACGTCGCGGGTGACGTTGGCCAGCTGCACGAACTCGCCGACGCGCATGGCGTTGGCGCGCTCGGCCTCGCTCAGCTCGCGGCCCAGAATCAGGCGCTGCGCGAAGGCCACCGGGTTGCCGAGCACCGCGTGGCAGTAGTGCTCCAACTGTGCTTGGGATTGCAGGCAGCCGGATTGCGCCTCGAACACGCGGCGCGCCCAGATCATGCCGCCGGCCATGTCGCGCACGAGGTGCAGCACCGCCCAGCGGCTGGCTTCGGGCAGCGTGCGGTAGACGGCATCCACGCGATCGCAGCACTCGACCAGCAGCAAGTGGGCGCGGTCGCGATGATCGATCGGCTGCGCGCCCTCCAGCGGGGGTGCCGGGTCGAGCGGGCCCGGCTCGCGGCCAAACCGTCGCGCAAAAGCCAGCAGCAGGCGTCGGCCCTCGGCCTCATCGGGCGCGAGGTCCTCGTAGGTGTCGAGGATCCGGCAGTACAGATAGCCGACCGCCGCCGCGCGCGCCATGGGCGCCGGCAGCATCGCGATGCAGGCCGAAAAAGTCCGTGCAGCGTGGGGCAGGATGGCCCACAGGAAGCGTTCCGGCGCCCGCGTTTCGCGTAGCTTGTCGAGGTCGGGCTCGTCCCGGTCGACCCACAAGTCGCGCAGCAGCAGCCACGGCCGTCGCAGCGCGAAAGGCAGCATGCGGCGATTCTAGCGCCGCTCGTCCCCGCCCATTCCGGCTCGCCATCTACCGTGCTCTCCGCGCACCCTTCGTTTCGCCCGCATCCGCTGCTGCGTTCCGCGCATCTGATGACGATCTTCGGCTCGCAGCTGTCGCGCGGGCTGGGCGAGTTCGCCGCGGCGGCGGAGCAGGTCGAGGTGCCGGTCGACGCGCGCACTCGGATTCTGGCCGAGGTCAACTGGCAGGCCGATCGCGGCGCGCCGGTGCTGATCATCGTCCACGGGCTGGGCGGCGATGCGCGCCGCAGCTACGTGCTGGGGACCGCGGACAAGGCCTGGCGCTCCGGCTTCAGCGTGGTGCGGATGAACATGCGCAACAGCGCCGGCACCGAGGCCTGGACGCCGACCCTCTACAACGCCGGGCTGACCGAAGATCTGGAAGCGACGGTGCACTGGCTGGGTCGCACCGTGCCGGGTGTGCCGCTGGTCTACTGCGGCTATTCGCTTGGCGGTTCGGTGACCCTGAACACGCTGGCCAAGTGGGGAGAGCGCCTGCCCGAAGGCAGCGCCGGCACCGTGGTCGTTTCGGTACCGCTCGATCTGCACGCCGCCGACCTTGCGCTGCGCCGACCGGGGATCAATCGGCTGTATGTGAAGTACTTCCTGCGCAGCTTCCGCGCGATGTGGAAGGCCAAGCACGCCGCCTACCCCGAGCTCTATCCGGTCGACGGCCTCGCCACGGTGCGCAGCGTGCGCGACTTTGACGAACAGTGGACGGGCCCCAACTTCGGCTACTCCGGCGCCGACGAGTACTACAGCGCCGCGCAGGCGGTCGACAAGCTGGATCAAATCGCGCTGCCCGGGCTGGTGGTTCACGCCGAAGACGACCCCTTCGTGCCGCTCACCCAGCAGGCGCGGCTGGCGTTGGCCGACCACCCGACGCTTGAGCTCCTGCTCTCCGACAAGGGCGGGCACGTCGGCTTTCTGGCCCGGCGGCCGCAGGCCGAGGCCGACGGCTGGCGCGACCTCGACGGCCGGTGGGCCGAGAATCGGGTGGTGCAAGCGGCGACGCAGTTCCTCAGAATGGAGGGATGATCTCGACGCTCCTGCTGGCGCTGGCCCCCGCGGTCGCGCAGGATCCGATCGGCGCGCTGCTCGACGAGTTCGTCGCGGCTGGGCGCGCCCCGGGTATTTCAGTGGCTATCGCCAGCGCCGACGGCAGCCTGACGGCCTGGACCCGCGGCCACGAAGACCGCGAAGGCGAGCGTCCGCTGCATCCCCATCATCAGCTCATGTCGGGCAGCGTCGGCAAGACCTACTTCGCGGCGCTGGCGATGCAGCTGATCGACGAAGGCCGGATCGCGGCCGACGACAAGCTGGCGAAGTTCCTGGGCGAGCGCGACTGGTACGCGCGGCTGCCCAACGCCGAAACGATCACTTTGGCTTCGCTGATGCGCCACACCAGCGGCATGGTCGATCCGATCGCGATGCCGCAGACCTGGCAGAAACTGGAGGCCGCGCCGACCGCGCCGTGGGCGGAAGCCGATTGGGTCGAGCTGCTGCTCGATCAGGATCCGCTCTTCCCGGTCGGCGAGAGCTGGGCCTACACCGACGCCAACTATCTGCTGCTGGGCCTCGCGCTCGAAGAGGTGCTGGAAGAGAGCGTCTACCGCGCGGTGTGGGAGCGCTTCCTGCAGCCGCTGCAGCTGCACGAGACGCGCGCCAATACCTCGCCGGATCTACCCGGACTCGCCCAAGGCTGGCGAACCTGGGGCCTGCAGCCGGGCGCCGAGGCCAAGCCGGCGATCGTCAACGGCCGCTTCTACATCAACCCGCAGATGGAATGGTGTGGCGGTGGCTATCGCAGCACGACTTCCGATCTCGCGCGCTGGGGGGCGGCCCTGTTCGGCGGCCGGGCGATCTCCGCCCAGGCGCGGCAGCGCATGCTCGAGGCCGCGGTCGACGCCCAGCTCTTCCCCGGGGATCGTTATGGCTACGGCGTCATCGTCTCGCAGACTCCGCAAGGCCCGGCGCACGGCCACAGCGGCTTCTTCCCCGGCTATCTCACCGAGATGATGTGGTTCCCCAAGCTGGGTGTGTGCATCGCGGTGCAGTTCAACACCGATCAGATGGCACGGGCCGGGCACCCGCGGCAGATCGTGATGCAGGTCGCGGCGATTCTCGCCGAGGACCAGGCTGACGACGCGGCGCAGGAAGGCGGCGACTAGACGCCCGCCAGCGGGACCGCCTGCGGCTTGAAGCTGTCCGGCGAGGCGGCCTGCCACCAGGCCTGCCATTCGGCCGGCGCGGCTTCAGGGTCGCGGACCAGCAGGCCGTCATCGAGGCGCGGGTAGAGCTGGCCGAGGTGCGCGACCTCGTCTTCCTCCACGCGATGGTGCACGTGCTCGGGCTCGATCTCGCGCGGGCTCTGCAGACCACAGGCCGCGAGCAGCTCAAGGAAGGCGTGGATCGTATTGTGATGAAAGCGCTGCACGCGCAGCGTCTTGTCATCGACATCGAGGCCCTGCACCCGGGCCGGATCCTGAGTGGCGATGCCCACCGGGCAGTGATTGGTGTTGCAGCGCACGGCCTGAATGCAGCCGAGCGCCATCATCATGCCGCGCGCCGAGTTGACGACATCGGCGCCGAGCGCGCGGGTGCGGAACAGATCGAAGCCGGTGATGATCTTGCCGGCAGCCACGACTCGGATTTTGTCGCGCAGGCCCACCCCGCGCAGCGCGTTGTCGACGAAGCTCAGGCCCTCGCGCAGCGGCACGCCGGCGCGGTTGGACAGTTCAAGCGGCGCCGCGCCGGTGCCGCCTTCGGCGCCATCGACAGTGATGAAGTCGGGCAGCTCGTCGGCTTCGAGCATCGCCTTGCAGATCGCCAGAAACTCTTCGCGGCGACCGATGCACAGCTTGAAGCCGACCGGCTTGCCGCCGGACTCGCGGCGCAGCGTGGCGCAGAAGTCGATCAGGCCGCGCGGTGAATCGAAGGCCTTGTGATAAGGGGGCGACAGCACGTCCTTGCCCAGCGGGACGCCGCGGATCTCGGCGATCTCGGGCGTGACCTTGGCGGCCGGCAGGATGCCGCCGTGCCCCGGCTTGGCGCCCTGCGAGAGCTTTAGCTCGATCATTTTGACCTCGGGGCGCTGCGCGTTCGTGCGATAGCGCTCGACGTCGAAGCCGCCGTCGGCAGCGCGCGCGCCGAAGTAGCCCGTGCCCAGCTGCCAGACCAGATCGCCGCCCTGCAGGTGGTAGGGCGAGATGCCGCCTTCGCCGGTGTTGTGCCAGCAACCGGCCGCCTTGGCGCCGCGATTCAGCGCCATGACCGCGTGGGTTGACAGCGAACCGAAGCTCATCGCCGAGATGTTCAGATGCGAGGCGAAGTACGGCTGGTCGCAGTGCTCGCCGCCGAAGCGAACCCGCTCTTCCTCCTCGGCCGGGGTGATCGCCGCGATCGAGTGGGGGATCCACTCATAGCCCGCCCGGTCGACGTCGCGCTGGGTTCCAAAGGGCAGGGTGTCGGTGACGTTCTTGGCCCGCTGGTAGACCAGCGAGCGCTGCTCGCGGTTGAAGGGCCGGCCGTCGATGTTGTTCTCGACGAAATACTGCTGGATCTCCGGCCGGATGCTCTCGAACAGATAACGGCCGTGGGCGATCACCGGGTAGATCCGGCGCAGGCTGCTGCGGCGCTGGGTGATGTCCCACAGACCCAGGAGGATGATCGGGCCTACGGGAATAAACAATAACCAGGACTTGTCCCAGAAGATCTGATTCAGCAGCAGGATCGTCAACGGCGCCAGAACGGCGAACAGGAGAAAGGCGCGTCGGACCACGTAGCCATCCTAGACCCGGGCACTAGCCTGGAACCAGGGCTGATTTTTGGCGACCCTCCCCAGCTTGGCCCCGTCCCCCTACAAGATGCGCCCGGAACCCCGTCCCGCCTCGGTCGAGGAAGTCCTCGCCCATTCCGATTGGGTGCGCCGCCTGGCGCTTGGTCTGGTCGGGAATGAAGCGGGCGCGGACGACCTCACCCAGGAGGCGCTGCTGCGGGCCATCGAGCGGCCGCCCGCCCATGGCAGCTCGCTGAAGGCCTGGCTGGCCCGGGTGGTGCGCAATCTGGCGATCGATCACGGCCGCAAGCGCCAGCGGCGTCAGGCCCGCGAGTGGAAGGTGGTCGAAGGCCAGGCGGGGCCCACCGCCGGCACCGAGGTCGAGGTCCCGCAGCCGGTCGACATCCACGCCCGGCTCGAGATGCAGGAGCAGCTGGCCCAGGCTGTGCGCGAGCTGCCCGAGCCGTACCGCACCACGACGGTGATGTACTACTTCGACCAGCTCGGCACCGAAGAGATCGCCGCGCGGCTGGGGGTGCAGTCATCGACCGTGCGCAACCAGCTGAGCCGCGCGCGCGCCCGCCTGCGCGAGCGCCTCGAGCGCCGCTTCGGCGGCGACTGGAAGGCGCTGTGCATCGCTGCTTTCCTGCGCCCGTCCTCGGTGCCGGTCCCGCCGCCGCCGCCGCCGGGAATCTCGGCCGGCCTGGCCGGTCCGCTGGCCGCCGCCCTGCTTCTGGCGGTCGCCTACATGGTCACCGGCAAGCTGGCGCCGCCGCCGCTCGAAGCGAGCGCGCTGCCCACCGAGCTGACCGAACAGGAAGTCATCGTCGTCGAGCAGGGCGACCCGACTCGCCGCGCCGTCGAAGCGCAGCGCGAGCCGGCCGCGGTCCTGCGCAACGGTCTGCTGCTGCAGGACCAGAACGGCGAGCCGATCCGTCAGGCCACGGTGCGCGCCTACGGCGAACGCTGGCAAGGTTCAAACCTGCGCAGCGTCGGGCCGGAGCGCAATCAGTTTGACCGCTATCCGCTGCTGGAAGAAGCGGTCGCCGACGAGCAGGGCTTCGTCGCGCTGGACGTGATGGAGCACGGCAACGCCAAGAGCGAGCCGCAGCTCGCCTGCGTCATCGAAGCGCCGGGCTACGTCAAGCGCGTGATCCGTTTTGAGCCGAGCCTCGCCGGCAGCGTGCAGGCGAAGCGCGTCAGCCTGATGCCGGCTTCCTTCGCCCACGTCCAGGTGGTCGACCCGGCCGGCTGGCCGATCGAAGGGGCGACGGTTTCGCTGCGCTCGCGCAACAACGTGTCGCGGCCGGGCGATTTTGATCGCGTGGCCGAGCTGACCGATGCCGGTGGCTTCGTGCGCCTGGCTTCGGCGCCGCAGGACGCCGATCAGATTCAGATCACCTGCCCGGGCTACATCCGCACCCGTTCGCTGTTCGAGGTCTCGACCGAAGGCGTGCCGGAGCGGGCTGAGGTCTTCATCCTCGAGCGGGGGGGCGAGGCATCCGTCTCGGTCTATGCCTGGGACGGCGTGCCGTACTCCGGCGCCGAGGTTTACCTGAAGCAGGACGAAGAGAATCTGCACCGTCGCCTCTGGACCTGGTCGCACAACTTCGTCGGTCGCACCGGCGACGACGGCTACCTGGCCTTCGGCGGCATCGATGAAGCGCGTCGCTGCCAGCTGGTGGTCCGCATCGACGGGGTCGAGGTCGAGACCGAAGAGATCCTGCCGGGCGCGCACGTCAGCGTCAGCCTGCCGCCGCTCGCCAAGCTGCGTGGCAAGGTGGTGCAAAGCAACGGCAAGCCGGCGGCGCACGCGCTGGTCGGTGCCTACAACCTAGAAGGCGACGACAAGAGCGCTGTTTCGCATGCCTGGTGTGATCCGAGCGGCTCCTTCGAGCTGTCAGTCGAGGTGGGCCTGCACGGCATCGGCTACTGGCACAAGGCCGGTTCGCTGGTCGACGCCGAGCCGCGCTCCCTCGAGGCCGGCGAAGTGGACCTGGGCGAGATTCAGCTGCCGCCGGGTCGCCCGATCCTGGTCGAGGTGCTTGAGCGCGACGGCGCGGCGGTGCGCGGCGAAGTCGAGCTGCTGATGCGCAAGCCGCTTGAGGTGGCCTCGATGGTCGATCCGATCGAGCCGAGCGAGTGGCGCGAGTTCCTGTCGATGGGCGCGAAGACGGTGCTGCCCTTCCGCCTGCCGAACGGCCGCTTCCTGATCTCGCACCTTCCGGCCGGGGCGCATGAGTACTCGGTCGTCTCGTCCGAGCACCAGCCGAAGACGATCCAGCTGGACGGCGAGAAGTCGCCGGACCTGGTGGCCGTGCGGCTGGACCGCGCCGTGCCGGTGCGCTTCCGCCTGGTCGATCAGCTGGGCGAGTCCGTGCCCGGTCTGGCCGTGACGCTGTCCCGCGCCGACTACGACTGGTCGTGGGCCGAGCGCACGCCGCCGGTGCGCCAGCCTTTCGGTCCGTCCCACGCCAAGACGGATGTCGAGGGCGTGGTCGAGTTCGGCCGGATCGCGCCGGGTGAGTGGATCCTCGCGCGCAGCGGTGAGGCCGAGTTGGGCCTGGAGATCGCGCGCCTGACGATCCCGGAAGAGGGCATCGATCGGGAGTTGATGGTCGAGGATCCGATCGGCATCCGCGTCGCCATGGCCGACGGCGAAGCCGCGCCCGAAGGCACGCGGATCGCGCTGCACACCGCGGGCCGCATGGCCGGCTCGCAGGGCATCGCCGCCAACCGTCCGTGGAAGAATCCGAGCGCGCCCTTCGAAGTCAGCGCGCCGGCCGGCAAGCAGACGGTCGACGTCAACCTGCCGGGCAGTCTGCCGCGCACGACCGAGGTCACCGTCGCCGCCGGCGGCTCGACCGAGGTCGAAGTCGAGGCCGAAGGCGCCGATCTGGTCGGCGAGTTCCCGCGGGCCGCCGAGCGCGGCAAGGTCCTGCTGGTCCCGGATCTGCCGGCCAAGCTGCCGGGCCGCGACGCCGTGATCGCCGCGCTGCGCGATGGCATCCATCACGAGCTGGGCGGCTATCTGCCGCTGCCGGATGGCGGGCGCGGTCTGCCCTTCGCGCTGACGCGCGTCGCCGCCGACGGTCGCTTCGTCTTCCGCCACATTCCAGATGGTCGCTACCGCATCTACGGCACCGCGCCGGGGCTGCAGCTCTCGCAGCCGGTGGTGGTCGTGGTCGAAGATGGCGAGCCGCGCCTAGCGCGCGGCAGCGGCCGCCCCGCGCTGCAGGCGCGCCCGGACGCGGAGCTCGCGGTCGAGGTCCAGGGCCTGGTCAAGGTGCTGGCGCGCTCGCCGAAGATCGTCGTCCGCCTCAGTGTGCTGCGGCTCGAGCCGCATCCGGAGAGCAGCTTCAACGAGCTGCGCGTCCTGCGCCTGCGCCCCGAGCGCAACGGCCCCGAGTTCCAGCTCGAGAAGGAGCCGGCCGGTCGCTACGCGATGCGTCTGCACGTCGAGACCAACAGCGGCGACCCGATCGCCGAAGCGGACTGGGTGATTCAGACTCGCGAAGGCGAACGTCTGCGTCGCACTTTGGACGTCCCGGAATTCGACTAGGATCAAGTCGAGACGGAGCACTCTCATTCCGAGAATGGCTTGATTTGACGCGGAATTCTTCGTGTCGGGCGACTTGAGCGGAAGCCGTTTCTGCCGATAAGGAGTTGGCGGGTCGAGCAGTCAGTGGGGCTGACTGGACGGTCCCGTCCTGTCATGTCGATCTCTCCAATCTCTTCCTGTCATTTCTTCTGTCATCGAGGGCTGGTGGATGGACGCTGACCGTCTCTCTGATCTGGCCATCCGGCTCGAGCGCGCCGAGCGCCGGGCGAAGAACCTGCAGCGCCTGCTCGAACTGGGGCAGGCCCTGACCACCAGCGCTACCACCACCGAGTGGTCGCGGCGTGTGGCCGGCGAGGTCCTGCAGGTCGCGCGCTGCCGCTGGGCGGCGTACTGCGTGGCCGGTCGCGAAGTCGACCGGATTCTGGTGCACCGTCAGGGTGCCGAGGAGCCGCAAGTCACCATTCGCCCCGCGGGCTACCTGCGCCGGGCGGCCGGAGACAGCTGGCTGGGCAAGCTGCCCTGCCGGCTGGATGGCGCGCGCTTTGGCCTGGCGGCCGAGCAGTGCTGGTACCTGCCGGTCCGGGTCCACGACCGGGTCCGGGGGGGCGTGCTGCTGCCGCACTCCTGCCTCGGCAAGCAGCCCGACCACGAGCTGGTCGAGCTGCTCGAAATGCTCGCGCATCAGGTGTCTTCGGCCGCCGAGCTGGCCGAGCTGCATGGCGACGTGGTGCGCGCGGCGACCTTCGACCGGATGACCGGCGCGCTCAACCGCGGCGCCTGGATCGAGCGGGTCGAGCGCCGCATGAAGGTCATCGAGGAATTCGGCGGCGGCGCAGCGGTGGTGCTGTTCGATCTCGATCACTTCAAGGAGGTCAACGATCGCCTCGGGCACGCGGCGGGGGATGACTTCCTGGTCGCGGTGGCGCAGGCCGCGCGCAGCGTGCTGCGCGGCGAAGATCTGTTCGGGCGCTTCGGCGGCGACGAGTTCGTGGTCTGGTTTGAGAACCTCAGCACCGTCACGCTGGCCGCGGTCATCGAGCGCCTGATGATTCGGGTCTCGGCGGTGGCGACGCGGCTGCAGAAGCAGCTCGACGATTCCGACTTCCATCTGGGCATGAGCGTCGGTGTCGCGATCGCGGATCCGAAGAAGCACACCCGCAGCGTCGATGCGCTGCTCGAGTCGGCGGATGCTGCCCTCTACGAGGCCAAAGCGGGCGGTCGCGGCACCTGGCGGGTCGCGCCGGGCGGCAATGGCCAGGCGCGGGCGGGTTAGGGCGCGGGCCACAGCGGGAGCGCGCGAGGGACACGGCGCAGGGACTGGCGCGCGCCTAGCATGGGCGACTGGCCATGACCCCGTGCCGCGTCACCCTTGTCCTCGCGTCCTGCCTCCTGGCTTCCTGTGCATCCGTGTTGAGCGAAGAGCGTCCCAGTTTTCTTGCCGAGGCCGGCTGGCTTGAAGAACAGGCCGAAGGCCGATTGGTGCTTTCGGGCACGGGCGGTTTTGTCTACTCGCCCACCCTGCAGGGGCGGGTCATGACCTCGACGGTGGACCTCTCCGAGCCGGGCCTGGGTTTCGTCAACCCCGAGGCCATCGCGGTGCGCGACGAGCCGGCGGCCTTCCACAACCATGGCGGGGTGGAGCGATTCTGGATCGGGCCGGAGGGCAGCAAGTTCAGCCTCTACTTCGAGCCGGGCGTGCCCTTCGAAGTCGAGCTGTGGCGCGTGCCAAAGGACCTTGACGTCGGGCCGATGGACGAGGTCAGCTCGGGGGTGATGCAGCGTGACATGGTCATGCGCAACCGCATGGGCACCGAGTTTCAGATGGCGGTCGAGCGGCGCATCGACGCGCCCTCGCAAGCGGAGGTCGAGGCGGTGATCGGGCAGCTCCCGCCGGGCACGTTGTGGACCGCCTTCCGGTCCACCAACCTAGTCACCAACACTGGCGAGAACAGCTGGGGTCGCGAAGGCGGCATGCCGTGTATCTGGCTGGCCGGGATGTTCCTGCCGGGCGAGCGCGCCTGGTCGATCCTGCCGTTCCGCACCGATCGCACCGATCCGGACGGCGGCCCGCCGGTGCGTGGCGAGTACTTCGGCGAGCTCGACGAGAAGCGGCTGCGGATCGCCGACGACTTCGCGATCTTCCGCACCGACGGCAAGTACCGCAGCAAGATCGGCATCCTGCGCAACCGCGCCCGCAACGTCATGGGGGCCTACGACCCGAAGACCAAGGTGCTGACCGTGGTGCAGTTCGGGCCGATCGATGAGAACGCCGACTACGTCGACGAGCGCTGGGTGACCGAAGGCGATCCCTTCTACGGCGACGTGATCAACTCCTATAACCACAGCGGGCCCGAGCCCTTCTTTGAGCTCGAGTCCAGCTCGCCGGCCCTGGCGCTGGCGCCCGGCGAGTCGCACGCGCACGAGTCGACCACGATGCAGTTCCGCTTCGCCGACGAGGCGCAGCTCGCCGCCGCGGTACGCACCGCGCTCGGCCTGGACTGGGCCGAGGTTAAGAAGCTGGCGAAGTGGGACTAGGGTGCGGCCCGCCGTGCGGCACGGCTACCCCGGCCGCGGCCGTCCACGAGAATTGCGAGACCGCCGGGCGATTGCCGCGCCCGGGCTGGCCGTCGAGCGGCGAGTAGCACTCGTAGAGGGTCTCGCGCTGGGCCAGGTGATCGCGGATGCGGTCGCGCTCCTTGCGGCCTTCCTCGCCCAGGATCTGAATCGCATAGGCCGTGTGGTCGGCCCAGACGCCGCCGCTCCAGTACCCGTCCGGAGTAAAGGAGGGCTCGCTGGCGGCCAGCGTCGGGAAGGGCATCGCGGTGCCGAAATGGTTCGGCGACTTCAGCAGCTTGCGGACCTGGGCGGCCTGGTGCTCGTCGGCGGCGCCGGCCCAGACGGGTAGCCAGCAGGCCGCGCTGCGGATGCCGGTGGAGCTGCCGTCCGAGGCGCGCACATCGCAGAAGCAGCCCTTGGCTTCGTTCCACAGCCCGCGGCGCATCGCGGCGCCGAGTTCCTCGGCCTGCGTCGACCAGGCGGTCGCTTCGTCGTCGAGCCCGAGTCGCTGAGCGAGCGCGGCCAGCGCGCGCAGCTCGTTGAAGCAGTAGGCGTTGTAATCCGGCTGCCAGAGGTCGAGCAGCAGCCAGGAGCCGTGGGGGATGAGCCCGATGCTTTGGAAGCGCGCGCACTCATCCCAGCCGGTGTCCCAGGTGGCGGTGAGGTGGTCGGTGCCGCCGGCGCGAAACAGGACCTCGCCGGGGGCGCGCCGCGCCGCGTTGAACCAGCGCATCTGCTGGGCGCACTTCGGGTAGAGCTCGCGCGCGACGTCGTCGTTGTCGGTGCGGCGGACCAGAAACTCGAGCGCCCAGGCGGCGAGCGGCGGCTTGGTGTTGCGCCAGTTGTCCTGCTGGGCGTCCGGGAAGACGGTGTCGGGCACCATGCCGTCGCTCTGCTGGCGATGGAACTGCGCGCGCAGCTGCTCGGCGGCGAGCTCGGGCGCGAAGTGGGCCAGGGCGTAGGCGTGCTTCCAGGAATCCCAGGCCCAGTAACCGGGGTAGGAGAAGGGCGAGGGGATCACCCCGCTGTGCGGGATGGTCTCGACCGGCCCGCGCAGGTTCCACAGCAGCGTCGTGACCGAGCGCGCCAGCAGCATCTGCGAGGTGGGGTTGTCCGGCCGATCCATGCCCTCGAAGGCGGCGGTGAAGTAGCCGTCCCAGCGGGCGCGGTTCCGATCGAAGACCTCGGCCGGCGGGGCAGTGAGCTCGTTCTGGCCGTCGCCGACCAGGATCTGCCAGGCGTTGGCTTCGCCGAAGACCGCGTGGGGCAGCAGGCCATCGACCTGGGGCCGGTTCATGCCGTCCAGCTCGATCAGCAGGGTGTGAGCATCGACGAAACCCAGCCGGCCGCAGCGGCCGTCGAGCAGCTGGAACTCCTGGCGATCCGCGAAGGAGCGCGCCGACTTCAGCGGGCTGCCGACGTCGAGCGAGTAGATCTTTCCGTCGGCGATGTTGCGGATCTCAAGCAGCTGGCTGAGGCCCCAGACCACCCCGAACCACGAGCCGTGGTCACTGAACAGGCCCGTCGCGCGACCGGTCGAGTCGCGCAGAGGAAGGACGTCGCGAAAACGCTCGACGCCGAATGCGGGGGTCGTGGCGGACATCGTTGGAGTTGTCCGGGGGCCCGTGAAGGATAACCCGCCAGGACACGCTTGGTGCGGGGAGTCGCGCGAAGCTGAGGCGTTTTTCCTGTCAGGCCTCGATCCTGTCGACTACTTCTCGACGCAGACCAGCCCGGGGGCGTGGTCGGCGGGGTAAGGGATGCGGTCCTCGACGGCGATCCGCGGCATGTTCGCGGTGCCGGGATGCTCCAGGTAGAAGTAGGCGACCGAGCTCCAGTCGTCGCTGCGACGGTTGGCGTGGCCGTGCTCGATCGAGAAGCGGAGGTGCTCGTTGAACATCACCGGATCCTCGATGTGGAAGCGGTACATCGACAGCCGGCCGCAGTAGTTGATGCCGCCGGGCATGGTCAGGCCGGCGTAGGGGCCGCAGAACTTCTGGCGCGGGCCCCAGGCGGTGAGGAAGTAGTCCTCGGTGCCGGTGCCGTGCAGCGTCGGCCGCTCGTCGCCGTCGATCCAGAACATGTCGTCGCCCTCGCCGTACCAGTTGTTCTGGTCGGTCACGCGCAGGTTGTGGATCGACACCACGCAGCCGACGAAGTGGCCGCGGCCGTGGACGTCGAGCACCAGGTAGTTGCCCTCGCCGTCGAGGTTCTTGCCCTCCATCTGGTAGTCCCAGTTGGTGATGCCCGCGTCGTCGATGCCTTCGGTCGGGTTTTCGCGGTGGAAGATGGCGTGGAAGTAGCCCTGGTCCGGCGGGATCGCGTCGTGCTCCTCGTAGTCGACGTAGTAGAAGAAGTGGCTGATCGGCGTGTCCGATTCGTTCAGCACCTCGACCCGCGCGGCGCGCCGAAAGGGCATCGGGAAGAAGCAGTTCATGCCCTTGCCGTCCTGCGGCATCATGCTCACCGGCAGGCTGGCGAAGTTGACGGTGTCGCCGAAGCCGCAGCCGAAGAAATCGCCCAGCGGCACGTCGACGCTGGGCTGCTCGGCGCCGTCCCACCAGATCCGCAGCGAGGTGGTGCGCAAGATGTCCGGGTTGTCGCCCAGCGCGGTGATCCAGAAGTGGCGGATGACGCCGGCGCCCTGGATGTCGGCCAGCACGTGGCTGGCGCCCGGCGCGATCTCGACCGAATCAGTGTTGCCGCCGGTGCGGTCGTAGGAGGATTCCCGCCGCCGGCGGCAGTTGCGAAGCTGGGAGAGGTTCTCGAGGGCCACGCGGTCAATCTGCCAGTCCGCGCGGCGCAAGACAACGGTCAGTTCCTCGTCGAAGCACGGCGAGTACTCATTCCGAGTCGCTTGGCCAGGTGGTGCAGATTGCTGCGATGGAGGCCGAGCTCTTCGGCTGCACGTGCCCAGACTCCGTCGGCGCGTTCAAGTGCCTGCTGGATCATGCGGCGCTGGAAGTCTTCCACTGCGGGGCGCAACGGCCCGGTCGGTTGCGCGGCGTTGGCCTCGGTCACCTGGCAGTTGGCTGACTGAGAGAGCTTCCTCCCTGCGTCCTCAGCGCGGCCTCGTGGGAAGTCGGCACCGAGGTCACGCAGGCGCAGAATGACAGTATCGCCGTGCCCGGCCTGCGTGCACGCGAGCAATGTGGCGCGTGACAGAACGTTGTGAAGTTCACGCACATTGCCTGGCCAGGGGTAGTCGGCCAACGCCGCGAGCGCTTCCTCCGAGATACGAATCGGGCCCGAACCAAACTGGCGCCGCAGGTCGTCGCAGAACGCGCCCGCCAGCAGTGCGACGTCTTCTGCGTGCTCGCGCAGCGCGGGCGCATGCAGCCGGCAGACATCGAGGCGATGCAGGAGGTCGGCACGGAACCGACCTGCAGCGACTTCCGCGTGCAGGTCGCGGTTGGTGGCGGCGATCACACGCACGTCGACGTGGGTTGGCCGATCACTGCCGATGCGCTGGATCTCACCGAATTGCAGAGTGCGCAGTAGTTTTGCCTGGATCTCCAGCGGGAGCTCTCCGATTTCATCCAGGAACAGGCAGGAGCCGTCCGCCACCTGAAACTTGCCGAGCCGCTTCGACTTCGCATCGGTGAAGGCGCCGGGTTCGTGACCGAAGAGTTCCGATTCAGCGACCGACGCCGGCAGAGCAGCGCAGTTCAGGTAGACCAGCGGACGTTCCGCACGCCGTGAGGCGGCGTGCAACATGCGGGCGATGACCTCCTTGCCGGATCCCGTCTCGCCGGTGATCAGCACCGGAAGATCGCTGGGCCCGATTAGGTCGACCTCGCTGCGGATCGCCTCAATCGCCTCGCTGCGACCGATCAGGTAGCTGCCGCGGCGCGTGTCGGCATCGCGCGCGAGGTCCGCGGCGAGCGCCCCCTGCATCCTGGCGTCCAGTTCGAGTCGGTGCAGCAGGTCGGCGTTATGCAATGCGGCTGCGGCAAGCGTGGCGAGCGCTGCGAGTAGGTCTGGGTCGACGTCGTCAAAGGCCTCTGCTGCCTCTGCATCGAGGGTGAGGGCGCCATAGAGCTGGCCATGCACGCGCAGGCTGCAGCCCATGCAGGCATGCACCGTGTGCCCTTCGATGGGGAAGTCCGCCAACATGTCGTCGAAGGGGTCGGGCAGCGGCGAATCCGGCGAGAATCGAACCGGCGCGGCAGACTCGCAGATCTGAGCGAGCCGAGGGTGTTCGGCGAGAGGGAATCGGCGGCCAAGAACTTCGGGGGCAAGTCCATGCTGGGCGATGGGGATGAGCTCAGATTGGCCGCGCATCCGCAGCAGGCTGACGCCATCGGCCGGAAGGACACGCCGGATGGCGGCCACGATGCGGTTTCCGCGATCTTCGGCGTCGAGCGCGGTGGCAAGCTCCTGCGCGACCTCAAGAAGCAGGGGGACAGATGTTGTGGATTTGACCACGTTGTCGATTCGATAACCCGGGGCGTTGTCAAAACAAGAACAAATCCCCCTCATCCTCCGGATTTGAGGGGGTTCAGCTGGCACGCGCCTTGCATTTCAGCAGGCGATGACCACGCCACGCTCTGACACAGCTCCTTCCCTACCGGAAGCGCACGAGCGCCTCGGGCACATCGTTGTCCGGCTTCCTGCTCTGCTTCCGGTCCTCCATCGCCATCAGCTTGACTATTGCTGCGGCGGCAATATTCCCCTTGCCGAGGCCTGCACAAAGCAAGGTCTCGACTTGGAAGCGCTCCTCGCGGAGTTCGAGGTAAGCCTCGCCGGCTCGGCGGCTCCGACCGAGGTGTGGGCAGATCGGCCCCTCGCTGAACTGACTCGACACATCGTCGCGCGCTTCCACGAAGCCCACCGCGCGCAGCTCCCCGTTCTGCTTGAGATGGCGGAGAAGGTGGAGCGCGTCCATGCCGACAAGCCGTCTGCCCCGCACGGTCTGGCCGAGTTCCTTGCCGGCTGGATTCCGGAGCTGGCGCAGCACATGGAAAAGGAAGAGGCGGTGCTCTTCCCCATGATCGAGCGAGGGCATGGCAAGCAGGCTGGTCCACCGATCCAGACCATGGAGCGCGAGCACGCTGACCATGGAGAGAACCTGCAAAGGCTGCGTGGCATTGCCCACGACTTTGTGCCTCCTGCCGAAGCCTGCACAACCTGGCGCGCGCTCTATGCCGGACTGGAGAGTTTCGAGCGGGAAATCATGGAGCACGTGCATCTGGAGAACCACGTGCTGTTCCCAATGGCTCTGAAGGGTGCGCCTGCTCAGGCGCCGGAGGAAGTCTGATGCTCTCAAAGTCTGGTGCGAAGGCCTTCTTCCTTGGAGGCACTTTCCTGTGTGCGACAGCATTCGTGCTTCTCACGCTCGACACTCTGGCGCAGTTTCCAGAGCGCTCAAACGAGGAGAACCTGACCGAAGAGGTCATTGCCGGCTGGAAGATCTGGGAGCGCAGCAACTGCATGGGCTGCCACACACTGATGGGGGAAGGTGCCTACTACGCGCCTGAACTGACGCGTGTGATCGAGCGCCGCGGAACCCCTTGGATCCGTGAGTTCCTGAAGGACCCGCAGAAGTTCTTCCCGGGTCGTCGCAAGATGATCAAGTACGACTTCTTTGACCCGGCGGTGGATCCGGAGGCCGACGAGAATCTCGATCACATCCTGGCCTTCTTCGCTTGGATTCAGGAAGTCGATACCAACGGCTTCCCGCCGAAGCCGGACATCGTGACGCAACAGGCTGCCGCGCCCATGCCCGGGGCCGCAAGTGCTGTCGATGCATGGGCGGGTGCGCCCGACTACTTCAAGGCAGTGTGCACCGGTTGCCATGCCGTCGCTGGACAGGGCGGCAACGTGGGCCCTGCCCTGGATGGGGTCGCGACACGCTACGAGCGCGACTACCTCGTCAACTGGATCGCTGATCCCCAGGCGGTCAAGCCTGGCACCACCATGCCGGCGCTGGGCCTGGATCCCGAGACGCTCGAGCAGATCGTCTCTTATCTCGAGACTCTCAAGTAAGGAGACAGCGAAATGAAGTTCAAATCACAAAGCATCTCCTGGGCGTTCTTCGCAGCTGCACTCGGGCTGTTTGCCCTGCAGCTGGTCTACGGCTTCATCATGGGATTCGCGCGGGTCGGCATGGACGGCCTGCACGAGTGGATCCCCTTCAACGTCGCCCGAGCAGTCCACACCAACCTGCTGGTGGTGTGGCTGATCACCGGCTTCATGGGTGCGGCTTACTGGATCATTCCGGACGAGGCCGACCGCGAACTGTGGTCACCCAAGCTGGCCTGGATTCAGTTCTGGAGCCTGATGGCGGTCGGCGTGACCGCGGTCATCGGCTACCACTTCCAGTGGTGGGAGGGGCGCAAGTTCCTCGAGATCCCGCGCGCGTTGGACTGGCTGGTCGTCGCCAACGTGCTGACTTTCCTGTTCAACATCCTGATGACGATCTGGAAAGGCCGGCACATGACGACGACAGCATCGGTGCTGTTTTTCGGTCTGCTGACCGCGGCGCTGCTCTACCTTCCGGGCATGATCACCTTCGAAAGTGCGGTGCTCGACAGCTACTTCCGCTGGTGGGTGGTACACCTCTGGGTGGAAGGCGTCTGGGAACTGATCCTGGGTGCGGTGCTCTCCTATCTGCTGATCAAGATGACCGGCATCGACCGCGAGATCATCGAAAAGTGGCTGTACGTGATCGTCGGTCTGACCTTCCTGTCGGGCATCCTCGGTACCGGTCACCACTACTACTACACCGGGGCGCCGCGGTATTGGTTGATCGTCGGCGGCGTCTTCTCGGCGCTCGAGCCGCTGGCCTTCCTCGGCATGGCGATCTACGCGATCGCGATGGCGCGCAAAGGCGGACGTGACCACCCGAACAAGGTGGCGATGCGCTGGACGCTGGGTTGCGCCGTGATGAGTTTTATCGGCGCCGGCTTCCTCGGCTTCGCCCATACCCTGCCGCAGGTCAACATGTGGACGCACGGCACGCTGGTCACGGCGATGCATGGTCACATGGCCTTCTGGGGTGCCTACGCCATGATGGTGCTCGCGATTATCGCTTACGCGATGCCGCAGATGACCGGGCGTGTGCGCTACAGGGGTTGGGTCGCCGAGACCTCCTTCTGGACGACGAACATTGGCATGGCTGGCATGACGGGCGCCTTCGCTGTGATGGGAATCGCCCAGGTTTACCTCGAGCGCAAGTCCGGCATGGACTTCCTCGACGTACAGGAGGCGATCGAGGTCCACTCGTGGGGCCTGATCCTTGCGGCCAGCCTGTTTGCGGTGGGGGCATTGCTGTTCATCCGCAACTTCCTTTCCTATGGCCGCCCGAACACGGAGGAGCTCGCGGCATGAGCGGCAAGCTCTTGCACCTCGCGGAGTCATCGCGCATGCAGCCCTACTACCGGGAGACGGCTGACGAGTGCACGCTGTTTGAGCGCAGCGCCGAGCTTGGGCTTCCTCTGCTGCTCAAGGGTCCGACCGGCTGTGGAAAGTCCCGCTTCGTCGAGGCGATGGCGGCGCGTCTGGAACGTGAACTGATCACGGTGCCTTGCCATGACGACACCGGAGCCGCCGACCTGCTGGGTCGGTGGCTGATCCGGGGCGGCGATACGGTCTGGCAAGACGGCCCGGCCGCGCGCGCAGTGCGTCGGGGAGCCATTCTTTACCTCGACGAGGTTGCCGAAGCTCGGCCGGATGTGCTCGTCCTTCTACACCCGCTGACGGATCACCGGCGCAGCCTCCATCTGGATGGCACCGGCGAGGTTCTGGAGGCCCCGGAAGGCTTCCTGCTCGTGGCGAGCTACAATCCCGGTTACCAGAGCGGATGGAAGGAACTGAAGCCGTCGACGCGGCAACGCTTCGTCGGGTTGAGTTTTGACTACCCCGACGCCCCGATCGAAGCGGAGATCCTGGTCGGCGAGACCGAGGTGGACGCTTCCGTCGCGAAGCAACTGGCCGGCCTCGGCCAGCGGCTGCGCAAGCTCGACGATCTTGGGCTAGCCGAACCGGCGTCGACCCGATTACTGGTCGATGCCGCACTCCTCATACGCTCCGGCATGCATCCGCGCGCCGCGTGTCGAGCCGCCGTGCTCGAACCGCTGACCGATGACCCGGAAGTCCTTCACGCCATGGCGGAAGTCGTGGCGCTCTGCTTCTGAGCTGCTCCCGTTCAGGTTGCACTCTCTCCCTTCGAAACATGAAACAAGTCATTCCTGTGGTTGCTGCGGTCCTCGCAGTGACTCCCCTCTACTTCCTTCCCGACCGCACGCCGGCGAGTCCAAGCGAAAGCGCGGATCTCGTCGAGGGTGCTCAGCCCGAGGTCATCTTTCCAGCCGGTCAGCCCGTGGGCCCAGATGCCTGGGGTGAGCTGATCGGTGAGGAGCAGGCCGTCCTCACCTCGCCGCCGTTCGTTCCACCGTCTATCACGCGCAGTCATCCGACCAAGCTGATTGTCGACATGGAGGTGACTGAGTTCACTTCCGAGATCGCTGACGGAACCGAGTACACCTTCTGGACCTTCGGCGGGACAGTGCCGGGCAGCTTCATCCGCACGCGGGTGGGAGACGTGGTCGAGTTCCGACTGCATAACCACCCGAGCAGCAAGATGCCGCACAACATCGACCTGCACGCGGTCACGGGCCCAGGGGGTGGTGCAGCCTCGTCCTTCACGGCACCTGGTCACACCTCGCAGTTCTCCTTCCAGGTCACCAACCCGGGTCTCTACGTCTACCACTGCGCCACCGCGCCAGTCGGTATGCACATCGCGAATGGCATGTACGGTCTGATCCTGGTCGAGCCCGCGAAGGGGATGCCCCCGGTGGACAAGGAGTACTACGTGATGCAAGGTGACTTCTACACCGAAGGATCCTACGGCGAGCCTGGCTTGCAGCAGTTCAGCATGGAGAAGGCGCTGCAGGAAATCCCGGACTACGTGCTGTTCAATGGGCGCGTGGGTTCCATGGTGGGCGACAATGCGATCACGGCAGAAGTTGGCGACCGCGTGCGCCTTTACGTCGGAAACGGTGGCCCCAATCTGGTCAGCTCCTTTCACGTGATCGGCGAGATCTTTGACCGCGTCGCGGTCGAGGGGGGCAGTTCCATGAATGAGAACGTGCAGACGACTCTGGTGCCCGCGGGTGGCTCGGCGATCTGCGAGTTTGACGTTGAAGTTCCGGGCACCTTCATTCTGGTCGACCACAGCATCTTCCGCACCTTCAACAAGGGTGCTTTGGGAATGCTGAAGGTCGAGGGTCCGGAGGACCTGATGGTCTATTCGGGCAAGCAGGATGACCGGATCTACCAGCCGGAAGGTGGCGCGATTCAGGAGATGCCCGGAGCCGAGGTGGCCGTTGCCCCCGCGCAGCGCAGCCTGCAGGAGCGCATGGAGCTCGGCGCCAATGTGTACGCTCAGAACTGTCTTGCCTGCCACCAGGCCAACGGTGCGGGCATTCCAGGGGCATTCCCGCCGCTTGCCAAGTCGGATTATCTGATGGCAGACGAAGCGCGTGCGATTCGCACTGTGACCGAAGGTCTGACTGGCAAGATTACGGTCAATGGTGTCGACTATGACGGCATCATGCCGAAGCCGAACTTGACCGACGATCAGATCGCCAACGTGTTGACCTACGTGCGTAATACGTGGGGCAACGAGGGTGGCATCACGACTCTCGAATCCGTTCGCGCTGCGAAGGGCGGTTCCGGCCACTAGATGCTTGCAGAAGGGAATCGGTCGATGCGATTGCTGATCACTTTGCTCCTGGGACAGTTCCTGCTGACGGGCGGCTCTTGCGAGCGCCCCGAGGCCGAAGGGGTGGAGCGTCCCGCGGTCGTGTCGGCCGAGACTCCCTCGTTGCAGATCGACTGGCAGCCTACGCCCTTGGTCGATGTTCCCGCCGGAAGTTATCGGCCGCTCTATCCGGGGCGCGACGAGCCCGAACAGCGCGCGATTGATGCCTTCGCGGTGGAGAAGTCGCCGGTCACCAATCGGCAGTACCTTGCCTTCGTCGCCGCACAGCCGAAGTGGCGGCGGTCCCAGGTACGCAGCCTGTTTGCCGACGCGAATTACCTGGCGCATTGGCCTGAGGATCTGCAGTTCCCAGAGGGTCAGGGGGATGCTCCGGTCACGCAGATCTCTTGGTTTGCCGCGCGCGCCTATGCCGCTTGGGCGGGGCGTCGACTGCCGACGCTCGCCGAGTGGGAGTACCTCGCGGCGGCCAGCGATACTGCGGCCTTCGGCCGCGACGAGCCAGGCTATAACCAAGTCATTCTGAATTGGTATGCGCGACCGACTCCAGCGCGGCTTCCGGACGTCGGCGGTGGCAAGCCCAACTTCTACGGCGTGCACGATCTGCACGGCCTCGTTTGGGAGTGGGTCGATGACTACAACAGTTCGCTGGTGTCCGGCGAGTCGCGTGGTGATGCAGGGCTTGAGCGCAATCTGTTTTGCGGTTCAGGTTCGATCGGCGCGGCAGACCCGGCCGACTACGCAGCCTTCATGCGCTTTGCCTTCCGCAGCAGTCTCGAAGGCGACTACACCGTGCGCAATCTCGGCTTCCGATGCGCGGCGGATCTTGACTCGGAGCAGAAACCATGATGCGAATCCTCCTAACCATTCTCTTCTTCCTGTTCGCCTGCTCACAAGAGGGCGCGGAGCACGTCGGTGGTGTCGCGGAGGAGGACTGCTGCGAACCGCTCAAAGGGGGAGTCGATCCGGCTGCGCTCTCAGATGAATCGCTCTTCCTTCTCGACCATGCCTTCGAAGACCAGCATGCCGAGTCGCGTCGGCTGGTGGATCTGGCTGGTAAGCCCGTGGTGCTTGCGATGATCTTTACACACTGCGAGTACGCATGTCCGGCGATTCTTCAGGACCTGCACAAGCTAGAAGAGGCCATGAGCGAAGCCGAGAGGGATGCAACACAGTGGGTGCTGGTCAGCTTCGACGTCGAGCGAGATGTGCCGGAAGTGCTCGCCGCGTATGCCGAACGTGAGGAACTCGATCCTGCGCGCTGGACCCTGCTGCACGGCGATGAGGGCGCGGTCCGTGAGCTCGCTGCGCTGTTGGGTGTGCGCTACAAGCCCATGCCGGCGGGAGGGTTCTCGCATTCGAACCGAATCAGCCTGCTGAACGCGAAGGGCGAGCTGGCTGCCCACATCGATGGCCTCAACGTCAACGTCGCGCCGCTGGTCGAAGCGCGTCGCCGCATGGACGTGCAGGGCTGATGGTCGACTTCGACTTTCCCGAGCGACTGTTCGGTCGTCTCTGGCGCAAGGTGCGCCCCAAGGCAGAGGACCGGCAGGCGGATCGGGATTGGTTCCAAGCGCGGGCTGCGCGCAGCGAGGCGCTGGCTTCGATGTGGGCTTGCCGGCGGGTCGTGGTGCGCGAGGCCGAGCGCTATGGGGGTGTGCGCGGTGATGTGCTGCTGATGCCCCGGCTGGAGAATGTGCCGGGCGAGTCGAAGGCGGCACGCGAACAGTTCTGGCAGACGCGGCTGGTGCTTGCGGCGGAGATGACACGGGCGAGGCCTGCTGACGGGGAAGACAAGCTCTCCTCGGTTCCCGAAGCTTGGCGCGAGGCTGTGCGGCATCTGTTGAGAGCCCGGGAGGCGGAGGATCGGCTGCGGACGGAGTCTTCCGAATGGGAGCGGCGCGCGCTCGTGGCGCGGCGCGAGTGGGCTGGTCCCGCGGTCGAGGATCGTTCGGCGGGCGCAGCTGAGGAGGCCTGGCGTGATCTGGCTCTGGCGTTCTTCGTCGGTGCAATGGACTCGCCCGAGCTGCTTGCGCGCGCGGCGGCGCTTCCGCCTTGCCCCATCTACTTCGTGGATCCGGGCCTGCCGCTTTGGGGCGGGGCGTTGAAGCCCAGTGAGGCGCGCGCTGCCGATCGCGCAGCGCTTGAGTTGCCCGCGCAGGAGTCGGGAGCGGAAGCGGGGGTCGAGGAAGGCGCCAGTGAACTGCCGGCTCGGCCACGCGACTTCCTGCGCCGTACCACGCTTGAGGATGACCCAGACAAGGACGTCATGCCCGAGCATGTCTTCGAGAAGATCGAGACCTTGGAAGAACACGTCGGCGGGCGGCGTCGGACGGACGGCGAAGACGAGCTGGACGACCACGCCGACGCGCTCGACGAGCTGGACCTGCGCGATCTCGTGCGCGGCGGGCCCGAGGTCGAGAGTGTCTACCAGCTCGAGATGGAGGCTTGGGATGGCGTGCCTGAGGTCGGGGATCTGCTGCCGGGCGAGACCGGTGTGTCTTATGACGAATGGGATGGTGTACGTGCGCGCTATCGGCGTGATTGGGTGACGGTCTACCCGACGCCGGCGCCGCAGCCGGTTCCGGGTTGGGCGCAGCCAGTGCGTAGCGAACAGCGCGCGACTTTGCGCCGCTTGACGCGCCTGGTCGACCAGCGCCGCGAGCGTCGTGAGTTTCAGCGCCGTGTGCTTGAGGGGGCCGAACTGGACCTGGAGGAGTACGTCGTCGAACAGGGCGCCGTCCGCGC
>PAHY01000002.1 GCA_002705055.1 Planctomycetota bacterium
AGAGGTAGGTCGGCTTGGTGCCGAACCACTTGCGGCTGCGCTGAATCCGCTCGACCACTTCGCCGGTCACGCCGAGGCTGGCGACGTTGCCGAACCACTCGGTGCGCGTCGGATCGCCGGGTGCCTCGACTCGGCCCAGGTCGATCCTGCGCGACGCGCCTTCGACCAGCTGCTGCAAAGCCTGGTCCAGGCTGGGACCGATCCCCAGCCCGCGCGCGAAGTCTGATCCGGTGCCGCTCGGCAGAATGCCGAGGGCCGCGCGCGGCCCTGTGGCCTCGCGCCTCAGACCCTGGATCACCTCGTGCACCGTGCCGTCGCCGCCCACAGCGACGACCAGCTCCTGACCGCGCGCCTGTTCCTGCTCCGCCATCGCGGCCGCCTCGCGGGGCGCCGCCGTCAGCCGAAAGCTGGCCTCGGGGAAGTGCGCACGCACCGCAGCCTCGCGCGCCTTCCACAGCTTGCCGGTCCGCCCCCCCGCTGCTTGCGGGTTGATGACGAAGCTCGTGCGCGACCGGTCCATGGGTGGCGGCGCCGCGATCCGGCGCCGCGATCACGCTAACCTCGTCCCATGGGATTGTTCCAGACGCCCCCCAAGACCCCCGAAGAGTACGAGCAGTACAAACCGCTGCCGATCCCGCCCGACCAGGTCCTCAACATGGACGAGGACGAGTGGTACGCCCAGGTCTACCGGGGACAGGACTTCCCACAGCTCACCCTGCGCGCGGTGCTGATGGGATCGGTGCTGGGCTTCTTTCTCGCCTTCACCAACCTCTACATCGGGCTGAAGACGGGTTGGGCGCTGGGCGTGGCGATCACGGCCTGCATCGTTTCCTACGCGGTCTGGAGCGGTTTCCTGAAGGCGGGCTTTGCCAAGACGCCGATGACCATCCTCGAGACCAACTGCATGCAGTCGACCGCGAGTTCCGCGGGTTACTCGACCGGCGGCACGATGGTCTCGGCGGTCTCGGCGCTGCTGATGATCCAGGGCGTGCACCTGCCGCTCGATGTGCTGGTCTACTGGACCCTGCTGCTGGCCGCGCTGGGCACGCTGATGGCCATCCCGATGAAGCGGAACATGATCAACCAGGAGAGGTTGAAGTTCCCGTCCGGCACCGCCGCTGCGGTCACGCTGCAGTCGCTCTACTCGGAAGGCAGCGAGGCGCTCGCCAAGGCGCGCGCGCTGGCGTACTCGGCCATCTTCGGGGCGCTGGCGCCGATCCTGCTGGAGCTGAAGCTGCGGGTGATGCCGGATGGCAGCCGCAGCGCGCTGCTGCCCGGAAGTTCGGGCATCTTCGACGGCTGGGTGCCGGCGCGCGGCACCAAGGTCGTGGACGGCCAGACGGTTTCCAACCAGCCCTCCGACTGGACGATGGTGCTGGACCACAACCCGGTCATGATCGCTGCCGGCGCGCTGGTCGGGCTGCGCATCGCGATCTACATGGTGCTCGGCGCGTTGGTGATGTACTACGGCCTGGGCCCGTCCGGGCTGAGCGATAGCTGGACCGGCCCCAACGGCGAGACGATCACCGCCATCACGACTCCCAGCGCGGTCTGGAAGGAGCAAGGCCTTTGGCTCGGCGTCTCGATCATGGTGTCCTCGGGCATCCTCGCCTTCCTGCTGCAGTGGAAGACCATCGTGCGAGCCTTTACCGGCTTCTCGAAGGGCGGCGGCGATGCCGGCGAAGGCGACGCGCTGCGCGCCGCGACCGAGCCGCCGAGCAGCTGGTTTGTCTACGGCACCGTGGCCTGCGGACTGGGCGTGGCCTGGCTGGCGCACAGCGCCTTCGCGATCCCCTTCGAGTACGGCGTGCTCGCCGTCTTCCTCACCTTCCTGCTCTCGCTGGTGGCCTGCCGGGCGACCGGCGAGTCGGACATCACCCCGGTCGGCGCGATGGGCAAGATCATGCAGCTGACCTTCGGCACGCTGATCCCGCAACAGCCGGCGGCCAACCTGATGACCGCCTCGATCACGGCCAGCTCGGCGGGCAGTTCGGCGGACCTGCTGAACGACTTGAAGTCCGGCTATCTGCTCGGCGCCAACCCGCGCCGACAGTTCGTCGCGCAGTTCCTGGGGATCTTCGCCGGCACCGCCGCCACCGTGCTGGGCTTCCGCCTGCTGGTCCCCGACGCCAGCGCGATCGGCAACACCGATTTCCCAGCTCCGGCCGCGGTCGCCTGGAAGGCCATCGCCGACGTGCTGGGCTCGGGCATCGAGAACATGCACCCGACCCACCAGAACATGATCATCGGCGGCCTGATCGTCGGCGCGATCATGGTGCTGCTCGAGTGGGGCGTCGAGAAGGCCGGCAAGAAGCAGTGGAAGGCCTTCCTGCCCTCAGCGACCGGCGTGGGCCTGGGGCTGGTCCTGCCCTTCCAGTACCCGCTGTCGATGCTGATCGGCGCGGTCGCCGCGCACGTTTGGACGAAGCGTTCGCCCAAGTCCTCAGGGTTGTATGTGGTCCCGATCGCAGCCGGTCTGATCGCCGGCATCTCGATCATGGGCGTGATCGTGGCGCTGATGAACCCGGTGTTCTTCGAATGAGACTGACCCCCTTGAGTGGGCTTTTTTGCCCTAAGTCATTGCGGGAAATAGACTTAGGGCAAGATTTCTCACCAGCAGGGGTCGAGATGAGAATGCGGCGGTAAACCACTTCTAGCAAGGGGTTTGCACCCCACCGAGCACACTCAGGGGGGTCAGACTCTCTGCGGCCTACTCCGCTGCGAAGCCGCGGATCTTGGCAACCAACGCCGCCACGACCTCGGGCTTGTCCTTCAGGTCCGGGTTGCCGGGCATCAGCGGGCTCTTGCCCACCGCGGCGCCGCCTTCGACGATGGCCTTGGCCAGGTACTCGTCGGTGACCGAGGCTTGCCACTCCTTGTCCGAGTAGTCGCGCGGCTTGACCGGGAAGTTGGCGGCCGCCGGGGCGTCGCCCTTGCCGGACTGGCCGTGGCAGGTCGCGCAGACGGCGTTGTACTTGGCGTCGGCTGCGGCCAGGGCCTCGGCCGACAGGCTGGGCGGGGCCGGAGTCTCTGCGGGAGTTTCCGCCGGCTCCTGCTCCGGCGTTTCAGCCGGGGTCGAGGGCTCTTCCTGGTTCTCAGCCGGGGTGTTGCCGCCCGAAGTGCCCGACGGCTCGGTCGGCTCTTCGCCTCCGCCGCAGGCGAGCGGGCTCAGGACCAGGGAGGTGAGGAGCAGCCAGAGAGGTGCGCGCATGACGCGCGAAGATTAAGCCACGGCGGCCAATCGGCAAGGGCAAACCCGTGGATTGCCATGCACAAGTCCGCAGCGCGGTGGCCGGGGAAATCCTCCGGCATTGGTATCATTTGCCGCCTTTTCCGGGCTTCCCCCCCGACTTAAGTCAATACCCGGACATGCAGCGCATCGCGAGAACCGTCCAAACCTCGATCGGCGCCAAGAGCCTGATGGCCGTCACCGGCATCGCTCTTCTGCTCTTCGTGCTGGTCCACATGCTGGGCAACCTGCAGATCTTCTCCGAGCCGGAGAAGATCAACGGCTACGCCCACTTCCTGCACAGCCTGGGCCCGGGTCTTTGGATCGCGCGCATCGGCCTGCTGGTGATCTTCGTCGCCCACGTCTGGGCCGCGGTGCGCACCTCGCGCGCCAGCCGCGAAGCCCGCCAGGTCGACTACGCCTACAAGAAGAAGGACCTGGCCACGAGCTACGCCGCGCGCACCATGCTGATGAGCGGCATCATCGTGGCGCTGTTCCTGGCCTATCACCTGATGCACTTCACCCTGGGCTGGGTCGACTTCGCCGGCAGCCACGTCGGCAAGCTCCCGCTCTACACGCTGCAGGACGGCACCGAGGTGCCGGACGTCTACACCATGGTGATCCAGGGCTTCCAGCATCCGCTGACCGCCATCACCTACGTGATCGCCAACCTCGTGCTGGCGCTGCACCTCTCGCACGGCGCCGCTTCGCTGTTCCAGACGCTTGGTCTGCGCAACCGCGAGAACGCCGCCACCTTCACCAAGCTCGGCCTGGCCGTCGGTGCGATCGTCGCCATCGGCAACTGCTCGATGCCGCTCGCCATCCTGTTCGGAATCGTCGGTTAGGAGGAACGCAGATGAAACTCGACTCGAAGATCCCCGCAGGTCCGATCCAGGAGAAGTGGACCCAGCACCGCTTCAACATGAAGCTGGTGAATCCGGCCAACAAGCGGAAGTTCCGCGTGATCGTCGTGGGCTCGGGCCTGGCCGGCGGCGCGGCGGCGGCCACCCTGGGCGAGCTCGGCTACAACGTCGACTGCTTCTGCTTCCAGGACAGCGCGCGGCGCGCGCACTCGATCGCGGCGCAGGGCGGCATCAACGCGGCCAAGAACTACCCGAACGACGGCGACTCGATCTGGCGCCTGTTCTACGACACGGTCAAGGGGGGCGACTACCGCGCCCGCGAGGCGAACGTCTATCGCCTGGCCGAAATCTCGAACAGCATCATCGACACCTGCGTGGCGCAAGGCGTGCCCTTCGCCCGCGAGTACGGCGGCCTGCTCGATAACCGCTCCTTCGGTGGCGCGCAGGTCTCGCGCACCTTTTACGCCCGCGGCCAGACGGGCCAGCAGCTGCTGATCGGCGCCTACCAGGCGCTGTCGCGGCAGATCGCCAAGGGCACGGTGACGATGCACACCCGCACCGAGCTGCAGGACATCGTCGTGGTCGACGGCCACGCGCGCGGCATCATCACCCGCAACCTGGTGACCGGCGAGCTCAAGCGGCACGCCGCCGACGCGGTGCTGCTGTGCACCGGCGGCTACGGCAACGTCTTCTACCTGTCGACCAACGCGATGGGTTCGAACGTGACCGCCGCGGTCAAGGCCTGGAAGAAGGGCGCGGGCTTCGCCAACCCCTGCTTCACGCAGATTCACCCGACCTGCATCCCGGTCAGCTCCGATCACCAGTCGAAGCTGACGCTGATGTCCGAGTCGCTGCGCAACGACGGCCGCGTCTGGGTGCCGAAGAAGGCCGGCGACACGCGCCCGGCCAGCGAGATCCCCGAAGACGAGCGCGACTACTACCTCGAGCGCCGCTACCCGAGCTTCGGCAACCTGGTGCCGCGCGACGTAGCTTCGCGCGCCGCCAAGGAGCGCTGCGACGCCGGCTTCGGCGTGGGCCCGACCGGGCTGGCCGTCTACCTCGACTTCGCCGACGCGATCAAGCGCCTGGGCGAAGACGCCGTGCGCGCGCGCTACGGCAACCTGTTCCACATGTACCAGAAGATCACTGCGGACAACCCTTACAAGGTGCCGATGAAGATCTTCCCCGCGGTGCACTACACCATGGGCGGCCTGTGGGTCGACTACGAACTGCAGACGACGGTGCCCGGCCTGTTTGCGCTCGGCGAGTGCAACTTCAGCGATCACGGCGCCAACCGCCTGGGCGCCTCGGCGCTCATGCAGGGTCTGGCCGACGGCTACTTCGTCGCGCCGTACACGGTGGGCCACTACCTGGCGCAGCACGGCTCGATGGACGCCAGCGGCAAGGTCACCACCGATCACCCGGCCTTCGCTGAGGCCGAGGCCGCGCTGCAGGATCGGATCGACAGCCTGATGGCGATCCAGGGCAAGCAGTCGGTCGAGAGCTTCCATAAGCGCCTCGGCAAGATCATGTGGGATGAGTGCGGCATGGCCCGCAACAAGGCCGGTCTCGAAAGCGCGATCACCGCGATCCAGGAGTTGCGCAAGGAGTTCTGGGCCGACGTCCGCATCCCGGGCAGCAAGCAGGGCTGCAACCCGGAGATCGACAAGGCCGGACGAGTCGCCGACTTCCTCGAGTTCGGCGAGCTGATGTGCCGCGACGCGCTGATGCGCGAGGAATCCTGCGGGGGTCACTTCCGCGAGGAGCACCAGACCGAAGAAGGTGAAGCCAAGCGTGACGATGATGGCTTTGCGTTCGCCGGCGTCTGGGAATACCAGGGCGACGACACCGAGCCGACGCTCCATAAGGAAGATCTCGAGTTCGAGCACGTCAAGCTCACCACCCGTTCCTACAAGTAAGGGGGAAGACGCATGAAACTCTCGCTGCACGTCTGGCGCCAAGCTGGCCCGAACGACACCGGTCGCATGGAGCAGATCACCGCGACCGACATCACCGAGGACATGTCCTTCCTGGAGATGCTCGACAAGGTGAACGAGGATCTGATCAACGAAGGCAAGGAGCCGATCGCCTTCGACCACGATTGCCGCGAAGGCATCTGCGGCATGTGCTCGCTGATGATCAACGGCGTGGCGCACGGCCCCGAGTCGGGCACCACCACCTGCCAGCTGCACATGCGCAGCTTCCGCGACGGCGACGCGATCTACATCGAGCCGTGGCGCTCGCGCGCCTTCCCGGTGATCCGCGACCTGATGGTCGACCGCGGCTCCTTTGACCGCGTCATGCAGGCCGGCGGCTACATCTCGGTCAACACCGGCAACGCGCAGGATGCCAACTCGCTGCCGATCAAGAAAGCCGACGCCGACGCCGCTTTCGACGCGGCCGCCTGCATCGGCTGCGGCGCCTGCGTGGCCAGCTGTCCGAACGGCTCGGCGATGCTCTTTGTCGCCGCCAAGGTCAGTCACCTGGGCCATCTGCCGCAGGGCCAGCCCGAGCGCAGCAAGCGCGTGCAGGACATGGTCGCGGCGATGGACGCCGAGGGCTTCGGCGCCTGCTCGAACCACTACGAGTGCGAAGCCGTCTGCCCGAAGGAGATCCCGGCCGACACCATCGCGCGGATGAATCGAGACCTTTTGAAGGCCTCGCTCTGCGACTAAAGATCTCGGTGGAGATCGAAGCCAAGCTGCAGGCGCCGCACCATCTGGCGCTGCACCAGCTGCCCGCCGCGCTGGATGCGGAGGGCTTCTACGTGACCGATCCGGGGCTGGTCTACTCGACCGACCACTACCTGGACACCGCGGACCTGCACCTGCGGGCCGCTGGCTGGGCGCTGCGCCTGCGCGATCTGGGCACCCGCCAGCTGGTGACGCTGAAGGCGCTCCGACCGGTGCAGGACGGCATCGCCCGCCGCGAGGAGTTTGAAGAGCCGGCGCCGGAGGGCATCGGCACCGATTGGGCCTTCCCCTGCAGCACGCTGGGCGGCCGACTGAAGGAGATGGTCGGCGGCGTGGAGTTGCGCCGGCTGTTCGTCGTCGAGCAGACCCGCAACATCTACACCGCAATCGGGCCGGAGAACTTCCACATCGAGGTCAGCTCGGACGCGATTACCTGGCAGGGCGAGGGCGTCGAGGACAAAGCCTTTCAGGTCGAGCTCGAGCTGAAGCAGGGCGACGAGGAGAAGCTGCGTGCGCTGTACCTGCGGCTCAAAGAAGCACTCGGCTGGCAGGGCGCGCCGGAGTCGAAGTACGAACGCGGGCTGCGCGTCGTCGGGCTGATCGCCTAGGCGCGGGCGCTGGCGCCGGAGCCGCCGACGAAGAAGGCATCGCGGCGTGCGCGCAGCTGCTCGTAGAGCGGGCGCAGTTCGCGTTCGATGACCGCGCGCTCGCTGTCGGGCACCTCCTGCTTGTTCTTCGACGCGAAGACTCGATCGCCGACCAGGCTGCGGTCAAAAGGAGGCAGACCGAGGAAGTCCACGAGCTGGTCCAGGCGCTCGGCGACCCGCACATCCTGGTCTTCGAGGAAGACCCCGTCCGTCGCCAATGCAGCCTCCGCGTTGCGACGCACCGCTTCGACGAAGGCGTCGAGATCGTGAAAGGCGGTCCACTGCTGCATCGTCTTCGAGCTCTGCCACTGGCGCACCGGATCGCGGAACAGGAAGAGCAGATCCGCGCGCGGGAAGAGGCGGCGCAGCGCGGCGTGGGTCTCCGCCCCACGCACGTTGATCTCCTTGTAGCCGAAGCGCTCCAGCTCGGTCGCTGGAGCCAGCATCTCGAGCAGCGCGCTGCGCAGCTGGTCGATGGCCGGTGTCCAGTCGTTGGCCGCCATCGCGCAGTTGCGGGTGTGGTCGCCATCCGCGAAGGAATCGGGCAGCACCGTGAGCTGCGCCGGGCGATCGGTGCGCATCTGCTCGCGGCGAGCGCACAGCTTCTCGTGCGCCGCCAGCAGGTCGTCCATCAGCAGGGCGCCGGGTTCGCCCCACATGCAAAGTCCGCCCGTCGAGTTGAGAATCCGCTGCAGCGCGGTCGTCGATGAGCGCCCCCAGATCCCAAACAGGAAGACGTGGCGCCCGTCTCGGACCTGTTCATAGGGCCGAGCGTCCGGACGAGGCTTCCGGAACAGGGATCGAAGCTTGTTTCGCATGGGGCGAGGGCTCTTCGAACCCTACCCCAGGAATCTGCGCCGAGCCGGGGCTACGCGGCCTGCAGCTGCTCCATCCAGGTCGTCACCGCGGCGAGGAAGAACAGCAGGCTGATGACCTGATAGATCGGGACGGCCAGCAGGTAGAGCCAGTCGGAGAGCCGCAGCCGCTGCGGCGCCCGCGCGCGCAGCCGCGCCCGCAGCGCGAAGGCAACGCGCAGCTGCACCGCAAGGTTGACCGCCATCACCCCGGTGACGATCGAAACCTTGTGCAGCTCATGCGGACGATTCGCGTTGCTCAGGTCGTGCACGGCCAGGGCGAAGCCCAGTCCAAACAACCCGACACCAATCAGCAGAGCCAGCCCGAGGTGAGCGTCCTTAGCAGGAGTGGAGACGGACGGCTGCGACATGGCGCTAGTCAAACAGATAGGCCGCGACCGGGAGCAGCAGCAGGTAGCTCAGAAAGAGAGCAGCGGGTAGCCCGGCCAGACTCCACTTGCCGTTGCGCCGAAGGCTTGCTCCCCAGAGGAAGAGCAGCGCGAGATGAAGTGGAGTGAACAAGTAGAAGTCGAACAGCGCGGCTTCGATGGCCTCGGGGCCGGCGGTTTCGGAAGTCCGACCCAAGGCCGCCTTGACCAACTCGGGACTGAGCAGAGCGAGGTCCAAGTACAGCAAGGCGCTGAGGCCCAGGCCCCAGCGCGCCTGCTCTGCTAGGCGCTCGCGGCGTGCGTCCTCCCGCCACCGACTCGGGATCAGCGGCCCTCCCGAAGGGGAGCGAAGTGCTTCCACAGTTCGGCGAACTCCGCGTCGCTGAGGCCATCCTCGCCACCGGTCAAGACGCCCGCCCCGGGCATCTCGCCCTCGAAGGTCAGGATTTCCACGAGCTCCTCTGCGACGAAGACCCCTACCGACCGACGCCCTGCGTTGCGCGTGAACTGTCGATAGGCCGGCGCGTCAACCACCTTGTAGCCGATGGAGACGCCCTGATCCCGATCGACCACCTCGAACGCCGATTCCACCTCGAAGCTTGCGATCGGGCCGAAGCGCAGCTCCTTGTTGTCGCGCTCGAGAGTGACCGAGGGTTGATCGAAGAACTCGTCGCCCGGCTGGAGCACAACCGCCAGCTCGAGGGTGGGACGGCCCCGGTTGATCAGGTCGGAACCGCGAATCGGCGCGCCCTGGGTCGGCACGCCGCGCTCGGCGCGCATCCGCGCGGCCAGCTCTTCGGCTTCGGCCTGGGTCCAGCGACCGGCCAGCCGCAGCTCGTTGGCGAGGGTCGACTGCATTATCAGCACGCGTACCGGCTCGCCTTCAACCAGAATGGCGAGCGGCAGCCCGACCCGCTGACTGCTGAAGTCGAGCATGCCGCTGTCGGCTTCGAGTTCAATCGCCAGGCTGTAGTCCTGGCCGCCCGGCGAACGGACGACCTCGACCGAACGCAGCGCGAAGGAATGTTCCGGGCCGAGCGCGAGTTCCGCGCCGGCCCAGCGAACTACTTTCCCCCGGCCGGCACCTCCTCGCCGGGAGCGACGCCGGCGCGCACCCGCATGACCGGCTGGCCGGCTGCTGCAGTGCGCCGCGTGGCGACTCCCATCTCTTCGAGCAAGTGTGGCGCGGGCCAGACCTCGCGCATCAGCCACAGCACGTAGCGGATGTCGACCGAGATGTTGCGGCTGCGATCTGCGTTCCAGCCGAAGTCACCGGCGACGTTTTCGAACACGCGGTCGAAGTTGAGCCCGACCAGGCGACCTTGCCCATCGACCACCGGCGAGCCGGAGTTCCCCCCGGTCGTATCGCCATCGGCCAGGAAGCAGACCGGAATGTCGAGCGCCGAAGGGTCGGCCGCGACCGCGTCGAAGATCTCGTCGGGCGCGTCGAACTCACCTTCGCCGGTGTGCTTGGACAGCATGCCGCGCACCGTGGTGAGCGGGGTGTAGAGCACGCCATCGCGCGGGCTGTACTCCTTGACCGTCGCCGTCGAAACGCGCAGCGTCGAGTTGGCGTCGGGGTAGAAGCGCTGGCCGCGCCACGCCTCCTGGGCCTCGATCCAGAGGGCCCCCACTTCCTGACGCAGGCCGTTCTGACGATCGCGGAACTGGCGCTGAGCTAAGTACTCCGGCTGCAGCGCGCGCACCAGCTTGACCAGATCGCCGTCGCCCGAAGCGACCCAGGCGTCGTAGGGCTCGAGGCGACCGTCTTCCGGCAGCTCGTCGGCGATGCGCAGCAGCACATCGCGGGCCGGATCCGCCTCGAGGATCAGCCCGGAGCCATCGGCGTCTTCGTCGTTCATCATCCGCCGCGCCTGCGACAGCGTGCGCGCCCGGCGCAGGTTGTCGAGCACGAAGTCCTTGCCCATGCGGGCGGCCTCCGCCTCGTCGAGCTCAAGCAGGCGGGCCAGAACGTCGCCGTACTTGGCATGACGCGCGTCGTCGGCATCGACCCAGGCCTGGAACTCGGCCTCTTCGCGCTCCTTCTTCTCGACGACGCGGTTGCGCGCAAGCCCGAAGATCATGCCGCGCGCGTTCTTCTCGACGTTGGACAGCGACTTGATCGTGGACGCCAGCCGCAAGGCGTTCTCCTCGCTGACGGCCGCCGCTTCCTGCAGCTCGGCGATCATGGTCGCGTAGAGCTCGAGGCGCGCAGGGTAGAAGAACTCCTGGCGCACCGCGACCGCAGTCGAGCTGAGGTAGCGCTGCGTGCGACCCGGGTAGCCCATGATCATCACGAACTCGCCGGCGTCCGCGCCCTCTTCACTCACCTCCAGGTGACGCGGCGGCTGATACGGCACGTTCTCTTCGCTGTAGCCGGCCGGCTTGCCTTCCGGCGACACGTAGGCGCGGAAGAAGCTGAAGTCGCCGGTGTGGCGCGGCCACATCCAGTTGTCGGTCTCGCCGCCGTACTCGCCGACCATGCGCGGCGGCGCATAGACCAGACGCACATCGCGCAGCACCACGCGATGGATGCGGCGCCAGATCCGCCCTTCAAAGTAGGGCACCACGCGCGCCTCACTGAACTCGCTGTTGGCTTCGCGCTCGAGCTCGCGGCGCTTTTGCTGGACCGCGTTGTAGCGCGCAGCCGGATCCTCGCCGGCGGCTTCCGCGGCCTCATGAATCTCGGCGGTGACGTCGTCGTAACCCGTCACGTAGCTCACCGACATGCCCGGCGAAGGAATCTCCTGCTCGAAGCTGCCGGCGACGAAGCCATCACGAAGATAGTTCTGCTCGACCGTGCTGGCTCGGTTGATCGCGCCGAAGCCACAGTGGTGGTTGGTCACCACCAGCCCGTCCTCGGACACGAAGCTCGCCGAACAGCCGTTCAGATTGACGGCCGCCGACAGCAGGCCCTGTTCGCCATCCCAGATCTGCTCGGCGGTCAGCTCGAGGCCACGCTCCTTGAGCGCGGTGAAGTCGAGACCCTGAAGTTGCTCGGGCAGCCACTGACCTTCGTCCGCGTGCACCGAGAAGGGTGCAACAGCCAAAGCCACGGCGGCGACTGCCGTCACCGGCAGCCAGGAAGTGAATCGGGATGTGGAGTTCATGATTCGGATTCAGCAGGAACACGCACGCACACCTCGGCCGGGCGCGCGTCGGGATCGAAGGCGTAGCCGAGCAGGTGCGCGGCGACGAAAGGAGGGGTGTTGAAGGCCTCGTTGGCCTTGAACTCGTGGAACTTGTCCACCATCGGGAACTGCTCTGCATTGCAGGAACGGATCAGCTCCTGCATGGCGGTGTCGACGATGCCCGGGGCAACCGCATAGGCCCGCAGGCCGGTCTCGGCTTCCTCGAGCTGCACCGACTCGGTGAGCCGATCGAGGCCCGCCTTGCCGGCACAATAGGCCGACCAGCCAGCGTAACCGCTCCAGGCGGCGCCACTGGAGATGTTGATCAGGCAGGCATCCTGCGGCGAGCCGGCAGCGGCGACGCGGGCCCGATGCAGTCGCGCGAAGGTGCGCGTCCCCAGGAACACTCCGATCAGATTGATCTCAAGGTGGTGACGGATCGCGTCGAGCTCGAGCTCGCGGAGGGGCGCGATGGGCTCGAGCACGCCCGCGTTATTGACCCAGAGATCGATGCTGCCGAAGCGCTCGACCGCTGCCTGCGCGAAGGACTCGACCGCCGCTTCGTCGCGCACGTCCACGCGCGCCGTGATCGTGTGATCCTTGGCACCTGCCGGCACCGGGCTGTCGCCGCGCGCGCACAGCGCCAGGTTCATGCCGCGCGCCGCGAACTCGGCCGCGAGGCCCGCGCCGATCCCGCGACTGGCGCCGGTGATGACCGCGGTGCGGCCCTGCAGATCAGGAAGTGCCATCGCTCTATTGTGACTTCGCGCTGCGCAGCAGGCCGAAGAGCTCCGACCAATTGAACGGTTTGGCGAGGTAGTCGGTGCAGCCCGCCTCGAGGCACTTGGCGCGGTCGCCAGGCAGCGACTGCGCGGTCAACGCGATGATCGGCTGGGAGTAATTCATCTGCCGCAGCGCCCGCGCGACCTCAAAGCCGTCGCACTTGGGCATGCGCATATCAAGCAGGACCGCGTCGAAGTCGCCCTGAGCGGCGCGGACCTTCTCCAGCGCCAGCTCGCCATCCGCGACGGCCACGACCTCGTGCCCGGCTTCCTCAAGATGGAAGTTGATCAGGCGGCGCGAATCCGGGTTGTCCTCGGCCAGCAGGATGCGCAGTCGCCCCGAGTCGCTTGGCTGAACGGGTGCGCCTTCCGGCTTCGCCAGCGGCAGCTCCATCTCCGAAAGATGCAGGACGAAGCGCGCGCCCGGCTCGGTCGAGGGCTCGACCCAAAGGTCGCCGCCCAGGTTGCGGGCGATCAGGCGCGCGATCCCCAGACCCAGGCCCAGGCCGCCCTGCGCGCTGGACTGATGCGCGTCGAGCTGGTGAAAGCTCTCGAAGATGTGCTCGCGCTCGTCCTCGGGCACGCCGGGCCCGGTGTCGCGCACCTCGAGGCGAAGCTGGCGTCGGACGGCCCCGGCGGTCGCGATCGGCGACAGCGTGACCTCGACCGAGCCCTGCTCGGTGAACTTCAGCGCATTGTCGACGAGGTTCATCATGACCTGTCGCACCCGCGTGGGGTCCGTGACAAAGGAGTCGGGGATGTCTCCTTCGGCCCGCACGATCAGCTCCAGCCCGCGCTCGGCCGCCTTGTTGCGGAACAGATTGCTGATCTCCTCCAGCAGCGCCCGCGGTTCGGCGCGGCGCGGCGAGATGCGCACCCGACCCTGCTCGGCGCTCGACAGATCGAGCAGCTGATTGATCAGCGAGAGCAGGTGGTCACCACTGCGGTGAATCACGCCGAGGTGATCGAGGATCACTTCCCGCGGCGCGCCGCCTTCGACCAGCCCCTGCAGCATCTCGGTGACCCCCAGCACGGCGACCAGCGGGGTGCGCACCTCGTGACTGACGTTCGCCAGGAAGGCGCCCTTGGCGCGCGAGGCCTCCTCGGCGGCGCGGTTCATCCGCCGCAGCTCGTACTCGATCTCATCGCGCACCTGCTCGGCGGCCACCCGGGTCGCGAGCATCGAGGCGATCGTCTCGAAGATCTCGAAGTCTTCCTGGTCGAAGGCGTCGATCTGCGAGGCCTCCGAGTCGAGCACACCGAGCACCGTGCCCTTGTGCACGATGGGCACCGCCATCTCCGAGGCACGCGCCTCGTCATCGACGACATAACGCGGGTCCTTGCGGACATCCGGCACGATCTCGCCGCGGCCGCTCTGCGCCACCGCCCCCACGATGCCTTCGCCGAAGGGGAGCTCGATGCGATTGACGATGACCTGCTCGCGCGGGCTCTTTCGGCCGTGCGCCGCGCGCTGCACCAGGCAGGAACGCTCGGGGTCGACGAGGTAGATGACGCAGTCCTCGTACCCCAGCTGCGCGATCGTGCGCGCCGCGACATCCCACAGAAGGTCATCGACCGTGCGCGCCTCAAGCATGCCGCGCGCGAACGCGTGCAAGGTGTGCACGAACTGGTCGCGCGCCGGGCTCGTCGATGAAGTGGCGCCTGAGGGAGCGGATGGCGACTCGCCGTCCATGCCCCCAGGATAGGGTCAGCCGCCGTAGTTGCCGTACCCGCCGTAAGGGTCGTCCGGCGCGCCGGTGAGCAGGATCGCCCAGGCGATCGCCAGCGGCAGGACCGTCAGCAGGACCAAGGTCAACGCGTCGCGCCAGGCCGCGCCATGCTGCGGGGCGAAGCGGGCCCAGGCCGCGTGCAGCAGGCCGGGGAGCGCGAGCACCATCAGCGGCCAGGCGACCACCTCGTCGCCGAAGCCGTAGTGCTGGATGGACAGCAGCGCGAGCAAGCCCACGAGCGGCACCCCGGCATGGCGATGCCAGGATCCCGCCGGACGCAGCCAGGAGAACAGCATCATGGCGCCGGCGGCGGCCGCGCCGATCCCGGCGGCGTGGGCGGCGCGCGCTGATCCGGTCTCCATGAGCAGTCCGGATGCCAGGCCGCACCAGGCGACCAGCGCAGGCAGGCTGCGGGCCGCGGTGAAGCGCGCGTGGGCCGCAAGCGAGCCCGCCGCCGCCAGCCCAGCCAGCAGGCCACCGACCCCGGCGACCAGGTACCAGTCCCCCTTCTCCCAGAAGCGCGGGACCAGCGGCTCGGTCATGGGCAGGGCGTAGCCGGCCACGCCAGCGCCCAGCAGGATCGCCAGCCCCAGTGTGCGCGCCCGGGCCTGGCCGTCCTCCGCGGGCGGCACGCAGATCGAGAGCAGCCAGGCGCCGACCGCGCCCCAGATGGGCCAGTCGACCGAGCTCTCGACCGGCCACGGCAAGCCAAAGCTGAGCCACCAACCGGCGAAGACTCCGGCGATCCAAGCCGAAGCCCCCGCGCGGCGCGCCAGCGGACTGACCGGGCCGGTCTTCCACGCCAGGATGGCCACCGTCAGGAGGGCGGCCATGCCCGGCGCGAACACCGACTTCAAGAAGACCTCGAAGCCCATAGAACGGAAGTCCTACTCGGCGAGGATGCCTTCGACGGCGATGACGACCTCGACTTCCTTGCCCAGACCTTCGGGCATGTAATCGACACCGTAGGCCAGGCGATCGACCTTGAACTCGGCTTCGAGGCCGACGCGGGTGTTGCCCCACGGATCCTTGCCGGCGCCCAGCAGCTTGCCGCTGGCGGTCACCTGCTTCTCGACCCCGTGCATCTTCAGCATGCCGGTGATCTTGTACTTGCCTTCGCCGGCAGCCTCGATCTTGGTCGACTTGAAGGTGATCTCCGGGAACTCCTTCACCGAGAAGAAGTCCGCGCCGCGCAGGTGCTTATCGCGGTCGGCGTTGTTGGTGTCGATGCTGGCCGCGTCGATCGTGACCGAGATCGAGCTGTTGGCCGGCTGATCCGCGTCGTAGACCAGTTCGCCCTGGACGTCGCGGAACTGGCCATAGGCCGCGCCGATGCCGAGGTGCATGACCCGGAACATGACGAAGGAGTGGCCCGCGTCAATCTTGTAGCTGGCGGCGGCGGCGATGGGCTGAGCCGGCGCCGGGGCCGGAGCTTCCTTGGCGGTGAAGGCCGAAGCGGCCAGTCCGGCCAGCAGCAGGGCCGGAGCGAGGGTGAGGGTGGCGTTCATGATGGTGCAGAAGTGGGTTGAGGATGGCGGATGGGTGTTCAGCCGTCTGCCCGCGCTTCCTCGTCGGGCAGATTGGGTACGGATTCAAGGCCTTGTGGAAGGGTGAAAACGAAGCGGTAGGCCTTGTGCCGAACTGCCTTCGGGGATTCGGACTCGAATAGGCGGCCCGTGGCGGGGTCGAACTCGAGAAGGACGAACTGCGGATCGCCGCGTGCCTCGATCAGGCCATCTTCGCTGATATACAAAAAGAGGCCGCTCTCCGGATGGAGTTCGAGATGCAGGGTTTGCTCATATCCACCCTCCGCCCTGAGAAACAGCGCACGGGGAATCTCGCCGACCGTCCCCACCCAGATCGCCCGGAACTCCCCGGGAGATGAGCCCGGCTCAAACTCCAGTTGAGCGTACCCGTTCACCGCGTCTGCGTCCTGGTACCAGATACTCGGCGGCGCGACCGCGCGCACATCGAAGACACGCGTTTGAACCAGTCCACAGTCGCAAGCTGTTGCCGCAAGGAGCAGACAGGAAAGGACGCCAACTTGAATAGAGCGCACGGACAGGGAGTCTAGCAGGAGTCATCCTGAGGCTCGCGTGGCGCTCCGTGTCGCTCCTACGGGGACGGATCGCCTACAAAGCCCGCCAGCCATTCGGCCAGCTCGTAGTACATCTCCTCCCAGGATTCAGCGACGTAAACCACGGGCTGGTAGTCCGTTGGGTCGTAGTCGGTGACTGCCATGGTGGGCAGATCGAAGGGGCGCAGTTCCGCGCGCTCGGCGAAGCTGCCGAGCTCCCCGAAGCTGGAAAGCAAGCCGGCCCCGAAGGCCTTGACCGTGCCGTCCTCGCGCAGGGCACCGAACTCCATGGTCCACCAGTAGACGCGTTCAAGGCGTTGGATGCCGGAATCATCCGCCACCCGGGCCGCGCGGCCGAAGGCGCGATTGAGCTCGACGATCATCGGGTGGGTGAAGCTGGCGGCGTGCCCGATGAGTTCGTGGACCACATCCGGCTCGGGGGTGTAGAGCGGGACGGAGTGGTGCCGGATGTACTGCGTCGACAGGAAGACGCCGTCAGCCAGGTAACTGAGGAAGGTGCGCGCCTCGATCAGACCGGCGACCGGAAGCATCTTGAAGCCGCAGACTTCCATTAGCCGCTGGTTGACCACCTCCAGCTGCGGGATGCGCTCGCGATCCAGCCCCAGCCGGTGGTGCAGCACCAGAAAGCCGCGCGGCGCCCAATCCTGGTGCAGCGGCTCGAGCGCGCGCCAGACCTCGGCCCAGACCGCGTGCTCTTCCTCGGTATAGGGCACCTCGGGCACCGGCCCTCCGCCGTACTCAAGCGCCGCGCGCGCGATGGTGTTGCGGCGCGCCCGATAGGCGGCGTCGCGGAAGCCCGGGTGATCCTGGTCGAGGTCGACCAGGCTGTCGGCTCCTCCTGCGTGGGCGGAATCAGTCATGACAGCGTCGCTGCAGCGGCGACGATCTAGAATCGTAGCCATGCAGGCCAAGCTCGCCCACACGATGATCCGCGTCCGCGACCTCGATGCGTCGATCGCCTTCTACACCGGCTTCCTGGGCCTCAAGGAGACGCGCCGCGCCCACTTCGGTGAGGAGTGCACCCTGGTCTTTCTCGCCGACGCGTCCGAGCAGCACTACATCGAGCTGACCTGCAACCACGACGGCCGGGATTACGAGCTGGGCGATCAGTTTGGCCACCTCGCCTTTACGGTCGAGGACCTCGACGCGGTGATCGCCGAGGTCGAGGACAAGGGCTGGTGGTACCGCGGCAACCGCCCCGAATCGAGCTCGCGCTACATCTTCGTCAAGGATCCGGACGGCTACGACATCGAGATCCTGCAGGCCAAGTGAGCGCCCTCCCCCGGGTCGAAGCCGCCGGGCTGATCCTCGATCCGGCGACCTATCTGGCGCCGATGGAAGGGGTGACCGACCGCTCCTTCCGCAGCCTGGTGCTCGAACAGAACCCGGGCGCGGTCGGCGCGGCCTGCACCGAGTTTCTGCGCGTCGCGCAGCATCCGATCGCGGCCGAGCGCATCGCGCTGGAACTGGGCGACCCGGTGCCCGGCGTGGCGGTGGGCGTGCAGCTGATGGGCAACGACCCGGCCGTGGTCGCCGAGACCGCGCGGCGGGCAGTCGCCGTCGGCGCCGCCTTCGTCGACCTCAACTTCGGTTGCCCGGCGCCCAAGGTCTTTCAGCACTGCGCGGGCTCCGCGCTGCTGGGCGAGCCGGAGCTTCTGGGTGAACTGGTGCGCGCCACCGTCGACGCCGCCGGGGTGCCGGTGACCGCCAAGATCCGCGCCGGGATTGAGCACGATCGCGAGGTCGAGGAGATCGCCCGGCGCGTCGAGCAGGCCGGCGCGGTGCTGCTGACGGTGCACGGACGGCTGCGGACCGAACGCTACACCCTGCCCACCGACTGGTCGCGGATCCGGCGCGCCGTTGATGCGGTGTCGATCCCCGTGATCGGCAACGGTTCGGCGGAGTCCCCCGCTGACATCGATCGGATGATGGAAGAGACCGGCTGCGCGGGGGTCATGGTCGGGCGCGCGGCGATCGGCAATCCGTGGATCTTCGCCGCCTGGCGGGCTCGTCGGCTGGGCGAAGCGGCGCCGCCCCCGCCGGATGCGATCGCCTGGTTGCGCGAATATGAGACACGCATGCTTGCTGGCGGCGCGCAGCCGCGCCAGGCGCTCGGGAGGCTGAAGCAGGCGGCCAAGGCGATGGGAAACGCGGGAACACTGCGCTTTTCCGACCGAACTCAGCTGCTGCGCAGCCAGGATGCCGCCGCCTACTTCGCGATCCTGAAGCAGGAAAATCAGCCGAATGCCTCAAAGCTAGACACGGGTAGTCCGAAATGAGTCATGCCGGGCCCCATCCGGCTGCATTTTCATTCGATGTCACCCTCGTCAAACAGGGAGACGATTGAGAGCGCGCTGCTCCGCAGTGCGCTCTCAGTTTTGTTTGGCCGCGATCCGGCCGGCTAGTTGAGCTTGGTCGGGTTGCCCGCGTGGTCCCAGACCGGCAGGCTCTCGTCGCAATTGCCGCCGCAATGGCCTTCATTGCAGCAGTAGCCGGTGGGCGTGTAGCAGCCGCCGCCACAGCAGGCGCCCAGCTCGTAGACCTCGCCGGAGGCCGCGGTCACCGACTGGGTTTCGACCTGGGACTCGGGTTGGGGCTCCTCTTCCGAGCCACAGGCCCCAAGAGAAAGCAGGAAGATTGCCGAAAGGAGGATCGAGCGCATCGAATCTGGGCTTAAACCTAGCAACGGGCGTTTTCCAGGGTCATCCTGGACCCACAGCCCACAACATCTTAGCATTGTCATCATGAGCACCGCTGCGCGTTTCGGATTGGCTGCAACGCCCTGCCCCCGCCAGAAGCAGAGCATCCGTGATTCGTTTTCGCAAAGCGAGAACGGGGCCGACCCCGCTTTCGCTCTTGGTCAGGTCCGTGGACCCAAGTCCGACGTCTTTGACGGCGGCTGGTCCTTTGATTCCAGCCAAGAGTCCGTCAGCGCGGTCCTCAACGACGGCCAGTCCGCATTCGACGCCGCCGTCGCCCTGCAGGAGGCGGTCTGGCCGCTTCGCCTGCGTTTCTCGATGGTGTCCGCCCCTCCGGGTGGCGCCGCCGGCCAGGACGACGCGATCCGCGACAAGGCGCTGCGCGTGCTTGGCAAAGCCGACAAGCGCGAGCGCTTCCACTTCGAACTGTCGGGCAAGGCCGAAGCCGAGCTCACCCTGGGCGCGGCGATGGGTCGCCTGCACCTCACGCTGATGGACGAGTGGACCGATGCGCGCTGCACCGCGGTGCGCTCCTACCGCCGCCTCGGCAAGCAGTCCGAGGTCGCCAAGGAACTGGGCGTCAGCCAGCAGGCCGTCAGCCAGATGCTGCTCGGCGCGCGCTTCCGCGATCTGCAGGCCGCCGAAGGCGCAATGCGCGAATGGCTCTCCGGCCCAAAGCGCACCTCGCTGTGGCCGCTGCGCAACGTCGGCACGACGCCGTCGGGCGTCTAATCTTCGCTCGGCAGGCCACGCAGCAGCTGCGTGGGTTGGGCCCAGGCTGCAAGCGTGAGACAGGCCTGCGCCGTGGTGTAGGCGCGATCGCCTTCGATCGCCCACGCTGAATCCGGCGCCCAGGATCCGGCCAGTGCCGGCTTGCCGTCGAGCGCTTCCTGCCGCGCCAGCAGCACCGACGCCGCGGCCGATTCCCAGGCCGCGCGTTCCGGACCGCCCAGCGCGGCCATCGCGTGCGCGGCGTGCGCCCAGTAGTAGAGGTCGTAGGCCTCTTCGTCCTCGACTGGCGGCTGGGCCAGCATCAGGCCGATCTGCTTGACCGCCAGTTCGCCCAACGGGGCGGGTGCGCCATCTTCCGCGGTGCGCCCCAGCGCCGCCCATACGCTCTGCTGCGCGTGAAAGCCGATCGCGGTCAGCGATTCGCTGCGATGACTCGGGAAGCGGCCATGCGTCTCGGCGAGGCGCGCCGGCAGCCCGCCTTTGCCGCCGCGCTCGATCCACAGGCAGTATCCGATCCGCCCGGTCTCCTCGCTGGCGAGTTCATCGAGCACCATCGCCCCGCGCCGCAGCGCATCGTCATCCGAGGGCAGCCCCTGCGCGCGCGCGGCGACCAGGCAGAGCAGCGCCCAGCTGGTGATCGAGGAATCCCAACGCTCGGCTTCTTCGCCGCGGCTGACGGCATAGCTCCAACCGCCGCTCGGCTTCTGCCATTGCAGGATCAGCGTGAGGGCATCGTGCAACCCGACTTCGAGCGCGGCCGGCACGCCGACTTCGCCCTTCCACTTGGCGCGGTAGGCCAGCAGCGCGCGCGTGGCCACCAGATGGTTGTAGGCGGTCGAACCCGCGGCCAGCGGCCCGAACACGCCGGGCTGCGGAGTCGTGCTGTTGGCGCGGTGCTTCAGCAGCCAGGCCGCGGCCCGGTGCGCCGCCTTCTGACAGGCCTCCTGCTTCTCGCCATCGAGCAGCGCCGAACCATCCACCAGCGCGTGCAGCGCCAGGCCGACGACCCCGAACTGGTTGGCGGTGTTGCCGGTGGCCGGCGCGATCGTCCAGCCGCCGTCGGGATCCTGGTTATCGATCAGCCAGCCCAGGCCACCGGCGAGGCCGGCGCGCAAGTCTTCGGCGACCGGGGCGGGCCGCGGTATCTCCGTGGCCGCGCGCCAATGCGCCAGGGCCAGGGGAGCCGCGGGCTCGAGCGGATCATCCGCCTCGAGGCTCTTGAAGGCCTTCTCGAAGTCGCGCCGCGCCTTGTTGAAGGCATCGTCGTTCGCGGCGATCACGAAGAAGCCCAGCTCAGCGCCGGGCGCATCGACGGCGTACAGCGCGCCGCTGCGACCATCGCCCAGCTCAAACGGCAGCCGCTGGCCTTTGAACTTGCCGACCTTGCCGCTGCGGATCCGGCCGATCTCGCGCGAGACCGTCGGGTGCCAGGTCGTCAGGATCAGATCCAGCTGCGCGGTGATCGCACCCAGCAGTGGCTTCTTGTCCTTCCACGGCAGCTCGGGCAGCTCCAGGACCAGCACTTCGTACGCCGGCCGATCCTCGAAGGCCGCCACCCGATGCTGGCGCACCAGGGTGAAGGCCAGTTCGCCCTCGCCGCCCGCGCGCAGCTCGCCCGCCTCGGCCCGGTAGGCCGCCCAGGCCTCGGTCGTCTCGACCGCCGCCTTCGTGTCGAGCTCATAGGCCGCCAGAGCCTGGCCGTGGGTGTAGACCACGGGCTCTGTAGCAGCTTGTGCCCCGAGCAAAGAGAGGAGAATCGAAACCCACATCGCGGATCCCCGAGTCTAGCCGTCGCACCACAGGCGCCGAGCCTGCGCCCCGGGCTCGTACCCCATTTCGTGGCTGAGGCGGTACTCCAGCCAGGTCCAAAAGTCGCGTTCAAGCATCGAAGCCGCCGGAATAGATCCCGGGAATGGATAGAATATGCGGCCGTACCGAGTACGGAGAACACAGCATGCCCACCATCGAATCTACCCCTGAAATGGTCGCGGGCGTTTATGCCCGCATGCGTCAGAACCTGGAAGTCGTGCGGGGGCGCTTGGGCCGGCCGCTGACCCTGGCCGAGAAGATCATCCTCGGCCACCTGGACAATGCCCAGGCCTCGGATATCGACCCGGGCAAGGCCTATCTGCTGCTGCGCCCAGACCGCGTGGCCCTGCAAGATGCCACCGCGCAGATGGCGCTGCTGCAGTTCATGATGGCCGGCAAGGAAGAAACGGCGGTGCCCTCGACGGTGCACTGCGACCACCTGATCCGCGCGCACCAGGGCAGCGAGAAGGACCTCTACGTCGCCAACGACGAGAACCGTGAGGTCTACGACTTCCTGGCCTCGGTCTCGCAGCGCTACGGCCTCGGCTTCTGGGAGCCGGGCTCGGGCATCATTCACCAGACTGTGCTCGAGAACTACGCCTTCCCGGGCGGCCTGATGGTCGGCACCGACTCGCACACTCCGAACGCCGGCGGCCTGGGCATGTGCGCCGTGGGCGTGGGGGGCGCCGACGCCGTCGACGTGATGGCCGGCTTCCCCTGGGAAGTGCTGCAGCCGAACGTGCTGGGCGTGAAACTGACGGGCAAGCTCAGCGGCTGGGCCGCGCCGAAGGACATCATCCTGAAGCTGCTTGGCATCCTCACCGTCAAGGGCGGCACCAACCGGATCATCGAGTACTTCGGTGAAGGCGTCGAGTCGCTGTCCTGCACCGGCAAAGCGACCATCTGCAACATGGGCGCCGAGCTGGGCGCGACCTGCTCGGTCTTCCCCTACGACGAGCGGATGGGCGTCTACCTGCGCGCGACCAAGCGCGCGGAGCTCGCCGACCTCGCCGAGCAGAACCGCGACCTGGTCATCGCCGACGAAGGCGCCGAGGCGCACTACCAGGAAGTGATCGAGATCGATCTGTCGACCCTCGAGCCGCACCTGGTCGGCCCGCACACCCCGGACCTCGCCCGTCCGATCTCGGCGATGGACGACGCGGTCGCCTCCGAGGGCTACGAGGACAAGCTGTCCTATGCGCTGATCGGCTCGTGCACCAACTCCTCCTACGAGGACATCTGCCGCGCGGTCGATGTGGCCGAGCAGGCCAAGGCGCAGGGCGCCGAGCTGAAGTCGCCGCTGATGGTCAGCCCGGGTTCGGAGCTGATCTTCGAGACCATCAAGCGCGATGGCCAGATGGAGCAGCTCGAGAGCGTCGGCGCGACGGTGCTGGCCAACGCCTGCGGCCCGTGCATCGGGCAGTGGCAGCGCGACGACATCGAGATGGGCGAGCGCAACACGATCGTCACCTCGTTCAACCGCAACTTCCGCGGCCGCAACGACGCCAACGCCGAGACCCTCGGCTTCATCGGCTCGCCAGAGCTGGTGATGGCGCTCGCGATCGGCGGTCGGATCTCCTTCAACCCGATGGAGGACACGATCGAAGGCCCGAACGGTGAGTGGAAGCTCGAAGCTCCGCAGCCGGCGCCGGAGATTCCGGAGAACGGATTTGTGTTTGCCGCCGAGGGTTACCGCGGCCCGACCCCGGAAGGCGCATCGACTGAGGTCGCCGTCGACCCGAATAGTGAGCGCCTCGAGCTGCTCACGCCTTTCCAGCCGCTGCCGGCCGAGGCCTACCAGGCCATGCCGCTGCTGCTGAAGACGAAGGGCAAGACCACGACCGACCACATCAGTCCGGCCGGCAAGTGGCTGCGTTTCCGCGGTCACCTCGACAACATCTCGAACAATATGTTCACCGGGGCGATCAACGCCTTCGGCGGTCCGGCAGGCACCACCCGCAACCCGCTGAACGGCGAGCGTGAGCTGCCGGTGCCGGCGGTCGCGCGCGACCTGAAGGCCGCGGGCAAGCATTGGATCGTGGTCGGCGACGAGAACTACGGGGAAGGTTCGAGCCGCGAGCACGCCGCGATGTGCCCGCGTCACCTCGGCGCCGGCGCGGTGATCGTGCGCAGCTTCGCGCGCATCCACGAGACCAACTTGAAGAAGCAGGGCGTGCTCGCCTTCACTTTCGCCGATCCAGCGGACTACGAGAAGGTGCGCGAAGATGACACCATCACCCTCGAAGGTCTGGACCAGCTGGCACCGGGCAGCGAAGTCTTCGCCGTGGCCAACCACAGCGACGGCAGCAGCGATCGCTTCCAGGTCCTGCACACGCTGAACGACGAGCAGATCAGCTGGTGGAAGGCCGGCTCGGCGCTCAACTCGCTGCGCGACGAAGCGGTCGCTTAAGGCGGCAGCCCGCGCCCCCCGTCGGGCTGTGTCCCAGAGCGCCCGTCAATGCGTGCGCTTCGGGTTGTTTCTATCGGCAGGGCCTTCGCGTAGGCCACGCGCTGCGCGAACAGTCTTGCCAAAACTGCAGGCGGGCTAAACTCCAATTCTGGCACCGTCGCGCAGTCCCGCATCACTGCGTCGTACTGAATCACCGACACCGTGCGTTGCACGCACGACCCCTAGTTGCCGCAACGCAATCTCGCCCGCTCTCGTGTGAAGGAAGACACGATGCCATTCATCACGGCGCAAGGGTTGGCTCTCCCTCTGCCTTCGATGCCGGGCTGGGTCGCGACTATCTGCTTGTAGATCGAAAGAGCCTTGAGGTTCGTCACCGGCTAGGCCGACCCTCCCTGACTGCTGACTGATCTACATATGTGTCTTGATGTGGTGAGCCAGGACGGCGTCCAGATCCTCGACTCCCACCAGCGAAACCTGACGACTCAGCTCTAGCCTCAATCAGGCAGCAAGTGCCCCAAAAAGCGGTTGCGCCCCGATGGCAAGCCATCGGGGCACAGAGCCTGCGGATCTGAGTCCTTAGTGAAAAAAGGGACGAACTCTGACCAGTTACACTTAAAAATATTCTACTCTTCGCTCAATGCGAAGCAACCATTTACACTTCGTTTAAGGAGCGAATATGCCTGATTTCGTACTCGGTCTCGATCTCGGCCCCAACTCCATCGGATGGGCACTTCTTACTGCTGAGTTTTCCACCCAAGCCGGGCATGAGTCCTATTCCGTAACGGGCTTTCTGGACACCCAATCTGCCGGCCACCCGCCCGTCGGCGTTCGCGTCTTCGAAGCAGGCTTGCAGAACTTTGGCACGGCAAAGGAATCGTCACTCTGTCAACAGCGACGTACCGCTCGCGCGATGCGACGCAACCACGCACGCCGGAACGCGAGACGCTATGCCCTCAGACGACTACTCACCCGTGGCGGTCTCCTTCCAACCGAGCAAGCTGAGTTGGATCGAGTTCTCAGCGCAAATCCCTACGCACTACGAGCCCACGGACTGGACAGTGCGCTCTCTCCACACGAACTTGGCCGCGCGATCTACCACCTTGGCCAGCGAAGAGGGTTCAAGTCGAACCGGAAGTCTGGCCAGTCCAGCGAGGAAAAGGGAATGCTCAAGGAGATCGGCGATCTTCGGTCGGCGATTTCTGCATCCGAAGCGAGAACGCTCGGTGAGTACCTATACCACCTATCCAAGAATCAGGTCGATGGTCGCTGCCCATTGACGCGCGGCACACTTAGGTTGCGGAATACGCATACGCGAAGGGAAATGTACGTGCAAGAGTTTGACCAACTCATTGCTGCACAGCGTGCTTACCATACAGAAGTATTGACCGACGGTTTCGTCGAGGACCTCCGGCGCACCATCTTCTTTCAACACCCATTCGAAGTCACAGAAGAGCGACGAAGAAGCGCGTCATCACGAGCAAATCTCCATCGATCACCACAAGCGAAGCGATGTCTACTTATCCCTGAGCTTCGGCGCGGCTCGCGCGCAGCCTGGTGCGCGCAGCAATTCCGCATTCTGAAGGAGGTAAACAACCTTCGTGTCTCAGAACATTTCTCGACCGTCGAGCGGCCCCTTACTGCGAAGGAGCGTGAGTTGATTCTGGCTCGCCTCTATATTTCCCAGAAGGTGACGTTCGACCAGTTGCGCAAGATCGTTGCGAAAGTCGGAACGGATCCCTATGCCGTCTTCAACCTGGAGCGCGGCGCGCGGAATCACCTCGATGGGAATTCCGTTGAATCGAAGCTACGCGCCTGCTTCGGCACCAGCACTTGGGATTCGCTCGCCGACGCTATCCGCGATGAGCTTCGAGACTCTCTCCTCAACACCGAAGACTTAGAGGGATTCAAGAATGAATGCGTCCGCCATGGGGCATCTCCGGACAAGGCAGGGAAGCTTGCTGAATGGTGTCCCTCCGATGGGTATTTGGCTTATTCACACACGGCGATCCGCCGGCTCATCCCGCATCTAATGAATGGAAAGGGCGAGGACGAGGCAATCCGACTCGAGTTCCCGGAATCCGCTGAGCCGGAGGCTCTCGCAGTACTTCCATCTCTTGTCGACCCCCTACTTCCAGACAACCTACGGGAGATCACAAACCCTATCGTTCGTCGCGCACTTGGAGAACTTCGCAAGGTTGTTAATGCCATCATTTCCGCGCACGGACGCCCGCGCAAAATCGTGATTGAGCTAGCCCGCGAGATGAAAGACGGGCCGAAAGGACGGGCCGAGAAAAGCAAGCGAAATGCTGCCCAGCGCAAAAGGCGCGAGGCCGCGCGCACACGTGCTGAACAGCTAGGAGGTAATCCGAACAGTCGCAAGGATGTGGATCGCATCTTGCTCTGGGAGGATCAGGGGGGAGTATGCCTCTACTCCGGTCGCCCGATTCCTCAGAGCGAACTCTTCGGAGGCGAATGGGAAGTCGATCATATTCTTCCGCGCTGGCGTTCATTGGACGACTCGTACATGAACAAAGCGCTGGTTCATCGCACTGAGAACTCCGCTAAAGGCGATCGACTCCCGGGCGAATGGCTGAGCCCTGATAGCGAGCAGCACCGCCAACTCCTGCAGCGGGCGAGGACCGCTTTCGCTGGCAAGAACCTAGACCCCAAGCTTGCACGCCTCGGCCAGTCCGAACTCGCCGCCAACGAGTTTGCGGCGCGCCAACTGAACGACACGCGCTACATCACTCGCGCTGTCTGCGCATACCTTGAGCTTCTCTACCCCGCCGAACTGCGCCAGGGCGAGAGCGCCGTCCAGTCGACACGCGGAGGCCTGACGGCGGAACTGCGCCGGAAGTGGGGCTTGAATGACATCCTGGCTCCACTCCTGGACAAGCATGGAGAACTCGTCCTGTCAGGTCAGCAGGATGAGGACGGGCAACCGCGAAAGTCACGTGCAGATCACCGGCATCACGCGATCGACGCAATCGTCGTCGCAGCTTCGTCCCGGAGTATGCTCAAGCGCTATCAAGACTTCTGGAAGGCTCGTGAGGCGCATGGCGATTTCATCGCCTTCCCTCGTCCGTGGGAGGACTTCCGGTTCGACTGCAAGGAAGTCCTCGATCAGATCCTGGTTTCGCATCGCCCGGCTCGTCGAGTTCGCGGCGCGCTGCATGAAGCGACGTTCTACGGACAGGCTCGTGACCGCAGCGGCGAGCTTGCGGGGCAGGTCGTCACGCGCAAGCCGGTAGCTGACTTGAAGCCGGCCATGATCGATAGGATTCGTGATGACATCGTGCGCGAGAGGATACAGGAAAGGCTGCGTGAGCGCGGCTGGCGCGAAGGAGATAAGACCCTCCCCAAAGATTGGCACAACCCGGAGATTACGACCTTGTCCGGAATCCCGATCCGTCGAGTTCGCGTTGGTTCAGCAATGAAAGCGGGGCTTCCACTACGCAAAGGACGAGTCACGCTGGGAAACAACCACCACCTTGCGATCCTCCGCGACCCAGACGGCAATACGAAAGTCGAAGTCATTCCGGCCTTCGAGGCGATCCAGCGCGCGCGCAAGAATTGTGGGAATCCCGTTCTTCGGAAGCGTGAAGACAACCTTGAATTGATTTGCTCGTTGAGCCGGAAGGAATCGGTACTAGTACAGTGTGCGGGTGATGAGTCGCCCCGACTAGCCGTCGTCCAGATGATGAGTGGGCAACCCAAGCCTGGAAGCAGGCTAGACCTATACCTCCGCGACGCCCGAGATGCTCGGCCAGCTTCCGAGGGCAACAAGTCCCCACTGGTCCGGATTCAGTCCATTGGAGCGCTGACGTCCCTTCATCTTAAGAAGGTGACGATTGACCCATTAGGTCGAGTTCGGCCGGCTGGAGACTAAAGGCGCGCCCCTTCTCCGGACGATGCGTAAGGCACGCCCTGCGCTCTGTTCGCATGAAACGCACGATCGCTATTGCAACAAAAGGGGTTTCTCTTTCTATTCGCAACGCTCAGCTTGTCGTTCAACTCGAAGGAGAAACCCTCAGTCAAGTTCCTGTAGAGGATATTGGGCTCGTCACCCTGGAAGGGTCTGGCATCCGAATCACTTCCGGCGCACTAAACGCCCTAGCATCGTCAGGCGCAGCTGTTCTTGCCTGCGATGCGAAGCACCTACCAAGCTCTCTAGCGCTACCTGTCGTCGGGAACGGGCTTCATGCCGAGCGAATTCGCTATCAATTTGCTGCCTCTCAACCACTCCGTAAGCAGTTATGGAAACGAATCGTGGTCGCGAAGATTCTAAACCAGCGGCAACTCCTCAAAGGAAAGCCGGGACATAGGCGCTTACACACGCTGGCACAGCAAGTATGCAGCGGAGATGTCTCGAATGTCGAGGCGCAAGCCGCAAGATCCTACTGGGCCGAGCTCTTTACCACACACGATCCTACTCTTCAATTCCGGCGTGATCGACACGGAGCCTTTCCGAATGCTGTCCTTAACTATGGATACGCAGTCCTTCGCGCCGCCAGCGCACGTGCACTAGTTGGCGCCGGACTTCATCCTGGACACGGTATCCACCATCACAACCGCTATAGCGGCTTCCCGCTTGCTGATGATCTGATGGAGCCCTTCCGGCCTTGGGTCGACGCCGTAGCATGCAAGATCATCGCGCGCGGATGCACAAGGCTCGGGCGGGACGAGCGCGCATTCGCGCTTGAAGTTTTGACTCATGACGTGGGGACGGCGCAAGGGACGAGGCCTCTTTGGGCGAGCCTCGATCACACCGCTGCAACCCTGGCAGAAGCACTACGCGCTTCTGTTGCGGAGCAGCTGCGCGCGGTCGATGCCGCAGGGTTGCTCGCACTTCCGCAATGGCCGACGCACGGCGCATGATGAGACTAAGTGCTTATCGCGCCATGTGGCTTCTCGTCCTCTTCGACCTCCCCGTGAAATCCAAACCGCAACGAAAGTTGGCAACTAGCTTCCGCGAATACCTGCTAAAAGATGGATTTTCCCGGATCCAGTACTCGGTCTATACTCGACCTTGCCCGTCCGAAGAGAATGCTCAAGTCCACCGACGCCGTGTGCAGCAGGCAGTTCCGCCTGAGGGGCTGGTGCGCATCCTCGTCTTTACCGACAAGCAATTCTCACGCATGGATTGCTACCAGGGCGCGATTCCGGTTGCCCCGGAGTCACAGCCTCGTCAGCTTGACCTCTTTTAGTTTCCTAGAAAAAACGCAAGCCACTATTCCAGAGTGACTTGCGTTTGTTCGAGTGTAACTGGTCAGAGCCCGTAGCCGATCTCCAACGGGAACTCCCGGCCCTGGACGAGCTGGACTAGTGTAACTGGTCAGAGCCCGTAGCCGATCTCCAACTGGTGGGACGAAGGGCGCGTGGTCGTGCACAGTGTAACTGGTCAGAGCCCGTAGCCGATCTCCAACACCGCTAGGGGATTCACCATCCACACTCCCAGTGTAACTGGTCAGAGCCCGTAGCCGATCTCCAACAGGTAGATGTCGCCCTGGCGGACGATCTGAGTGTAACTGGTCAGAGCCCGTAGCCGATCTCCAACTCCCTCGCCAAGCTCGACCCGCCGCCGTGCAGTGTAACTGGTCAGAGCCCGTAGCCGATCTCCAACTTCTCGGTCTGGTTCTGCTCCTGCTGGTTCAGTGTAACTGGTCAGAGCCCGTAGCCGATCTCCAACTTCAATGGCGATGGCCCGGGAGACCACTTCAGTGTAACTGGTCAGAGCCCGTAGCCGATCTCCAACGCCTGCATGCCGTAGTTCCAGTAGACCGGGAGTGTAACTGGTCAGAGCCCGTAGCCGATCTCCAACAGTTCGCCTGCTACTACACCGACAACCCAAGTGTAACTGGTCAGAGCCCGTAGCCGATCTCCAACGTCAGATGAAGTCACCGCAGGGCCGAGCTGAGTGTAACTGGTCAGAGCCCGTAGCCGATCTCCAACTGCGACCTGGTCGTCGTCGATCCAGGCACGAGTGTAACTGGTCAGAGCCCGTAGCCGATCTCCAACTGCTTGCTCGGCCAGCAGTTGATCGCGAGAAGTGTAACTGGTCAGAGCCCGTAGCCGATCTCCAACAAGGACGGCATCTTCCAGCGAGCGATCGGAGTGTAACTGGTCAGAGCCCGTAGCCGATCTCCAACTGCTGGCACTGGATGAAGACGAACGGCGGAGTGTAACTGGTCAGAGCCCGTAGCCGATCTCCAACTCCTGCAGCTGCTTCGAAGCCTCGGCGGCCAGTGTAACTGGTCAGAGCCAGTAGCCGATCTCCAACACTGCGGCGGGGCTGTGGGCGCGAATGCCAGTGTAACTGGTCAGAGCCCGTAGTCGGCGCGTTTCCTCGGGCAGGCGCAGCGCGATTTCGCCTTCCTTGGTGATGAAGCTGAACATATTGCCGTTCATCGAGGTGTAGGGGTTGGCCTTGCCCTTGCGTTCGATGCCGGGCTGGGTCGCGACCATCTTCTCGTAGATGGCGACGATTCTCAGGTCGGTCATGACTGAATGCGAGGGCGAAGAGGAATATCGACGAGCTTCATCTCCGGGCTGCGATCAGCGAGCTGGATCAGCGCGGCTCCGCTTGCGTCGCAAGCCATGCTTTGCCCGCCTACGACAAAGCCCTTCCAGGGGCCGTCGTGCAGCTGCCCCGTCGAGTCGACGCCGATCGTGGGTGCCTGGCAGACGCGCGCGGTGTTCTGAATCCAGGCGTGCAGGCTCTTGCCGTGCTGCGGCCACTGCTCGGCAGGGGCGGCCCAGCCGTAGGGAACGATCATGAGATCGGGTTGCTCGGCCGCCACACGCGCGACCGTCTCTTCCTGGAAGGTGTCCGCGCAGATGAGCAGGCCCACCCGCCCGAAGCGCGTCTCGACCACGACCGGCTCGCCGTCGCCCGGCGCATAGGGCGGGTCCATCAGCTCGCTCAGAATGTTGAGCTTGCGATGCTTGGCCAGCAGCTGGCCGCGGTCATCGATGAGCACGGCCACGTTGTGCAGCGCGGGTCCGTCCCGTTCGGCCATGCCGATGGCCACGTGCACTTCGGCGCGCCGCGCCGCGGCCGCGATGCGATCGAAGATCGGGCCGGGGATGGTCGCCGCCGCATCGTGCGCAGCCGAGTTGACCCAGCCGAAGACGCAGGCCTCGGGGAAGACGACGAGCTGAGCTCCGCTGTCTCCTGCTTCTGCGATCGACCTCTCGATCGCCTTCAGGTTTGCCTCCGCGTCTGGCCCGACCTCCATTTGACAGAGCGCCACAGTGACCATATTCGGCAGCGCTTCCTGATCCGGCATCACACAGGAACACAAGACGGCCAGGACAGCGGCGGCGCGGATCACGCCCCGATTCTAGACCGAATGCTTCGCGATCTTGTGCTAGATTCCACGCGATGCGAACTGGCCTATTCATCCTGACGCTCGGGGCGATCGTCGCCCTCCCTCCCTGCATTTCTGCACAGGGATTCACGCGCCGCGTGAACGTCAACTCCTTGGGCGCGCTCGGCGACCGCGGCAGCAGCGATGTGCGCATCTCCGCCGATGGAAGCTGCGCGGTGTTTAGCTCCGACGCACTCAATCTCGATGGAGCGCCGAGCGGTTTCGGGGACGTCTATCTGCACGATCTGCTGCTGCACCGCACCGAACGCGTTAGCCTGACTGACGGCGGCGGGCTCGCGAATAAGCTGAGCGAACTGCCACGCGTCTCGGGCGATGGTCAGCGCGTCGCCTTTGTGACCTACGCCGACAACCTGGTCGCCGGGGATACCAATAGTGCGCGTGATGTCTACCTGCGTGATCGCGCCGCAGGCAGCACGCAGCGCATCAGCCTCAGCACCTCGGGCGAACAGTCCAATAACGACTCCTACGTCGCCGGGCTCAGCGCGGACGGGCGCTACGTGCTCTTTTCGACGCGCAGCGCCAAGATGCATCCTGACGGCAACACCCGGAATCACTTCTATCTCCGGGATACCCTCAACGGCACCACCACGCGCACGACGGAAACGTCGCTCGGCGCCGCCGCCAATCAGGACTGCCGACACGGTTTCCTTTCCGCGCAGGCTGACTGGGTCGTGTTCTCGACCATCTCCACCAATCTGCCCGGCGGCGCGGGGAATTCGCGCGACGATGTCTATATCCGCAACCTGAATACGGGAGTCACCGAGTGGATCAGCAGCACGTCCACCGGCGGCGAGCCGAACAGTCACTGCCGTTACCCGAGCGTTTCCGCGGACGGCCGCTGGGTAGTTTTTCAATCCGCCGCGACCAATCTCGTGCCGGGCGACACCAATGGAGTCTCCGACATCTTCCTCCGCGATCGCCAGACTGGCTCGATCACGCGCATCTCTCAGCGCTGGGATGGCAGCGAGGCGGCCCGCGAGTGTCTCTCCCCACGCATCTCGGAGGACGGAAACACGATCGTCTATCAGACGACAGATCCATCCATCGTTCCTGGGGACAACAACAACGCTGGGGACGTCTTCGCCTACAGCCGCGTGACCGGGCTGACGCAGAACGTCAACCTCGGCAGCGGCGGGGTCTTCGGCAATGACAGCGCCTCCGACGCCAGCATCTCAGCGGACGGCAACCGCATCGCCTTCGCCAGCTGCTCGAGCAATCTGATCGGCGGCACCACGATGCTCAACGGAGGGCTCTTCGTGCACACGCGTACGCCTGTGACTAGTGACCCGATTCAGCTCACCGGGCCGACGCAGGCGGCGTCCGGCGACAGCGTAAGCTTCTACTGGTCCAACGGGACACCGTTTGCGACTGAGTGGTTCAGCTACAGCCTGTCCAACGCCGGGCGCAACCAGTACGGACACAACTTTGACCTGGGGCTTCCCGTCCAGGTGCTCTTCCAGTCCACGCTGGATGCCAACGGAGGGGACCTCATCGACGCAGTGATTCCCGCAGTCGCCGCTGGACGGACCTTCTATCTGGAGGTGGTCGCCTACGACGGAATCACGATTCAGGATTCCAACTTGCGGAGCCTCCAGATCCTGCCCTGAGCGATTCCCTGTTGAATTCTTGGTTGACAGCACTGATTCACTCATTACACTTCGCTCCCATGCAACAGTGCAGCACCCTGAAAAAGGCGAAAGCCAAGCGCGGCCCGCAAGGTCCGGCTGGGGTGTCCCTGTTCGCCTAAGAAACCAAGGCAAACCGAATCACCCGCCGGGCCAAACGCCCGGCGGGTTTTTTCTTTGCCACGCACACAACCGAGAATCGATGAACCGCAACGCTCAACCGATGGAGGCCAAGCCCAAACCCTGGGGCTCGGCGGCGCTGCGCGTGCTCTTCTCGTGATGAGTCGACGAAGCGGCCCGGCCTGAGCCCTGCCTCGACCTCTTCCCACCGGCGCTCTGCGTGCGGTCTGCGGGAGAGGTCTGCCCGGACACCACCTTCTTTTCCCTTCACTTCACCGCAAACCGAACATCATGAACGACACCACTCTGACCACGGCCTCCTGCCCGGAATGCGCCGCCGAACTGGCGCTCCCCACCGACCTGCTCGCCGGCGAGGTCCTGCCCTGCGACGACTGCGGCGCCGACCTGGAAGTCCTTTCCATCTCTCCGGTCGAACTCGCGCTCGCTCCCGAAGTCGAAGAGGACTGGGGCGAATGAGCGACCCGCTGCTCTTTCTGCACACGCGCCTGCGCCTGGAGGAGAAGCTGCTCCTCCAGGTGCTCGCGCGGCGCGGGGTCGACTTCCAGACGCAGGATCTGCGCAAGCTGCAGCTGCACCTGGACTCGCCCGCCGAGATCGCGGCCAGCCTAGTTTGGGACCGCTCGCTCTCCTTTGGCCGCTCGCTGGCCGCGATGCAGGTCTTCGCATCCAACGGAGTGACCTGCCTGAACGACCCGGCGGTGATCGCGACCTGCGGCGACAAGCTGCGGACGCAGCTCGCGCTGACCGAGCACGGGCTGCCCACGCCGCGCACCCGCGCCTGCTTCTCGCCGGAGGCGGCTCTGGAGGCCTGCGAGGAGCTGGGCTACCCGGTGGTGACCAAGCCGACGGTCGGCAGCTGGGGCCGCCTGGCCTCGCGGCTGAATGACCGCGACGCCGCCGAGGCCGTCTTTGAGCACCGCGACACCCTGGGTGACTGGACCCACGGCGTCTTGTTCCTGCAGGAGTACGTCGACAAGCCGGGGCGCGATCTGCGGGTCTTCGTGATCGGCGATGAAGTGATCGCAGCCATCGAGCGGCGCAGCGAGCACTGGATCACCAACACCGCCCGCGGCGCGCAGACCGCCAACCGCGCGCTTGAGCCGGATCTGGTCCGCCTCGCGCAGCAGGCCGCGGCGGCCGTCGGCGGCGGCCAACTCGCCATCGATCTGATCGAACGGCGCGACGGCGAACTGCTGGTGCTCGAGGTCAATCACTCGATGGAGTTCCGCAACAGCATCGAGGTCACCGGGGTCGACATCCCCGGTCGCATGGTGGACGACGCGCTGACCCGCAGCCAAGAGGGGGTCCCGGGATGAGCGCGTCGTCCCCGGCACCATTTCGGGTCGCGATCGCCGGCGCTTCGGGCTACGTCGGCGGCGAGCTGCTGCGCCTGCTGCTCGCGCACCCGGACTTCGAGGTGGTGCAAGCCACCTCGGAGAGCTCAGCCGGCCAACCGCTGACGCGCCTGCACCCGCATCTGCGCGGGCGCACTGCTCTGCGCTTCGTGCCGCTTGCCGAGCTGCAGCCGGTGGACGTGTTGGTCAGCGCGCTGCCCCATGGCGCGCTGGCCGTTCGCCTGCCCGAACTGGAATCGCTGGCGACGGCGATCCTCGACTGCTCGGCCGACTTTCGGCTGAGCGAGCCGCAGCACTATGAACAGTGGTACGGCGAAGCGCACCCCTGCCCGGAGCAGCTGGGGCAGTGGGTGTACGGGCTGCCCGAGGCACGGCGCGACGCGTTGCGCGGCGCGCGCAGGGTCAGCGGCGTGGGCTGTAACGCCACCGCGGTCAATCTGGCGCTGCTGCCGCTGGCGCGCGCCGGCTTGCTGCCCGCGGACGGGCGGGTGATCGCCGAGGTCAAGGCCGGCAGCTCCGAAGGCGGGCGCAGCGCGCGCGCGAGCAGCCATCACCCGGAGCGCTCGGGAGTGCTGCGCAGCTTCGCGCCGGTCGGCCATCGTCATACCGCCGAGGTCGAACAGCTGCACGGCCTCCGCCAGGTGCACCTCAGCATCACCTCGATCGACCGCGTGCGCGGCGCGGCCGCCACGGTGCAGCTCTTCCCCGAGCAGCTGCCCAGCGAACGCGAGCTGTGGACCATCTACCGCGAGGCGACGGCCGAGGAGCCCTTTCTGCGCGCGGTGCACGAGCGCAGCGGCGCCTTCCGTCACCCCGATCTCAAGCTGCTCGACGGGACCAACTACGCCGACCTCGGCTGGGCGCGCGATGAAACGACCGGGCGGCTGGTGCTGCTCTCGGCGCTCGACAACCTGGGTAAGGGCGCCGCCGGCAGCGCGGTGCAGTGCCTCAACCTCATGCACGATCTGCCCGAGACACGCGGGCTCGACTTTGCCGGGATCTTCCCGGCTTGAACTTCAGCATCATGACCACCATCATCAAAATCGGCGGCGCCTCCGGGATTATCCCCGACGCGATCTGCGACGACCTGCGCGGCCGCCGGGCTGTTGTGCTGGTGCACGGCGGCAGCGACGCGACCAATCGACTCTCGACGCAGCTCGGCCATCCGCCGCGCATGGTGCAGTCGCCCTCGGGTCAATGGAGCCGGCTGACCGACCGCACCACCCTCGAGATCTTCGCCCAGGCGACGGCGCTGCAAAACCGGCTGCTCGTCGAGCGGCTACAGGCGCGCGGGATCCCGGCGATCGGCCTGTCCGGCATCGACGGCCGCGTCGTGCAGGCGCAGCGCAAGGAATCGGTGCGGATCGTCGAGAACGGCCGCATCCGGATCGTGCGCGACCAATGGACGGGGCGCCCCAGCGGAGTGAACCGCTCGCTGCTGCGCACCTTGCTCGGCGAAGGCTACCTGCCGGTGATCGCCCCCATCGGCTGCGGCGCGCGCGGCGAGAGGCTCAACGTCGACGGCGACCGCGTGGCGGCCAAGATCGCCGCCGAGCTGCGCGCGACGCGCCTCTTGCTAATGACCAACGTGCCCGGCCTGCTCGCCGACCCGGAGGACCCCGGCTCGCTGATTCGCTCGGTCCGTGCCGATGCACTCGAGCCGGCGCGCGCCGCAGCCCAGGGGCGGATGCGCAAGAAGGTGCTCGCCGCGGAGGAGGCGCTCGAAGCGGGCGTCGAGCAGGTCGTGATCGCCAGCAGCAATGCGGCGAGCCCGGTCACGGACGCGCTCGCCGGACAGGGGACGGTGTTTCGTCAGGCTGCCCCACGCGCCGCTGCGCGGGAGCTGGAAGCATGATCGCCGCCGCTCCCGACACCCACGGCCTGGTCGGCTACGGCAGCCGCGGCGTCAGCCTGGTGCGCGGCCAGGGCGCCGAGGTGGTGGACACCCACGGCCGCCGCTACCTGGACTGCACCTCGATGTACGGCGTCCTGCCGCTCGGCCACGCCCACCCGGCGATGCTCGAAACGCTGCGCGCGCAGTCCGCTGAGCTCAGCAACTGCTTCGCGAGCTTCGGCAACCCGCAGCGCGAGGCGCTGATCGAGGAGCTGGGTGCGGCCTTGGCGCCGCAGCTCGCGACGGACGGCTCGGCGCTGCGCTTCTTCTTCTGCAACTCGGGTGCGGAAGCAATCGAGGCCGCGCTCAAGCTGGCGCGCGCCACCACCGGCCGGCCGCGCATCCTGGCGGCGAGCCGTGGCTTCCACGGCCGCACCCTGGGCGCGACTTCGCTGAACCATCGCGCCGCCTATCGGCAGCCTTTCGCTCCGCTGGTGCCGGGCGTCGAGCACGTGCGCTTCGGTGATCTGGCCGCGCTCGAGGCGGCGCTCGACGAAGAGGTCGCGGCTGTCGTGCTGGAACCGGTTCAAGGCGAAGGCGGGGTACACCCGGCGCCTTCGGGCTACCTGCGCGCGGTCAGCGCGCTGTGCCGTCAGGCCGGCGCGCTGCTAATCCTCGACGAGGTGCAGACCGGCTTCGGCCGCTGCGGCAGCTTGCTTGCCGGCCCTGCCGACGGCGCCGAGGCCGACCTGATCTGTCTGGCCAAAGGCATCGCCAACGGCTTCCCGATGGGCGCGCTGGTCGCCGGCCCGCGCGCGGGCAGCTTCCCGCCGGGCAGCCACGGCTCGACCTTCGGCGGCAATCCGCTGGCCTGCGCCCTGGCGCGGACCTGCCTGCGCGTGCTTGACGAACAGGACATCCCGCAGCGCGTCGCCGCCGCGGCCCCGAGCTGGCACGCCGAGCTGGCCGCCGCGTCTTCCACGCGGATCCGCAGCGTGCGCGGGCGCGGCTACCTGATCGGGATCGAGCTGCGCGAGGAAGCCGGGCCGGTGCAGAGCGCGCTGCAGGAGCGCGGCATCCTGGCCCTGACCGCAGGCCGTCAGGTGCTGCGCCTCTTGCCGCCGCTCATCCTCAGCGCGGCCCAACGTGACCGCGTGACCGAGACCCTGCGCGAGGTCCTGCGATGAATGACGACCAGGCCATCGAGCTGCTGGAGCAGATCGTGCGGATCTCCTCGGTCTCGACCGAGGAAGCCGAACTCGCGCACTGGCTGGCGGCGGAACTCCCGCGCTGCGGATTCCGCGCCCATGTGGATGCGGTCGGCAACCTGCGCGCGAGCATCGGGCGCGAGGATGCGCCGATCGACGGCGTGCTGCTCGGCCATATCGACACCGTGCCCGGCGATCTGCCGGTCATGCGCACCCGCATGCCCGACCCGCGCGGCGAACCCTGGCAGGAGCGCCTGTTCGGGCGCGGCGCGGTCGACGCGAAAGGACCGCTGGCCTGCTTCGTCGCCGCCGCGGTGCGAGCGGTCGCGCAACGCCCGGAGCTACGGCTTGAGATCATCGGCTGCATCGAGGAGGAAGTGCCAAGCTCGCGCGGCGCGCGGCATGTCCTGGATCGCACTCCGCCCGACTTCTGCGTAGTCGGCGAGCCCAGCGGCTGGGACGGCGTCACGCTGGGCTACAAGGGCTGCCTGAACGCGCGGCTGGTCTTCCGCGGGCCCGGCCACCACGGCGCCCACGCCGATGCCAGCGTCTGCGAACGCGCCAGCGATGCCTGGCAGCGCATGCAGCAAGCCGCGCGTGCTTTCGGCGGCGAGAGCCTCTACGACTCGCTGCTGGTGAGGCTGGCCGCGATGGAGAGCGCGCACCACGAGGACGGCACCGACTCGGCGACCCTCACCGTTTCGCTTCGTCTCCCCGAGTCGCTTCCGCCGCAGGAGGCGCGCGCCTGGCTCGCCGAGCACGCGCGCGCGACGCAGATTCTGATCGATGGCGAGATCGCCGCCTGGTCCGGCCCGCGCCACAGCTCGCTGGCGCGCACCCTGCAGCGATCGATCCTGCAGGCCGGCGGCCGCCCGCGCGCCATCCGCAAGACCGGCACCGCCGACCTCAATCTGGTCGCCCCCGCCTGGAACTGCCCCGCGGTCGCCTACGGCCCCGGAGACGCCGCGCTCGACCACACCCCCCACGAGCACATCGTGCTGGAGGAGTTCCGTCGCGGCATCGCGGTGCTCGCCTCGGCCCTCACTGCGGCAGCGCGGCCAGAAACTGACGCAGCTCCTGGTCGTAGCTCGGCGGCATCGGGTCGTTGTGGCGCGCGCGCAGATGGGTGAGGAACTGCTTGGGGTCGGGCGCAGCTTCAAAGAGCGCGCGGCCCAGCTCGATCGGGATCACTTCGTCGGCGTCGCCGTGGCTCTGTAGGAGCGGGGCCTGGACCTGCGCCATGCTCGCCGCCGAGTCGAGCTTGCCCTCGGGGACCATCCAGGACAGCGCGGGATAGTGCAGATCAGCCACGGCCTGCATCGAGCTGAAGGTGCTCTCCAGCACCAGCGCGCGCGCGGGCGCTTCGGCGGCGAGCGCGACCGCGAACGCACCGCCTAGGGAACGGCCGAGCAGCACGACTTCAGCCTCCGCCACGCCTGCAAGTTCCGCCAAGCGGGTACGCGCTCGCCGCGCCGCCTCGAGCGCGTTGGCCACGCTGGGCTTCCCTTCGCTGCGCCCGTAGCCGGGGTAGTCGACGATCATGGTGCTGACCCCGACCTCGTTCTGCAGCCGGCGCAGCACCGGCGCGCGGTGGCTCAGGTTGCCGGCATTGCCATGCAGAAAGAGCACCGTCGCGATCGGCTGCGGATGCGGGCAGTACCAGGCGTGGATGGATGTGCCGTCTTCCAACTGAAGCCAGACGTCCTCATAGTCGAGGTTCTCCGGCTCCCAGTAGCCGTCCGGATGCTTGCTGGGGAAGAACAGCAGCAGCTCATCCAAGGACAGGAAGCCGCCATCCTTACTGGCGGACTGCTGGACCGCTACGCCGCAGGCCAGGACGAGGCTTGCGATCAGCGCGAAGCGGACGCCGCGCTTCAATCCTGCTCCGCCGTCGTCAGGCTGGCCCGCCAGGCGCGGTGACGCTCGGTGAGCATGTCCACTAGATCCGGGCGCTGCGCGGCCAGGTTGTGCTCCTCGCCGGGGTCTTCGGCCAGGTTGTAGAGGTGCGTCCCGAAGCGGACATCCACCTGCTCGAAGTTGGCGGAGCTGCGGGCGCGGTTCTCGTTGGTGGTCACCAGCAGCTTCCAGTCACCCATCCTCACCGACCACTGCCAACCGGTGTCCCAGTGCAGCGTGCGGTTCGGATCGGCCTTTCGTTCGCCTTTCAGTTCGGCGAGCTGCGAGCGGCCGTCGAAGGCGCCGCGCTCGGTGGCGACCCCGACCAGCTCGCAGATGGTCGGCGCCAGATCCAGGCAGCTGAACACGCCTTCGTGCACCCGGCCTTCCGGCAGGACGCCGGGCATCTTGACGAAGGTACGCACCCGCGTGCCCCCTTCCATCAGGTGGTACTTGCTGCCGGCAAGCGGGCCGTTGTCGGCCCAGTCCGGCACGCAGCCGCCGTTGTCGACGGTGTACACGACCAGCGTTTCCTCCGCCATGCCGCGCTGGTTCAGATGGTCGAGCAGTCGCCCCACTTCGCGGTCGAGCACCTCGAGCTGCGCCAGGTAATAGGCGCGCCCTTCCGGCCAGTCGCGCCGATGCACGCCTTTGTACCACTCGCGATACTCGATCTCGTCGGCGTTCCAATCTGGGAAGCGCTCCAGGCCGCGCGCCTCCAGCTCTTCGTCGGGCAACTGCCAGGCGAAGTTATGCACCGCGTTGTGATTCAGGAAGGCGAACCACGGACGATCATGGTGACGATCGATGAAGTCCATCGTCTGCTGCGTCCAGTCGACGGTCGTGAAGCCCTCCCACTCGATCTGCTGATCGTCGTCCCACATCGGCTCGACCTCCATCTGGCCGGCCGCCTTGCCGTAACGCTGCTGCGCCTCGCGCGAGTGGTAGAGGTAGTGCACGCGGCCGCCGCAGGTCGTGCCGAAGAAGCGATCGAAGCCCTGGTTCAGCGGAAAGCCCGGCTTGTTCGGGCCGTTGTCGGGCCCGCCGGTGTGGACCTTGCCGAAGTACCCGGTCGCGTAACCCGCCGCCTTGAGGCGCTCGGCCAGCGTGATCGCCTCGGCCGGCAGGCCCTGCCCGCCGCCGTAGTAGAAGTTGTTCCAGCGCTGCTGATAGCGGCCGGTGATCAGGCCGACGCGCGAGGGGTTGCAGATCGGCGAAGAGGCATAGGCCTGCGGCATCGTCACGCCTTCGGCCGCTAGCCGATCCAGGTTCGGGGTCGAGACGTCGTCCTTCAGGCCGAGGTAGGAGAAGTCGGCCCAGCCCTGGTCGTCGGCGAGGATCAGCAGGACATTGGGCTTGCGCTCGCGGTTCACGAAGCTGATCAGTTCTTTGACGAGCAGATTCCGCGCCGCGTTCCACTCGCGTTTGCCTTCGATGGCCTCCGTCGCGAGTACCGGGAAGCGCCGCGCCAGCAGCTCGGCCGTCTCCCCCATGACCGCGTAGCCATCCTGCCGCTCCATGTAGGTCGGACCTTCAAACCCATAGCTCTCGCGCAGCACGAGATCGCCCAGCGCAAAGACCCAAGCGTGTGGGACCGTGCGCGCCAGCGCCCGCTGCCGGCCGCTCGCTTCGGCCATCCCGCCCGGGCCAAGAATCTCAGCCTCCAGCCTGCGCGTGATCGGCTCCGGCCCCTTCCCGCCCGACTTCCAGTCGACCGCGTGGATGGCCTCGTGGATCACGATCTCGCCCAGGGTCGAGAAGGAGCGCAGATCCCCTTCCTCGTCGGCCAAGGAAATCACGCACATGGTGTCGCCGCCGCGCAGCGTGACACCGCCGGGTGAAGGCATCGTGGTCACGAGCACGACCTTGATCGCGCTGTTCGGATCCCGCACCCCAAGCCCCGATCGGATCAGTCCAAGCGCTTGCTCCCAGCCTGGCTCCGCCCACTCCGCCAACTGTTCGCCGAAACGCTCGAGCCGTTCCTGCCGCGGCAGCCAGTGGATCGATCGAAAGCTCGCCTCCGTCTCGGCCAAGGCCCGCGCGGCCTGCTCGACGATCGTCAGCGCTTCCAGGAGCGGCGCCATGCCCTCGCGCCCCTCCCATTCCTCGACGGCACTCGCGAAGGAATCCGCAGCTTCTTCCATCGAGCCGAACTGCGCCACCATGGCATCGGCCAGCCCCAAGGCCCGGCTCGCGATCTGAGGCTCCAGCCCCTCCAGCAGGGCGGCCGCCTTGATCATGCCATCCAGCGCCAGCGAGGGAGCCTGGCCGGCCGCCGCGGTGCGGGTCAGCATCCAGTACTCCAGCGTGGCGCTGGTGTCGAAGACCAGCTGCGTCGGGCTCGCGGCGGGGCCTTGAGCCGGCGGCGGCGCCTGGACGATGAGGGAAAGACAGATCGCGGCGAACACCCTTGGATTCTAGACCCCCGGCGCCACCCCCGCAGCACGCGGCTTACCTCGCTCAGCAGCACTTCGGCTCGCTGGACGGCGTAAGGGCCTGCGCAGTGCTGGCGGTGATCTGGCATCACACGGTGCCGTACCAGTACTTCGCACTGCCGATCACGAACCGCGGCTTCCTGGGCGTGGACCTGTTCTTCGTCCTGAGCGGCTTCCTGATCGTGACGCTGCTGCTGCGCGAACGCGCCCGGCGCGGGGCGATCTCCTTACGTCGCTTCTACGCGCGCCGGACGCTGCGGATCTTCCCCGTCTACTACGCGCTGCTCGCCGCCTTCGCCGCGCTCTACCTGCTCCAGCCCAACGCCGGTTCCGCCACGGCCTACTGGCGCGAGCTGCCCTACTACCTCAGCTACACCTCCAACTGGATCGAGGCTGGGGTGCTGCCAATCGCCTGGTCGCTCGCCGCCGAGGAGCAGTTCTATCTGCTCTGGCCGCCGGTCGAGCGCTTCGCGCGCCGGCTGGCGGTGCCGCTAATCCTGGCGGTGATCGGTCTCTCGCAGGCGGTCAACTTCGGTCTGCTCGACGACTGGCTGCAGACCTGGATCGGCCCGCACGCGCTGAGCCTCGAGATCGTCCAGGCCACCTTCACGCCGATCGCGCTGGGCGTGCTGCTGGCCCACGCGCTGCATCGTCCGGCGGGCTTCACGCGCGTTCACCGCTGGCTGGGCGGCGCCGCCAGCCCGCTACTGGTCGGCGCGGCGCTGCTGGCCGCGATGAACTGGCCCGGCGAAGACCTGTCCGGCCTGCCACGCCTGAGCATCCAGCTGCTGATGGCGCTGTTCCTGGCTAGCCTCGTCCTGCGCGAGGAGCACGCGCTGCGCCGCCTGCTGCGCGCCCGCCCGCTGCAGCACCTGGGCCGGATCAGCTACGGGATGTACCTCTTCCATCTGTACATCGCCTACGCCGCGGCCAAGTTCGTCGCCAAGCTGCCGGCCCCGGCCGCCAGCCCGGTGCTGACCTTCCTGTTCGCCAGCCTGGCGACCGCCGCGGTGGCCACCCTCAGCTTCCGCTACTTCGAAACGCCGATCCTGCGCTGGAAAGACCGCTTCCGCGCTTGAATCCGCGGGCGGGGGTACGATCTGCCCCCATGTCTGCACGCGTCCCCATTGTGCTCCTGACCACCGCGGCCCTCGGTCTGATCGGCTGCGCGCAACCCGGAATCACCTCCGGCGAGCTCACCTACCCGCTCACCGCGACGGTCGACCAGGTCGACGTCTATCACGGCGTGGAGGTCTCGGATCCCTATCGCTGGCTCGAGGATCTCGACGGCCCGGCCACCCGCGAGTGGATCGAGGCGCAGAACGAGCTGACCTACTCGTACCTCGATGAGATCCCCTTCCGCAGCGCGATCCGCGATCGCCTCGAAGAGCTGTGGAACTACGAGAAGTTCGGTACGCCGCGCGAAGAGGGCGGACGCTACTTCTACTCCTACAACGACGGGCTGCAGAACCAGTCGGTGCTGTACGTGCAGGAAGGCCTCGAGGGCACGCCGCGCGTGCTGATCGACCCCAACACCTTCTCGGCCGACGGCACGGTCTCGATGGCCGGCTGGTCGCCGAGCCCGGACGGCCAGTTCCTGGCTTATGCCATCTCCGAGGGCGGCTCGGACTGGCGCGAGTGGAAGGTGCGCGACGTCAGCACTGGCGAAGATCTGCCCGATCACCTCGAGTGGACCAAGTTCACCGGCGCCACCTGGCACCCGGATTCGAACGGCTTCTACTACACCGGCTATCCGATTCCGGAAGACGACGCGCTCGGCGACATCAACGAGAACGCCACTGTCTACTTCCACGAGCTGGGCACCGAGCAGAGCGCCGATGAGGTGATCTTCAGGCGCGAAGATCAGCCGCGCTGGGGCTTCGGCGCCGGCGTGACCGAGGACGGCCGCTGGCTGCTGATCTCCGGCTCGGAGGGAACCGCGCGCAAGAACCGCCTGTGGGCCAAGAACCTGGTCACCGGCGGCGACTTCCTGCCGCTCTACGTCGACTTCGACGCGCAGTACAGCGTGATCGGCAACGTCGAGGACACGCTGTTCATCCGCACCACGCGCGACGCGCCGCGCGCCAAGGTGATCGCCGTCGAGGTCGATCCGGACGGCGACATGAGCGAGAAGACGGTGCTGGCGCAGGCCGATGACGTCCTGCAGAGCGTCGGCGTGCTGGGTGGCCGGCTGATCGCCACCTACCTGCGGAACGCGCACAGCCAGGTCAAGGTTTATGACCTCGACGGCGACCACCAGTACGACCTCGAGCTGCCCACGCTGGGCAGCGCCGGCGGCTTTAGCGGCAAGGAAACCAAGCCGACCGGCTTCTTCCGCTTCTCGAGCTTCACCTACCCGCCGACCATCTTCAAGATCGACTACCTGACCGGCGAGACTTCGGTCTTCCGCCGCCCCGAGGTCGACTTTGATCCTGCCGCGTATGCGGTGGAGCAGGTCTGGTACGAGAGCAAGGATGGCACGCAGGTGCCGATGTTCATCGTCCGGCAGGCCGACGCCGAGGCCGACTTCACCAACCCGGCGCTGCTGTACGGCTATGGCGGCTTCAACATCTCGATGACCCCCAGCTTCAGCCCCGGCAACCTGGCCTGGGTCGAGATGGGCGGGGTCTACGCCGTGGCCAACCTGCGCGGCGGCGGCGAGTTCGGCGCCGAGTGGCACCAGGCCGGCACCATCCACAACAAGCAGAACGTCTTCGACGACTTCATCGCCGCCGCCGAGTATCTGATCGGCGAAGGCTGGACGCGCGATGACCTGCTGACGATCCGCGGCGGCTCGAACGGCGGCCTGCTGGTCGGCGCCTGCATGACGCAACGACCCGAGCTGTTCGCGGTCGCGCTGCCGGCGGTGGGCGTGCTCGACATGCTGCGCTACCACCTGTTCACGATCGGTTGGGCCTGGGCCAGCGACTACGGCACCGTCGACGACCCCGCGCAGTTCGCGACCCTGATGAAGTACTCGCCGGTGCATCACGTCGAGCTGGGCCGCCACTATCCGTCGACGATGGTGACGACCGGCGACCACGACGACCGCGTCGTGCCTTCGCACTCGTACAAGTTCGCCTCGGCGCTGCAGCGCGCGCAGGGCGGCGAATCGCCGGTGCTGATCCGCATCGAGACCCGCGGCGGCCACGGCGGCGGCAAGCCGACCAGCATGATCATCGATAACCTGGCAGACCAATGGGCCTTCGCCTGGTTTGAGATGGGCCGCAAGCCGCAGCTCTAGAGCCGCGCGATTCTGCGCCCGTCCGGTGACGGGCTGATGACGGAGCCACTCCCTTCCGATCGCGACCACCCTGCTCTCGGCCAGCGAGTTGGTCGGCCTGATGCTGATCTGGCTGGGCTATCGCTGGTGCTTGCTGGCGCCGCTCGTGACGCCCGCTACTTCCACAAGCCCAGCACCACCGCGAACAGCATGAACTGGCCGATGTGGTAGCCGGCGTCGATCGCCCACAGCTTGAAGCTGTGCTGGGCGAACTGATAGTTGACCCCGAAGCTGGCGGCGACGAAGCCGACGCTGCCCATCAGCGCGACGTGCAGCGCTTGGTGCAGGCTGAAGTCCGCGCCGAACCAATCGGTCGCGACGCGCGCCAGCGCCCAGGCCGCGACCAGCGAGAACAGCAGCGCGAAGCCGAAGACCTTGCCCGGGTGACCCTGCTGGGACTCGTCGTAGCCCGCCTCCTTCATCCACACCTTGCCGAACAGCGCCGGCGAGTACCACAGACCGCCGAGCAGGAAGGAAGCCACGGCCGCGACGACGATGGCGAGAAGGTTGAGGTCTTCCATCGCCGCCATGCTAGCAAGGGTCAGGTGAGCGAGGCCACCACCCCCTCTCTCCGCCGCGAACTGGGCGGGCTGCACGCGACCGGCATCGTGCTGGGCGCGATCATCGGGGTGGGGATCTTCCTGACGCCCAGCAAGGTGGCGGCGCAGGCGGGCTCGGCGGAGCTCGCGCTAGTGCTCTGGGCGATCGGCGGGCTCATCGCGATGGCTGGCGCGCTGTGCATGGCCGAAGTCGGCGCGCGCTATCCCACTTCGGGCGGAGAGATCATGGCGCTGCGCCACATGATCGGAAAGCTGCCCGCCTTCCTCTATGGATGGTCCCTGCTGACCGCGATCCAGACCGGCGTGCTGGTGATCATCGCGCTGTTCGGTGCCCAGAACCTGGGAGTCTTACTTGGGCAGGACTGGGGGCCGACTGAAACCGCCGCCGCGGCATCGGCGGCGATCGCGGGCCTGGCCGTGCTCAACCTGATGGGTGTGCGCTACGGCGCCTGGGCACAGACGCTGACTTCGATCTTCAAGGTGGTCGTGCTCGCGGCGCTGACCGCGCTCGGGGTTTGGGCGATCTTTGATGGCCTGACTCCGGCTGACGCGGCGCCGGTCACGGGCGAACTCGCGACCGAGAACCAGCTGCGCCCGACGCTGACCGTCTTCCTCGCCGGCATCGCCGCGACGCTGTTCAGCTACGGCGGCTTTCACCAGGTCACCTGGGTCGGCGGCGAGGTGCGCGACCCGCAGCGCACGGTGCCGCGCGCGATCGTGCTGGGCGTGCTGCTGGTGATCGCCTGCTATCTGGCCGCGAACTGGGCCTACTTCTCGCTGCTTCCTTTTGAGCAGGTCACCGGCTCGAAGTCGCTGGCCGCCGACGCGGTCGGCACGCGCCTGCCGGAAGCGGCGCGCCGGCTGACCGCGCTCGCGCTATGCGTCTCGGCCTTCGGCATCGCCAATGCGCAGCTGCTGACTACCCCGCGCGTGTACTACTCACTCGCGCGCGAAGGGCTCTTCCCGAAGCTGCTCGGCGAGCTTCACCACCAGAGCGGCGTGCCGCGTGCGGCCATCCTGCTGCAGACCGTGCTGGCGATTTCGCTGCTGTGGATCGCCGGCGGCGACCGCATGGACCAGCTGGTCACCGGCGTGGTCTTCGTCGACTGGGTCTTCCACATCCTCGCGGTGGGCGGCCTGTTCCTGGTCCGCCGTCGCGGCGAACCGGCGCCGGAGTACCGCACGCCGTGGTGGCCGCTGCCGCCGCTGATCTTCCTAGTCGGCGCGATCGTCGGCCTGGGCGCGACCTTCCTGGATCCGCAAGTGCGGCAGGCCAGCCTGCTAGGTGTGGCCTGGATCCTGGTGGGTGTCGCCGTCTACTTCGCCCAGGCGAAGTTCGCTAGGACGACGCGGTAGCCATCGAGGTCGGCGTAGGTGCGGCCCTGGCGATCCCAGTAGGGGTTGTGGGCCGGGACATGCTGCCAGCCAGCCGCCTCGGCGCGGCGGCAGGCCGCCTGCCACTCCGCTTCTTCAGGTAGGTAGAAGACCAGCAGGTGCTCGGGCGAAGGCGCGCCGCCTGCCGGCACCCCCGCCTCACGCGTGAACTCCAGATGATAGCCGGCGCCCGGATGACCGAGCATCACGCCGTCGAAGCCGTCGTGATCGCGAAAGCCGCCCAGCCGCTCGAAGCCGAGGCCATCGACGTACTGACGCTCGATCTCGTCCAGCCGATCAGTCGGCCGCGCGATGCGGAGGTGAGCGGACCGCGTCACTTCTTTCCGCGGCGCGCGTCCTGCCATTCCTGAGGCATCAGCTCGCCGCCGGTGGTGTCGCCGTAGTGCGCACGCAACGCGCCGAGGCGTTCGGCCAGCTCGATCGCCACGTCTCGGTACGCGGGATCGGCGTAGAGGTTGCGCAGCTCGTCCGGATCCTCGTGCAGGTCGAACATCTCCCACTCGCCGAACTGGTAGTAGCGGATCAGCTTGTAGCGCTCGGTGCGGATGCCGTAATGCCGCGCGACCTGGTGCACCGCCGGATAGCCGTAGTAGTGGTAGTAGATCGCGTCGCGCCAGCCTTCGGGTTGCTCACCGCGCAGCAGCGGCCCCAGGGATTGCCCCTGCATATCCTCGGGCACCTCGACGCCGGCGAGGCTGAGGAAGGTCGGCGCGTAGTCTAGGTTCTGGACCAGCTCGTCGTTCACAGATCCCGGCTGAGTGACCCCGGGCCACTTGATGACCAGCGGCATCGCCAGGGATTCCTCGTACATCCAGCGCTTGTCGTACCAGCCGTGATCGCCCAGGTAAAAGCCCTGGTCGCTCGAGTAGAAGACGACCGTGTTGTCGCTGAGGCCGGCTTCGTCGAGGTAGGCCATCAGCTTCCCGACGCTGTCGTCGACAGCGCGCGAGGTGCGCAGGTAGTTCTTGAGGTAGCGCTGATACTTCCAGCGCACGAGCTCTTTGCCGGTCGGCGGATCGGCGTAGAAGGCCGCGTTCTCGGGTGCGTAGGCGGCGTCCCAGGCGGCGCGCTGCGCCTCCGTCATGCGCTGCATATTGCGAAAGCCCGACTTGTCGGTGCCGCCCTCCTTGGCAGGGTCAAACTCGGCCGGGGGCGTCAGAAAGAGGTCGAAGACTAGCGCCATGTGCCGGTCGATCTCCATCTCCTGCCACGAGGCCGGGCTGGCGTTATCGGCGTAGTCGTCGAACAGCGTCTCCGGCTCGGGCAGCGTGACCCCGTCGAGCCAGTTCAGGTAACGCAGCGGCGGCATCCAGTTGCGGTGCGGGCCTTTGTGCTGCGCCATCAGGCAGAAGGGCTTGTCCTGGTCGCGCTTGTTCTCGAGCCAGTCGATCGCCAGCTCGGTGATGATGTCGGTGCAGTAGCCCTCGACCGTGCGGCGGCCGTTGGCATCGATCAGGACCGGGTTGTAGTAGTCGCCCTGGCCGGGAAGGATGTCCCAGTAGTCGAAGCCCTGCGGATCCGACTGCAGGTGCCACTTGCCGATGAGCGCCGTCTGGTATCCGGCGGCCTGCAGCAGCTTGGGAAAGGTCTGCTGATCGCCATCGAAGCGATTGCCATTGGCCATGAAGCCGTTGTGATGGCTGTGCTTGCCGGTGAGGATCACCGCACGGCTCGGCCCGCAGATCGAGTTGGTGCAGAAGCTGGCCTGGAAGGTCATGCCCTGCGCCGCCAGCCGGTCGATGTTGGGCGTCGGATCGATCGCGGCGTAGCGCGTGCCGTAGGCGCCGATCGCATGCGGCGCGTGATCATCGGAAAAGATGAACAGGAAGTTGGGCCGCTCGGCTTCCTGAGCCGCAGCCTGGGCTGCAGTGCCGCACAGCGTCGACACCGTCCACCCCACCATTGCAAAAATCCAGCGGGCGCGCATGACGCCGTTGATTCTAGTCGTTAGTCGTCGTCCACAGTGGGTGGAATCCACCGTGCGTAGACCGACTCGACCGCATCACCGGCACCGTTCAGATTGATGCTGGCTGCGAGGTGAGGGACCGGGCTATGGAGATACGCATACCCCTGGTCGACGAGCCGGTCGCTCCCCTTCAGTGGGATGTCATCGCCCGGATCGTGGAAGAAGAGCCACTCGACTTCAAGCTGTCTCACCTCACGAAGCGCGGGGTAGCCCGCGCTCGTGCGCAACCTGTTCACTTGATCCTTCGAGAAGCGGTAGTGGAACAGATCGCCCGACTCATCCTCGAGGTACCACGCCTGGTCAGGGAAGTCGCTGCTCGCCGCGACGGCACGCGCGGGACCATGGCCCGGGTGCCGCCTGTCCTCGATCAGTAGCTCGCGAAGATCATCACTAGCCGCGTGACGCAAATCAAACCGGAGGATGCGCAGCTCGCCATTCGCATCGCTGCCCCAGAGCGCGAACTGGGAGGGATGGCCCGGCACCTTCGTGACATCCATGGCGGAGAAGCCCGGGAAAGCCGCTGCGAGAGCTACGTCTCGCACCTGGGGCAAGGGTGCGGTGCGCAGCATCGTCCGTAGGATGCCCTGCTCGACGTAGAGAACCATGGCCGATCGCTCGTTCGGCTTGATGCGGTCGAGGCACAGCACCTGGGCGTTGCCGCGGAACTCTGCCCCGGGCCGGGGCGTGAGGCGCGCCTCGCTGATGTAGACAGGGCCACCGGTGCCGCACATCCCCGGAACACCTGTCGCGCAGACATCCGTCCGGTTCACCGCGCTGACGACCGTAGGCAAATCACATCGAAGGCGTGGCAGCTCGACGACCGCGCCCGGATCGACGTCGGCCCAGTAGCTGAAATAGCCGTAAGTCTCGACCTCAGCCAGAAGCACGGTCCGGTCGGGGTAGAGGGTGCCTCGCGCGCCCAGCCTGGGGATGAGCGCTCTGCCGTCCACCGTCACACCGAGCCCGAAGGACACCCCAAGGAGAAAGGCGAGCGAGACCATGGCCCCCATCCCTTTCCCCATCCCATCCAACCGCCGCACCAAGAAGGCCATTCCGGCGAGGAGCGTGATGATGCCCAGAGGAAGGATCCAGATCCAGATGCGCGTCACGGACCAGCCGCAGACCAGCGACCACAGCACCAGATAGACGCTAGGCCACGAGATAGCGGAGGACGACTTCGTCATGGACGTAGGTAACCCCGCTGCGGCGGGAGGAAACGCGGAAGTAGAAGACGGCTTCGTGGGTGGGGCCGCGGCGGCCGATCCAGAGCTCGATGCGCTTGGCCGTGCCATCGGGGGCGTGCTCGGCGGCATCCCAATCGCCCTCCTCGAGCAGCCAGACCCGCCCCTCGAAAGGGGCGAGCGGGTGATCCTGGCTGGACGGGAAACGTAGGGCGACCGAGCCCTGCACCTCGCCCCAGGGGGTGCGGATCGCGTCGGCGCTTGGCAGCAGCTCCAGCTCATTCAGCGTCGCGAGCGACGACCCCGCGATGACTCGGACGAGCTCCTCGTTGCCGGCAAACTCGATGACCACCTCGCCGAAGTTGAGGATCGTCTGTTTCCGCTCTTCCCAAGCACGCAGGAGGAAGCGGAATTCGTCTTCGGTCAGACCCACGCCGTCCTCGTAGCCTCGGCCCTCGCTCAGCCAGGCTCCGAAGTCCTCATCGGTCGCTTCCTCGAATCGATCCTGAAGCAGCGCGGCTCGATCAGCCAGACCGAAGCGGTACTCGGTCGCCGTCCACGCACCCGGCGGGCACAGCGCGGCGATGAGAGCGGCGGATGGACTGGTCGGCGCGACCTCCTCTCCGCCGCAGGCCGGAGGCAGAACGCAGGCGAGGATCAAGAGCACACGGCGCATCGCTAGAACTCGCGTTCGGAAGCTCGATGATCAAAGGGGTTCGGCGGCGGGTCGTCCATCAGTTGGTGGAGGTCTTGCGCGAACGCGTCCCTACCGTTCTCTAACCACCTCCCCAGCTGCACCGAATACTTGACACAGCCCGACCAGAGCACAACCGAGCGCTCATCATCTCGATAGTGGTCCCGCGCCTTCCGATAAGCAGGCGGATCGATTCGGTAGAGACCCGCGATCCCCCAGAGCACCGCAGCAGGGTTCGATGATTCCGCCAGCGAACGAAACTGCTCCGCTGCATCTGGTTCATCTCGAATCCGCGCCCAGGCTCGCTGTTCTGCCGACACGGCATTTGCATATCCGATCGTACCGCCTGAAAAATATCGAGCCCGACGAAGCAGCTTCTGGTCCGCCGACGGAAGCTCGACCACCCCAAACAAGGCCGTCTGCGTCTGCGGGGAGCGATGAGTGAACTTCAACACGATCAGGCTAATGGGCACCACCAGCAGCACCACCGAGATAGCCAGAATCCAGCTGCTCGGACGGATCCCGGATCGCGCGCGCTCGGTCATGTTCCTCCGAAGCCAAGCTAACACACGCTAGAATCCGCCCTCATGGCGAAGATTCTGGTGCTTGGGGCCGGCATGGTGGGCAGCGCGATGGTGCGCGACGTGGCGCAGCGGCACGAGGTCGTGGCGACCGATTTCTCGGCGGCGGCGCTCGAAGCTCTGGCCGGGGTCGATCGGGTGTCCACGCAGACCCTCGATTGCACCGACCGGGCGGCGGTCCAGGCGGCGGCCCGCGAGGTCGACGCGGTGATCTGCGCCGTGCCCGGCCACCTCGGCTTTCAGGCCCTGCGCAGCCTGCTCGAGGTCGGCAGCAAGGTCGCCGACATCAGCTTCTTCCCCGAGGACGCCCTCGAGCTGGATGAACTCGCCAAGCAGACCGGCGCCGTCGCCGTGACCGACATTGGCGTGGCGCCCGGCGTGCACAACCTCATCCTGGGCTACCACGACCAGCAGATGGAAGTGCGGCGCTTCGAGTGCCTGGTCGGCGGCCTGCCGATCGCCCGCCACTTCCCTTATGAGTACAAAGCGCCGTTCTCGCCCGCGGACGTGATCGAGGAGTACCTGCGCCCGACGCGCTACGTCGCCCAAGGCAAGCCCGTGGTCATGCCAGCGCTCAGCGAGCCCGAGCTGGTCGACTTCCCCGGCATCGGCACTCTCGAGGCCTTCAACACGGATGGCCTACGCTCGATTATGCAGACCATGGCGCACATCCCCGACATGGTCGAACGCACGCTGCGCTACCCGGGCCACCGCAAGCTGATGCTGGCGCTGCGCGAGAGCGGCTTCTTCTCCGACGAGCCGATCGAGGTCGACGGCACGCCCGTGACCCCGCGCGCTTTCACCTCGAAGATCCTGTTCGATCAGTGGAAGCTGCTGCCGGGCGAGCCCGAGCTGACCGTCATGCGCGTGACGGTCGAAGGCATCGAACAAGGCAAGGAAGTACGCCACACTTACTACCTCGACGATCGCGGCGACCCCGCGACCCAGACTTCGTCGATGGCGCGCACCACGGGCTACACCTGCACCGGCATGCTCGAGTGCCTGCTCGACGGCAGCTGGGATCGCGCCGGCGTGACCCCGCCGGAACTGGTCGGCCAGGTCGACGGCATGTGGGAGCGCATCCGCGCCCATCTCGCCGAACGAAATGTGAACCTGAGCCATCAGGTCGACTAGCTTGGAGGGATGACGACCCCCGCCCGTTCCGTTGCCTGGATCGTGATCCCGGCCCTCACCTTCGCGGTGGGTTTTCTTCTGGGATCGGGCAGCAGCAGCACCAGCGACAACAGCGATACCGCCACGCTGCTCGCGCGCCAGGAAGAGCTGATTCGCCTGCTGCGGGATCAGCCCGCGGGCCGCGGCACAACCGCACCGTCACCGGCACGCCCCTCTTCCGCGCTCGCCGCCGATCCAAACGCCGGCTCCGGCGAAGGCATGCGCCTTCCTTCGCTGGATCCCTGGCTGGCTCGAATCGAAGGATCGGTTCGCGCGCTGGAAGCCGCCGCCGAGCGCGCTGCGGCCACCGCGCCCGTCAGCACCACCGAGATCGTCCGACGCGCCGCCGACCCCAATCTGCCGCGCAACGATCGTGAGTTGAAGCGCTTCATTCGCGAGTATGAGACCGTCGAGATGACGGAGCACAAGACCAACGAGGAGTACGAGGACGCGTGGCGCAACCTGAAGGGCAAGTACCGCTACCAGACCATGGAGAAGATGCTCGAGCGCTTCGGCCGCCCCGACGAGATCGAAGTCGAGGTCGGCAGCGTGTGGTGGTACTACTACCAGGAGATCGAGCACGCCGACGGCTTCACCGAAGTCTGGAGCGTCGACCTGTCGTTCTATGACGGCGCGCTCGTCGACTTCAGCGGCTACTGGGACCGCCCCGAGTAGCGCGCTTCGTGATCGAGCAGTGCGCGCTTGCGCCAGACGCCGCCGCCGTAGCCGGACAGGCTGCCGTCCGCCCGCACCACTCGGTGACAGGGGATGACGATCCCCAGCCGGTTGCGCCCGTTGGCCGTACCCACGGCGCGGCTCGCGCCCGGCCGCCCCAGCGCCGCCGCGATCTGCGCGTAGCTGCGGGTCTCGCCGCAGGGGATCGCGAGCAGCTGCTCCCAGACCGCGCGCTCCCAGTCGCTGCCGGGCCAGGCGAGCGGGAGCTCAAAGCGCGCGCGTGTGCCCGCGAAGTACTCCTCCAGTTCGCCGGCGGTCTGCTGCAGCACCGCGTTGTCGCCCGGCACGAAGTGGGCCTGCATGCGGCGCGCAAGCGTCTGAATCTGTGCTTCCATCGCGCGGCGATCGTGGAACTCGAGGAAGACCAGTTCTTCTTCGGTCGCCGCGGCCAGCATGGTGCCGAGCGGCGTGGACAAGGGCCGCACGGTCAAGGCGCGTGTCTCGCGGGCACGCCCCGGGCTAAGGCGAAACAGCTTCTCGAAGGCCTCGCGGAAGCCACTGTCGGATGCATAGCCGGCGTCCATCCCGGCGTGCAGCAGATCCCGCCCGGCGCCGATCTTGCCCAGCGCGCTGCCCAGTCGACGCGCCCGCAGGTAAGCGTGGAAGGTCATGCCATGCTGCGCCCGGAACCAGCGCCGGACGCGCACCGGGTCGAAGCCGGCCGCGCGCAGCTCGCCGTCGGTCCAGCGATGGCTGGGGTCCCGCTCGACCTGCTCCAGCAGCGGGCGCAGCCAATCGGGCGCCTCGCCGCTGCGCTCGAGCGGGCGGCAGCGCTTGCAGGGTCGGAAGCCAGCGGCCAGACCTTCGGCCACCGACGGGAAGAACTGCAGGTTCTCCGGCTTCGGAGTGCGCGCCGGACAACCTGGCCGGCACAGGATGCCGGTCGTCCTGACCCCCAACCAGAACACCCCTTCGAAGGAGCGGTCGCGCTCGCGGACGGCGCGCTGCATGGTCGCTTCGGGAGGCAGTTGGCTGAGCATCATGCTCGCAGGCTAGAGGGGGGCCCGGCGTGTCACTACCGGGGTTTGAACATCAATGTCCGGGCTCGCGGAACTGCGCCGCGACCTCGGCGGGCGTGATCCGCAGGCGTGAGCCCTGGCCGAGGTCGAGAAGGTCCATGCCAGACGCCGGCACCGAGAACTCGCCGGCGGGACCGACCCAGCGCACCTGAGCCAGCGGCTCGCTCACGCTCTCGGGGCAGTACCACTCCAGGCCGAGCATGGCTTCGGCGCTGGCGCCGCCGGAGTGAACTTCGCTCTCCAGCAGGTAGATCAGGCCCTGCTCGCTCTGGCGTAGCGTCAGCTTGAAGACCGCGCTCCGTTCGGTGCCCAGATAGAGGCTGCCGAGCGGCGCCTGCGCGTCGAGCGGTCCGTCGACGCCGACCAGCCGACCCGGTGGACCGACGATCGCCAGCACATAGGCGTCGTAACGACCTGGCTCGGGAGAAGGCGGGATCACCAGCTCCCAGCGCACGGCACCCTGCTCGACGGTCACCGGTTTGGCGTGCAGAAAGTGCTCGACGCGCGGCGCTGCTCCGCCCGCGGCGCCGGCCGGTGAGGGAGCCTCCCCACAACCGGCCGCGCAGGCAAGAGCAGCGATCCAGAGCCGACGCAACACCTCGCCAGCCTAGCAGGCGCGCTCGAGCGCCCCGGCGACGGTCCGCAGCGCCTGCTGCAGATCGTGCGCTAGGTCTTCGGTTTGCTCGATCCCGGCAGAGAGCCGGACGAGGTCTTCGGGCAGCGCCCGCGCGCGACGCTCTTCCGCCGGGATCGAGGCGTGCGACATCCGGCAGGGCAGACTGGCGGTGCTGGCTACGCTGCCGAAGCTGACCGCGATCGTGAAGCACTCGAGCAGCCGCAGGATGGCTGCGCTGGTTTCGACGGAGCCGGTCTCGAAGCAGACCAGCGTGCCTGCCGCGCGGACTCGAGTCACCAGCGGTGAAGCTTGCAGCAGCTCGGCCAAGGCGGCGGCGTTGCGCTCCTGTTGAGCAAGGCGCAGGTGCAGCGTCTTCAGGCCGCGCAGCAGCAGCCAGCATTCAAAGGGCGCCAGCGCGGTGCCTTCGGCGTTCTGCAGGAAGGCGATGCGCTCAGCCAACTGCGGATCGTTGACCGCCAGCACGCCCGCGCTCAGGTCGGCGTGTCCGCCCAGGAACTTGGTGGCGGAGTGCATGACCAGGTCCGCCCCCTGAGCCAGCGGCTTCTGCCGCAGCGGCGTCATCAGGCTGTTGTCGACGACGAGCCGACAGCCATGCGCGCGACAACGCGCCGCGACGGCAAGCAGATCCACCACGCGCAGGCGCGGGTTGGTCGGCGTCTCGATCAGCAGGAAGTCGGCCCCGACGGCGAGCTCGCGTTCGAGCGCCTCCAGGTCATTGGGATCGACGCTGCCCGTGCGTAGCCCCATCGGCGCCGCCACCTGTTCGAGGTAGCGCCAGCTTCCGCCGTAGAGGTCGTCCCCGCACAGCACCCGGCCGCCGGCGGGCACCAGCCGCGTGATCAGAGCCAGGGCAGCCATGCCGGTGGTGAAGGTGAAGGCGCGGTCCGCACCCTCCAGCAGCGCGAGCTGCTGCTCCAGCACCGAGCGAGTCGGGTTGCCGCTGCGCGTGTAGTCGTAGCTGCCACCCACCAGCGGATCGGGCTGCGCGAAGGTCGCCGTCTGGTAGATCGGCGTCGAGCAGGGCGCGTGCGGATCTCCCGGCGCCGCATCGAAGCGGACGAGTTCGGTGGCGGGATGCATCACTCGACCTCCGAACCCGATTCGATCGCGGCGAGGTGGGCCGCCGTCGCGGCGCGGCAGCGCGCGCGCCATAGGTCGAAGAGATCGGCCATCACGGCTTCCGCCGTCGGCCAACGCCCCGCTCCTTTGCCGGCGAGCGTGATGCGCGCACCCGCTTCGGTCTCAAGCACCAGCACATTGCCCTCCCCCTGCGCCTGCGCCATCGGGTGGTCGAGCGGTAGCAGCCGCGGCGCCACTTCGGCGACGATGCCGCCATTGCCGAAGCGCTCGGCCCGCGCCACCAGTCGTACCCTCTCGTGCGGAGTCGCGCGCGCGGCCAAGTCGGCGGCGGCGCGAATGCCGGTGCAGGCGATGTGATCGGGCCGCAGCGTTTCGCCCCAGGCAGACTGCACCAGCAGCGCGAGCTTGCGCTGGGCATCGAGCCCATCGAGATCGGAGCTGGGATCCGCTTCGGCGAAGCCCAGCTGCTGCGCTTCGCCCACCGCGGCTTCGAGCGTGGCGCCTTCGGCGACGCGTTCGAGCACGAAGTTGGTCGTGCCGTTCAACACGCCTTCGATCACGCGCACGCGTTCACTCGGATCCTGCTCGGCCAGGCGCGTCTGACGCTGCACCGCTTCGATCCCCGGCACCACGCCCGCCACAGCGGCGGAACCGCGCAGGCGCGGCTCGGCACCCGCCAGCCATTCGGCGAGATTGCCGGTCGAGTCGGCGAGCAGCGCCTTGTCGGCGGTGATCACCGCAACGCCCTGCTCGAGCGCGCCGATCAGGCGCAGGGCAAAGGTCTCGGCGTCTCCGGCGCAGTCAATCAGCACCTCGGGACGCGCCGCGAGCAGCGGATCCGGGTGGCCGAACAGCAGCCCCTCGGGCAGATCGATCGCGCGCCGCTTGCCCGGATCATTCACGACGGCTCCGACGAGCTGGAAGCGTTCGGGCTGCCGCAGTAGATGAGCGGCCACCCCCACGCCGACCGTACCCAGGCCCAGCAGCCCCACGCGCAGGGGCGGCAGCGCCGGGGGATCCTGTGCGAGCCGCGTCGCGCTGGCGCCGACCTCGGTGCAACGGTCCGCCGCGCATCGGCCGACCTGAAAGCGCAGCCCACGTGCCTGCGCGAAGCCCAGGGCCTTCTTCTGCAGGATCTCCCCGTCGAGCTCGAGCGCATCCGCAAAGCTGATGCTCGCGTAACGACGCGGCGGCGGACCGTCGCCCGCCGGATCCCATTCGTACAGACCCGGCACGTCCTTGAGCAGCCGGCATTTGCCGCCCAGCCGCGCGGCCAGGAACAGCGCGGTCAGATCCGATCCGCCGCGGCCGAGCAGCGAGAGTCGTCCGTCTTCATGCCGCCCGACGAAGCCGGGCACGACGAGGATCGGCCGCTCGCGCAGCCGCGCCTGCAGCGCCTCGACGTCGAGGGCGACCGGATCGGCATCGAGCAACGGCCCGGTCGTGCGCACGCCCAGACGCGCGGCGTCGAGCGCGCTCGACGGGATGCCGGCCTTGGCAAGGGCCAGCTTGAGCAGCGCGACCGACTCGGCCTCGCCGGTGGCGAGCAGCTCGGCGGTCGCCTCTTCGTCGGGGCGGGCCGAGAGCTGCTCGGCCTCGCGCAGCAGGCGGTCGGTCGTGGCGCCGATCGCCGAGACCACCGCCACCACGCGATCACCGGAGCGCCACCAGCGGTAGATCTCGTGCACCGCGTCGGCGAGGTGCGCCGGCGAGGCCAGCACGGAGCTGCCGAACTTCAGAACCTGAATGCTCATGCCAGCACCCCCCCGGCGCACTCGGCGAGCGCCTTCTCGAGGTCGGCGATGATGTCGCGCGGCTCTTCGAGCCCGACCGAAAGCCGGATCAGCCCATCGGAGATCCCCGCCGCGTGGCGCTGTTCCGCCGGCACCGTGCCGTGAGTCATCGTGGCCGGATGAGTGACCAGCGATTCCACGGCGCCCAGGTTCTCGGCCAGCGTCACCAGCTGCAGCGACTCGAGGAAACGCAGCGCGGCCGGAGTGCCGCCCGCGAGTTCGAAGGCGAGCAGGCCGCCCCCGCCCTTTTGCTGCCGTTGCGCCAGCGCGAACTGCGGGTGCGACTTCAGCCCCGGGTACCAGACCCGCGCCACTTCGGGCTGGGCTTGGAGCCACTGCGCGACTTCGAGCGCGTGGGCGGAGTGCTGCTGGAGTCGCAAGTTCAGTGTCTTCAGGCCGCGCAGAGTGAGCCAGGCTTCCCAGGGCGCCTGCGAGCAGCCCGTGGTGTTGCGCACGAAGCGCAGGCGGTCGGCCAGCTGCGGGTCGCGCGCGAGCAGCGCGCCGCCCACGGTACTGTTATGCCCTTCGATGTGCTTGGTCGTGGAATAAACGACGACATCTGCGCCGAGTTCGAAGCAATCCTGGAGGGCCGGTGTCAGGAAGGTGTTGTCGACGACGAAGAGCGCGCCAGCGGCGTGCGCCAGCTCGGCGACGGCGGCGAGGTCCGTCAGCTTGAGGGTCGGGTTTGCCGGGGTCTCGACGAAGACCAGCTTGGCCGGCTGGATCAGCACGCGGCGCACCGCGGCGAGATCGCTGGTGTCGACGAAGTCGGCGCGCACCCCGAAGCGGGCCAGGATCTGCTGCAGCACCCGGGTCGTGCCGCCGTACACCACATCGCCCAGGACGACGCGGTCGCCCGCGCACAGCTCGCTGAGGAAGAGCGTGGTCGTCGCGGCCATGCCGGTCGAGGTGACGATGGCCGGGCCGACGCCCTCGAGCTGGCCGAGGCGCTCTTCCAGCGCCGCGACCGTCGGGTTGCCGCAGCGGCTGTAGGTATAGCCGCGGTCGCGCCCGACGCCGTCCTGGCGATAGGTCGTCGACTGGTGCACCGGGGTGAGCACCGCGCCGGTGGCTTCATCCGGGCCGGGCCCGGCGTGGATGGCCCGGGTCGCGAAGGCGGCTTCGGGCAGGGAAGGTTCGATGAGTGCGTGAGTCATGTTGCTTTCTGTGCATGGTTCAGGTGTGGCCTCTTGGGCCGGAAACGAAAAAACCTCTGCCCGGGCAGAGGTCCTGAACTGCGAAGGAAGCTGAGACTCAGCGACGCGACGACGAGGACCGCTGCCCGGGCAAGGGCATGTCCATCATCATCAGCATCGAGAAGTTGCTCATCGCGAAGCGGCGGGTCGAACCCGCGTACCGGCGCAAAGCCTACGGCGAAATGAACGGCCGTCAAGGCGCCGACTTGACTTTTTCTGTGTCGCGCAGGACGATCCCGCGCCGCTTCGCTGCTCGACGCGGCCCGCGAATCATGCAAGCGCCCGTCGTTGCTGTTGTTGGTGCCACCGGTCTGGTGGGCGAGATTCTGCTGCGCATTCTGGAGGATCGCGCCTTCCCGGTGAGCGAGCTGCGGCCGATGGCCAGCGCGCGCTCGGCGGGTTCAAAAGTGGCCTTTCGCGGCCAGGAATGGCAGGTTCTTGAAGCACGCGCCGACGCCTTCGCCGGCGTCGATCTGGTCTTCTTCGCAGCCACCGGGGCGCTCTCCCGCGAGCTGGCGCCGGCCGCCGTCGAAGCGGGCGCGACCGTGATCGACAAGTCGAGCACCTGGCGGCTCCGCGATGGCGTGCCGTTGATCGTGCCCGAGATCAACGCCGATCAGATTCCGACCGAACCGAGCATTCTGGCCTGCCCCAACTGTTCAACAATCGGTGTCGTGCAGGCGCTCGCGCCCCTGCACCGGGCCGCGACGCTGAAGAGCGTCGTCATCACCACGCTGCAGGCGGCCAGCGGCGCCGGCCGGGATGGCGTCGAGGAACTGCGCGCGCAGCATGCTGCGCTCCTTGCGGGCGAGCAGCCGGCGCTGGCGCAGGTTTTCGGCGCGCAGCTGGCGGACAACGTCATCCCGCATTGCGACGCCTTGGAAGCGGATGGATACACGCGCGAGGAAAGCAAGCTGCTGCACGAATCGCGCAAGATCCTGGGGCTGCCTGCCCTGCCGCTGACGGCGACCTGTGTGCGCGTGCCGGTCGAGGTCGGTCACAGCGCCTCGATGCTGGTCGAGACCGAGCGAGCGCTCGAGATCGAAGAAGCCCGCGCGGCCCTGGCGGCGCAGCCGGGTGTGCGCGTCGTCGACGACACGGCGGCGGAGCGTTACCCCACCCCGCGGGAAGCCGCCGGCACGGACGAGGTGCTGGTCGGTCGCATCCGCAAGGATCGCCACGACCCGCGGCGGCTCTGGGTCTGGCAGGTCGCTGACAATGTGCGCAAGGGCGCAGCGACCAACGCGGTGCAGACGGCGGAGGCCTGGCTGGCCGCGCGCGCGCGTCGGCACGACGGCGAAGCCTAGAATGCGCGCATGAGCGAGTCTTCTCTGCCCAAGGTAGCGGTGGTGACCGGGGCCGGCAGCGGCATCGGCCGCGCGACCGCACTGCGCTTTGTGCGTGGCGGCTGCCATGTGCTGGCGGTCGGCCGCCGCGCCGAACCGCTGGCCGAGACGGCCGCCCTCGCCGGCGGCGCGGCGCAGGTCACGACCGCCGCTCTCGACATTGCCGAACCAGGCGCGATGGACGCCGCGGTCCAGGCGCTGGTCGCCGCGCAGGGCCGCGTCGATGCCCTGGTCGCCAACGCGGGCATCAACCCGCAGCGGGCAGATGCGCTGGAGACCACCGACGAGGCCTGGGAGGAAACGCTGCGCATCAATCTGACCGGCTTGCATCGCTCCTGCCGGGCGGTGCTGCCGCACATGATCGCGCAGAAGTACGGCACGATCGTGGCGACCGGCTCGGTCTCGGGGCAGGTCGGCATGGCCGAACGCTGCGCCTACGGCCCCACCAAGGCGGGCGTGATTCAGTACGCGCGCAATCTGGCGATCGATTACGCCCGGCATGGCATCCGGGCCAACTCGATCAACCCGGCTTTCGTCGTGACCGATATGACGCGCGGCTGGCTGGAGTCGCGGCCGGAAGGCGTCCTCGATCAGATCGTCGCCGCGCATCCACTGGGCCTGGGCAAGCCGGAAGACGTCGCGAACGCCGCCTGGTTCCTGAGCACCGGCGAGTCACGCTGGATCACCGGCGTGGACCTCAGCGTCGACGGCGGATTCACCGCCCACTAGCATCCGAGGATGCGGCTGCGCCTCCTGCATGCTCTCCTGTTCGCGGCGCTCGGCGCGGCGTGCAGCACGCCGCGCGCCGATCCGGTCACGGTGCTGAACTGGAACACCTATCTGATGTTCAGCGGCCGCGAGCACCTCGCCGAGGCGACGGAGTGGATCCGCGCGCTCGGCCCGGACATCGCCGCCTTTCAGGAAGTGCCGACCGGCAGCGAGGCCGCCTGGCACGAGCTCGCCGCCGGCTGGGGGCACGAACACGCGGCGTCGCTGAAGGATCACGGCTACCCGGTCGCGCTCAGCAGCCGCTTCCCGATCGAAGTGGTCGAGCGCCGCGTCGAGGGCTTCCACCACGGCTATCTGCACGCGCGCAGCGCCGGCTTTGATCTGCTGCTGGTCCACTTCTGGCCGACGCGCACGCACGAAGCGGAGGTCGTGGCCGAACTGGCGGCCGAGCTCGTCGAGCAGGGGCGCGCGGTGATCGTGCTGGGCGACTTCAACTCGCCGATTCGGCTGGACGAGCCGCACTTCGCCGCGCTCGGCTACGAAGGGGAGACGATCGAGGGCGAGAAGCGGATCGATTACCGCATGACCGATGCTTTTCTCGATCGCGGTTTCGTCGATCTGATCCACGCGCACGCGCCCGAGGCCAGCTACTCCTTCAGTTCGCCGGCGCTGATCCCGCGCTGGCGCGACTCATTGGAAGAGGTCTACGCCACCCGCCGCCGCATTGACTTCGTCTTCGCCGATGAACAGACCGCCAAGCGCGTGCTCGACGCGGCGATCATCACCGACGACGCCACCGTCGGCCAGTGGTCCGACCACTACCCGATGTGGGTGCGGCTGCCGCGACCTTAGGCACAGGGCGGTCCGCCAGGCCTAGAATCGGGGCATGCTCTGCTCCCTCGCCCTCGCCGCCGCTGCCGCGCTTCCCGCGGCGCAGAAGCCGATCCAGGAGGATCTGGAATCAGCGATCGCGCAGATCGAGGAGCACTGCATGGCTTTGATCGAGCTCAAGGAGATCGACTGGAAGACGGTCACCAAGGAGCTGCGCAAGGAAGCCAAGAAGGGCTACAAGGACGAGCACGAATGGGTGCTCCTGCAGAAGCTGGTGGCCAGCCTGCGCGATGGGCACGCGCGGGTCGAACGCAGCGAAGCGATGCAGGAGCTGGTCTGGCCCGAAGACGGTTCGTGGTTTGACCGCTCGAAGGAATGGGGCGACTCCGGCCTTTCACTCTGCCTGGTCGGGAAGAAGATCTACGTCAAAGGCGTCCGCGGACAGGCGGAAGACCTCGCCATCGAGCCGGGCGCGGAGGTCACTCGGCTGAATGAAGAGAAGCCGCTCAAGTGGCTGGAAGAACAGATCGAGACGCACGGCGAGTTGATCTCCTGGTCGACCGATCACCAGGCCTTCTTCTGGGCGACACACTGGGGTCTGGCCGGGCCCAGCGGCGAGCGACTGAAGATCGAGTTCAAGGGATCGGACCGCAAGAAGAAGAAGCGGGTCATCACCTTCGGCGAATCGAGCTACCGCATGGCCGGTCCGGCAGTCTGGCCCGCCGACCTGATGGGCGAGAAGGACATCCGCTACACGCGACTCGCCGATGGCTGGGGCTACATCCACGTGCGGCGCTGCAAGGACGATCTGCCCGAGCAGTTCGACGAGGCGCTGGCCGAACTCGCCAACGTGCCCGGGATCGTCCTCGACTTCCGCGGCAACTCCGGCGGCGCGTTTGACCACGACGCGCTGCTGGGTCGCTTCGTCCAGCAGGGCACCAGCCTCGACTTCGTCAAGAAGATCGAATCGGCCGGGCCGCAGCCCTATGCCGGGCCGGTCGTCGTCATCGTCGATGGCACCGTCGTCAGCGCCGGCGAGACGGCCAGCGGGATGTTCAAGGAAGAAGGCCGCGCCTACATGATCGGCGAAAGCCCCACCGCAGGCATGTCGGCCTCGAAGAAGACGCTCGAGCTGCCGTCCGGCAAGTTCGCGCTCTACGTCTCGGTCTACTCCAACAAAGCCCGCTGGCAGGGCGGGCGGGGCATCGAGGGCATCGGCGTCGAGCCGCACGAGATCGTGCCTTACGATCCCGAAGACCTCTTCGCCGGCATCGACACGCAGATCCGCGTCGCCTGCGAACGCCTGGCCAAGATGCCGAAGGGCAAGGTGCCCTACCAGCCGCCGAAGAGCTAGCGAATCTGACCCCCTTGAGTGGGCTCATGGCTGCGTCATTTGCAGCGGCCAGCGCCACCTCAGGACTTCCTTCAGCTGCCACCGCTGATCACAGACCCCTGCCGACTGGGCAGGGGTCGTTCTCGTTTTGACCGTCACGCCGCGGACATAGTTGCGATACGCCGTCCACAGCCACGCGTGGCGCTGAAGCCCCTTGATCTTCTTGGCGGCACCCCAGCTGCGTCGCACCAGGCAGGACATTCCATCCCGCATCATCGCGAGGGTGTGGTTGATCGGGAAGAGTAAGTTCCGATAGTCGCGACGTTTGCGACTATCGGTCGTGCGGTGATAGAGCGCACGGGGAAAGTTGGCTCGCTTGCACTCGGTGGGATAGGTGCGCTTCTTATCCGTCTGCAGTCGGATCGGGAGATCGGGGGCTAGCACACCTCCAAGTGCCTCGAAACACTCCCGCACGCAGGCTCGAGAAGCAGAGCGCCGCTTGCCTTCCTCCTTCTGGATCTCCTCGAGACGCTCCTGCTGAGCTTCCGTACGGCGACCGCGAGCCGCGAGCTGTCCCGCGCGCGTATGCACGATGAAGTAGCTCTTGCGCTCGATCAGGACCGCCATCGTGACCGGCTTCAGTTTGCGGTGGTGCTCGAAGGTCTCGAGCTCGTCGA
>PAHY01000003.1 GCA_002705055.1 Planctomycetota bacterium
GAGTCCGGCGGAGTTTGAAAAACAATCCCTTGCTGCGGAAGCAGCGTAAACCCGGTGTCCATCAAACCGGGGGAAGGTCACCTTGTTCCCGGAGACACCAATGGCGTGCAGGACGTATTTGTCCACGACCGACTTCGCGCTGAAACGGAACGCGTCAGCGTGACCTCAGCAGGAGCGGAGGGGAATGGCTATAGCGGGCAAGTCTCGATTTCTGTCGACGGCCGCTTTGTCGTATTCCACTCGGGCGCAGATAACCTCGCCACATCTGATTCAAACAGCGCATTTGACATCTTTGTCCACGACCGCTCCTTAGCAACGACCGAGCGCGTCAGCATCAGTTCGTCGGGCGCCGAATGCAATGGGTTCTGTTTCGATCCGTCTATCTCGGACGATGGCCGCTATGTCGCCTTTATGTCTTTTGCGAGCAATCTAGTGCCCGGAGATTCAAACGGTAAGTACGACATCTTCGTTCATGATCGACTTACGAAGACAACAGACCGCGTAAGCATCAGTTCGTCGGGCGAACAAGGAACTGGCAACTCCAATGCACCTTCGATCTCGGGGAATGGTCGATTCGTCGCATTTTCGTCCAGCTCTCGTAATCTGGTCCCCCAAGATCCCTGGTATCACTGGAACGCCTTGGTGCATGACCGGCTAACTGGCGTGACCGAACGCGTGAGCGCGAATTCCTTTGGAACAAGGGGGAAAGGACACAGTGATCGCCCCTCGATTTCCCCTGATGGACGCCTTGTCGCGTTCGACTCATTCGCACAGAATCTCATTCGTGGCGACACCAACAGCACGGAGGATGTCTTCATCCGCGACCGCTGGGATGGCCGAGGGAGGAATTCGATTTACCTAGCGGGACCCTCATTTGTTCAGGCTCGTAACCCCATTGAACTCACGTGGCAATCTACACGTGGCGGCTCAGACTACTGGCTTCTACTTTCGCAGAATACGGGCGGAGCCTGGGCCTCCGGGCACCGGTTCGACATTGGCTACCCGGCAAGGCTTATCGCCCGAGGAACAAACGCGGCAAATGGTCTTGGTAGCTTTACGCTGCAATCTGCGCCACCCTACGCCGTCGGACACACGCTCTACTTTGAGCTAGGCGCCCGAGATGGTGAGGGCGTTGTCTATGACAGCAACGTGCATGGAGTAGCGATCCAGTAAATGCACGGAGCAGGGCCAGCTTGAGCTCGACCCAAACCCAATATCCCACAAGAGCTGCCGCGAACCTAACCAACAGCGCTCGTGGCTATTCGGGTGCAAGTCTGAAGAAGCAGGCCACTCGGCGAGGGCCTCGAACGACGGTCAAGAGGAACGGAAAAGATTCCGGGACGCTAGCCAAACCCGGGTCAACAGACCTGCTTTCTTGCGAGCATATGCGAACCGGCGCAGCTCCTTGGCGGTGAGGAACTCGCGCATCGGGTGGTACAAACGCATGACGCGAACATAGTCCTTTTCCTGCCAAGCCTGTTCCGCATCACGCCGCGTGTTCCCGTACACGAAGTCCGCGCGAGGGTCAGAGTAGTTCGTGCGATATTGAGCGAGACGTTTCCACGCTTCCCGATCTTCTTCGAGAAGCGCGCCGCAGTGCTCACGAACCTGCAAGGCGAGCCGCTCGACACACGCCGCGACTTTCTCCCTCGTATGCGGCTGCATGGGCGGAACAGCGCAACCCCGACCGGCGCCGGGGATGGAGCCAAGGATGTCGGCGAACTCGTAGGCCGGACCCTCATCGAGTTCGGGATGAGACATTTCAACTCCCAGCGCGTACAAGATTCGACCGTGATAGACATTCACGACGAACTGCTCTCGCCTGTACTGGACCCGAGTCGGGCCGCACTCGACGACCCTGAAGTCGTGACGGTCCTCAAGGAACTGGAACGCACGCAGCACTGATGCGTCGAAGCAGAGGCGTTCGCGATCCATAGAGACTTCTGCAGGCTTCGGATGGGTGATTGGCCATCCCTCCGGCTGCACGCGCATGGTACAAGCAATGCCCCGTTTGCAGCTTGCCGCGAGTCGCCTTCGGAGTGAGGCACCGTGCGCGATCACCGGCTCACGGTCGCCTTCGATGCCTGGAACAGCTCGAAGCGATCACCGACCAGGGTGTAGAGACCCCCTTGGTAAGTGCCTGCCCACACAGTGCCCTCGGCATCAAGCAGAATCGCGCGTGAGTACTCGCCCTCGCCGAGCAGGTAGCGCGTCACCCTCTCGTCGTGGAAGCGCACGACGCCGCCGCTGCCGCAGGCGAACCAGAGCGCTCCATCCTTGTCTTCCACGACGGAATGGAAGTAGTGGAAGTTCTCGCCGTCGTCGGTCGCGGCGTCGGGGAAACCTGGCTTGCGATCAAGGATCAGCTCGTTCGGCTGGGCGCCTTCCGGCCGGCTCTTGGCAACGGTGTAGCGGTGCCGGGTATTGCTGATCCAGTAGTCCCCCTTCCGATCCTGGAAGATGCCGCGCACGCCAGACTCCCCGCCCCGGGGCGTGGTGGACAGACGCGGCTCATAAAACCACTGCACCTGCTTGCCGTCGAAGCGGGCGGCGCCGAGCATCGCGGTGCCGATCCAGATGTGACCCTGCCGATCTCGGAAGACCGTGTACGCGCCGTACGGAGAAAAGCTCCAGTTCGGAATCTGGTCGCGATAACGCTCCTCGTCCGGGCTGACCGGCAAAGGGTGCCGGAAGAGCTTCTTGCCGTCGAAGCGCATCGGCCCGTTGAGCCCCGAGTCGTAGGTGAACCAGAGGTCCGTCGCGCTCAGCTCGCCTAGCGGAAGCGGCTTCGTTTCCGGCGCGGGCAGCTGCTCAAACTTCTGGCCATCAAAGCGGTAGATGGAAGTCAGCGACGAGATCAGCAGGCTTCCGTCGGGCGCGCTCCGCAGGTCGCGCACACCCTCGGCGGCGAGACCATCCTCCGCGCCAAACTTCCGAAGCTCACCCCCTTTCCAGCGATAGAGGCCGGCGTCATCGGTGGTCATCCAGACCGCGCCATCGTCGTGCAGGTGGAGCGTCCAGACCCAGGAGTCAAGCGACTCCACGACGCGGCCGAGCTCGGCCGGTTGCTGCGCGCACGCGACGGTGGCGAGGAAAGACGCGAGCGCCAAGTGGAGGAACTTGCTTCGGTGCAACACCACGATGAGGATCAACAGATTCTTCAGGCGAACGCCAGGACCAGCGCTGCATTTGGACCGGTCCGAACGCGCGGAATGCGCGGGCGTGACATCAAATTCAGACTCCCACCACGCCCAATACCGAGAACCCCTGGTTACAGGTCGTTTGCCGCAGATTCTCCAAGATCGGTGAGATTCAGCCAACAGACTTCCCCAAACAGAACGGACCGCCCATTCAGATCTCTCCATGACTGTTCGATCTGATCGGCTGCCTCGGCTGGGGTCCCGCTCCATCGCTTGAACTCTCCCTCTACGATCCATCCAGCCTCGACCAAGCCTTCCACAAGCAGCTTGCGAATCACTGAGACGGACATATCTCTGGCACCTTCCATGTCCACCGCCCCTCCTACCGCTCGAGCCGCGCCCTCGACATCGCATGCCATGACCCAATCGACAAGTCCCCAGTGAAGGACTTCGCGCTCAAGACTTGATCTCGATCCCATCGTTCCCGTGGATCCTTCTCTTGGTTTTACCTGAAACTCTCCCGTCAATAATTGGTCTCTTGGTCTCACGGAGCACAACTCAAAGACCCTCAACTTGAGACTCTGACATCATCAATCTACTTGCTGACCTCATCAGCAAACTGTTCAAACACCTGGATCTCGCATCTAGCCCCTATTCCGTAGCCTCTCCCACCAAGCGCCTCAAACGTCTCCATACTCGCCGAGTGGACCAGACTCGAGATGTCATGGCCAGATTGCGGATCGACCGTCTGACGAGTATCGCGGCCCCACACTGAACTCGATGACCCGATTGTCAGACAGGTAGAACCAGCAGGTCTCTAACTGACCAGCAGAGTAGTACAGATGCGCGAACCCAGTTCCGTGCTCTCGAGAACTCTCACTCGGATCTCCGAGCGCCCTCCGAAGCTCTAGTTCTCCCAAACCAAACCACGGACGACCCATAAGGACGGCCGAGCTTGAGAGAGCATCCACATATGCCAAGCACAGCCCCCGGCCTCCTTCCGCAGAATCATCGAGTTCAACTCCAAGGCGCAGGTCCTTCGAGCCAAACATGATTCCTCCGTCTTCCTCGTCTCGGATGAAGTCGTCCTCTTGGTTCTCGACCCACTCTTCGACCTCACCGAGCGAGGATCCAAGTCGCAGGGTTGATAGCCCAACACCTGGCTTGATCTCGAATCGGGGTCCCTGACTCTTGATAAGTGATGTCATTGGGGCGAACGAAACCGATCCCAGAGAGGTGGGGCGGGCGACCGGACTCGAACCGGCGACATTCAGCTTGGGAAGCAGGCTGCGCGCAAGGCTGTTAGCGGCCCGAAGGCCCTTGATGGCAAAAACTTAGCACGAAACGAGGCTACCCGCAAGCCAGAGCATTCGCAGGCAGGAGGGAGCGATTCGACGCCGTAACGATCGATTCTCGTCATTGTTCGCGGATAGAACCCAACTTCCGAAGATCCAGCTACGGCTTGCCCATTCCAATCGCAAGGCCGAAACGGGCTACTCACGCAGTCAGTCTCTCGAACAACTCAAGCCAAGTTTGTCGACTGTACGCAATCCGCACCACCTCAGCGGAGAGTAGCCATTCAGCCTCAATAGAGAACCTACTCTCTAGCTGTAGAGACATTAGGTCTCTGTGGCTCACGCTCGTTAGAACGGCTCGAGCGCATCAATCACGCTCTCAATCAGCTTCCCCTCAGCCGATAACTCATAGTTGTCGCCGAATCCTCGACGCATGAGCTCCGCACCCAGTTCCTCACGAATCTGATTCGCCTGAGCTCGCTGGATCTCCACTTCGTTATCCGACATAAAACGGATAGCGAATGCCGCAAGCCGCGAATCAGCCAGGTCCATCAATAGGGAAACCTGGTCACTTTGTAATCTAACTCTCATTACGCTATCCGACATTGTTCATCCCCTCGCAACTCGATCTCTAATTGCCACCTCGTCCAGCAGAGGAATTTGGCCAAGCGGTCACTACGACTCCATCAGGGTTGAGCACCACGGTCGCATCCTTGCCCGGAAACTTATAGCTCCACCGGCCCTTCTCGTCCTTCTCAGCTGTAACCTCACCGGTTGGGTTCTTTACGGCGTCTTCGATCGCTTCCTTACTAACTCCGCCATCACCTCGACTTCCGCCAATGCGCTCCTCTGCATGGGGCGTGTAGCCAGTTATTCCCTCTGGGATCGGCGGAGCAACCTCGCCAGCACCGGCCTCTTCTCCAGCTCCAGACCCCTCTCCCCCAGCTTCCTGATCGTTTAGATAATCAAGAAGTGTTGGGGGGATTGAATAGCTCGGCGGATCGTCCACGCTGAATAGCAAAAGACAAATACCCGCCAAGCCAGAAACAACCCACCCCGGGGGGGTTGCATCCGAAGGGTCGGGCGCCGCGATTACAATCAACGCACCGATAAGGAGGCCGTCCGGCGCACTCGGTTGACCGTCAAGCCCCACCCCCTTCTCTTCCATTAGATCGGTAATCTCATTTGCAAGGCTCTCGCGCCTTCCGGCAGAGCCATATGCATCACCTAGTCCAATGCCATCCAGGTGATCGAGCCCTTTCCACTCACTCAAGAGTTCCAGCAGCGGATCGGGGCGACTTGCTGATAGTCCTAGTGGATCAAGCCAGGTACCGGGCGTTGCGAGCCCATACTGGTACATATTCCAGCTATCCACTGCGCCCATTGGATCAGGACTGGTAAAGCTACCCGTCCGAGGGTCATACCAACGAGCGCGAATGTCGTAATAGCCAGTCTCCAGATCGAGAGGACGCCCCATGAAGAAGCGGTCATTTGCATACGCGCTCGTACTGAGGGCCCCTCCTTGAGCATCTTCGATCGAGACCTCGCCGAAGGCCGAGTATCGGTATCGTTCAACTACATCTCCCGTTGCGCGATCTGTAAGCGCAAGAATTGAACCCTGAAAGTCGCGAGCAAGATCAAAAGTCCCATTCGCGCTTCCCGCACCCGTGTTCACAACAAAGGTCTCCGAGTCACTTCCCCCGGCGTAGCCATACGTCCGGATGTTGGCTGGACTGGCACCCTCTTCAAACTGAGCAGCGAGGCGGCCACCCCAGTAGAGGAAGCGTGTCGCTTGCCCAGAATCATCCGTCGTGCGGACGCGACGGCCTGACGCGTCATAAAGGTGCTCACGGATGATCGTGTTATCCGACTTCCGCTCGACCTCGGCCAGGCGCCCCCACGCGTCGTATCGGAACAGGTAATCCGAATCATCACTCAAGTAGCCTTCGTACTCCGAGCGCCCCTTCGTGCCACCTTGGCCATCGGGAACGGTGTCGTAGAAATGCGCGCCGCCGGTCGACCCATAGGTCTCCGTGGTCGCAGATTGACCGCTCACTTGCTTGGTGACCTGAGTTCGAGCATAGACCTTATTCAGGTCGTAGCTCTCGAGCGTCCCCCAAGTGCTTGGCGCAGACCCCGGCGTATGAGCGAGCGCATTCGGGACACCTTGGTACCAGTCCTCCAGACGCCCAAAAGCATCGTGCTCGAAGACCTCGCCATTGGTGTCGATGGAGCGCTTCCGTGCGATCACACGGCTCGCGGTATCAAATGCCCTCTCTTGGCCATCAAGCAGATCCCAGGTGGAGCCATCGTCATGAGCCCATTCAACCTTGGTGAGGTGGCCCCATCCGTCGTGTCCAGTTTCGAGTCGAATGTCCGACTCGAGGTCAGTTCGCGTCGCGAGACGACCGCCGTGATAAGCGAATTGGTAATCCGCAACGAGAGCCGAATCGTGGTACTGGGCAGATTCTGGTCGGCCGTCATCGGCGTACTGGAACACCCCCTTGGTCAAACCCAAGCCCGTCGGATAGTCGACTCGCCTGAGTTCGCCGGAATACCCGGACTCAAAGCCCCAGGTCATCGCGTCACCTCCGGCGCCTTGCGTCTCCGACACAAGCTCGCCGATCCAGTTGAAATCACGATTGGTCTCCCAGACCTGGGTGTAGGCTCCCCCACTTTCAGTGTAGACCTTGCTCGTGACCTCACGGTCTTCAATGTCGTACTCCCAGGTCAGTTTAGCCGGACCAACAATGTTGTTGTTGCTGCCCCAGGTCGCCACGTCGGAAATGAGACGCCCGTACGAATACGTCAGCGTCCGCGCAAGATCAGTGCGGCTATCGGAAAGACCCGTGATGCGTCCGTAGGAATCACGTGAGTCGATTTCCTCGAATCGACCGTCCGCGTACGTAGTTTTCAACAGACGATTAAAGTCGAGCGGATCGGTATCGAACTGGGTGACTGCCCCTTCCGCATCGACGACCTTCCAGAGCGTGCCGTTTGTGGTGTGGTACTGGTAGTCGGTGGTATGGCTTGCGCCCCCACCAGCGGCCACGCGTTTCTCCCAATCGACACGCCCACGCCCGTCAAACTCTTGCTCGAATCGGACGCCCAAGGGGTCTTCCGAAGCCCAGGCTCGGTCCAGGAAGTCCCAACTGGTTTTCCACGTACGTGTCGCGCCAAATGTACTGGTCGACGCGTTCCACTCATGCTGGATGTCCTCATAGGGGCGCCCCAGCGCGTCGTACTTCGTCACCCACTTCTCGCTGAAGCCATTAGAACCTGTGACTGTGCGAACCGTCTCAACCTGGCGGAGGACATCGTTGTACGTGACATCAACCGTGTCGACATTTGTGGACTGAGCCACGTCTTCAAGCCAACGGCGCTGCGTGACACGCCCTAATGCGTCGTAGTCGTATTCGCTGACAGCAATCTGCACCATGGACGCGGTGGCATCGCGCTTGCCGTGGTACACGCTGTGGGACAAGACTCGACCCCAGCCATCGATATCAAATTCTTGCCGGCGGCTTGGGACGAGGGCCTGAGCTCCCCCTTGACCTTCGTAGACCTCTGCGTACAGAAGATCGCCTTCGTTATTGACTTTGAACTTCCGGTGCTGATCCCACCAGACACGCGTTGGCGATGCTGGCGTTCCTTCGATTCCACCGACTTCGATTTCGCGCACGTATCCGCGCGAGTTGTACTTGTACTCGGCCGCCGTGTACTTCGTAGCTTCCGCCTCTTTGTATTTCCGGCGGAGCCGGCCAAATGCGTCGAAGGTCTGGTAGTTCTTCAGCCCGATTGAGTCTCGCCATGCGAGCAGACGCCCACGGTCGTCGTAGGCGTCAAGAACTGTTCCCGTTCCGTCGCCGGCCTCCCAGACGGTCTCCGTCTTGCCGTACCCGCCACCTGTTTGTGGGTCCCAGTTTCGTGTGACCTTCGCAAGAAGGTGGAGCGCACCCGTAGTCGCCAGGTCGTATTCGTACTTGTAGACGAAAGCACCTAGGTCCTCGTCCTGGCCGTTCCACTCGTGGATCTCTGTGATGTAGCCGTCCTTGTCGTAGAACAGCTCGCGGTCCTTCTCGAATGCTCCATTCAGGCCAGTCGTGTCGACACGAGTGATCTGGCTCGCAGCGTCATAGAAGTACTCAATCGCCTCCGACGGCTTGGTTCCCGCGGTGTCGTGAACAAAGGACTTATGCGGGAGTCCGCGATCGTTGTACCAGTACTCGAAGGTCCGCTCGCCACTGGTCCCGGAGTAGTTCTGGTGGATGAAGATGGGGAATCCGCGGTCGTCCCACTCGTACTTCGTCTTCGAGTTGTCCGGGTGCGTGACTTCGGACTTCCGACCGAGTGAGTCGTAACTGATTGAAGTCGTCCAGCTCTCCGCATTGAGGAGATCGTCGTACTTCACCGTGACGACACGGTATGCCTGACCTCCCGTGCCAAGCGTCCACGTCTTCTTTGCAACCGCAACTCCGTCGAGACGCTCTTCGCGGGTCTCCATGACACCGTTCGTGTGCCATGTGAAGTGCTCTTCGCGCGATTCGTAGACTGGAGGACCTGCCTCGACCTGAATGTCGCCGTAGTTGACCGACTCAAGTCGTCCATTACTCGTATTCCAAGTGAAGTTGACTCGGATATGACCGGACGCCGGATCATTGCCCCCGCACGCCGGGTCAGAACACTCGTCACCTGGAAGCTCCTGATCATCAGCGTTGCGAACCGCATCGCGGGCGGTCATGCGCAGGAAGTACTTGCTGGTTGGAGGGTCGAAGACCGTCCACTCAAATCGTTCGACTCGCCAGTTCGCCTCTGCTGCGTCACCCGTCCAGACCGATTCGATTCGCCCTTCGTTCGTGTAATAGAACTCTTGGACCATCCCGTCTGGGAATGTGATCTTGGAAACGCGCCCGCATCCACAACTACTGTCGTACTCGTAGATCGTGTCACGCCAATCAGTCGGCACACCCTGACCGTCGACAGCCACTACCTCACGAAGGCGGGAAACGCGATTACTCGCGTCGACATAGAACCGACGGCGCTGACCTTCAGCGCTCAGGTACTCATTGAAGGTCCCGAAGGTATCGGTCGACCCATAGGTATACGTCCCAACTCCGAGCTGAGTGTCCCCACCTCGGATGACCGTGTTTGCTTTGAACGAGTTCGACTGATAGGTGAACTCGACGAGAGGAGAATCATCAGAGTCCTTGACCTTCTTCAGCAGCGTCCCATCTACCCGATTGATGTACTCGTACTCCCGAAGAATGGGGTCCCAATGGCCGTTTCCGCTGGTCGGGTGCTCTTTCCAGGTTTCGACGCCTTCAACCTCGACCAGGTCGGCCTTCCCTGTCGACGGGAACGCATAATCGTATGAGACCGACATGAGCTCACTCGTCTGAGTCGAATCCCACACGGCAACCTTGCTCACAAGTGCGGCATCGGTGCGCCAGTCCACCTCGATGTGGCGGCCTTCCGCATCAACGACAAAATCGAGCACCCATTCCGTTGCAAATGCGACACCGTTCAGACTGGTGTCGTCCGCATCGATGTAGTAGTACTCCAAAACGTTGTCGAACTGGTCCTCGACTGTCTTGAGATAGAAGATGTCCTCGGACGCCTCGAGCCGCTCATAGACACGCTTGTTGCCTGACGTCAGGTACTCAATGAACTCGTCATTCGCCTGGCCGGTGCCTTCAATGTACTCATAGAAGACTTTGCCCGAGTCGTCCTTGAACCAAGTCCTCGAGTTCGCGATGAAGGGCTGGTTATAGACCTTGGTGTGGCTCGCGCCGCGAGCAACCACGATGACTTCCGGCTCGGACAGATCCCAGCCGCGAACCTCAATGTGCCTCTTGAGGGAGTTCTCCCACCCCGCTCCAAAGTCGCCATTGAAGGTCTTCATTGCGGAATAGAAGGATCGGCTCAGTACGAAGTCCGGCCCGATCGATGGGAGTCGAAGATCGACCTCTTTCCACACGACCTCGCCAGTCGCGGCCTTCACCGAGGGCGAGTCGAGTGTGCGCGGACGAACAACTGCGTCCGAGATCGCTGTCGAAGGCGAGACTGGCTCCTTCCACAGGTCATGAACTGGTGGAATGCCCCCAGAAGCCATTGGCCCCATCGGACCGCCTCCGCTTGGCGAGGGTCCACCTCCGTCATCTCCATCATCTGAATCGCCGTCCGCCGGCTCCTCGTCATCATCACAGGGGTCATCTCCAACGACCGCAACAGTGCCTGTAGCTGCTCCCTCGCCATAGCTAGCGTCTGGCTTTGGACACGGGTCCGTCTCTTCCGCACTCTCTGACGCAGGGTGCGATGTACTTACTCCTTCAGCTTCGTCGTCGCAATTTGGCGACCGGTCGCTCAGTGCAGATCCCGGGTCTGTCAGTTCATCGGGCTGACTGCTATTGGTATCAGGGATGTAGGTCGTCGCAAATGAGCCCACATCGACCGCGAGCGCGAATACTGGGGCCAGCAGTATGAGCAAGACGAACAACTTCACGGCAATGCCGTGACGAGAAATGACTCGTGGCATGAAAGACTCGAAGGATCGGAAGAAGCGAAACTGCCGGACAAATACAGATCTCGTCCGACACGATCAATCTAGCGAACACGGCCATGGCGATTCAATAAATCGTCGAGGCAGCATCTCTCGACGACATCTCATGCAAGCCATTTGCACGTATAGACCACTGTGCACCTCTGTGATGTTCACTGCGATGAACTGCCACTCAAGATGACGATGCGCTCAAGATCAAAGAGTCAGACTTTCCATCGCTCCACCTATAAAGTTCATCGCAAAGTCATCGATTCATACTTCAAACATCAGCATCGAACGAGCGCTCAACGTGCTCGCGTTGGCGATTCGCACTTTCATATCGCGCGGGTCCGATCGAGCATGACTTGCGGTCGATACCCATTCTCCATCGCGCAAGCCAAATGATCCGCGCAACGGCTCGGCCCACTGAGACGCGGACGCGCCATCACGGTTTTGCCATGTCACAGGACAGGAGTGACCAGCCTCCCGGCGACCGGACTCGACGCGAGCGGTGAGCGCAGCGCGCCGCGCCGCAGGCGCGGCCACCGATTGCGGCGAGTGGGCGGCCGCGACGGACGCTGCCGATGGCGGCTTCGCCGCCAATCGGGCAGCGGATGGAGCGGGCGACCGGACTCGAACCGGCGACATTCAGCTTGGGAAGCTGACACTCTACCAACTGAGTTACGCCCGCTCGGACGCCGTTGGCGGAGGGAAATGATAGCAGCCGGGGCGCGGGCGCAGGGGAGGCGGAAGCGCGGGAGTTTGCCTCGGGGAGCCCGGCTTCGGGCATCCCATCCCGCGCGGCGGCGCGCCCGAAACGGCAAGCAGCGGACCATCCCGTTGGGACAGCCCGCTGCTGCGCGCGCACGCGCCACCTACTGGATCTGGCGGATGACCACGTTGGTGGTCGCGCCGGCTTCGGCGGCCTGGATGTACAGGGTGCGGCCGACGGCCGAGGCCGGGACCTGGAAGTTCCATGAACGCGCCCCGCTGCCATCGGCAGCGCCCTTGAAGGCAAGACGCGGGGCCTCCAGCGCGAGGTCCACGCCCAGCGCGGGCACGGAGGTGCTGCCGATCCCAACCAGGCTGTAGGTCACGGCCTGCAACGCCGAAGGCGTGCCGCCGGTCACCGTCGCCGTCCCTTGCTGGCCGGCCACCAGAGTCGACACGTCGACGCGATACGGGCGGGTCGCGAACGCGAGGCCGCTCACGGTCAGGGAGCCGACGTTGTCGTCGTAGTAGCCGGGCAGGCCGTTGAAGCTGAAGCTGTCGGCGAAGCCCAGGAAGAGCCGCGTCGCGCCGGGCGGCACGTGGAAGATCTGCTGCGCGCCGGCAGCCTGACCGTCACCGATGAAGAAGGGCTGGCGCAGCGCCGGGCTCAGCTCGGCGAAGTCGTAGTTGCTGAAGCTGAGTCCGGTAGGTGCCGGGTCCGCCGGCTCGTCCGGACCGACGAAGACACCGACCAGGAACATCTGCCGGCCCGTGCCGCCGATCGAAGCGATGCCATCCCAGGCCTGCACGCCGGTGTTGTACAGAGAGCCACCGTCGGCGCCATTCATCGCACCGTTCGGCCCGCAGCAGCCGACCTGGCCCGTCACCCCGCCGACCGTGAACCAGCCGGCGTCTTCGGGAACGGCGACTTCAACCGGGAGCAGGCCAGGGCCGCCACCGCCCGGGTCCTCGGGCGCGGCGTGGCCGCTGCCGTAGATGTTGGCGCGACCATCGACGGTCTGCGCGGAGAGCGGTGCGGCGACGAGCAGCAGGGCCGCACCGAGGGCGGGAATAAGGGGAGAGGGGGCCATTCCGAAAGGCTAACTAAGAGTTCGGATTGTGGCCAACTCTCCCCGGCGTGGGCTGCCAGCGCCGCCGCAGGGGCCGCAGGAGTTTGCATCGTGCGGTAACTTGGTTTCGGCATGTCGTTCCCTCCAGCCTCCCCTCGACTGACGGCCCTCCCCCGCCTCCTGCTACTCGCCGCCGCCCTGGCCGCGCCGGGCTGCGCGCCGAGCGCCGGCTCCACCGCCCAAGACGCCTGGCGCAGCGCCGCCATCGAGCGCTGGGGCACTGAGAGCTTCGAGGTCCTCGAGCTGCGGCTCCCGGAAGCCATCGAACAGGCCCTCGCCGCCGGCGAAGTCCCCCACAATGCCCCGGCCCAGCTGCGCGTCCCGCTGACGATCGACGGCTACCCGACGACCCTCCAGCTGGTCCAGCACTCGCTCCGCACGACCGACTTCGCCGCGCAGACCTGGAGCGAGGCCGGCTACGCCCCCGCCACCGAACTCGCCGCGCCGCTGACCTACCGCGGCACCGCCGCCGGCATGCCGGACCTCACCGTCCTGGCCGGCATCACCGACGTAGGCCTGCGCGCGCTGATCCTGCCGACGCACGGCGAGCCGCTGCGCCTGATGGGCGCGCGCGAGCTCGACCCGGCCGCGCCAGCCTCCACCTATCTGCTCGGCCCCGCGCAGAACCTGGACGCGGTCGACCTGCACTGCGAAGCGATCGAGCCGGAGTTCGAAGGCGAAGAGCTGCTCGGCCAGCAGAACAACCAGAACACCCCGCCCCCGCCCGGCGGCATGACCCCGCCCGTCCAGCCCGACTGCGTCAGCCGCGGCAAGATCGCCTTCGACTGCGACTTCCAGTACTACGTCAACCGCGGCAGCAGCGTGCCCAACACGATCGCGCGGGTCGAGGCGCACATGAACGAGGTCGACTATCACTATGCGCGCGATGTGCGCATCACGATGCCGATCTCGCACATCGTCGTGCGGACCACGCAGTTCTACTTCCCGGTCGACGGCGGCGATCTGCTGAACATCTTCGGCGCCGAGTGGAACGCCAACATGGGTCACGTCGATCGCGACCTGGCCCATCTGATGACCGCCAAGAACAACATCCAGTACGGCGGCCTGGCCTGGGTCGGCACGGTGTGCACGAACCTGGCTTACGCCTGGAGCCTGGACAGCGCCGGCATCGTCAGCCACGAGACCGGCCACAACTGGGGCAGCGGCCACTGCCACGACGGCAGCCCGTGCAACAATATGTGCGGCGCCTGCCTGTACATCGCGCCGAACACGCGCGCGATCATCGACAGCTTCCGCGACAGCCGCTGGTGCCTGGATCAGGTGCCGTACCGCAGCCCGGTGCCGCCGTACACCTCGCTCGCCGACCAGGCGACCTTCCTGGCCAGCGAGCTACTGGAGGGCCCGGTTTGGATCGACCCGCTGGCCAACGACGAAGACGGCAACTGCGATCCGATTCAGCTCACCCAGCTCGACGCGCAGAGCGCGCGCGGCGTGCCGCTGAACATCGTGCAGGGTCCGCAGCCGGACGGGCGCGACCGCGTGATCTACGACGTCGGCAGCGCGCCGATTGTCGGGCTGGACAGCTTCTCTTACCTAGGCGCCAGCAAGGACGGCCTGGCCGCGGGCGGCGACGTGGCGGTGCTCATCCAGCCGACCCGCCAGGTCCAGGGCTGGCCGCTCGATGAAGGCAGCGGCACCACCACCGCCGATCGCCTCAACCCCGCGAGCCAGGCCACGATCCAGGGCGCCAGCTGGACCACCGGCTATGACGGCAGCGCGCTCGCCTTCGATGGCGTCGACGACTACGTCACCATCCCGGCCTTCAACATCAGCGCGCGCCATCTGACGATGACGATGTGGCTGAAGCGCGAAGGCAACGCCAGCTTCTTCCCCGGCCTGCTGATGGCCCGCGGCCCGGGCGTCGAGAGCGGCATCAACCTCGGCACCCACGGAGAGCTGCGCTACACCTGGGAGGACAGCCTGAGTTCGCGCACCTGGGATACCGGCCTCGAGCTGCCGACCGGGCAGTGGGTGTTCGCCGCGCTGGTGGTCGAGCCCGAGCAGGTGCGGATGTACCTCGGCAACAGCAACGGCCTGCTCGAGGCGAGCCGCAGCGAATCCCACCCGCTGCAGTCCTGGTTCACCGAGCTGCACCTCGGCCACGACCCGGACTACCCGAACGACCGCTTCTTCCAGGGCGCGATCGACGACGTGCGCGTCTTCCACGAAGCCCTGAGCAAGCCGCAGCTCGAACGCCTGGCGCAGTCGGGCGGCCGCCCCGAAGCGCCGGTGCCCGCCGACGGCGCCGCCGGCTCGGCGACGATGGCCCAGCTCGCCTGGACGCCCGATCCCAACGCGGTCGGTCACGCCGTCTACCTGGGCACCGATTACTGGACGGTCGCGCTCGCCGATCCGAACGACGCCGAGTACCTGGGTCAGACCGGCGGCGCCGACTTCCCGCTGCCGCCGCTGCAGCCGAACACTCGCTACTACTGGCGGGTCGATTCGCTGTTCCCGGACGTCGAGACCGGGCGGGTCTGGCAGTTTGAGGTCCCGCCGGCGCACCACTACCCGCTGGACGAGACCTTCGGTGACGTCATCCACGACATCGGCGATGGCCTCGACGGCCGCGCCCGCAACGGCGCGCAGCTGGGTCAGCCCGGCGCCACCGCGAAGACCGGCAGCTCGATCCGCTTCGACGGCAACAACGACCAGATCGAGATCCCGGCGCTGGATCTCTACCAGGACCGCATGACGATCACCGGCTGGGCCCGCCGCAGCGGCGCGCAGGCCGACTTCACCGGGCTGGTCTATTCCCGCGCGGGCGGCACCGTGGCCGGCCTGCACCTGGGCGATGCGCACGACCTGCGCTACACCTGGAACGGCGACGCCGCGACCTTCAACTGGTCGAGCGGGATCAAGCTGCCGAACGACGAGTGGGTCTTCGTCGCGCTGGTCGTCGAGCCGCACCAGGCGACGATCTACCGCGGCCGCAACGGCGCGATCAGCTCGGCCACCAACCCGGTCGCGCACGCGCCCGAGGAATGGAACGACACCTGGATGATCGGCCGCGACCCGGCCGGCGGCCGCGTCTTGGACGGCTGGTTGGATGACATCCGGGTCTATCGTTCGGCGCTGAGCGCCGCCGAAGTGCAGGCGATCTACGACGCCACGCGTTAGGAGCCCGCTTCGCCCGCCGCGTTCAGGCGCGCCACCACCGCGTTCAGCTCGAGCGCGAGGCGGGCGCTGTAGCCGGCGTCGGCGAACCAGACGACCTGGCCCTTCTGGTCGAGCACCAGGACTCGCGTGTTGCGGCCACGCTCGGTGCCGGTCAGCTCCGCGATCGGTCGCGCCGCGTCGCCGTAGAAGGTGACGACCGCGCCCCAGTCCTCCTTCGGGATCCCCAAGCGCATGCCGTCGTCGATCCAGCCGGAGATCACCGTGGGCACCAGCCCCGGGATCGTCGGCAGCTCGTAGAGCCGCGCGTCGACGCCGGCCTGCAGCAGCCCTAGCAGCCAGCGGTCGATGTCGAACTGGGCGTTCTGCTTGTAGCCGACCAGCAGCACCGCCACTTCGCCGGCGACGGCCTCGGGCAGCCGCACTTCTTCGCCTTCCAGCGACTCACCCACGACGATCGGGAAGGACTCCCCCATCGGATTGCGATTGGGAATCGGGCTCGAGCAGGACAGCGCTCCGCCGCCTGCGAGCAGCGCCAGCCCCATCAGAATCAGCAGACCGCGTTTCATTCCGATCAGCCTAGCGCCAGCGCTCCTTCTGGAAGACAGTGAGCTGCTCCTCACGGGCGCGCCCCTTGCGCGAGCCGTGCTGCTCGACCACCCGCTGCGCCTCCGCGCGGGCAAACTCGGTCGCGCGCGCCGCGCGCATCCGTCGATTGGCTTCGTGGTAGCTCTCTTTCGGATCGACCACCGGCGCGGGATAGTCCCGCCCCAGCTCGAAGCCCTGCGCCGCGGCGATCAGCGGCGGCATCTCCCAGGGCGCCGCCCGGTGCTCGGCCGGCACCCGCTCCAGCTCCGGCAGCCACCGCGCCAGAAACTCGCCGTCCGGGTCCTGATCCGCCGCCTGCTTGACCGGCGAGTAGATCCGCAGCGCGTTGATGCCGGTCACCCCCGACTGCATTTGCATCTGCGCCCAGTGGATCCCCGGCTCGAAGTCGGTGAACTGCGCGGCCAGAAAGCGACCGGCCTCCTGCCACGGCAGCCACAGCTGATAGGACGCGAAGGAGACCAGCATGGCGCGCATCCGGAAGTTGATCCAGCCGGTCTCACGCAGCATGCGCATGCAGGCGTCGACCATCGGCACCCCGGTCTCGCCGCGCTTCCAGGCCTCGAAGCGGAGCGGATCCAGTTCGCGCCCGACGTCCTCCAGCGCGTGGGACAGCGCGTGGAACTCAAGCTCGGGTTCGTCCTCGAGCTTCTGCATGAAGTGGCAGCGCCAGTGCAGCCGCGAGTGGAAGGACCGCAGCGAGCGGCCCCAGCCGCCGGTCGACTCGCCGTGCTTGCGCTGCCAGCGCAGATCCTCGATCCGATCGCGGGTGCGCTGGTGCACCTGACGCATCGAGATCGTGCCCCAGGCCAGGTGCTTGCTCAACCGCGAGCAGGCCTCCGGCGCGGTGCGCGGGCTCGACATCTCCTTCGAGTAGTGCTCGCCGCGGCGACGCAGGAAGCTGTCCAGCTCGGCCTGCGCGGCGGCCTCGCCCGCGGGGCGTTCCGGCACCGGCCGGTAGGGTACGCCCAGGCACTCGGCCAGCTGCGCCAACGGCGGCAGCCGCCGCGCGCCCCAGCCGGCATCGACGATGCGCGGCGGCGCGTCGGTCAGCGGCGCGTTCATCCGCTGCTGCCAGCGCGCGGCCCAGCCATCCCGGCTGCCCAGGCGGCGGATCACGCCGTCCTGCGCGTCCTCGATCCACTCCACGCCCTGGGCCCGGCACCAGGCGGCGACCACCAGGTCGCGCGCGTAGGTGCGGTCGTTCCCCGTCTCCTGATGCGAACGCAGTCGCGGAAAGCCGCCGTGATAGGCGTGCAGCTGCGCCAGCGCTTCGACCACCTCGCCCACGACCACATCGACCTGCACGCCGAGGGGGCGCAGCTCGTTCTGCAGGGCCTCCAGCGAAGCATGCACGAAGGCGAGCTGGCGCCACGCGTACTCTTCCGTGCTCCAAAGCGAAGGCTCGAAGACGTAGAGCAGGTGGACCGGGCCTTCCTGGGCGGCCTGGAACAAGGGCCGGTGATCGTGCAGCCGGAGGTCCCGCTTCAGCCAGACGACAGTCGCGGCTTGCATGGGGTTCTCCGTATGAGACGAATTCGGGGCCGACTCAAGCCCGCGCCGCGGAGCTCGGCTTGCCTCCGCGCGAAACCGCCCTCAATCCAGGCATGCACGAAGCCACGGCCAAGACCTGCCAGGTCTGCGGCAGAGCCATCGAGCCGCGCCGCATGTGGCGCGAGACCCTGGACCAGATCCGCTCCTGCTCGGCGCGCTGCCGCCGCCAGCGCTTGCGGCCGGTGGATCAGCAGCTGGAGGCGGCCATCCTTGAGCTGCTGGCCGCGCGGCCGCATGGCGCGTCGATCCGGAATCCTGGCGGGGTTGGATGGAGGCCGCCCGGTCGGCGGCCCGCCGGCTGATGGCTCAGGGCCGAGTCGTGATCACGCAGGGAGGCCGCGTCGTCGATCCGTCGACGGCCGAAGGACCGCTTCGCGTGCGCCTGCGCTGATTCTCCCGCGGCAGCTCCAGGCAGACCGCCACCTGATCAGGCTGGAGCGAGGGCGGCGTCCAAGGCCCGCTCGGTCGCACCGGCGCGAGTCCGCCGCAACTCTCGTCACCTGGCCCCAAGTGGGGCGAGCAGAGCTTGCACGCTTCTTCAAAACAGGCCTGGGACTGAGTCACGTAGAGCGCGCGCCGCACCGGACGCTGCCCCGGGCCGCGGAAAGGCCTCCAGCGCGGCACCGACAGCATCAGAAACTCGAAGTTGCCCCCCGAGCTCTGACAGGTCTCGCACTCGAAGCGCCGCCGCGACCGGTCCAGGGCCACGGTCCAGCTCAGCCCAAACTCCGAACAGAGCGGACACTGTCCACGGACCCGCCCGTGAAGGCGCGCCACCTGCCCAAAGGCCCAGAGCATGCTGACCAGCGAGAAGACGCGCTCAAAGAAGCCGACCCTCTCGCGATAGACCAGCTCCCCCGCGGGGCAATCCAGGATGTCGATCGCATCCACAAAGTAGTGGGGCGCATCCTCATGTTTGGTGATCCGCAGCAGCTCGTTCAGGCTGGGGATGGGCCTGCGTGCGGGAGCCGCCGTGGCGGGCGGGCGCTCATCCATGCCGCTCCAGCGCACCAGCTGCCGGACCAGGATCAGTCCGACCGCGATACCAAGGAGGGGGGAGAGCCAGAGCACAACAGTTCTAGGAGAGAACCCCACCCTAGCTGACAGAAAACGGGAGAGGAAGCAGCGCTCCCCCTCCCGCAAATAACCCTCTCCAAACTAGCTCGTGGTCGTGACTTGCGTCACCGCGGCGGTTTCCAGCGTCACCGCGGCCGCGTGCAGCACCGAAGCCAGGCGGACGGCGTCCTGGACGGCTTCGCGGGTGATCCCCTCCTTCACCAGCGTCCGTTCGTGAGATCCCAGGCACATGCCGCAGCCATTCACTGCCGAAACGGCGAGGCTCCAGAGTTCAAAGTCGGCCTTCGGCACGCTGTGCTGCGCGATCCCCTGCATCCGCAGCCGCGCCGGCATCTTGCCGTAGGCCTGCTCCGGCACCAGGTGCACGAAGCGGTAGTAGATGTTGTTCATCGCCATCAGCGAAGCGGCCGTCAGCGCATCGGCGTACGCCTCTTCACTGAGATGTTCGCGGGCGTCGGCATCGACGGCGGCGAGCAGCTCGGGGTGGCGCGTGGCGGTCGCGACCGCCAGCGCGGTGCCCCAGAGCTGCTGCTCCGTCAGATGCTCTGACTGCAGAACATTCCCCAGGTTGACGCGCAGGTCGCGCGCCCAGGCCGGAATCTGACTCTTCAGTTCGAGCGTCTTCATGGTCTTGCCTCCTAGCCGACCTGCAGGACTTCCTCGCCCTGCTGCCAGTTGCACGGGCAGAGTTCATCGGTCTGCAGCGCGTCGAGGACACGCAGCACTTCCTGCGGGTTGCGGCCGACGTTCAGGTCGTTGACCGAAGCGAAGCGGATGATGCCCTGCGGGTCGACGATGAAGGTCGCGCGCAGGCAGACGCCCTCGTTCTTGTCGAGGATGCCCAGCTCCGCCGAGAGCTCGCGCTTGATGTCGGCGAGCATCGGGTACGGCAGCTCCTTCAGATCCTCGTGATCGTTGCGCCAGGCCAGGTGCACGAACTCGCTGTCGGTGCTGCCGCCCAGCAGGACGGCGTCGCGATCGGCGAAGTCCTCGGCCAGATCACCGAAGGCCTTCAGTTCGGTCGGGCAGACGAAGGTGAAGTCCTTCGGCCAGAAGAAGAAGACGCGCCACTTGCCGGCGTTCGTCTCCGGCGTGAAGGTCTGGAAGGCGGTGTTGACGTCGCGCGAGACGACGCCGGTGAGTTCGTAGTTCGGGAAGGTGTCTCCAACGGTGAGCATGGTGTTTCTCCTGTGGGTTGCTCGTGTGGAGACAAGATCGGTCAAGATCGACCATTTGTAAAAGTGATTCTTTTTATCACTTCTATTATCCCTACTTATCAATCGATCGCGTGTGCCTTCAGCACATCCAGCTCGGCGTGCTCGAGCATGGAGAAGTGCGTGGCCGCCAGCACGATCCGCGGGGCGCAACCGGCCTGCAGCGCCTCGACCCAGCGCAGCGCGCACAGGCACCACTGATCCCCCGCCTGCAGGCCGGGGAAGTTCCACTGCGGCCGCGGCGTGCTGAGGTCGTTGCCGCGCGCCTTCGAGAAAGCGAGGAAGTCCTCGGTCATGACTGCGCAGACGGTGTGCAGCCCGACATCCTCCGGGCCGGTCCGGCAGCAGCCGTCGCGGTAGAAGCCGGTCAGCGGATCGGTGCTGCAGGGCTGGAGCGGCTCCCCCAGCACGTTGCGCCCGGCGCGGGTGGCGGTGGGCTCGCTCATTGACCCTGCGCCTCGTGCCAGGCGGCCAGGATGTCGGCCTCACGCTGCGTGGCCATGCCGGCGCGCCAGCGATGGTCCTCGGGGCGGGTCTGCGACCAGGCCAGGGTGTCGCGGATCGTGTCGCCGAGCGGGCGGAACTGCAGCCCGGCCGCCATCGCCTTCTGGCACTGCGCGGTGCCGTAGGGCGGATCCTCGCGCGGGATCCACAGCGGCATTTCCATGTAGGCGCGCACCTGCCGGTCGAGCAGGAACTGCTGATCCACCCAGGTGAAACGGTTGTCGGTCCCGAGCACGATCTTGCAGCCGTGCAGGAACTCCTGCATGGTCACGCGCGAGGCCGGCCCCACCGCGTTGAAGACCCCGGTCGTGCCCTGCTCGGCCAGGTCGAGGCACCAAGAGGTGAGGTCGCGCGCGTCGATCACCTGGATCGGCCCATCCGGCCGCCCGGGAGCCAGCGTCTCGCCGCCCTGGGCGATCCGGTGCGGCCACCAGGTGAAGCGGTCGCTGTTGTCGAGCGGGCCGACGATCAGGCCGGGCCGCACGTTCGCGACGCGGCCGGGCATCGCGGCCTCGCAGGCCTGCTCACACAGCGCCTTCAGCGGGCCGTAGGTCGCGCCGGTCACCTGCTCGACCGACTCGTCTTCGAGTTTGCCCACCGGCGCGCTCTCGTCGACGTCGACGCTGCGATCGGCGAAGACCGAGAGCGTCGAGATGAAGAGGTAGTGGTCGCAGGCTTCGGCCAACAGCTCGGCGGAGGCCTTGCAGACGCGCGGCACATAGCCCGAGGTGTCGAAGACGGCGTCCCAGCGCCGGCCGCCGGCGATTTCCTTTTCGATCGCGCTCAGGCCGTCGTCCACATCGGGGAAGCGGTTGCCGACCAGCTTCTCGAGCTTGGGGAAGAGATCGGTGTTGGAACGGCCGCGGTTGAACAGCGTGATCTCGTGCCCGCGCTCGAGCGCCTGCTCGATGTAGTGCGGACCAAGAAAGCGCGTGCCGCCGAGCACCAGAATCTTCAGCGGCTTGCGCGCGCGGCGGGGCGGCGTGCTTGCAGCTTGCAGGCGGGTGCCAAGAGCGGAAGGAAGCAGCGCGCCGGCTGAAGCGGTGCGCAGGAACTGACGTCGCGTGGAACTCATACCGTTCTTCATGCCTTGCATGCCCCGATCGGCAAGCAACAGCTACGGTCCCAGCCTACGAACGTGCAGATTCGCGCATCGCCCTTTTCCCGAAAGCTGCAGGCCCGGTCACTAAGTGAGCCTCTTTCAGCGAATTTGGTGGCACGAATCCGCATTTGGGCCGAAAACAGGACCATGAAAGGAAAGCTCCTCTCGCTGCTCCTGCTGCTGGGCGTGGCCGGCTACTTCGGCTGGACCTACCTGCAGTCCTCGGCCAACGACACCGCGCTGGCCTCGGCCAGCCAGGCGGAGAATCGAGTCAGCCTCGCCGTCAGCGGCATGACCTGAGGCCTGTCCTGCATCCGCCGTGTGCGGAACACCCTGCTGGCCCAGCCCCACGTCGAAGATGTCGGCGTCGACTACAATTCAAAAGTCGCATACATTGTGCCGAACGGTGAATTCGATGCCGAGCTGGCGATCGAGGCGCTGAAAGCGAACGGCTACGGGGCGACCATTCAGCCCTAGACCTGGCTGCCCCCCTTGAGTGGGCTTTTTGAGATCGGTCTGGCAGATTCACGGGCAGAATCGCAGGAACAGCCGGAGATTGTGGCCGAAGCAGGGGTATGAAAACCCTCCTCACAACGATGCTGGCTGCCGGCCTGGCCCTCGGGCTGGGTGCCTGCCAGAACGCCACCCAAGATGGAACGGTCGAATCGGCCGTCGAGACTGTGACCCTCCAGGTCACGGGCATGACCTGAGGTGTTTCCTGTGTCCGCCGTGCGCGGACTGCACTGGAAGGCACCCCGGGCGTCGAGACTGCCGCAGTCGACTTCGCCAACAGCACCGCCACCATTACGCCGGGCGCAGGCTTCGACGTGACGGCCGCGATCGCCGCGCTCGAGGCCGAGGGCTTCGGCGCCAAGCTGTAAACCGCTTTCCCAGCGGCCAGTCCGGCCGCCTCCGCCCCGTTTCCCCGCCGGGAAACGGGGCGTTTTTCGTTGAGGCCGGGCCTGGGCGGCCCATGGAAGGCTTCGGCGATTCGGCTTGCGCGAAGCTGCAAGCCTCGCGACCATGAACACCCTGAGGGCCTTGTCGAGGCCCGTCCCCACGCGATGAGCAAGCTCAGCTTCCTGTTTCTTCTTCCCTTCCTGGCCCTGATGGGCGCCTGTGGCTCGGAAGAGCACGCCGACGCCGATCATGACCATGAGCACGCCGATGGTGACCACGATCACGACCACGGTGACGGTGCCGACCATGATCACGACCACGGCGACCCCGCCGAGGCCGGCGCTTTCGTCATGCCCGAAAGCGGCCGCGTCTTCTTCGTCGAGCCGGCGGACGGCGCGACGGTGAAGTCGCCGTTCAAGGTGGTCTTCGGGGTCGAGGAAGTGGGCGTCAACCCGGCCGGCGAGCTGGTGGCGAACACCGGCCACCACCACATCGTGATCAACGGCGGCCCTGTACCGGTCGAGCAGATCGTGCCCGCGGATGACAACAACATCCACTACGGCGCCGGCCAAACCGAGACCGATCTGACCCTCGAGCCGGGTGAGTACACGCTCACCATGCAGCTCGCCGACGGCATTCACCGTTCGTACGGCGAGAAGTTCGCCGCGACGATCAAGGTGACCGTCGAGTAGGCGCTGCAGCGGCACCGCTGCGCGGTGCCTCCACAACGGGCCACGATGCGCGGCATCGTCGCCCGCTTTCGTGTGCGCCCGGTAGGATATTGCTTCTTCCCGGCGGAGCCTCCCGCCCCGCCCTCCTCACGCACGACATGAACAACCTCAGCAAGAGCGCCCTCGTCGCGCTGATCCTGGCCCCGGTCGCCTCCGCGCAGACCGCCCGCGATCAGGTCCGACTCGACGACGTCAACTTCTCCAATACAGCCGATGGCTTCGATATCTCCCTGCAGGGCGACGGCATGCTGCGCGTCGCGATGTGGGTCGACGAGCGCGATGCTGTGAACACCTTCGATGACGCCATCTGGTGCGCCATCTCGACCGACCGCGGCCTGAGCTGGGGCCCCGAGATCTCGGTCTACGACGACTCTGTCAACGCGGTCGACATCGATGATGCCCGCCTCGCGGTCTCGAACGGCGTGATCTACATCACCTTCGACGACGACCGCGTCAGCTCGACCGCGCCGACCACGGTGCTGATGCGCTCGGATGATCTGGGTGCGAGCTGGACGCAGACGGTGCTCGGCAACGACTTCAACAACGCCGAGATCTTCGTCGACGGCGACAACGTGCTGATCCTCAGCTATGACGACAGCGTCTCGACCAACATCCTGAATGGTCAATGGAGTTCGGACCAGGGTCTGAGCTTCAACGGCCCGGTGCCGATCTCGGTCGGCGACGTCGACACCGACGGCTGGACCGGCCTGGTCGATGGCGACACCGCGTACGCGCTGTGGTTCGATGACGGCACGGTGTCCGGTGACAACGACCTTTACATCTCCAGCTCGGTCGCTGGCGGCCCCTGGAGCGGCCCGGTCCGCGTCGACCAGGATGGCACCGGCCTGGGTGACGTCGATGTCTTCCCCAAGCTGGCGATGGGCGGCGGCAAGCTGTACGCGGCCTACGTCGAGGATGGCCGCAACGGCGGCACCACCGGCCAGGACGAGGTCTACTTCTGCGTCTCGAATGACGGCGGCGCGACCTGGACCGAGACCATGATCTCGCCGGTCGGCCAGGATGCCGACTACATGAACCTGGCGGCGCTGGGCGACACCGTGGCGATCACCTGGGCGGATGACAGCAACCCGTCCTATGACTCTGCGAACGTCGTGGTCTCGACCGACGGCGGCGCGAGCTTCGGCGCGCCCTACACCGTGCCCAGCACGGGCGGCCCCGGCCTGGATGATCATCAGCACATGGCGCTCTTCATCGAAGGCGGCCGCATGGTGTTGGCCTTCGAGAGTGATGCTTACACCGCGTCGACCCTCGACGAATGGCCGGCCTACTGCTTCTCGGTCGACAACGGCGCGAGCTGGAACGGTCCCTTCGTCATGGGCAACGGCTTCGCCGCCGATGAGGACATCGACACCGAAGGCACGGCGTGGAACTACGCCGATGGCAGCCTCTGCGGCATGTGGCAGACCGATGGTGACTTCGGCCCGATTCGTTCGGCCGTGTTCGCCGGCGGCATTCGCCTGCCCTTCATCGAAGCCGTCGACAACGGGGGCTCGGTCACCTTCTCGATGGGCGGCGCCGACGCCACTCTGGGCACGGCGAGCTACGCCCGCTGGGCGGCTTCGACCGTGCTGGGCGCTTCGACCCATCCTGAGAACCCGGCCGAGATGCTGGGCCTGGGTGCAAGCAACGCCCTCAACTACACCCTGGCGCGTCCGCGCAACTTCGCCGCGGCGATTGGCCCCGACGGCACCGGCAGCACGACCTTCCCGGTCTCAGTTTCCGGCACCTTCTACCTGCAGGGCTGGGTCAACGTCGGCGCCACCGCCACCGGCGGCACGACGACCTCGGACGTGATCTCGATCACGCTGTAGTCGAAGCGAAAGCGCGAGCTCGCGCCTTCCGACACCACAAGAGCCGCGGCGCCTCAGCGTCGCGGCTCATTGTGCAAGAACCGTGTGACCTCCATGGGCCCGAGCGAGCTCCTCGAGGAGCGCGCTCTCGCGAAGGAGCGCCACAGAATGGAAAGTGAGATGGCGAAAGCGATTCCAGCGGCGAACATCGGCGAGGATCAGGTCGGGGGCAAGGACGGCAGATCGCTCCGGCTTGCCCGCGGCAAGCACGATGACGGTATCGGCGTCGGGGTAGTCAAATGAGGTTTGGAGCGCTTCATAGAGCAGCACACCGGGGCGACGCGCCAGTGCCTGCTCGAGCGCCGCAGGAAGCGCCTGGCGGGTGCGGCGGTTGAGCGGCGCCAGCTTGCTCTTCCAGGTCTGCACCTCGCCGTCAAACACGACCAGCGCGACGCGTGTCGCATCGGGAAGCTGCTCCAATGCCGCCTCAAAGTGACGGCGCACCAGCTCCAGGGCGGTGATGCGCACGGATTCTCCATCGGCCTGCACAGGGAGAATGCGCTGCATCCAGGTGGAGGTCTCGATCACGAACACGATCGCCTCGCCTTGCGGTTCGATGCCAAAGAAGGTCCCGTCCGGCGCATCGCGCATGAGACTCCAGGTGGACTGGAATCGCCAGTCATTCCAGTCCTGGCGCGGCGGAAGCGCTTGAAAGCCCTTGGAGTTCTCGCGCCACCAGACCCGCCAGTCCCGCGCGGATTGCAAGTCGCTGCGGCGCGTCAGGTCGACCAGCAGTCGGCGGGCACGTCGAAAGAACGAAGGGTCGCGCTCATCCAGCGCTTCGATCAGCACGTCGACCGAGGACGCGTCCTTCAGGCGGGCCACCGCCTCAATGGCAGCAGCGCGCGTCGCGAGCGGCTTTCCCGCTTTCAGGAGTTCGGCCAGGACGGCCCGCTGCTGCGCAGCGGGTAGCGCGTCGACGAGGCGGGCTGCGATGCACTGCTCGGCCGGTTCGGAAGACAGCGAGTATCGACGCAGCTCCTCGAGCCAGAGCGCGCTGTCCTGTTCCTGTCGATGCCGCGCCAGCGCCGCGAGGTACTGCAGCTCTTCCGTCGCGGCACTGCGCGACTGAGCACGCAGCCAGTCCAGCGGAGGGCGTAGGTCTCGGTCCAAGCACACCTCGAGCGCGCGTGCCTGCAGTGCGGCATCCCCGTCTTCGGTGAGCACGCGCGTCAGAACCGGGCCGGCGAGTTTTTCCGGCCGTTCCGCCAGATCAAGAAGGAGGAGCGCGCGATTCTCCATCGGCGCACGCGAGCGCCCGAGTAGGTCCGGGTAGACCTCCAGCACCGTCTCGTCGGATGCCCGTTGCAGGAAGCGCAGGAGATCCGACCGGGATCCTGAGTGCGGCGGTTGCGCCTGTTCGACCAGCAGTTCGATGCGATCGGCATCCGGTTCCGGGCGCCAGTGGTCGAGTAGCTCGCCGACTGCGCAAGCGCGCACCTGCCGACTGCGGCCACGCTTCAAGACCTGTTGCAGTCGCTCCACCCCCGGCCCTTCGAAGAACCCCAGCGACTCCGTCGCGGCGAGCGCGGCGAGCTGCTCTTTGCCCACGGCGTGCTCGTAGAGCCACTCGATCGCTTCTGATTCGACCTCGCTACCGCGAAACTCTGCCGCAGCGCGCAGGACGCGCGCGCGTGATTCCGGAAGTTCGACCAGACGCAAAGCTGTCTGCAATGCGTCGAGTGCTTCTTCGGTAGCCAGTTCGGCCAGCTCGACGAAGCCGCCCTGCCGCAGTGCATCGCGCTGCAGTCGGATCTCCTCCACCAGAGCGTCGAGCTCCTGTGCGGGAGCGCGCGCTGCGATGAGCGAGAACGCACCGAGGATCAGGGGGGAGAATCGGGAACGCAGCATGAAAAGAGGCAGCCCAGGGGAAGGACCCCTGGGCTGCCTGCAAGCCGTGTGCCAGCGCAATCGCGCCGGCAGGCTGGATTTCGCTACTTCTTCGCCTCGTCGATGCGCGCTTGGTAGCGGTCGCGGAGTTCGGTTTGGCGGTTGGTCAGCGGTACTTCGCGGCCGCCGATCCACATTCGCTGCACCGAGCCGGTGAAGTCGAGCGGATCGCCGCTGGCGAGGAAGAAGTTGGCTGCCTTCCCGGGCTCGATCGAACCGGTGAACTGCTCGACACCCAGGATCTTGGCGGCGTCGATCGTTAGCGCGCGCAGCGCCTGGTCACGGCCCAGCCCCCAAGCCGCCGCGGCCGCCGCCTGGAAGGGCAGGTTGCGCGAGACTTCCGGGTTGTCGGTGCGCAGGGCGACCTCGCAGCCAGCCGCCTTCAGCACCATCGCGCCGCGCCAGTTGGCGTCGTAGGGATCATTGCGCCGGCTGGGCAGATCCATGACCGAACCGAGCACGACCTTGGCTCCATCCGCTCCCAGGTAGCCGGCGACCTTCCAGGCCTCCTTGGCGCCGAGGTAGATGATGTCGAGGCCACGATCCTTGGCCCAGGCACGGGCCGCCATGATCGTGATCGCGTCGTCGGCTTCGACCAGCACCGGCTTCTCGCCGCGCGCGTACGGGACGAGCGCCGCCAGCTTCGGATCGCGCTGGACCGGGGACGATCCCTCGGCAGCGAGCGCATCGACGCGCTCGCCGTACTCCAGTGCATCGTCGAACCACTGATCCAGTTCGCCGATGTTCTCCGGCATCTGCACGCCTTCGCGCGGCTTCAGCCCCTGCTCGGGTTCGTCCGCATGCTCGTGCGCGTGATCCAGGTCGTGCAGGTGGTCCTCCTTGCCGGCCGCGAGGCAGTCGTGCTCGTGAAGATCCTCCTCCATGCCCAGCTGCCCAAGGCGCGGCGCGCGCGCACGCGGGAAGCGGATCACCAGCCCGAGGTCCTTGGTGACGACCATCTCATCCGTGGTCTCGCCTTCGAGCTGAATCAGCGCCCCCTGGCCCATGATCCGACCGAATCGCGGGCGGACGAAGACGTGGGTCGTGCCGTGCATCCGGGTCACGTCGTGGTGCGCGGAGTCAGCATGAATCGCCGAGGCGATCGACAGATCGGGGTGATCGGTGCCGGTCTCGCGGCGGTCATCGGTGCCGCGCACCGAGCCGATCTCGTAGAGACCCGTCGCATCGGTGCCGTTGATGAAGCCCGGATAGAGCCCCATGCCGCGGCCGTCGATCATGGTCGCGCCGGTCGGCTTCTGCAGCGAGAAGCTGCCGCTTCCCACGCGCTGAATCCGGCCGTTGCGCACCTCAAGCCAGCCCTTGAAAGGCTCATCGACCATCGAGTGAATGCGCACATTGTCGATCAGGTAGTGCTTCCCGCGACCCAGATGAGTCCAGGCCTCCCACTCCGCTTCGCTGGCATCCAGCTGCGGCTGCGCGCGGTCTTCCTCGGAAGTGCCGTTGCGGTTAGCGACCTTGGCCGCGAAGGTGGCCACGGCGTCGGTGTAGTCCTGCCAGGTGCCGTCGTTGTCCGGCTTCCACTCGAACAGGGTGCGGCCGCGCGCCAGCGTCAGGTGGCAACGCGCGTAAGTCGAGAGCGGCTCGGCATCCCACACCGCCACGGTGCCGTGCTTACCCACTTCAAGCGTGCCGACGGTGTCCTCAATCCAGAGCTGTGTCGCGACGTTCTTGGTCGCGAAGCTCAGCGCGGTTTCCCAGTCGATGTCGGCATAGCGCAGCGACTTGCCAGCCTCCGTGTTGAGGCGGCGGATCAGGTCATCCGAGTCGGAGTTGATCGAAGACACCATGCCGGCGTCGTCCATCATGGCCGGGTTGTACGGGATCGCGTCGTAGGCCTCGATCTTGTACGCCCACCAGTCGGCGAAGGACGAACCCATCGCGCCGTACTCGGCGAGCTCCGGGGCGACCTTGTAGCCTTCCAGCACGTGCTGGAAGGTGGGGCGCTCAATCCCGAACTCCTTGCAGACGTTCAGGAACATCAGCAGCTCGTCCGAGCGGTAACTGTGGCACTGGATGTGGATCTTGTTCTCGATGATGTCCGCGAGAACCTCGAGGCGCACATCGCGCCGGAAGCCGGGCAGCAGTCCGGCGTCGGCCTGCTTGCGCTGCTCGGCGTAATCCTGCGCGGCCTGGAAGGCACGGCGGTAGACCGCCTGCACCCCCATGCGGCTGTTCGGGAAGCGGTTGCCCTGGTTGTTCCAGTTCGACTGCTTGACGTTCTCCCCTAGCGCAAACTTGATCCCCTGCTTGGCGGGGTAGCGCACCTCGTCCATGCGGTGGGCCTGGTAGTCCATCTCCCAGACGACCGCCTGGCCGCCGATCGGGTTGGCCGAGCCGTGCAGCGACTGCACCATCGCGGTGCCGCCGGCGGCGGCGCGATAGATGCCGTAGTCGCGGGTGATGATCATGTCGCCCACGCGCACTTCGGCGGTGATCGACATCGACCCCTCGTTGATCGAGGCGAGCGCCAGGTGACTGTGCGCGTCGAGCATCGCCGGCGTGACGTGCATGCCGGAGGCGTCATAGACCGGCACACCGGCCGGCGCGCTGACGGATCCGATGGCGGTGATCTTGCCGTCTTCAATCAGCAGATCGCCGACGTAAGGGTCTTCGCCGGTGACCGGGTAGAGAGTGCCGCCGCGGATCAGCACGCTGCCTTCAAAGGGATTTGCTGGCATGCGGTCGGCATCGGTCTCGACCAGCCACTCGGGGTGGCCCTTGGCGACGCCTTCGCTGTCCGCTTCGTCTTCGGCTTCGGCCTCCTGCGTCTCGCCTTCGTCCGCGGCTTCGTCCGCGGCTTCGGCCGCCGACTCTTGCGCGGCAGCGGGTGCATCGGAGACGCGCTCGCCCACCGCGGGGACGTCGCCGAAGTCGGTCGACAGCTTGGCGGTCATTGAGTTGCCTTCGACGCGACCGAAGAGCGTGAACTCCATCTGCATCTCCTCCACGTAGTAGGTGAACTTGATGCGGTCGTCCTGGAAGCCGACGCCGCTGGTGGGGTCAGTCGGGTTCTCCGGGGAGTCGGTGACCACGATGCTCTCGGCTGCGCGGTCGACGATGGCGTAGAACTGCTGCTCGCCGGTCGGCGCCTGGACGGTGATCTTCCAGGTGCCGTTGACGATCGAGCCGTCGCCCCCGCTGTCGGCTCCCTCGCTTGCGTCCGCAGCTTCATCCTGCTTCTTCTCCTCCTTGGCCGGGAACTCCCAGCCGCGGCCGTCGACGAACACCCAGCGCGGAGTTTCGTGCGGGCTCGCCTCGCCGGCGTAGATGACGAAATCGGCCGCTGTGCCGGCGGCGACTTCGCCGACGCCTTCCAGGCCGAGCATCGTCGCCACGTCCTGGCTGGCCGCCTTCCACAAAGAGGCAGGGTCGGCTCCGGCTTCGGTCAGCTGCTTCCAGGCGTCCTTCCAATCCTTGCTGCTGCTGTTCGGTACCAGCGCCACGGCGATTCCCGACTCCTGCAGCACGGCAAACTCGGCGACCGCTTCCGCGTGGTCGAGGTGACGGGTCTCGCGCAGGGCGGCGGGCTCCTGCCAGTAAGGACGCTTCGCCACTGGCTCCACGTCGAGATCCTCATCCGACTTGGGCGCTTCGCCGAAGCCGGCGACGTAGAGCACGCCGATGTTCTGCGCCTGCAGCCGATCCGTGAAGTACTGCGCGTCGCGACCACCCAGGATCAGCGCCGGCAGCTCCGGCGCGAACTCGGCGTGGAGGTCGAGGAAGTTCTCGATCTCGCGTCGGCCGTTGGCCAGGAAAATGGCCGGGCCTAGGGCGCCCTGGCTGGCATCAGCGGCGCGGCGGTGGGTACCGCTGGCCGAGAGCTGCGCATCCAGGAATACCTGGCGCAGCATGGCCAGCGAGGCCATCGGCGTACCGGGGTAACCGCCCCCGGCGCCGCGCAGGGAGTAGGTCTGGAAGCCATCGCGCATCAGCAGCGCTTCGCCAAGCGGGCGCGCGTTCAGCGACACGGCCGCGCTGCGCCCACGCATCAGCGCGCGATCGCTCGGTACGACGTGTCCGAGCGTGAAGCCCAGCTCGCGCCAGGCGTCATGGCTGCCGGCATCCCACTCGAGGCGGTCGGCGGCGTAGGTCCAGCCGCGCAGGTTGGCGGTGGTGCCGAGCTCCATCGAAGGCACCGGCCCGGTGCGCGGATCGGTGGTCTCGATCGCGTAGGGGTTGTCCGGCACGGCCCCCATGCTGGCCGGAAGGTTGGCGTGGATCAGGCCCGGGTAGACCACCCAGTCTTCCTCCGCTGCGATCCGGTGCGCGGTCGCGGGCGCCTGGCTGGCTGCCGCCGCGCCGACGGCCTCGATCCAGCCATTGCGGATGAGCAGGTCCTGCGGCGCGCTGGCGCTGCCGTTCTGCCAGATGCGTGCACCTTCGATCAGGAAGATGCCGTCCTGAGGACCCTGGACTTCGTCGGCGGAGGCGCGCGGCGCAAGCTGCGCGGCGGGCGCCTCCGTTGCGGCGGCGCTGGGCAGCAGCCGCGAAGAGAGGACAAGGGCCGGGGTCAGCAGGGCGACCGCGGCCAAGCGGAGTGGCGGGAGCATTCCGCCATTCTAGGACGCGGCGGCTTCGCACCATGCGATCCCGGCCAGCCAGACCAGGATTGCGGCGGGGTCGATCTCGGCGGCTTCGCGCGCCTCCCAGACGAACTCCCGCTCCTCGACGCGGCGCGTCTTCGCGCACGGCGAGCCATGGCTCCAGAGTCGCCAGCTGAGCCCGAGTGGATCCGGGCGATCGATGGCGAGCAGAGGGGTCTGGTCCGGCCCGAGCAGCTCGGTGCGCATCCCGTGGAAGCGGATCGAGCCGCAGGCCTCGCCCGCGCCGTCGAGGAGGGGCGTCGTGACCGTCTGCGGGTCGCGCTGGTCGAGCAGGCCGGTTGCGGAAACAGGAAGGGCTACGCTGAGGGCGGCCGGGCTCATTGACAATATCCAGAACTTGTCATAGGGGATCAGGCCGAGGACTCGCCCTCTCTCCAGCACCTCAGTCTTGACCGTGGCGGGCTGCTCCGCAGCTCCGGCGAGCAGCTCAAGCGCCTGGCCCGGCCGCAGACCGCGCCGAGCCCACCCAAGGGGGCCACGCACGCGCACCGGCAGCGGGATCCTCCGCAGGGCGGGTTCGGAGGGCTGCTCCCCCGCCGGATCGCTCATCGCCAGCGATCGTCCATGTCGTGCCCGGGCGCCGCCTCATCCTCGCCCTTGCGCTCCTGCTTCTCGGACGCCTTGCGGAAGAGATCGTCGAGGTCCTTCTCGCGCGACTTTTCGGCCCGCAGGGCTGCCTCGAAGGCGTCCTTGCGCTCGGAGGCGCGGCCCTCAGTGGCCCGCCGAAGCGCATCCTCCATCGCCTCCGGGGGCGGCTCGTGGGCCAGAACCTCGCCCGAGAGCGGGTCGATCTGCATGGCGCATTGGCAATGCGGACAGCGAGTTTGGAGCGGTTCGCGCGGCATCGGTGACAGAACGGCGGCGACTCGATTTCGAGCCAGCCTGTCGAAATTTAGCCGAAATCCCGGAACCCGGCTCGGCCTTACCCCCTCCTACCTCGCGAAGAGCGAATTGCCGTCGAATTGGATTCATCCAGGGGGCTTTGACGGTGGTTGCGCTCTTCTTTTTTGTTGTGGCGGCACCCTGCCCCGGCCCGATCGCCAAGAGGCTTCGGCGCTAGCGCAATCCGGCTTCCTGGAACACCTTGCCGTACTTCGCTTCGACGGCTTCTTCCATATCGATCTCGAGCATCGAGGCCATCGAGACCAGCCAAGCGAAGACATCCGCGAACTCCTCGCGCAGGTTGTCGCGATCGTGCCCGCGTCGCACCGCGCGCGTCAGCTCGCCGACTTCCTCGTGAAACCAGAGGAAGGTCCCCTCGATCCCGCGCTCGCGGTCTTTTTGCCCGTAGACACGATCGATCCAGTGCTGGAACTCCTGGATGGTAAGCGGCGGTCGTGAATCGGACATGCTAGTTCGTGCTGTGACGCAGTGGCTTCCGCCCGCGATCTACGCGGCATCGCGATCGAATCGATTGTCGCGCAGCAGAGCGAAAGCGAGGTCATCGGCCGGAGCCCCTCCAAGGAACTGCTCGAGCTTCTGCTGCATCGCGTCGAGACCATTCTCGATCGCGATCTTGGCCAGGCTGTAGACCCCCGCTTCGCCCAACTGCTTGCCCGAGGGCGAGGTGCATTGGAAGGCGCTCGGGCTGAACAGGAAGATCGCATCCCCGGGCGCGAGCGTGAGCTCGAGCGTCTCCAGCGACTTGCGGAAGATCGGCCCCTCGTCGAAGCCGAGCGCGATCCCATTCGGCTGCAGCTTGCGCAGCTGGCCGGCCGCGGCGTCCCAGCGGACGGCCGGGGCTTTGTGCCCTGCCGAGACCAGCTCGACGGCACCGGTTTCGGCGTCGAGCCCCAGCGCGATCGCCGAAGCGAAGAGGCCGCGCGCGAGGTCGCGATTGAGCGAGGAGTTGGTGCGATCGAAAGCGGCCGCCGGCCGCGACCCCTGCAGCAGCGCACCACGCAGATAGGCGCGCGTCATGGCCATGAGCAATGCCCCCGGCATGCCGCGCGTCGCCGTGCTGCCGACGACGAGTGTGCTGTGACCCGTGTCGTCGCGCAGCGAGTCGACGAAATCGCCCGATCCGGCCCCATCTGATTCAATGAGCGCGGTCTCGATGGCGTAGCCGTAGGGCGCATCCGACGCCAGCGGCCGGAGATTGCGGCGCAGCTCGCGGAGCGACTCCGCCTCGCGCTGGCTCTGATCGAGCGCTTCACGGTCGCGCTGACCGGCCAGCAGATCCTGCACCATGCGGTCGACCGCCCGGGCCAGATAGGTGACCTCCTTGGGGGCGCCATCGACGTGAACACGCCGATCCAGCCGCCCGCGGCTGATCGCCGCGACGTCATCGACGATCGAGCGCAGCGGTGCCGCCACTTTGCGGGCCGTGAACGCGCCCACCACGACGGTGCCGACGACCGTCCCGCCGCACACCAGCAGAATGAGAATGACCAGGCGCTGCGATTCAAGCGGCGGCCGGGTGTTGGGCGCGTAGATCAGGCGCGTCTTCGCGCTCTCCGTGACCGCCTCTCCAGGGGTGCCGGGGGCATTGCCCGGCGGCCGGACCGACACCTGGAAGACCCGGGCTTCTTGAGCACCTGCGCGATCCGTCTGCAGCGTGACCTGGCCCACCTGCAGATCGACGCCCTGCGGCGCGGGCAGGCTCTGCCCCTGAATCGCGCCTTCCTGGACTCCGTCGCGCAGCAACTCGCCGGTGCGGCGCGCCATCGCGCGCTGCGCTTCGCCGCCCGCCGAGCGCGCGACCTCTTGCGCCCCCACCCAGAGGGCGTAGCCCGCGACCGCCGCGATGATCGAGACGAGCAGCCCCAGCCCCAGCACGAAACGGGCGGCCAGCCCAAGCCCGGCGGGCGCACGCATTGGTGCGGGTGGATCGTGCGCTTCGTTTCGGCTCAAGGTGTTGCCGCAGGAACCCCGAGGATCTCAGGCGCCCCCAGGTAGAGGCCGGCCATGATAGCCAGCGCCCAGGCACCCGCGACGAGGTCGTCGACCATGATGCCCAGGCCACCCGGGAGGCTCTCGAGCTGACGGGCCGGCGGCGGCTTCCAGATGTCGAAGAGGCGGAACAGGAAGAACGCCGCCACCAGCGGCCGCCAGCCATGGAACTCGATCCATGCCACCGCCACCAGGTATCCGGCCACCTCGTCGAGCACGAAGGCACCCGGATCCTTGCGGCCAAACTTCTTCTCCGCCCAATCACCGCAAGGCTTGCCCAGCGCCGTGAGGAAGGCGGCCGTCCCCAGACACAGCGGCAGATACAACTCCGGCCAGGTCCATCCGAACAAGGCCGCCAGCGCCACCCCACCCAGGGTGCCGAAGGTCCCCGGCGCGATCGGCGCATAGCCGAGCCCGAAGGAAGTCGCGAGCATCTCGTAGATCTTGGACATGGCAGTCGTCAGAAGGGGTCAGTCGACGCGCTCGAGCATCGCGTAGGCGGACAGCAGAGTGCGCTCCTGCCCCGTGTCTTCGAACAGCACCACGAGGCGCTGGTTGATCCCGCTGCCCAAGACGCGCTGCACCGTGCCCTCGCCGAAGACGCGGTGCCGCACAAAGTCGCCGGGACGCAGTTCGCCGTCCTCCGGGGCGTCGGAATCGTCTTCGAACTCCTGCTCAGCCAACTCGGCGGCGAAGTGGGCGTCGGGCAGCACCTCGTCGGGGAGTTCGTCGAGGAAGCGAGAAGGAGCCTGCGGCCCGGGCGCGCCCGTGCGGAATCGCATGCGGGAGTGAGCCAGGCAGAGCTCTTCCCGGGCGCGCGTGAGAGCGACGTAGAACAAACGGCGCTCCTCCTCGAGGCCCTCGGGCTCTTCGAAGGAACGCGCGTGCGGAAAGAGCCCTTCCTCCAGGCCGACCACCGCCACGCGATCAAACTCGAGCCCCTTGGCTGCGTGGACCGTCATGAGCGAGACCCGCTCGGCACCGACCGCCCAGCGATCGACGTCGGTCAGCAGGGAGATCTCCTCCATGAAACCGCGGATGCCACCCTCTTCCCGTTCGTCGTACTCGGCAGCGAATGCCAGCAGCTCGTCGATGTTCTCGCCACGATCGACGTCCTCGGTGGTGGTCAGCGAATCAGCGAAGCGCCGATAGCCCGTGCGGTCGATCGCCATGCGCAGCACCGCCTCGGCGCTCTCGATTCGCTCTCCTAGATCGAAGACGATCTTGAGGAAATTGAGTGCTCCCTTCTTGGCCGGGCCGCGCAGCGCCGTCCGTACTTCCTCGCGGCGCAGCACCTGAAGGACAGACTCATCGTGTTCGGTCGCCGCCGCGCGAATGCGGCCGATGCTGGTCTCGCCGATCCCTCTCGGCGGCACGTTGATGACCCGCAGCGCCGAGACCTCATCGCGTGGATTGACCACAAGCCGCGCGTACGCCAGCAGATCCTTCACTTCCCGGCGCTCGAAGAAGGAGAGCCCTCCGACGACCTGGTAGGGAAGCTGCAGGCGAGTCATCGCGGCCTCAAGCGAGCGAGAGCACGCGTTCGTGCGGTAGAAAACCGCCACTTCACTTGCACGAGTTCCCTCGCGAATCCAGCGCTCGACCACGCGCGCCACATCGAGCGCCTCGTCCTCTTCGGTCGCGGCTTCGAGGAGGCGAAGGGCAGCCCCGTCCTCGCGATCGGTGATGAGGTCCTTCTCCTTGCGCGAGCGGTTGTTCCGAATCACGTGCTGAGCAGCTTTCAGTACATTGCCAACCGAGCGGTAGTTCTGCTCCAGCCGGATGACACGCGTGCCGGGGAAGTCCTGCTCAAACCGAAGGATGTTGCCGATATCAGCCCCGCGCCAGCGGTAGATCGACTGGTCCGGATCGCCGCACACGGCGAGATTGTTGTGCGCCGCCGACAGCAGCTTGACGAAGTTGTACTGCAGGTCGTTCGTGTCCTGGTACTCATCGACCAGAATATGCTCGAATCGATCCACCCAGCGCCGCGCGCCGTCTCGATCCTTGCGCACGAGCTCGACCCCCTTCAAGAGCAGGTCATCGAAGTCGAGGCCATCTTGCTTCGCGAGCTGCTCCTCGTACTTGGCATAAACAATGGCCGCCCGCTCTTCTTCCATGCCGTAGAGCGAAGCATTCTCTGCGGCCTGCAGTGGATCCAGGCTGTGCTGCTTCCAGTTGGAGATGAACTGCTCGAACTTGCGCGGCCGATAGACCGTGGGATCCCAACCCTGATCCTTGATCAGCTGCCGCAACAACCGACGACGATCATCGACGTCCATGATCGTGAAGTTCTGGCTGCGACCGACCACGCCCGCATCCATCCGCAGCATGCGAGCGCAGGTGGCGTGGAAGGTCCCCACCCACAGCCCGGTATCTGGCACCCATTCAGCTATGCGCTCACGCATTTCGCGCGCCGCCTTGTTGGTGAAGGTAATCGCCAGGATCCGCCCCGGTGGCACCCCGAGGTGAGAAACCAGATGGGCGACTCGCCGCGTAATCGTCCGCGTCTTGCCGGTCCCCGCGCCAGCGAGGATCAGCAGGGGTCCGTCTTCGTGGACCACGGCGTCGTGCTGGGCCCGATTGAGCCCGTCGAGGATGGTCGCTGCCATGGACGACCCCATTGTGCCTTGCCGCACGGCTCGTCGCACCTCTCATGCTATGCTCCGCCGCGATGTCCCTGCCGCTGCCTGCCGACTTGCCGGGAATCGGCGTCGACCTGGTCGACATCGCCCGACTCGTGGCTGCTCTCGAGCGCGGAGGTCCACCGCTGCGGGACCGGATGTTCACCCCGGCGGAGCAGGAAGAGTGTGAGGGCCGCCCGAACCCGGGCATGCACTATGCCGCTCGCATGGCCGCCAAGGAGGCCGGAATGAAGGTGCTGGGGACGGGTTGGACGGGTGGAGTTGGCTTCCAGGACTTTGAGGTGATCTCGGATGGCCGGACTGCCCCCAAGCTGAGACTGCACGGCCAGGCGGCAGTCGTGGCAAGCCGTCACGGAATCCGCGAGATGCGGCTGTCGCTCAGCCACACCGACACGATGGCGATTGCTTTCGTCATTGGAATCTGCGCCGTTGGCCCAGGCGCAGGCACGGATCCGGGCGTGGAGAGCCATTCCGTCGAGCCTGCGGAATAGCTCTCGGCCTGCTGCGGTGGATGGATCGAGCAGGGGCGCGCACCGTTGATAGAGAGTGTCGCGATGCCAGAGCGCAACTCGATGTCGGCCCTGGTCGAAGCTGGCGCAGGCACGGGCGTCGATGGCGTGGATCTCGTCCTGGAGGCGCTCCGCAGAGGCCTGCCACGCTGCGAAGCTGAGTTCAGCTTCGGACAGCTCACCCAGCTCCTGCTGGCAGCGCCCCCGCCACCGCCAAGCCTCGGCCAGCGCGGCCCGGGGAGAACCTGGGTCGAGCACCACCTCCAGGTACAGCTTGGCAGCGCGGCGCCAGTCGGCTGTTCGCCGAAACGAATCCGCCACGGCGAGCCGCGCCGCAGCGCGACGCCCCCCGTCCGAAGCAAGCTCGGTCGCTCGATGCCAGGCCCCCCTCGCCGGTCCGACCCGCCCGAGACGCTCGAGGACGCGGCCATGGCGAAGAGCCGCCTCGGCAGCGAGGGGGCCCTCTGCTCCGCCCCGATAGTCCAGCGCGTAGAGCCGCGCCGCTTCACCGAGCAGCCTCCATTCCATCGCACCGGAGGTGCGGCCCGCGAGCCGTACGAGTGCCTCGGCCCGTTGGAAGGCGTCTTCTTGGAGCTGAGGCACCTCGTGTGCAGCCTCGGCGGGAGCTGCTTGCAGGCTGAGCATGCCGGCCAGGATTGCTTGGCTGAGGATCATGCCTCTCCTCCTTCGTCGAGAGCACGCGCCTCGATCGCCCCGAGGAGGCGCCGCCGAGCCCGATGCAGACGAACTTTGGCGTTGGCGACGGAGATTTGCTCCAGCTGGGCGAGATCCTGGCAGCTGAGACCATGGTGGTATCGCTGGAGGAGCACCTCGCGATCCGTGGGCGGCAGGCCCTGGAGCAGTTCTGGGATCCAGCCGAGCACCTCTGCCCGAGCGACTTCGCCGACGCGTGTGTCCAGCTCGCCCTCTTCGTCTTCATGCCTGGAGTCGGGCAGATGCGCCAGCGCCTCGAGACCAAGTGGTGAGGGGAGTCGCCGCCGCACCACATCGACCGCGAGATTGCGCGCCGTGCGAAACAGCCATGCCCGGGGGTTCTTGACCTGAACGCCCGCCTGAACCTGCATGAGGAACCGCACCATCGATTCCTGAGCGATCTCCTCGGCGAGTTGAGGGTCACCCAGGCGTGACATGACGAATCGTTCGAGCTGCTTCGACCAAAGGTGATAGGGCGCTTCCATATGCCATCCGAGGCAAGCCTCTGTAGGGATGACGTGCGGAGTCGGGCAAAGTTACTCGTGTTGAGATGTGGAAAACTGCGCCGCAATGGAAAGAGCGCGGCACCCCGAGGAGTGCCGCGCTCTTTGCCACAGTCTGCGCTGTCTAGCGCAGGTTCCATTCGCGCTTCAGGCGGTCCCACCACGCGGATTGCGGATAGAGACGGCGCAGGCGCGCGGCAAGCTGGTTGCCCTGGGTCGCGGTTTCGGTCGAATTCATCTGGCGCAGAGCCTGGGCGGCGAAGTAATGGCTGCGCGGCACAAGCTGGATCGCGTCCTTGTACATGGTGATGACGCGGAGATGGTGCAGGGCAGCGCGCTCAAACTGGGCCTTCCGCTCTTCCTTCGGAGCATCTTCCATCGCGAGAGCCCGGTAGTAGAAGCAGTCGCCCAACCCGGAATACGCCAGTGCCATCGTGGTGGCATCCGCCTGGCCGCCCTGAACAATGCGCTCGAAGAAGAGCTGGGCTTTCTCGTAATCGCCGGTTTCGACCATCACGTTGCCCACTTCGACGTTGGCGCGGCTGGCCACGGTCGGGAACTTGTTCGCGTTCTTCTCGGCGAGACCCGCGAGCTTGCGCTCACGCGCCTTCGCGTCGCCGCTCTTGTCGAGCAGCGCGAGACCGAGCTCGGCTTCCCGCGCCCAGCGCTCGGGCAGGCCCTTGCTGGACACATCGCCGTTGAGCTGATTGAAAACCGCCTTCGCGTCGTTGTCCTTGCCGGAGATCGCAAGGATCTGCGCTTTCAGCATGAGAGCCGGCGCGTAGAAAAAGGTGTCCGGTACTTCGCCCAGAAGCGCGTCCACGGTCGCGCTGACGCCCGTGGCATCGGCCATCGCGAACTGGCAACGCGCCTTGCGGAACAACGCATGTTGCTTGACCCATGCATACCGGGTGCGATCGAGCAGTCGATCATCGCCCAGCACCGTGTCGAGGATCGCGGAGGCCTTGGCAAACTCGCCGCCATCCATCGCCTCGACTGCTGCCGCGTACTCGTCCAGCATCTTTGCGGACAGGTCGTGACGGACTTCGAGGACCTCACTGGCGTCCTTTCGGCTTTCGCCGCCGGAAGAAGTGGTGTAGACGACCTCTTGGTAGGACTCCGACTTGATGGAGCGAACCTTGAGGATCTTGCCGTTGGTCAACTCGAGCTCGGCGTCCTGAGGAGCGGCCGCGGCGAGCAGAAGCGTAGCGGTAATTGCTGCAAGCATGGGGATGCGGTCGACGGTCAAGGCCGTCGGGAGGGCCGAACAGGATATCCCTCGCCCCGGAATAGCGTCAAACCGAGGCGGGGTGACCCGATTCGTGCCCGGAAGCCGCGGCCTTCGCCCCCCCGAGACGGCGGAGCTGGACCAATTCCGCCAACAGAGAGACCGCAATCTCGCCGCTGGCCTTCGCGCCGATCGAGAGACCGATCGGGGTCCGCACCTGAGCCAGCCAGTCTGCGGGCACCCCCTCGTCGGCAAGGATCCGGTCCAGGGTGGCCTTCTTGGCCAGGGAGCCGATCATGCCCAGGTACTTGGGCTCGCAGTTGTGCTGCCAGACAGCCCGGAGCGCATCTGCGTCGTCCTTGTGCCCACGGGTCACGATGACCAGGTAGTGATGGCGGGCCGGCGCATAACGGGCCACCGCCTCTTCCCAGGTGCCGGCAAAGCACTCGTCGGCGAGGGGGTGCAGCCCTTTGTTGGCGTAGTCCTCGCGGGTGTCGCAGACTGCGACCCGAAGCCCGCATTCCTTGGCAACCCGCACAGCGGCGCCGGAAACGTGCCCCCCACCCAGCAGGACGAGGACCGGTGGTACGACCGGCTCGGCCAGGATGGTGACCTGACCGCCACAGATCAGCCCGGAATCCGGGAGATCCCGTTGGGTGAGCCGGAAGCTGCGGGTCTGGGCCCGGTCCGTCTGAATGACCTCGAGGGCCATTTCGATGGCATCTGCTTCGACACAGCCACCCCCCACCGAGCCAAGAATGGAGCCATCGCCGCGGACGAGCATCTTCATGGCGTCCTTCCCGGGCGTGCTTCCACGCGCGAGCAGGACCGTGCAGAGCGCAGCCGGCTCGCCCGCGCGGCGCATGCGCACGATCTCTTCGAAGAGGTCGGTCGAGGCGGACATGGTCTTCCAGGATACCCATCTGCTCGGAAGACGGTCAGCCTCGCCTGAGGTGACAGGATTCCTCGAGGTGTAACCCCGGGCGAAGGAAAACGTCTTCCGGGTGAGCGCGACTCACGCGCGCCTTCGCCCATGCCATTCCTTCCTGCCCTCGTCCTCGCCGCCTTCCAACAACCTGATCCGGTTGATCAGGCCCGCTGGGACGGAATTCATTACCTGGTTGATCAACAGCACACAGACGGCAGCTGGACTCTCCCCGGCAACGAGAGATTCAGCCACGCGGGTGCGGCTTACCTCGGGTTTGTCCTGCTGCAGGCCGGCCTTCCGCGCGAGCACGTCGCGATCTGGCGAGTCGACCAGCTCCTGCGAGGACGGGCACCGCGTTCCACCTACGACGCCGCCGTCCGTGTCCATTTCCTCGATGCCTACCGTCCCACGGACCTAGAGCCCCGGCTCGAGCGCGCAGCCCGTCACCTTCAGCTCCCGCGCTCGGACTATTTCGGCTATGGCTACGCCAATACCTTGGCGCAGGGCGATCTCTCCAACCATCAGTTCGCGCTTCTTGCTCTCGAACTGCTCGACCGGCACGAACTGGGACCGAACCGTCGTCAGTGGCAGCGTCTCGCCGAGTTCCTGCTGCGCCACCAGCACCCAGAAGGTGGTTGGGGCTACTTTCCGCAGCAATCCTCCTCTCCCACCATGCTCTGGGCGGGCGCAGCCTGCCTCGCCGCTTGCCAACGTGCCCTGGAACGAGCCGGAGAGAGCGGAAAACTCCTCTCCCGCATCAACGATGCCCTCCAGCATTCCTTTCAAGCCGGAAGCGCAAACTGGTATCTCGACTCCACTCGAGAGAAGGCACCTCTTCATCGCTGGGTCCACTACGCCGGAGCGACGCTTGAGCGCGCCGCATCCCTCACTGAGCAGCGCCTTATTGGGAAGAAGGACTGGTACCGGGAGGTCTCGCAGTTTCTGGTCACGAGCCAGCACGCGCGCGGATCCTGGAGTTCCGGAAAGGGAGAACCTGTCCTAAACACCGGCCTCGCACTGGCAGCGCTTGCGCGGGCGACCGCCTCGACCGGCTCAGGGCCATCACCTCAACCGACGGCACGGTGGATCTCGGAGGAAGGGCCGATTCGGATCGTCGCGCAGGGGACCCACCCTTGTGTCGCCTTCCTCTCGTCGGTGGACCCAAACTTTGCGGGTGACGGGTGGGAGATCCAGCAGGCCGACTGGTGGTGGAACCATGCCCCTCTCGGTAGCGGGGAGCCATCACGCGGAGCCATACGGTTTGCAATCGAGGCGAATGGAGAACACCTGCTTCGGGCACGCTTTGCCTTGAAGTTTGCCGGCCTCGAAGGGGCTGCATCGGATGTGGAAATCATGGAGGTGGAGCTCCCCATCCTGGTCGAAGGCCTCGCCGACGCCGCTGAGAAGAAGGAGCTCAGCTTTGTCAGCAACCAGGTCAACTTCGACGCTCCCGAACTGCTGAATTTCGAAGCCAGCTCGATGGTCGGCGGAGAACTCGCTCCCGGCTGGGCGATCGACGGCAGCTATGGCACGAGCTGGCGCTGGAAGCCTGATGATGAGGCTCCACGCTGGTCCATCGAACTCCCCGAGGCGGTTCGCTGCACTGCAATCCGAATCGTCCCACACCTGAGGCCGACTCCCGCGAGCGAGCTCGACGCAGTCGCGCCAGAACTCCGCCTACGGATTCAGGGGAGGCGCCTGCGACTTCAGGGAGATCAGCCGGATGCGCCGGTTTACTATCTCTTCCCGCGCAAGTTGCGCGTTCAGCGCCTCGAGCTGGAGGTTCTCCATTCCAAGGAGACTCCCTGCCCCTGGCTCGGCATTCGCGAGATTCAACTCCTGACACCTTGAGACACCGTGACATTCTGCTCGCCCTCGGAGGAGGAGGCGCCCGGGGAATCGCTCATGTTGGAGTGATCCGCTCCCTCGAGGAGGCCGGCTATCGTGTGCGCGGGGTCGCCGGGACGAGCATCGGCTCTGTCATCGGTGGCCTGTACTGCGCCGGGCGTCTTGAGCAGTACGAGCAGTTTCTCGACAGCTTGGACGTCGGGGGGATTATTCGACTTCTCGATCTGCGACTCCCGATCCGAGGATTCCTGGGAGGGCGCAGGATCGAATCCCTCCTCCGCCGGCTCGCCGACGCGCGAATGATCGACGAGCTGCCGATTCCGTTCATTTCAGTAGCGACCGAGCTCTCCGAGGGGGTGGAGGTTCGACTGTCCCACGGAGACTTGGCGCAAGCGATGCGCGCGAGCTACGCCATCCCGGGCTTCTTCACTCCCATCCTCGTTCACGGCAAGTGGCTCGTGGACGGGGGCGTTTCCACTCCGGTTCCCGTCCTCGCGGCGCAGTCCATCGCCAAGCTCCCGGTCATTGCGGTGAACGTAAATAGCAGCGGTCAGCCGCAGGTCGCGCAGGCGTTTGAGGCGCTCGCGCCCACGAACGGAGAAGAGGAAGCGCCGGCGAATGAGCCCAAGCTCTTCTCCACCCTGTCAGACAGCATTGCGCACCTCCAGTACCACCTCGCGAGCTATCAGCTGAAGATCCATGCGCCGGCCTTTGTGCTCGAGCCTGGCCTGCGTGGAGTCGGGCTTTTTGACTTCCACCGGGCAGACGAGTTGATCGAAGCAGGTCGCCTCGTCGCCGAGACAGCGTTGCACAGCGGTGAACTACAGCTTGCCATCGACGAGGCTGCGCTGCTCCTGGAATCGAGTTAGGCGTCCGACTGGGGAAGCCAGGGATCCTCGGCGATTCCCGCCTGCTGATTGGCGATGCGTGCCGCGGTAAATAGCCAGTCGGACAGGCGATTCAGATAGCTCAGCAGTTCGGCGGCGACCGCGTCCGCACCTTCGGCGTCGCGCAGAGCCACCAGCCATCTCTCGGCACGGCGGCAGACGGCGCGCGCCAGATGCAAGCGGGCGGCCAGCTCGCTACCGCCGGGGAGAACGAAGTTCTTCAACGGCTCCAACGACTGATCCCAGGAGTCGATCTCCTGCTCGAGCTGCTTGTCGGCATCGGCCGGCCACACGGGAAGGTGCTTGCGCGCTTCCCCGGCGTCGGGAGGTGTGGCGAGATGGGCCCCGAGAGTGAAGAGTCGGCTCGACTCCCGGCGCAGGGCCTGCTTCAGGGATTCCTCTGCGCAGGCCACGACACAGCCGCCCAAGATGCAGTTGAGTTCGTCGATCTCTCCGTAGGCGTGGATGCGCGCGTGATCTTTGAGAACACGCTTTCCGCCGAAGAGCGAGGTTTCGCCCTGGTCGCCGCCGCGGGTGTAGATCTTCATGGTGTCACTCTAGTCCTTACGGTGGATGCGGCCCAATGGCGGGCCCCGAAAAAAAGAGCAGCTCCGCCGCGAGGGGCGGAGCTGCTGATCGGAACTCTCGTGGCTTAGAGGCCCGAGGCGTTCTCGGAGAGGTACGACGCGACGCCGTCGGCGGACGCGGTCATGCCCGGCTTGCCTTCCTGCCAGCCGGCGGGGCAGACTTCGCCGTGCTTCTCGTGGAAGGCGAGGGCGTCGACCATGCGGAGCATTTCGTCGACGTTGCGGCCCAGCGGCAGGTCGTTGATGACCTGGTGGCGGACCACGCCGTTCTCGTCAATCAGGAAGGAGCCACGCAGAGCGACGGACTCGTTGAAGAGCACGTCGTAGTCGCGGGCGATGTTCTTGTCGATGTCAGCGACCAGCGGGAAGGTGACCTGGCCAATGCCGCCGTTCTCGACCGCGGTGTTGCGCCACGCGTGGTGCGAGAAATGGCTGTCGACCGAGCAACCCAGGACGACCACGCCGCGCTTTTCGAACTCGGCGACGCGATGGTCAAAGGCGATGATCTCCGACGGGCAGACGAAGGTGAAGTCGAGCGGGTAGAAGAACAGGACGACCTTCTTGCCGCGATAATCCGACAGGCTGATCTCCTGGAACGAACCGTCAGGCATGACGGCTTGGGCTTTGAAGTCGGGAGCTTCCTTGGTGACGAGGACGGCCATGATTCTCTTCTCTTTTTCTGGGAAGGAGGGACGAGCCAGTTCTTAGGCTGCCGCGCTGGAGGTTCCAGCACCGATTTTCAGCCCGGGGAACCCGTCCGAGCCGCATATTCTAGCGGCGCGGCGCCGCGCTTACTGCGGCAGAGAGGACTTCTGCGGCACGGCCGCCATGCGCGGCGGCAGTATCCAAGACCTCGCCGTGACTCGGGCGGCTGCCCGATAGTCCGGCCCCAAGGTTGGTGACCATCGAGAGGGCCAGGACCGGCACCCCCACCGCGCGCGCGGCGATCGCCTCGGGAATCGTGCTCATGCCCACGAGGTCGGCTCCAAGTCGCGCCAGCATCGTGATTTCCGCAGGGGTCTCGTAGTTCGGGCCCGGCAAGCCGGCGTAGACCCCCGCCTCCACGTCCGGGCATTGCTGGCGCAGCGCCTCCCGCCAGGTGGGCTCGTAGAGATCCACGAGATCGACGAACTCCACCTTCCCTTCCGGGGTCTGATCGCCGCGCAGCGGGCTGGGGATGCCGAAGTTGATGTGGTCGCGCAGCGCGACCAGAGAGCCGGGCGGAAGGTCTTCGCGCAGGCTTCCGGCCGCGTTGAGCAGCAGCAGCGATCCCGTCCCCCACTGCGCCAGCGCGCGGACACCCCGTACCAGGTCGGCTGCGGGATATCCCTCGTAGCTGTGAATCCGGCCCCCGCATAGCAGGGTCCGCCGGCCGGCCAGCTGGCCGAGCGTCAGCTCCGCCCCGTGGCCGGCGACTCGCGGGCTGGGCCAGCCGGGCAGATCGGCGCAGTCCACCCGCTGGGCCTCATCCAGCAGCCCAGCCGCCCGCTCTTTCCAGCCCGAGCCCAAAACCACTGCAACCTCCGGCGCCTCTCCGAAGGTCTCATGAAGAGCCGCCGCCAAGGCATCGATTTTTGTCTGCTCGGTGCTCACTGCACCAGGATACGCCCGCCGGCGCCGCGCCCACGACCCAAGCAAGCCCTGATGTCACGCATCCTCCTCTTCCTGGCCACCCTGTGCCTCCTCCCCTCCTGCGTCTTTGTCCTCAACGACATGGAGCGCGCCTACGAGACCCGGGATTTCCAGTTCGATGGCGCCGGCATCCGCCTGGTCGAGATCGACAGCTACAACGGGCGCGTCACCCTCGATCACAACAGCACCGGCGACGGCTCGGTCACCTGCACGGCGCGCTTCTACGCCAGCGGCAAATCCGAGACGATCGCCCAGGATCGTCTCGCCGAAATGACCGTCGAGGCTGAGCGCGACGGGGATGTGCTGCGCATCAAGGTCCCGCCTCACTCAGAGCTCGGCACCAACAACGCCGGCGCGCGCCTCGACCTGGAGCTTCCTGAAGGAGTCCTGATCGACCTCCGCACCTCGAACGGCTCGGTCGAAATGGATGCCGCGTTCCATCAGCCGGTGATCCGCAGTTCGAATGGCAGCATCCTGGTGCGCGCACTCTCTGGCCCGATCAAGGTCCGCACCTCGAACGGGCGCATCGACATTCACGACTGGGCCGCCCCGGGCAAGGTCGAGGCGAAGACCTCGAACGGCGGAATCGACTACCTCGGCGCGTCGATGGACTTCGAGCTGGTGACTTCAAACGGCCCGGTCCACGTCGAACTCCCGGCCGACTGGAACGGCAAGGGCTATGTCCACTCTTCCAACGGCTCGGTGCACATCAAGAGTGACGGCCGCTTGCAGGCCGACTTGCGCGCCAGCACCTTCAACGGCAAGGTGACCATCGACGGGCCGTCGATGGAAGGCGAAGGTGTCCTGACGGTCGAGACCTCGAACGGTCCCGTGCGCGTCAGCCACGGCGGCTAGCCCAGGAACATGGCCGCCGTCGCCGCGGTGAGGAAACTCGCGCAGGCGCCGGCGGCCATCGCGCGCAGACCCAGCCGGGTAATCTCCGGGCGCCGCTCCGGGGCCATCCCGCCCAGCCCGCCAATCTGGATGGCGATCGAGCTGAAGTTGGCGAAGCCGCACAGGGCATAAGCGGCGATCCGTCGGGACCGCTCGCTGAGCGCATCGAGCTCGTCACCCATGAGCTGCCCGTAGGCGATGTACTCGTTCACCGCCACCTTGACGCCAAGCAGCGTGCCGACCTGCTTCGCTTCCCCGGCCGGCACGCCCAGCAGCCAGGCCAGCGGAGCGAACAGCACGCCGAAGATGCTCTCCAGGCTGGTGCCTGGCGCGATCCAACCCAAGAGCGCATTGATGACGGCCAGCAGCGCAAGGAAGGCCACCAGCATCGCGACGATATTGAGCGCCAGTCGCATGCCATCGCTGGCGCCGGTCGCTGCCGCGTCGACTAGGTTGGCGTACTCGGACTTGGGCTGAGAAACATCGCGACCCAGGGTCTGCGGCTGTTCGGTCTCGGGGAAGACCAGCTTCGCAAAACCAAGTCCGACCGGAGCGGACATCACCGTCGCAGCCAGCAGGTGTCCGGCGATCTCCGGATCTTTGTCCTGCAGCATGCCGACGTAGAGGGCGAAGACCCCGCCCGCCACGGTCGCGAAACCCACCGTCATGACCGCGCCGATCTCACTGCGGGTCATCGTGGGCAGGTAGGGCTTCACCAGCAGCGGCGCTTCGGTTTGGCCGACGAAGATGTTCGCGGCGGCGCTGGTGGACTCAGCTCCGCTGGTGCGCATGAGCTTGGCCATGGCCCGCGCCATGCCACCCACCACCAGCCGCACCACCCCAAGGTGATGCAGGATCGCAAACAGCGAGGAAAAGAAGACGACGGTGACGAGGATCAGCAAGCCCAGCAGCGGCGCGCCGCCGTCCAGGCCCAGGCCATGCGGACCGACCACATCCTTCGCACCCTGTTTCGCCAGATCGATCAGATTGCGGAATAGCGTCTGGGCTGCGTCGAAGAACCGCGGCCCGACCGGCGTGCGCAGAATCACCAGCGCCAGGGCCCACTGCAAGGCCAGGCCGACGAGCACCGGACGCCAACGGACGGCGCGGCGATCCACGGACATCAGCCAGCCGAGGCCCAGCAGAGCCACGATGCCGAGGACGGGTTGCAGCGCCGCCATGAGCTCAGCCTAGCGGCCCGCTGCGCCGGGCGGCGACCTGCCGCCACTGCGCCAGCTTGCCGGCAAAATCGAGGCTGGCCATCGCCGGGCTGGTCGACGGCAAGGTGGTCGTCGGTAGGTCGATCCTGGCCGCGAAGTAGCGGCGCCAGCTCTGCTCCGCCTTGCGGCCGTTCAGAAAGACATGGCGAACGCCGCTCGCTTCCTGGAGCAGCTCATCGATCCGATTCGGCACCTCGCTGGCCCGTTCGATCGAGCTGTCGAGCGAACCCGGACGAACGCAGGATTGCAGCACATCCCAGACCGCGACCCGCGCCTCCTGCAGCGCCTGCACACGCTTGCTGTAGGGCGCCTGGGCATCCAGGCCAAACAGCTCGGCCATCAGGGGCCAGAAGGCGTTGCGCGGATGTCCGTAGTACTGCCCCTGCTCCAGCGAAGCGACGCTCGGCATCGAGCCCAGGATCAGCACCTGGGCATCGGCTCGGTAGATCGGCGGGAAGCTCTCGACGCGCAAGGCGCTGGATCTACTCTTCTTGGGGCGAATCGCCGCCGGCTGCTTCGCCTTCGCCAAACGAGGCGAGCATCAACGTGGCTCCATCCGGCGTACGCACGCCGATCTCGTCGGCCCCGTAGAAGGTCTGACGGCGCGGGACCAGAACCTCGCAGCCTTCAATCTTGCTGAGCCAGGGATCGAGCGGCCCATCCACTTCGACGAACAAGCCGATGCCGTCCATCGCCGGCACGTCGTCGCCGATCAGATCCGGCACATCGAGCCGCACCGAGTCGAGGCTCTGCAGCATCATCTCGACGGCCCCGTATTGGAGCATGGCAAAACCCAAGGGGCCGTCGGGCGGGCCTTGCGGGTCGACCGGCACCGTGCCCTTGAGCTCGAAGCCCAGTTGCTCGTGCCAGAACGCAAGAGAGGCCGGGAGATCCGACACCATCAGGACGGGCGTGAGTCGCTTCATGGACTCTCGAGTCTAGCTCGATCGCGAGCCCCGAGAACGCGGGCCTTCGATCCCGGCCCGGCGCACCCAACCGCGGACGAGCCAGGACAGGAAATCGACTCCGAGGACCAGGAGCGCGCCCAAGGCGATCAGCACCAGCATCTCGTCGTAACGGTCGCGCGCGTTGGCATCGCGGATCCAGTAGCCCAGCGATACCACGCCCAGCATGCCGAGCACCGTCGCTTCGCGGACGCAGGTCTCGTAGCGATAGAACCAGAACAGCAGGAAGCGGCCGAAGGCCTGCGGGAACAGGAAACTGAGCGCGGTCTGGGCCCGCGTCGCCCCGAGCTGCCGCAGCGCCTGCCCCGGGCGCGGCGGCAGATTTTCCGCGACGTCGGAGCCGAGGCGCGCCACGATCCCGGCGTTGTGAATGGCAAGCGCCAGCACTGCCGGCCAGGCCGAGGGCCCCAGCACCGCCAGCAGCAGAAAGGCCCAGATGTACTCCGGGACCGCGCGCAGCAGCACGTTGAAGCTGCGCACCGCGGTCGTGAGCGCGCGCCATCCGCGGCCGCGTTCGGGCCGCAGATAGGGATCCTGTGCCATCAGGGTGCGGCTGCCAAGCGGCGTCGCCAGCAGCGCATACAGACCGGCCAGGGTCATGGCCAGCCAGGAGATCCAGAAGGTCGCGAGTAGACCTTCCCGTCCCCGCGATTCCCAGATCTCGCCGAACCACGCGGCGACGCTCTGCGTCGGATTCTCCTGACGCATCGGAGCCGGCAGAGCTTCCTCGGTGAGGAAGCGCTCGAGGTTATCGGCGCGACGCGCGGTGAACAGCTCGCCGATGGCGATCTCGCCGGTGAACCAGACCCCCACCGCCAGCAAGGCCAGCGCGGCGACGCTCCAGCGCAGGAAGCGGCTGCGCGGACGGTCGCGGTAGAGCTGGGCAAGGCGCTCGTTCATGCGACGAACCTCCGGCGCAGGGCGCTGCTCCAGGCCTCGAGCAGAATCACGAGAATGACCAGCAGGTAGAGCCAGGTCCAGACCTCGTGGAAGTGCAGGTTCTCGAAGGAGAGGCGCAGGTAGTAGCCGATCGTCGGATAGCCGAAGAAACCCAGCACGGCCGCGCTGCGCAAGGCGCATTCAAAGCGATAGAAGGCGTACGCTGCCATATCCGGGGCGGCGCGCGGCAGCAGACCCGCAAAGAAGGCCTGCATCCTGGTGCCGCCCGCGAGGTGCAGCGCCCGATAGGGGCTCTGCGGAGCCTCGTCGAGCATCTCGCTGAAGATCTTGGCGAGGGTCCCGGCGTAGGGAATCGTTAAGGCCAGCACCGCGCCTGCGGTGTTCAGGCCGACCGCCGCCAGAAAGACCACCGCCCAGAGCAGCTCATGCACCGAACGCATGAGGGCGATCAGGACTCGAGACGGAACACGCAGCCAGGTCGGGGCGAGCGAGGAAGCCATGAGCCCGAGCGGCGAGCCGATCAGCAGCGACAGCCCCAGCGCCGCCGCGGCAAAGACGATGGTGCGCCAGGCGGCATCAAGGAGCTGGTCCGTGAAGGGCAGCCAATCGCGCGGCACGTTGGGAGTCTCGTAGTCGAGCGCCGGCTGCCAGGCCGCCGACATGAACTCGCCGAGGATCTCCCAGCCTCCGCTCGTCGGCAGCAGCCCTCCCCAGTGAAGGTCCAGCGCCAGAAAGGCGAGCATGCCCACCAGGAGCATGGCCAGGAGGACGAGGCCCTGCCTCATGTCTGGGGCAAGGCGTAGAGAGCGTCGAGCTGCTCGTCCTGCAGCTCGGCCGAGGGCAGATCGAAGACCAGGTGCCCCTCGCGCAGCCCGACGATGCGGGCAAAGAGATCCCGTGCCAGGTCGGCATCGTGCAGGCTGACGACCAGGGGCAGGCCGCGCTCGGCCGCCACCTCATGCATCAGTTCGAGCAGCGCGCGGGCGCGGGCCGGATCCACCGACGAGACGGGTTCATCCGCCAGCAGCACCCGCGGGTGCTGAAAGAGCGCGCGGGCCAGGGCCACCCGTTGCTGCTGCCCGCCCGACAGGGTGTCGACGCGCTGGAACAGCTTGTCGCCCATGCCGAGACGGTCGAGAAGAGTGAGGACCTCCTCCTGCAAAGCCGTACTGGGTCGGACCAGATCCCGCAGCGCTCCCCAGAAGCCACGCCGAGCGAAGCCTCCGGAGGCGACGTTCTGAATCACCCGCAGATTCGGGACCAGCGCATAGTCCTGGTGGACAAAGCCCACTTCAGATCGCAGCGCGCGCAGCCCGGCCCGACTGGAGGCGGCCGCCGCGAAGCTGCGCCCGTCGATGCGCACCTCGCCCTGATCGGGGAAGAGAGCCCCGCCGAGCAGGCGCAACAGCGTGGTCTTGCCGGCCCCGCTGGGCCCGACAAAGGCAACCGACTGACCGGCTTCGATCTGCAGCGAAACCCCATGCAAGACCGGATTCCCCCCGAGTGCCACGGACACTCGGTCGACTTCGAAGCGTGCGGAGGCCGCCATTCAAGAAGGCGCCGCCGGCAACAGCCGACGGCGCCCATTCTTGATCGATCTAGTCGAGGAAGCCGAGCTCGGTGGCCAGCTCGACCACGGGCTCGAAGTCGCTGTTCTGCGCAGCGATCAGACCTTCTGAGCGATTGACGGCATCGAGCAGCTCGGGGGCGGACATCTCGATGAGGGCCTTCTGCAGCCGCTCCATGGTGCCAGCGCCGAACATTTCGTTGACTGCCGGGTGGGCGGTCCAGTTGTAGTCCGGGTAGGTCGGGGTGGTCCAGACGATGCGGCAGACCTCGGGGTCAATTTCGCCTTCTTTGACGAGGCGATCGTAGGCCTTGTAGCTGAGCACCCCGGCGTCGAAGGTGCCCGCCTGCACGAGCATGGCCGTTTGATCGTGGCCGCCCGAATGCTGCATGGGGCTGCCGAAGAAATCTGCGGGCGACTTGCCGGTGGCCTGACGGATGAAGTGCTCCGGCATCAGGCGACCCGAGGTGGAACGCTCGGAGCCAAAGGTGAACTTCTTGTCGGCGATGGCCATGGGGAAGTCCTCGCCCGGCTCGATGCCCGAATCCTTGTGCGCGATGAAGTAGCTCTTGTAGGCCGGATCGACCTTGCCCTGCGCGATGGCGTTGGCGCCTTCGACGGCAGCGCGTGCCTGCACACCGGTGAGACCGCCGAACCAGGCCAGCTGAATGTCGCCGTTCTTGAATGCCTGCACCGAAGCGCCGTAGCTGCTGGATGGGACGTACTGCACCTCGATACCGAGCTGCTCCGAGAGATAGTCTGCGACCTTGTCGAACTTCTGCTGAAGCTCGGTCGAGTTTTCGTCGGGGATGGCAGAGAAACGCAGCACCTGGCTGCTGGATGCCTCGGTTGCCGTGTCGCCGCAGGCGGTCGCCGCGAGCAGTGGCAGGATGAGGAGAGGGCATGGGATGCGCATCGGCGCAGGATATCAGTCGCCCAGAATGCGGCTGGCCGAGCGGCCCTGCATTCCAGCCCGGACCGCCGCCAACAAATCTGTCACACGGGGGTGGTGGGCGAGAATCGCCCGCGCCTTGCTGCCGCGGATGATGGATCGGACCCAGGCCGGGTGGCTGGCGTAGGCCGGCGCCCCACCCAACATCCAGGAAAAGAGCCGGACGGCCTCCACGAGGTCGTTTTCCTGGAGGGCGACCCGGGCACCCACCTGGGGCATGGGGTCGATGAAGTGGGCCCGCTGCCCCCGCCCACAGCGGGCGAGCAGGACATTGCCTTCGTGAAGATCGCCGTGGTAGGCACCACGACCATGCAGCCGGACCAGCTCGCGCAGGATGGCCTGGAAGGCCTTGGCCGCCTCGCGGAGCGGCAGCCGACCGCTGGGCCGCCGGGCCAGGATGGCGTGCAGGCTTTCGCCCGGCTGATACGGGAGCAGGACGGCCTGCCAGGCATCCTGCCGATGGACCAACTGGATCGACACCGAACTGGAACCCGTCGAAGCCTGGACCCGGCGCAGGTGCCGCAGACGCTGCTGAAGATCCGAGCGCGAAGCGAAGGCGCGTTGCCGAAACAGCTTGAGCACGCAGGCGCGCCGCGCGGGATCGCGGACCCGGTACACCGCCCCTTCCCAGCCGGAACCCAGACAGGACTCGACCCGAAATGCGCCCACACGCCCCCCCGGAAGAAACCGGGGCAGGCTGCCGGGAGGCCGCGCACGCCTTGCGGCCAGCGCCTGAGTCGACACAGAGACTCGCTTCACACTCGGTAGACGTGTCGCCACGCCAGAGGTGACATGCGTCAATTCAGCTGATCATATTTCCGCGCCGATCCGCGCGCCTTCTCGACCGGGTACTTCGCCGCGTTTTTCTTCAGCTTGGCCCGGACCGCGGCCGCCAGATCCACCCCGGCCGCCTGCGCCAGATAGAGCAGGAAGGTCTGCACATCGGCCAGCTCATCCTGCAGCCTGTCACGGAACTCGGCCTGCTCGAAGTCCTCGGCCGTCTGCTCCGACGCGCGCCAAAGGAAGAGCTCCGCCAGCTCCGCGGCCTCGACCTGCAGCCCCAGCACCAGGTCCTTCGGGGTATGAAACTGCTCCCAGTCGCGCTCGTCGCGGAAGCGCACCACCAGTTCCTGCAGCTCCTGAAGGGTGTCGGCCATGCCCGATCCTACCCCGGCCCCGGCACCCCTACGCCAGCAGGGGTCGCACCACCTCGCCGTGCACGTCGGTCAGCCGGAAGCGGCGCCCCTGGTACTTCCAGGTCAGCCGCTCATGGTCGATGCCGAGCAGGTGCAGCAGCGTCGCGTTGAGATCGTGCACGTGCACCGGGTTCGCGGTGATGTTGTAGCCGAAGGGGTCGGTCTCGCCGTAAATCGTGCCTGGCCGGACGCCCCCACCTGCCATCCACATCGAGAAGCAGCGCGGGTGGTGATCGCGGCCGTAGTTGTTGGCCGTCAGCTTGCCCTGCGAGTAGTTGGTGCGGCCAAACTCGCCGCCCCACACCACCAGCGTGTCGTCCAGCATCCCGCGGCGCTCGAGGTCCTGGACCAGCGCCGCCGAGGCCTGGTCCGTTTCGCGGCACTGGGTACGGATGCCGCCCGGCAGGCCGCCGTGCTGATCCCAGCCCTGGTGAAAGAGCTGCACAAAGCGCACCCCGCGCTCGAGCAGCCGGCGCGCCATCAGCGCATTGGCGGCGTAGGTACCCGGCTTGCGCGCGTCCTCGCCGTAGAGGGCGAAGGTCTCCTCCGGCTCGTCCGACAGATCGGCCACCTCGGGCACGCTCTCCTGCATACGGAAAGCCAGCTCCTGCTGGGCCTGGATGGACTCGGCATCGGCCGCGCCACCTTGCAGGGCGGCCTGCGCATCGAGCATCCGGCGGCGGCGTGCGCGGTCGATCCCGGGGACGTTCTCCAGGTAGAGCACCGGGTCGGTCCCGGCCCGCAGCTGCACACCCTGATAGCGCGCGGGCAGGAAGCCCGCCCCCCAGAGACGCGCGTACAGCGGCTGCCCGCCTTTGCCCTGCGTGACCAGCACGATGAAGCTCGGCAGGTCCTGAGTCATCGAGCCCAGCGCGTAAGCGAGCCAGGCCCCCATCGACGGCCGGCCCGCGATCTGCGAACCCGTCAGAAAGAAGGTGATCGCCGGGTCATGGTTGATCGCCTCGGTGTACATCGAACGAACGATGCACAGCTTGTCGACGATCTTGGCAGTGTGCGGCAGCAGCTCGCTGACCCAGGCCCCCGACTCGCCGTGCTGGGCGAACGAGAACTGCGCGCCGGCCAGCGGCAGCGAGGTCTGGTTGCCCGACATGCCGGTGAGCCGTTGCCCCTGCCGCACCGAATCGGGGAGCTGCTCGCCGTTGCGCTCGTTGAGCAGCGGCTTGTAATCGAAGGTCTCCAGTTGCGAGGGCCCGCCGGACTGGAACAGGTAAATCACCCGCTTGGCCTTGGCCGCATGGTGGAGGCCCGGCGCCGCCCCGCCGAGCAGCTTGGCCAGCGGCGTCGCGCCTGGAGCCAGCGCGGGCACCAGCAGCGAGCCCCCCAGGGTCTGACGCAGGAAGGCTCGGCGATCGAGGGAACGCGGCGGAATCATGGCAGCATCAGGGAGAGCGGAGAGGAGAGGATGGTCGAGCAGACGACCGTCATCGCGGCGAGCTCGGCCGGGTCGAGGTCTTCCGGCACCGGCGTCTCGCCGACTGCGAGCAGCGCCAGCGCCTGTTCCGGGTCGGCCTGGAAGGCCTCTCGTTCCGCGGCGAGCAGCGGCGCCAGCTGTGCCAGCGGATGCTGCGCGCCCAAGCCCAGCTCGACGCCGAGCTGATCCAGGCTGAGCGATTCGCGCAGGACGCGGCTGGCCAGGACGCGCGCGGCCTCGACCAGCTGCGGGTCGTTCCAGCTGACCAGCACCTGGAGCGGGGTCTGCGTTTCCTGGCGCTTGACCACGCAGACGTCGCGCTTGGCGGCATCGAAGATCATCATCGCCGGTGGCGGCGACGTGCGCTTCCAGAAGGTGTAGAGGCTGCGGCGGTAGAGGCCTTCGCCCTTGCTCGGGCGGTAGACCTGGCCGGACTTCTCCTGCCAGAGCCCGGCGGGCTGATAAGGCTTCACGCTGGGGCCGCCCAGCTTGCGCACCAGCAGGCCGGCATGGGCCAGCGCGCCGTCGCGGACCATCTCGGCAGTCAGCCGGCGTTCGGGGTAATAGGACCAGAAGCGCGACTCGGGGTCGAGCTCGCGGCGCGGGTCTCCGGCATCCGCGCGCGCCTGCGCGAAGGTGCGGGTCAGCACCAGGCGGCGCACCATCGCCTTGCGATCCCAGCCCGAACGGATGAAGTCATGCGCCAGACGATCGAGCAGCTCGGGGTGCGTCGGCAGTTCGCCCTGACTGCCCCAGTTCTCGGGGGTGCGCATGAGGCCCTTGCCGAAGACGGAGCGCCAGAGTCGGTCGACCTCGACGCGCGCGGTCAGCGGGTGCGAGGGATGGAGCAGCCACTCCGCGAGCTCGAGCCGGTCCTTGGGCTGCTCGGCCTCGCCCAGCAGCACCGCGGGGACGGCGCGGCCGACTTCCTCCTTGGGCGCGTCGTACAGGCCGCGGTCCAGCAAGCGCGCGGCGCGCGGCCGCGCCCGCTCGCGCATGATCATCAGCTGCGGAATCTGATCGCGCAGTTCATCGCGCTTGCGGCGGGCTTCGCGCAGGTCGGCGCGCGCGACGTCGACGGCCGGATCCCAGCTGGGGCCGGGCCAGCCAGAGATGAAGCGGACCTCATCGAGCACGCCCTGGCTGAAGCCGCGGTCACGGAAGCGCGCGCCGAAGCTGGGGTCGCCGGGGCCGCCGCCGGTGATCGTGCGAGTCAGGGAGTCTTGCCCGACTCGGACCCGCGCCGGCTCGCCGTTGACCGACAGCACCATGCCGTAGGCGCTGGACGAGCCGTCGTAAGCCAGCTGCACCTCGACCCATTCACCAATCGGCAGCGGGTCCAGCGACCGCACCATCGCCATATCGCCCGGCCAGAAGTGAACGAGCGCGGCGGTCAGGCGGCCGTCCTCGATCAGCAGCTGCCAGCCCTGGCTGGCGGCGTCGTGCCAGGCGCGCGAACGGTGAAGCAGCACCGCGCGCTCGATCGGCCCGTCAAGCTTCAGCCACATGCTGACCGTGAAGGGGTCCGAACGGCGCCAGGCCCCCACCCCGCTGAAACGGATGCCTTCGTCGCCATTCAGGCGGATGCCGGTACCGCGCACGCCGTCGACCTTTTCGAAGGCACCCTCCATGCGCGCGGCGACGTTCTCGGCGCCGACTCCGGGCGAGACGCGGTCTTCGCTCCAGGTGTCGAAATCGAACAGCACTTCGACGTCGTCATCGGGCACCGCTTGCGCCAGATTGCGGCGCGCCTGCAGCGCCTCGAGCAGCTCGGCTTCGGCCGCCGCGACTGCGGCTTCGGCATCGGCCAGCGCGACCGACTGCTGTTCGTTGGGCAGCGCCATCGCGGGAGTCGGCGTGGCGTTGGTGAAGTGCGAATACAGCCCGCTCTCTTCGATGTCATCGAAGTAGTCGCTGAGCTGGTAGTACTCGCGCTGGGAGATCGGGTCGTAGCGGTGGTCGTGGCAGCGCGCGCACTCGAAGGTCAGGCCCAGGAACGCGGTGCCCATGGTGTGCACCCGATCGCTGACGTACTCGACCCGGAACTCCTCTTCGACCGAACCGCCCTCGTTGGTCTGCCGGTGCAGCCGCTGGAAGGCGGTCGCGATCAGCTGCTCACGCGTCGGCTCTGGCAGCAGGTCGCCGGCCAGCTGCCAGCGCACGAAGTCGTCGTAGGGAAGGTTGTCGTTGTAAGCCTGAATGACCCAGTCGCGATACGGCCAGACGCGCCGCTCGCGGTCGTTCTGGTAGCCGTAGGTATCCGCGTAGCGCGCGATGTCCATCCATTGCGCCGCGAAGTGCTCGCCGAAGTGCGGCGAGGCGAGCAACTGGTCCACCACCTGCTCACGCGTGAGCTGGGCGGGGAAAGAGGCGATCAATTCGGGGGTCGGCGGCAGGCCGGTGAGAACCAGGCTGACGCGGCGCAGCCAGTCGGCGTCGCTTGCCAGCGGACTGGGCTCGATGCTCCGCTCGCCGAGACGCGCCAGGACAAATGCATCGACGACCTGGGACTCGCGATACCAGGGCTCGGTGGAAAAATCGGGGGTCCGCTGCTCGCGCGGGTCGGCGAGCGCGGATGGCGGCGGAGGAGGCGGAACAGGACTGGGATGCGGGGCCTGGAAGGCCCAGTGCGGCGTGTACTCCGCGCCCTGCTTGATCCACGCGCGCAGGGTCGCGCGCTCTTCGTCGGTCAGGCTGAGGCCGGAATCCGCCGGCGGCATCTGCTCGCGGTGGTCCTCGGTCGCGATGCGATAGATCAGCTCGGAAGCGTCAAGATCGCCGGGGACGATCGCCGCGTAGCCACCCAGATCGGCCAGCGCGCCCTCGCGCAGATCGAGCCGCAGATCGGCCTCGCGCGCGGCGGCGTCCGGGCCATGGCAGGCGAAACACTTGTCGGAAAGGATTGGCCGCACGTCACGCTGAAAGTCCACCGCCTGCTCTGGCTGCTGCCAGGCGAGGGCGAGGGCGATCGCTCCGACGATCCAGCTCATGACTTCATTCTAGGCAGAGTTTGTGACGCGCTGCGAACTCCCGACTAGGCTTCCTTCGTGGCCTCCCGCTCTCGCGCAACCGGCCCGGCCGCAGCGATGTGGGCGGTGCTCGCCTCGCTCGGCGGGCTGGCGGTCTGGTGGATCCTGAGTTCGACCGATCCGGCGCCCGATCGGGACCAGGCGCTCGAAGCGCAGCAGCGCGATCAGGCCGAGACCGCCGCGGCGGATGCCGGAGCCGGGCTCGAGTCCGGCTCGGACGAGGTCGCCGAGCGCCGCGAACTCGATCCGCTTGCCGCGCAGGCCGAGGTCGAGTTCGGCTGGAAGGGCGTGCTCCGAGACCGGGAAGGAGCGCCGCTGGCGGATGTCCGGCTGCGCTGGGTGACCCCATGGGATCACCTGCAGGGCGAGCTCCCCCACACCGATGCCCAGGGCCGCTTCGTCCTCTCCTACCCAGCCGACAAGAAGTGGCCGGACCAGGGGCGCGGCGGAATCAGCCTCGCGTCCGCGCCGCATGCCGGCCTGCTGTTCGAGGTGCCGCCCCCGGCAATTCCGCCGACCGAAGTCGAGCTGGTCGTCCGCGCCGAGCCTGCGTCCCTTCCGGTGCGCGTCGTCGAGGTGGATGGAGTCACTCCTCGCGTGGGCCTGCCCCTCATGCTGTCAGGCCATCAGTGTTTCGACTTTGGGCACACCGACGAAGAAGGGCGCGTGCTCCTGCAGGGGATTGCTGGCGAGTCGCTCGACCTCAACGTGGACAGCGAGATCTTCGGCTGGGTCGTCGCGCCGATGCCCCTGATCCTCGACGCGGGGCGCAACCCGGAACTGACGATTCAGTACCAGGGCACGCCCACGGCGGCGACCTTCGTGGCTCATGATCATGATTCGGGCCGACGCCTGAGCGAGGCGAGGTGGTATCTGCTGGATGGCGAAGGAGGGGTGAGCGCGGAGGCGCTGACGGCACCGCAGGGTCGGCTGCATTGGACGCTGCACGAACACGGGGTCGTGACTTCCTACTGTGGCTTGAGGGTGGAAGCGCCCGGCTTCCTTCCCACCCATGTCGAGTGGACACAGCAGGCGCCCAAAGGCGAGATCTCGGTGCCGCTCGAGCCGCGTGCGGTGCGGCCGATTCAACTGGAGCTCAGCCGGGGCGGCACGCCGATGGCCGAGACTCAGGTGCGGCTCGGCGCGCACGGCCCCTTCTTCCGCAGCGATGATCTCTCGTCCACAGGGGAAGGGAAGTTCGGGATCGGCCCGTTTTCCGGTTTGGAGATCGAGGCAGAAGGCACGACGAACGCGCTGGGCGTCGTGGTCTTCGACTTCCCCTGGCCGGAAGGCGAGGACTTGCCCGACCGAGTTCATTTGCGCGTCGCCGAGTTTGATCTTTGGCTGACACCTACGCGACTCGACACGCTGCCCTGGCGACTGGATTTTGCTCCGCCGACCGCGACGCTGGTCTTCGAGTTCCGGGACGAGCAGGGGCAGCCGCTGGCCGGCCAAGAGCTGGAGCTTTGGTACGAAACAACGGGACCGCAGGCTCCGCTCGTGCACGCCGCACGCACTCCGCCCTATCGCATGGTGAGAACGAGCACCGCCTTTTGGGCGCCTGCCGATCACCAGGGTCGAACGGGGCAGTCGGGCACCCTCGAGTTCGAGGTTCCTGCCGGCATCGATCTCAGCTGGTGCCGACCGGTCGAGTACCCGCGGGATCGCACGCCGCAGCGCGTTCCGGCTCTCGAGCCTGGGGCACGCCGGGTCGTCACGATTCAGCCGGAGGCGCTGGGGAAGATCAGCGGACGGATCCTGCGCGATGACCGGGCCGAATGGGACGGCGGCTCGATCGTGCTGCAGTTGCAGGACGAGCAGGGGGTTCCGATTCGTGATGCCGACGGCAGCACACCATCCTGGTCGTACACCTGGACCAGCTACGGATCCGCGCTGTTCGAGTTCAAGAACGTCCCGCAGGGGCGCTACCAGCTCGGCGTCGAGGGAGTGCGAGCTGCCGAAGAGGTCGTGTGGGTCGAGACCGGGGAGAGCGGGGTCGAGCTTCTGCTCGAGAAACTCTGCCGGCTGCACCTGACAGTTCGCGATGCGAGCACCGGGGCCCTCCTCCAGGGCGAAGCGAACGCCCAGGTGGAAGGCGGAGTCAGCAGCGCCAACTGGTCGCGGGTCTGGAATGGGCGCGGCAGCCTCGAGTTTCCGACTGGCCAAGCCCTGCGGCTCGCGGTCGAAGCGGAAAGTTACCGCGGCAAGTTCATTGAACTCGGCGACGTCCCGCTGCCAGGTACCGAGTTGACTCGCGAGATTGAACTGGAGCCCGGGCGCACAGTCGAACTGCTGATCAAACCTGAAGCTGCCGTGGAAGATGGTCGCTTTGCCGGCGTCATCCTGCGGCAGGCGGACGGCAGTCCATTCAAAAACCTGCCGATCACCTACCGCACCCACCCCGGGGCTGTGTTCCTGCTGGGCATGCCGCGCGAAGCCTTCCTTGTCGACTTCCCGGCCCGCGGCACCCGCGAGGTGATGTTCACCGTCTTGGTTCCCGCCGCCGAAGCTGCTGCGCCCGGCGCAGCGGCAGACCTGAGTCGCGTTCAGGTCGACTGGCCCGAGGACTAGAGCACGCCGCCAAAAGCGATCCGCCCCTCACCCGGTGGGTCGAGCAGGACGTGCACATGCTGCGCCGGCACCTTGCAGCAAGCGGCGATCGCCTGGGCCAGCGACCGCACCACCGCCGCGCGTGCATCTTCATCCGGCCAGGTGCGAAGTAGCAAGCGCACGAAGACCGGCTGAGGCGTCTCCGAGTCAGGCGCGATCTGGTTCTCGGCGTAGTGCTGCGGGTCGAGGAAGCGCAGTCGTACCCAGCACCCCCCGGCGGGTGACCCCAGGACTTGGGCAGCTACTTGGGCGAGTTCCTGAGCGAGCCCGGACGGCGCGCGCTCTGCGCGACCGACCACCTCCACTTCCAGCACCGGCATACCGTGCTCAGTTCATCCCGATGTCGAGGGTCGGCGCACCGATCTCGAGCCAGCCCAACCAGGCGTAAGCCGCGAGGTAGAAGAAGGCTGGGATCCATCCCCACTTCAGGAGGCCGCGCGAGCGTGGCGCAAGAAGCGCCCATGCCGCGATCGGGATCCAGAGGTGCGCGCGTGCATACCAGAGAATCAGGTACATCGACTCGCGGCTTTCACCCCCATAGGACACCGACACCAAGGTCGATGCCACCACCATGACCAACATTCCCCACATCACGGCGGTCAAGCCGACCGAGAGATAGTGCACCGCGTCGTCGACGACGCTGAGGTCGAGGGGGGATCGATCCATGGGGAGAGAACTCCTTCCTACCACGCCGACAGCCCAAGCACACGCAGCTTTCACTCCCCCCACCCAGGGAAATCCTCAAAAGCCCTGCCCCGCGCCCCGAAGCCTCGTTTTTCTCGAGCGAGGGGCCAGAATCACTCGTAAATCTGCTTCACCTTCCAAGGATCCGAGCTTTGCCGCTGCCAGCGATGCAGCTTCTCGATCATGCGCTCAAGCGTCTGGGCATGAGCCGGATCCTCTGCGAGGTTGTGCGCTTCCCACGGATCCTCCTGAAGATCGTAAAGCTCGTACTTGGGGCGATGAATGTAGTCCTGCACCGTGCGCAGGCCGTACGGCGCATCCATGCCAGCCTGATACGACTGCTGCCAGGTCGATGAGATCCACAGGTCACTCGCGAAGGGGTAGGGCAAACCGTGCGCCAAGTTCCAGATGAGCTTGTAGCGCCGCTCTCGCAGAACCCGCATGGGGTAATACATCGTGATCTCGTGGAAGGTGTGCGAGGCATACACCTCATCCCAGCCTTCTGCTTCCGCATGACCCACGATGGTCAGAAAGCTACGGCCATGCAGTGAGTCCTCGCCCCGGGCCGCGGCCGGCTGGCGCTCCGCCCCTTTCCACGTCGGCTCCGGCACTCCCGCCCAATCCAGGATGGTCGGCGTGATGTCGACCCAGGAAACCAGCGCATCCTGCACGACCCCACTCTGCGCTCCCGGCTTGCGCACGATCAGAGGAGAACGGAGACCGGGCTCATACACGGTGGTCTTCGCGCCGGCGAAGGCCGCCCCATGGTCGGAGAGATAAAGGAGCAGAGTGTCCTCATCGCGGCCTGCTTCATGCAGAAGCTTCATCAGCCGACCGACTCCTTGATCCACGCGCGACACCGACTGGTAGTACTGGGCGAGCTCCGCTCGCGTCGCGTCCGAGGCCGGCAGCCAGGGCGGCACCTTCAGACCAGTGGGTTCGTACTTCTGAATCTCGACGCCGGGATACGGAAAGCCATCCCGATTCCCAAATGAGTCTGGAACCTCGGGCGACAGGTTGAAGCCCCCCGGCTTCCCGCCTCGATGTGGATCCGAAGTCGCGAAGTAGAGAAAGAAAGGACGGCCATCTTCCGCCTTAATCACCTCCGAGCAGCGCTCCGCCATCTCCACGGGATTGCGGGATGGCGCTTGGATGACTGTCTCGAACGGATAGACCTCCTCGGGTGCAAGGTGGTACTTGCCCACCCGCACCGTGTGGTAACCCGCAGCCCCAAGCAGCGCGGGCAGGCTGCGCACATGCCCAAACGACTGGAAGTGGTGGAAGGCGTGCTGATGCCCATACTGCCCGGTTCGGTGATTGTGCCATCCGGTCAGAATCACGCTGCGACTTGCGCTACAACTCGCGGTGGTGGCAAACGCATGGGTGAATCGCGTGCCCTCGGCAGCCAATGCGTCCAGGTGAGGCGTGCGAACATCCTCGTTACCGTAGGCACCCGTATCACAGCCATGGTCGTCGGCGACGATCAGGACGACGTTCCGCCTCTCGACGGTCGAGAAACCCTCTTCTTGCGAGTTTGCCTGGCGCGCGAGCATGCAAGCCGCGATCGCAAGGCCTACGTGACGCAATGAGAGGTGGCCTGACTGTTTCACTGCTTCTCGACCGCCTCATCGGACTGCGCGGAGGATCCGAGGGCCCTTGCCTCGAAAGGCACCCGAGCGACCACCGTGTGGCCGCGACCTTCCGCGCTCGTGATGGACTGCACCGTCCAGAGGGTGAGGCCGTCATCTCCATCCATGCTGCTCCCGCTGTAGTCTCCCCACGATCGGCCGCTCGTCGCCCCTTTGCCTTCACCCAGCGAGACGATCCCACGCATGGTTCCCGGTGCGTCCGTGCCGAGCCTCCAGGCGCATCGCGGGCTGATGAACATCTCGGAGCTCGTCTCCTGAAAACCGATCAGCACGTCTTGTTGCCGATTGACCGCGAGGCTGGTCTGGATGTAGCTCGAGTCTGGGCTCGCGAGCAACCCGCTTTGCACGATCGACCCATCGAGACGAATCTGATGCCACTGCACCGCTGCGCGGCCTTGATGGCGAACCGTCTGCGAGAACCAAAGGAATCCACTCTGCAGCACAACGTTCTTAGGATTCCGGTCTCCGGATGCCGTGAGTTGATCCGTCCCCTTCTGCGGTGAAGGAGGAGGGAATCCGATGGAGCGCAGCCCATGCGGGGTCGACCCCACCAGTTCTGCCACCGGAGCCCCGCCCTGCTCGAGGACACGCCGCACCGTGAAGTGTGTGTCCGTCACTTGCAGGAAATAGAGCGCATCCTCCTCGTCTTGGCCAAGTACCGGATGACCAAGGCTGCCTGGGAAGTGCCACACCTGAGCGCGCTCCCCCTTACGCAGAGCCGCGCTGCGCATCACGAAGGTGCGCTCGGGTCCACCTGGGAAGCTGTAGCCCACCCACGCTCGACTGCACCCGATGGCGCCCCCATCCACGCCACCCGGAGCGGGCACCGAGTAGGTGTTCCAGGCTCCATGCGGATCCTCCGTCTCGGACATGGTGATCTGAACCGGCTTCCGCTTCTCGTCGTCCCAATACACCCAGAGGTCAAAACCGAACACCCGGTTGACTGGGTCGAAGAACAGCTTGGGATCAATGCCGCCCCGGAAGACATCCTGCTTAACCCCGCGCAGGTAGTTGCCCTCCTTGTCATAGAGGATGAACCCGGTGTTCGTTGCAGTCAGAACCCTGCCGCCACCCACGGCCACTTGCGGGTCGACCTGCCGATTTCCATCGGTCGCTCCATCAAAAACCAGCAGCCCGCCCTGCGTGCGGGGGTTGCCTCCCTGCTTGCGCTCGACGGCTTCTCCATCCAGGTCGAAGCTGGGGGTGCGCTTCGGATCGATCCACTCGGAACGAACGGGGCGCACGCTGCCATCCGACGTAGCCGCTTCCTGCCCGGGCAGACTCCATGCCGGGGATGCATGCAAACTGGTGGCAAGAATCCAGCCGGCGAGTCGAGCGATCCAATGCGAGTACGAAGACATCGCGGCGGATTCTAGCCAGCGTCCGCGTTGCTCACGGGCCTGGCGACGGCGTACCGGAGCGTGCCAAGCGCCCCGGAGCCATTCAAAAGGAGAACTAGCCCAGTTCCAAACCTCGCACGAGTCAGCAGCTTGGCCCGCTAGCTCGGCTCCCTGCGCCCCCCATTCCCGGTGTAGAACACCGTTTTCCCCGGAATATCTGGTGCGCAAGCGGTCAGCGCAGATTGTCCACCCAAGTCCTCGGCACGTCATGATTCAAACGCTTGTTTCATATCGCCAGAGTGTTTAAGCCCCTTTTTTTTCAGTGGCTTGCGACACTTCGCTTGCAACCAATCCAAACAGAGCATGCTTCGTCGAGGGTCGCTCCATCGCGCATCGCGCAAGCGAGATTCCATAAATCATTGCAGTCAAGATACTTACGAAAGATCTCCGCGCGCTCCGCCGGCCCGATTCAAACAGGAAATATTTGGTGCAACGAGCAAGTTCGCTCGCTGCGTGTAGACACGGCGCGCGGACCGTGGGGCAGAGTGCTGCTGGATTCCCATCGCTCGGTAGACGCGTGGCCTCCCTCAAGGTGACACGCTCATTGGAGTTCTTCGGTCGAGAGAATCTGCTGCCACGCTGTCACCTCTCGACGAGCTCCGCGTCTTCCGGGCATGAAGCCAGGAACTCCAAGCTCCTCAGGTCTCGCTCGCAAGCGCGGGCTGGCAAGCGCCCCCCCACGCGAAGTACGGTGGGGAAGCCAGCATTCCATGCTTCGGCGGTCTCTCCCTTTCTTACTTCTGCTGCTGGTCGCAGCGGGTTTCATCTGGCGCTGGTCTGACCCCGCTACCAGTCTCGGGTCCACCCACTCTGGTGGGCAAGCGCAGCAAGGGTCCGCGGGTGACAACACGAGCCAAGGCGCAGCGCAGGCGAACGACACTCAGCCCGGCTCGGCCGATCCACCTCCGATTCGAGCGAGGCCGACGCAGACCTATTCCGTACAGATCCAGGGCTTGGATCAACAGGCCCTTGCAGGGACCGCCTATTGGATCCAGCTCAACGACCGACTGATCCAAGCCCTGCAAACTCAGCTGCTGCTTGCTCCAGGCGAGATCCACCGCCTGGGCGCGCTGAACTCTCAACCCTTTGTGGATGGACAACTCCAGGTCTCGCTCGATCAAGGCCCGGAGTACTTCCTTTGGATCGAGTGCGAGGGCTATCACCCTCAACACTGGTTTGTCAGCAAAGATGGCATCCCCGGGTCGGTCGATCTAGAGCCATGCCCCCCCTTCGAGGTCGAGCTTCTCGATCCAGACGATGGCGCGGTCACAGCCGCCTCCATCGTGATCACTTCCTCGGGGACCGACGCAAGATACCTACAGCTCGACTGGCGCGAACGCCTCGTGCGGCGCTACTTCCAGCAATCGGCCGAGCCCCACTCCAACGGGATCGCCACCTTCCAGGTCCTGCCCCCGGGCGAGGTATTTGTCTGGGTGCAGCCCCGGCCTCCGTTCGGCATGGTGACGCGCGATGCGGTCACGCCCGAAGGAAGGCTCTCGCTCCGCCTCAGCTCCTCTGCCACTCTCTTCGGCAAGATCACCGACGAGCAGGATCAGCCTTTGGAGGGGGTCTTCTTTGCCGCCATGACCATGGACGACCGTGGAGTCCGCAGTTCCGTGGGCGACGCTCGAACAGATTCTCGAGGCGAGTTTCGCAATGACGCTGTCTCGATTCAGGGCGAGTCCCTCATCGGCATCGCCTACCTCGAGGGCTATGAATCGAAGACGGTGGAACTCCCATTCCTTCGTCCCGGCCAGGAGTACCGCGTCGACCTCAAGCTGCGTCAAGCAGCTGAACGCAGCTTCTTGGTCGAGTCTCCGGAAGGGCTTCCGCTCGAGGGACTGGTCCTGGAGTTTGCTCACACTCCTTACGACTGGATCCCTCACTCTGCGCGCGTCCGAGACGACGGACTCGCCACCGTCCCGCCCGTCCTCGTCAATGAAGAGGACTACTTCGTCAATCTCTACTCGTCGGGAACGCGGGTGTACCGCACGCGCGTGCGCACCGCAGGTCCGGGCGACGTCGTCCGCATTGTGGTCCCCGGGTTAGGGCGATTCGTCGGCCCTCACCCCGATGCTCCCGCCGAGAAGTACGTCGAGGTAACGCCACAGGGCCCTGGAACCAGGACTTTCCGCTTCGACGGGCCGGTTCCTTGTCCGTGGCTTCCGGCTGGGCCGGCCCTGCTGCAGGTAGTCGATCGCGCGGGCAATCCGGACCCACTCATTTCCATTCAGATCGAGCCGGGTGAACAGGAGTGGCCCGATCTTCAACCAGGCGGCCCTTCGGTGCGATTCTCTCTTGCACTCTTGCAAGGCGAGACAGTGCGCATGTACGCCACGGGGAGCGGCTATGCCGAAGAGCGGCTGGGAGAGGTCGAAGATGGGACGAACTCGGTCACCATCCCCGCGCCCGGGCTTGAGTTTCGTCTGATGAGCGACCAACGCGGCGCATGGTCATTGGGCGCACTTTGCAGCGACGGGCAGGACTTGGATCTGGGCAAACTCAGCTGGCCAAACGCTGGCCGTATCGCTGTCCTCGCAACGGGCCCCGATCAAGTCGGCCTTCCGCGCACTGCGGTCCAGGTCTTTTCCACCAGCGGCGCCTTTCTCCATCAGGGCTCGACCGGGCCCTATGGGTCCTGGGTCTCCGAAGATCTTGCTCCCGGCGCCTATCTGATCCGGGTGTCTCCCCGCGATGGACACGGCGGCCCGCTCCCCACCCAAGAACATGGGATCGTCCTCCGCGCCGGCGAACGGGCCGAGGTCCGCGCCGTCTTCCAGAACGCGCTCCGCCTTGAGATCGAGGCCCCAGAAAAGCTCGGCGCCGCTTGGTACGGGGAGTCCATCTCGGCAGAGGCCACATCGCGAGCAAGATCGGATGCGCAGGGAACGATTCACCTGCCCGGCGCCGAGTCCGCCGGCGAGTGGTGCATCTGGTGGCCTGAGCCCGGTGAACTCACCGCGCTCGGCGGACAACTCCCCCGCTTGACCGGGCGCATTCAACCCATGGCACCTCCAGCCGTCCGGGTCGACACGCCGCCCGATCGGTCGGGGGCAGTGCAGCTTCTGCGCTCCGGCCGGGTGCTCGCCACAGCACCTGTCCGCGCCGGGGCGAGCTTCTCGCTTTCCGCAGACTTGCCCGAGGGCTACTTCCTGCGCTGGATCGATGCGCAAGAGGTGGGGCCCCGTATCCCCGTCCGCGAAGTCCTTGCCGCTCGCAGCGTCTCGCTGGAAGCACCGGTCCGAACCGAGTCGTTGAGATTCCAAGACGAGCTGGGTCGGGTCGTCCCGGCTGTCCTTGCCCTCCTTCCAGATGCAGGCGAGTCTGCTCTCAGCGACCACCTCGGCGAGCTCTGGCTCGAGCCCAACTGGCTGGATGCGATGATTCGGATCGATCGCGCGGGTTTTCATCCCACCGAAGCGCGTGCAGCACCCGGCGCAGTGATTGTGCTGCGTCGGTTGGCTGGCCCGCTTCGGGTGCAGACACCCGCTCAGGCAAAGAGCGCCCGACTCGTTCCGCTCTTTGAACTCACGGTGCCCCTCTCATTCGACCGCCTCGTGGCAGATGCCCAGGACGAGCTCGACTTCGGAGAGGTTCCTGCAGGTGAGTACCTCATTGAGTGGCTGGACGAGCAGGGGCAGGTTTCCGTTCAAAAGGAAATCCAGCTGCGCTCCGGTAACGAGCTGATCGTCGATCCCAACTAGTTCCCCGGCTCGCCTTCCGTTTCAAGCTCATCGAGCCAGGCCTGCACCTGATCCCAGCACAAGATACGGGGGTTCGCCCAAGAAGGCTGTGGCACATCCGCCTCGGAACCAGGGCGATTCGAGCGCTCCACGACGAGCAGCAACTCACCCTGCCGACGCAGACGATGGAGCGATCCCAAATCATCGACGACCCCATCCGCGTTGCGGTCCCAGCTTCTTCGGATCCGGTCCACCACCTGCCGCTGGTGGGCCGGGCCGACCCATCGTGAGAAGAGAACAGGAACTCCGAACACCGTCACAGCGTGCGGCCATTCCTCCGCCCACCGCTCCAGGGATCGAGGCCTGGCAGCCTGCCAGGGATCTGGGCCTGGGCCCCACCAGATGAGTTCACGCGTCGAGCCCGGATCGCCATTCTGGCCCGGCAGGACAAACTCGTCACGCACGATGCCCACGATGGCGTCCGCGAGCCCGTCGACAAGCTCCTGGCGCTGGGGTGCAGCAAGGCGGCGCGGATGAGGAGGAAGCTCGATCTGAATCGACCGCAATCCTGCCCCTCGGTGGCGACGCACGGTGTAACCGCCGTTGAAGTAGGCCTGGCCGGCAAGCGGCGCTGGCCGCGTGGGACTGGGCACGGAAGCCAGACCAAGCGAGTCGAGCCGCGCACCCAAGCTTCCCTGGCCGCGCACCCAGGCCTCTTCCTCGAGCGGGGTCGCGGCACGCAGGCGTTCCGCCGAAATCGCAAAACCCAGCTCGATCAGTCCGTGGTCATGTCCGTGACCGTGCAGATCGATGAGCAGCGCGCGGCCCTTGCCCAAACGCAGGGCCGCCCGCGCAGCCTCCTCGATCGACTCGTGATAGCTGCGCCACAGCTCCAGTTGTGGCTCACCCAGATTCGCCCCCGACTCGGATCGGTCCCGGTTCAAATCCAGATGCCGGCGATGCACGCGGCTAGCGACCAGAAAGGGGGCCATTCCGGTGCGGGCTCGGATGGCTTCACGCAGCGCGATCGCCAACTCAAGGGTGTTCGTGTCACGCACCTTGACCCCGGTCGATCTGACGGGCCACTCCGCGGGCAGTTTTACTCCACCATGCGGCGCGGAAAGGACCAGGGGCAGCTCACCCCCGTCCACCTGCAGCCACTCTGAAGAAACAGCCGGACGCTTGGGCTGCGTTTCGTCAGCGCCCGGGCCTGGCTGCTGCGTCCAAGCCAACAGCAGCGCGCACGCACTCCAGCTCGCCCACATCGCGATCAGGCTTCCGGCTTCTCGTCGGGAGCGACCTGCTCCCAGACGCCGTTGACGCGACCTTCCGGATCGGCGAAGAGGGCAAAACGGCCCTGCCCGGGCACGACCTGCTCTTCCACGATGATGGTGCCGCCGGCGTCACGGATGCTCTGCAGGGTCGCCTCGAGATTGTCGCAGCCCAGGTAGAGCGCCATGTTGCCGGGCAGCGGGCCTTCGTCGGGCTCGAAGATGCCGCCTCCCAGGCCGCCTTCGCCGCTGTCGACCACACGGTAGTTGATCTCGGGAATGTGTTGGATCTTCCAACCAAATGCCTTCTCATAGAAGTTCACGACTTCCTCGGGCTGGCGGGTCCAGAATTCCCAATGTACGACGGGATTGCTCATAGGATCAGCCTATCAGTCTGCAGGGTCGGCTGGCCTCCACCTCATCCATGAGCGACTTCGATCTTGTCCTTCACGGTGCCACGGGTTTCACGGGCAGGCTTGCGGCACGAGAGATCGCTCGCACAGCAGAGCCAGGTCTTCGCTGGGCGATCAGCGGCCGCTCCGAGGCCAAGCTGCAGGAACTCTCTTCGCAGCTCGGCGTGCCGAGGCTGCTCACCGACGGGGCGCATCCTGCAGCTTGCGAACAGACGGCGCGTCGGGCGCGCGTCGTGCTGAGTTGTGCTGGGCCTTTCCAGCTCTATGGCAGCCACCTCCTACGCGCCTGCGCGGAGAGCGGCACCCACTATGCCGACCTGTCCGGAGAGATCGGCTGGATCTGGGAGATGATCCGCGATCATCACGACACGGCCCGGCGCACCGGGGCGGTCATCCTGCCTGCATCCGGCTTCGACTCGGTTCCCTCGGATCTCGCCGCCCAGACGCTGGTGCGCGATCTGCAGCAAAAAGAGGTCGAGGTCGGCGAACTTACCGGCTTCTTCCGACTCAAAGGTGGCCTGAACGGAGGCACCCTCGCCAGCGGACTCGCGCAATCGGAGCTTCACAGTCCCGAAGAGCTCGCGCACCCCTTCCTGCTCGACCCGGATCCCCAGCAGTCCTGGGCGGAGCGGCTTCTGCCTCCGGATCGTCCCGAGGTCTTCCCCGCCGGCGCGGCTGGCGGATTTGCCTGCCCCTTCGTGATGGCGCCGGTCAATGAACGTCTGGTTCGTCGCAGCGCCGCCCTGGCCGAGGAGCACGGCCGAGGCTACGGCGACGAGTTCAGTTACGCCGAGTTTCTGCGCAGTTCCTCGGAGAAGCAGGCGAAGCAGCTGGCCACGGGAACGCGGCTCGGGCGCTGGGCGCTGGGCGCTGGAGCGGCCGCTCGCCCGCAAACTGCTGCGCCGCTTCGGTCCCAAGCCGGGAAGTGGCCCCGACGAGCGCACTCGCACCGAGGGCTTCGTCGAACTGACGATGCTCGCTGGTCCGATCGAGGCACCTGTCGGTCGGCTCGACTGGTTTTTCCCGGGCGACCCCGGCAATACGGTGACGGTCCGCTGCCTCGTTCAGACCGGCCTCGCTCTGGCCGCCGGCGAAGCGCGGGAAGCCGGGGTGCTGACGCCGGCCACGGCGCTGGGCAGCCGCCTGGTCGCTCGCTTGCGCGCCCGCGACGCCCTGCTCGACTCCTTCTAACCGAACATCTGCGTCCAGTGGTCCTGGAAGCGGCCCAGGCCGATGCGGCCGTGGCCGCCCATCATGTTGCGATGGTGCCCGGGGCTGTACCACCAGGCGCGGTTCGCGTCGCGGCCCGAGCGCTGACCTTTCGCGATGTTCTCTGCTCCGCCGCTGGTGCCCGCCTTGGCTGCGCGGTCACTCGGAGTCTTCTTGCCCTCCACCGGTGACTCGTGCGCAAAGAAGCCGCGCTCCTGCATGTCCTGCGAATGGCCTCGACCGGCATCGCAGAGCTTCAGGTCCACGCGCAAGGCAGAAAGACCGGCGCGGACGCGGATGCGGTTGAGATCGAGGATGCCCGCGGCCTCCTCGGGGTCGAGCTGCGCGAGGTCGGGCTCGTTCGCAAGGATCACCTTGCGATCCCGCTCCGGCATCTCGGTCGCCAGCCGCGCCGCGCGCTCGAGCCGCGCGAGGACGTCCTCTTCATAAGTTTCCGGATCCGGCGGCGCGTTCTTGACGAAGGACTTGCGAGCCCACGATTCGTCCGCGGCCAGCAGCTCTTCTCGTGCGGCTCGCCAGTAGTCGAACAGCAGCAGCTGGTCGTCGAGATCGCGAATCAGCTCGCTCCAACGCTCCTCCAGCTTCTCTGAGGCCTCCCAAACCTGCACGACCTGCACGTCCAGAATCTGCTGCAGCTCCTGATGAGCCGGATCACAGACCTCCTGCACCTGGGCTTTGCTCAGCGACTTCGAGCGGCTCGCCTCCAGCCAGCTCGCACGCAGTTCATCCACCCGCGCGAGCGTTTTCTTGTCCAATCGGCTCTGGGCGAGCTTGGCCGCTTCCTTGGCAAAGTCCTGCTCCAGGCGCCCCCAGTTCTTGTGAAAACTCTTGTCGAGAGCCCGGCACTCCTTGGCTGTGCGCTCGGCGAGCTCGGCGCAGGCCTCGGGAGAGGCCGCGAGCAGCTGGTCCATCGCGTCCAGCTTGTCGCCCCAGGGCGTCTTGCGGGCCTTCAGCAGCTTCAATGCCTCGGTCACCCGCGGATCCTCAGCCGGCTCCTGCATGCTGAGCTGCCCCAAAACGACAGCTGGAGCAGGCGAAGCGCCCGCAAACGGAGCCGGATTCAGCCCAGCCAGCCCCGTCAGCCCGCCGATCGCGGCGAGCAGCAAGTTCCTGAGGCCACTTCGCATACGATCATCCTAACCACTGCTTTGGAATTGCCCGGATTTCGGCCGATGAGATAGATGATGCTCTGTTCCACCTTCCTCCTGCTGGCGCTCCAAGGGGCCGCGGACCGCGACGCAAGCGTCGCGCTGCCCGCGTATCAGCCAGTGAGCTGGGCGGAGTTCTGCCGCGATCACTTCGATCCGGACTGGGCGCTCCCGCTACCGACGGAGAAGGAAGCCGGCAAGCTTCCGGTCGATCTCGTTGCCTGGTTCCAGGAGTTCGCGACGCGCGACTTCAACCTGGCCCCCGGCACCGAGGCCGGACCCGAGCACCGCCCCATCCTGCTCGGCGATCTGATCGCCGAACTCGCCCCTTACCGCGAGGACACGAAGCGGCTGCTCGAAGAACTGGATCGCCGCGAGCAGGAGCTGCCCGGCCTGAGCAAGTCCGAGCGGCGCAACCTCGGCGAACTGCTGTGCGATGGCGGCCTCTTCCACAAGAAGTGGACCCCGGCCGACAACCGCCGCGACGACGGCATCCTGCATCTGCCGAGCTGGGAGATGAAGGACAAGACCGGTCGCAGCACCTTATGGACGGAGCGCAGCGGTGACGACACGGTGCTGCGCGCCGCGACGCTGGTGTTCGCTGATCTCGAGTCCTGGTTCGCCGCCGAGAACGACTGCCCGAGCTACTTTGACCAGCCGGACAACCGCTTTGAGAAGGTCGAGATCCCGGCGCAGAGCCGAGTGTTCGCGAAGTCGCCCGAAGGCGATGAGTACCGCGCGCAGATCTTCCGCGTCGTCTCCGATCTGCCCTTCCCCTTCGGCACCTACGGCGGCGACAACCGGGTGCGCCTTTCGCTGCGCCCCGACGGCCTCGTCATGAACGAGGTCTACATGGCCAAGAACAAGGACTTCCACTGGCTCGCCGGGCGCGATGTGTTCCTGCCGATTCGCACGCAGGACGGTCGCTTCGTCTGCCTGCTCGTGATCCAGGAGTTCGGCTTCGATCTGGACGGCGTGCCCGAGAGCGATGGCAATCGCAAGGAGGCCGTCCGCGCGGCTCTGGGCAACAAGAAGCGCGGGGCCGAGATGCGCTTCCGGCCGCAGGCCGAGCTCGCGCCGCAGCGCGGGCGGCTCCCGCGGCGGGCGGTCGAGGCAGAATCCTCGGCGGCCGCGCCAGCCAGCTCTCGCGACCGCTAGGCGCCTGCCCGCTCGCCGGGCCGCGCTTCCTCGGTTAGGGTGGCTCTGCGATGAGCCTCTCCCTTTTCACCCCTCTCTTTCTGGCATGGGTCGCGCAAGGTCCCGACCCCACCGGCCTATCTCCGTTGGGCGACAAGCCCGAGCAGACGGTGCTCCATGCCCACCATCAGGGCACCGAGCTGATTGTCAAGTTTCAGCATGACAGCGGGATCCGCCTGCGCGACGGCGCGCTGGTCCAGGTCGGCGCGGCCGAACAGCCCCAAGCCGAAACCCAGCTGCAGCAGCTGCGCGCCGGACTGAGCCTGCGCGGGGTCGAGATGCGGCGCCTGATCGAGCTGCCCGAGCAGCAGCTCACTGATTGGCGCATGGACGGCGAACGGCGCAGCGGTCAGGCCTTGCACGACCTCAACCTGTTCTTCCTGATCGAAGTCCCGCAACGCGAGAAGCTCGCCGAGTGCTGCGACTTCCTCAACAGCTTCGCGCTGGTTGAGCTCGCCTACCCGGTCGGCACCCTGTCCGATCCGGTCGCCCCCGGCCCCGGCGCCACTCTCGAGTCCAGCAGCACCTGGACGCTTGGCTCGGGGATCCCGCGCCTTCCCGCCGCGGGGCTCGGCCTCCTGAGCGGCGCAGTCTGGACCCCGCGCGCCCCGCAGCTTCCGGCACCGAACTATGAGAGCCGCCAGGGCTATCGCCGCGCCGCCCCGCTTGGCGTGGATGCCGACTACGGCCAGACCTTCAGTGGCAGCCGCGGGGAAAGCACGGTGATCGCAGACGTCGAAACCGGCTGGACGCACGATCACGAGGACATTCGTCACAAAGCGCTCAATCAGTTCATCGGTCTGAACGGCGCCCCCTACCCCTGGGACCACGGCACCGCCGTCTTCGGCGAACTGATCGGGGAGGACAACGACTCCGGCGTGAAGGGCATCGTCCACCAGGCCGACGTGCTGATGTCCTCGCACTTGGGCAGCGTCTCGAACATTCCCACCGCCATCGCCAACGCGGCCAATGCCGTGGGCCCGGGCGACGTCGTGGTGCTCGAGGTGCAGTGCTACAGCTCCGCGCCCAGTCCGCACCCCTGCGAGTACGACCCGGCGATCTTCGCGACGGTACAGACGGCCACGGCTGCTGGCACGCACGTCTTCGCCGCTGCCGGCAACGGCGGCAACAACCTTGATTCTGCCGCCTACGGCGGCCTGTTCGACCGCAACGTGCGCGATTCAGGCGCCGTCATGTGCGGGGCCTCGGACGGCAGCTCGCTGAACACCGCTTACTTCAGCAACTACGGCACCCGCCTCGACGCCCACGGCTGGGGCTTTGACGTGACCACCACCGGCTACGGCGATCTCTACAGCGGCGGCTCGGTCCAGACCGAATACACCGACGGCTTCAGCGGCACGTCCAGCGCAACCCCGATCGTGACCGGGGCGGGCGTGATGCTGAACGGCATCGTCCGCGAGGCCCAGGGCAGTGGATTGACTCCGCTGCAGCTGCGCGATCTGCTGACGCAGACCGGCACCCCGCAGGGCAGCGGCGGGATGATCGGCCCGCGCCCGGACGTCCGCGCCGCGATCGCTGCGCTGGGCCTCCCCGAGCTCTCGGTCGGCGGCAGCCTGGTGCCGGGCGGCAACGTCGAAATCACCCTCTCCGGTTCGGCCGGGGACACCTTCCAGCTGGGTTACTCCGCCACGCTGTTGGCGAGCCCGACTTACCTGCCGCCCTTCGGATATCGCTATCTGGGCGCGCTGCGTTCGACGGCGACCGGAGCCATCGGCGCCGGCGGCACCACGACCCTGAGCTACCCGATTCCGAACAACTCCGGGCTCTCGGGCAAGACGATCGGCTACGTTCAGGCGGCGGTGCGCTACTCCAGCGGGAGCGGCACCGGCACGCTGACCAACTACGTGCCGATCACCATCAACTAAGCGCCCGGTGCGGGCAGCGGCTTAGCCGATCGATTCGAGCAAAGCCGCTGCCTGTCCCGCCGGGTCTTTGGTGTCGATGGCCTGCTCGACGACGCCGTCCGCCCCGATCACGAAGGTGTAGCGCGAGGCGTACTGATCGTCGGGCCCGGAAGCGGCACCAAAGGCGACGCTCATCTGGGCGTCGGTGTCGCACAGCAGCGGGAAGGGAAACGCGAACTTCTCGGCGAAGGCGCGGTTCTCCTCGACCGAGTCGAGCGAGACGCCGCACACCGCGATGTCGCGATTGACAAAGTCTTGGATTCGATCACGGAATCCTTGGCCTTGCTTCGTTCAGCCAGGGGTATCGGCCTTGGGGTAGAACCAGAGCACGACGCGCTTGCCGGCAAAATCGGCGAGCGAACGTTCCTTGCCCTCGTGGTCGAGCACCCGGAAATCCGGGGCGGGGGAGCCAGCTTGGAGCATCTTGGGTCGGCCGCGAAAGACACGGCGCAGAAAGGTACGGAGCATGGGGACTGCCGAGTTTCGGCCTCCCCCTTCGTAGCGCGGGAAGCGCGCAGGCTCAAGCCGCTCTTCGCGCAATCACGGCGCGCAGCGCGCGCACCAGCTCGGGCAGACGCAGCGGCTTGGTGACGTAGTCGTCCATCCCGGCTTCCAGGCAGCGCTCGCGGTCCCCCGCCATGGCGTGCGCCGTCATCGCCACGATCCGCACGCGGCTCGCCGACCCCGGCAACGCGCGAATCGCCCGCGTCGCCGCATAGCCGTCGAGCACTGGCATCTGACAGTCCATCAGCACCAATGCGAAGTCCTCCTGCTGCACGCGCTCAAGCGCAAGTTGCCCGTTCTCGACGTGCTGCAGCGCGATCCCGGCGCGCTCCAGGTGGGCGCGGGCGACCCGCGCATTCACCGCGTTGTCCTCGACCAGCAGAACCGGGCGGCCCGCCAGCCAGGAGGCCAGCCAGGCCAGAGAATGATCTTCCTGCGAGGCGGCTACCTCGACCTCGGGCGCGACCGCTTCCTCAACCGACTCGCACAGAAGGGCCCGCAGCTGATTGCGCACTTCCTGGCGATGCAGCGGCAGGCTGAGCTCGGGCAGTCCCGCCAACGCGGAGGCAGCCGGCGCAGCGCCGCTCTTGTGGCGCAGCACCAGGCAAGGCACGCCGCGCTCCTCGGCGATCCGCCGCGTCAACTCGGCGTCGCCTCGGTCGAGCTCGGTGGAAAGCACCAGCAGATCGGCTTCGTCGAAGTTCTGCGGCTGCACGGCGCGGATGCCGAGCCCCAGCGCGGTCGACTCCAGCGCCTGCCGCACCAGATCGGAAGGTTCGAGCACCGCGATGCGCTTGCCGGCCAGTCCATCTCGGCGCCAGGCCTCCGGCGCCGAAGCCGAACGCAGCGGCAGCACCACCTGGAACTGACTCCCGACCCCTTCTTCACTGCGCGCGGAGAGGCGACCGCCCATGACATGAACCAGCTTGCGGGTAATCGCCAGACCCAGGCCCGTGCCGCCGTATTTGCGCGTCGTGCTCGAGTCGGCCTGCGTGAACTCCTCGAACAGCCCCTCGATCTTCCCGGGAGCGATGCCGATCCCGCTGTCTTCGACCCGGACGCGCAGCTCGGCCTGCTCGGCGACCCAGTCGACCCGCACCGCGACCTGACCCTCGTGCGTGAACTTGGTCGCGTTGCCGACCAGGTTCATGATGACCTGCCTGATTCGGCCCGCGTCTCCCAGCAGGCGGCGCGGACAGCCCGGATCGATCACTGCCTCCAGGTGCAGGCCGCGCGCCGACTCCGTGGCAGCGAGGCTGCAGATGACGCCTTCCACCAGGCTCTCCAGCTCGAAGGGGAGCTCCTCGATCACCAGCTCCCCGGCATCGATCTTGGACAGGTCCAGGATGTCGTTGACGATCGAGATCAGCGCCTCCGTGCAGCGATGGATCGTCTCAAGCGAGTCCTGCCGGTCGGCCTCGTCCTCGCTCGCCAGCGCGAGCTCCGACATGCCGAGAATGCCATTCAGCGGCGTGCGGATCTCATGGCTCATATTGGCCAGGAACGCGCCCTTCACCTCGTTAGCGCGATCGGCCTCGTCGCGCGCCTGCTCCAGCGACTGCCGCGAGCTGGTCAGGATCTTGCCGGTGACCCGCGTCAGGGTGAACAGCAGCGCGAGCGCGAGGGTATGACTGACCGAGGCCAGGAAGGCTGCCTTGTCGATCGTCTCCAAGTCGCGCCAGTTGCCGATCTGCGCGTGCGCGATCACCAGCCCGAGGAATCCCAGCCCCAGCGAGCTGGCCATGATCGCGGCGCCGCGGGTTCCGAACAGCAGGCCGGCCAGCGGCGGCAACAGGAACAGCCAAGTGATCGCGCCGCTCAGCGCGCCGCCGGACAGGACCACGGCGAGCCCGGCCATCGAAGCGGACGCCACGAGGAAGCCGATGCCCCAGGCCCGGAGATTGCGGCCGCGGCGCACCTTCCACCAGCCGACCATCGAGATCAGCACGCAGGCGCTGCCGACTCCGGCGAGGTCCAGGCGCCCGGTGCTCCAGCTCGCGGCTGCCAGCAGCAGCATCAGCGGCACACATCCCCCGTAGGCATACAGCAGAAGCCGTCGCTTCCCTGCATGGACGGAGGAAGGTGAAGAAGGGGCTGGGGCAGCCATCGATCCGTCTCGTTATCGACCAGCTTGCGTCCCAAACTGAAACAGCCGGTGATCAGAAACCCGGCTCCACCCCCATCAACGGGCAAAAAGGGCCATGCAGCGAGCGCCGCATGGCCCAGCCAGTCTCCCTAGAGTCGGGTGAACTCCACCAGCGCCCCGTAGGCACCCCAATCGTAGGTCTCGGGCAGCACATCCGCGATGCCGTGGATCCCGCTGTGCAGGTGGACAAAGCCCTCCGGGGTCGCCGGATCGTGCGCGCCGCCATTGCCGAAGGGCGGGCCCGGGATGTACATGCCGTTCTCGGAGTTGGCTTCCGAGCCGGCATCCCAGACCGGGACGAAGAACTTGCCCGAGTCGAGCATGCCGTCGACGGTCATGCTGTCGACGCCGACGAAGGCGTCGTTGGTGGTCACGAGCATGCCCGCCATCGAGAACCAGCGGTGGATGCCATCGGCCTCGATGGTCAGCGTGATCGAGGTGCCGGGCGCGATCCCGCCGGCGGCGGTGACCACATCGAAGCTGCCGGCGCTGTTGCCCAGCAGAGTGGCCAGACCGCTGTTGTCGCCGTCTTCAGCGAGCGCAGCCAGCTCGGGCGAGGCGGCCGCCCCCGGCGTGAACATCCGTGCGCTGTCGTCGTGCGTCACCAGAATCGGCGGCGAGATGATCTGGTTGGCGGTGAGGTTGGTGATCGTGACCTCGTAGGTGCGGCTCATCGCCACGGTCGGCGTCGCTTCGGCGCGCTCCACCAGGGTCGAAAAGGCAAAACCGATCACTCCGAGGCCGAGCACGGCGGGAAGGAAAGCAGAGGAAGTCTTGAGCATGATTCTTGGAAGGGTGCGAGGCAGCGGTGTGCTGCCCTGATTGCTTCAAGACTCCCGACGCCTGGTCCCGCGGGCATCGCGCACCGATCACGAATCCATCACGAGCCTCAACACTTTCCTCACGACGCTACACCGACAAGCGAAAGGCGAAGGTCGTGCCCTTCTCGGGGCGACTCGCCACCCCGATCACCGAGTCGTGCAGCGCCAGAATGCGCTTGGCGATCGCCAGGCCGAGCCCGGTGCCGCCAGGATCCTCGCTGCGCGACTTGTCCACGCGATAGAAGCGGTCAAAGATCCGCGGGATCTCTTCCTTCGGGATGCCGCAGCCCGTGTCGGCCACCCGCACCTCGACCTCCTCGTCGCGATCGCTCACCGACACCCGCACCACGCCGCCGGAGGGCGTGTAGCGCAGCGCGTTCTCGACCAGATTGTCGAGCACGCGCTCCAGCAGGCCGATATCCCCGCGCACTTCGGTCGCCCCCTGCGGCAGACGCGCCTCCAGGCGCACGCCGCGCTCTTCCGCGCACAGGCGGAATTTCTGCACCACATCCGAGACCAGCTCGGCCACCGGGAACAGTTCCATCTCCGGCCGAATCTCGCCGCTTTCGAGCTTGGACAGCTCAAAGAGGTCGTCGATCAGCCGGGCGAGCCGCTCGGTGTTGCGCAGCGCCGCGTCCAGGTACTCCTTGCGCCGCTCGGGATCGAGCGAATCCTCCTTGGCGAGACAGGTCTCGAGATAACCACGCAACGAAGCGACCGGCGTGCGCAGATCGTGGCTGATGTTCGAGATCATCTCGCGCCGCATCTTGTCGGAGCGACGGATCCGGCCCATCTGAGAGACCACCGTGTCGGCCAGGAAGTTGAAGTCGCTCGCCAGCGCCGCCACCTCATCGCGGCCGTGGACCTCGGCGCGGTGCTTGCGATCCCCGGTGCGGAAGGCGTTCATGCTGTTGCGCAGCTCGCGCAGCCGCCCGGTCAGCAGCCAGAGCACCGCCAGCGTCGCCAGCACCCCCATGCCGAAGAAGCCCGAGAGTGCCCAGGTGCTGTTGCGCACGAAGGAGCGCGAGGACAGCAGCCCCGCGAGTGATTCGTACTCCTCGCTGGCCAGGATCGCGTAGACATAGCCCTGCAGATCGCCGCCTTCGGTCTGCACCGGAGCGACCGAGAAGATGTTCTGATTGGAGAGACTGCGCGGGTCGTCGCCGAGCACGCAGCAATCTGTCTTGGCCTCCAGAAACTCGTAGACCGGCGCGAGGTCGATGCGCGAGCGGACCACTTTGCCGGGCGGCGCGTCAAAGGCCAGGATCGAGCCGGCTGGGTCCACCAGGTAGCACTCGAGCGTCGGATTGACGGCCATCAGCTTCATGAACAGGCCCGAAGTGCCCTTCTCGTCGACCCCTCCCTCGGCCGTGAACAGGGAGTTGTGCTTCACGATCGCCCCCGCGACGTCGCGGGACAGCGCCTGCTGCACCTCGAGTGCGTGCAACTCGGCCGTGCGCGTCATCAGCACGAAGGCGCCGATGCCCGCGACGATGAAGATCGAGATCATCGCCAGCGCGACCTTTCCGTACAGGCTGCGGAACCAACTCATCATGCTCTAGATCGCGGCGTGCTGAGCGGAGGAATCGACTTCCGGCGGCAGGAACTTGTAGCCCACGCCCCAGACGGTGCGCACCAGCTCGGGCTCGGCCGGATTCTGCTCGACCTTGCGACGCAGCCGATTGATGTGCGAGTTCACCGTGTGCTCGTAGCCATCGAAGCCATAACCCCACACGTCCTCAAGCAGCTCGCTGCGGGTGAAGACCCGGCCCGGGTGCCGGGCGAAGTAGAGCAGCAGATCAAACTCCTTGGCCGTCAGCTCGAGCTTGCGCGCGCCCCACTGCGCCTCGCGGCGCTGCGGGTCGATGCTGAGGTCGCCGTGGCGGATGACTTCCGTCGTGTCCTGCTCCGCCACCACCTGCCACTGCTGCGAACGGCGCAGCCCCGCCTTGACCCGCGCCACCAACTCGCGCAGCGAAACCGGCTTGGTCAGGTAGTCGTCGGCGCCCAGCTCAAGGCCCAAGACGCGATCGACCTCGGAGGACTTCGCCGTCAGAATGATCAGCGGGGTGTAGTTCTCGGCCGCGCGCAGCCGCCGACAGATCTCCAGCCCATCGACGCCGGGCAGCATCAGATCGAGCACGATCAGGTCGTAGGTTTCATGCCCCAGCCGCCTGGCCGCCGCGGTGCCGTCGGCCTCCACCGTGACCTCCCAACCCTCGTCGCGCAGATGCAGCGCGGCCAGTTTGGACAGATCAGGGTCGTCCTCGACGAGCAGAATGCGGGCAGCCATGGCAGAACTTCGCCGTTCCTCCCCCCAGCGTGACGCAATCTGCCGGATCAGGCATCACGAAAGTCTCACGAAGGAGGGATTTCGAGTCCTCGCCGCTCAGACCGGCTCGGCCAACCGGGTTCGTGCGACGGAAGCCGGTGCATCGGTCTCGAAGAAGAAGCTCTCCTCCCCTAGTGCTGGCTTCAGATCATCCAGCCATGCTGCCTGCGGGTCGTACTTCGCAAAGAACGTTCGGCCGGCCCACTCGGGATCACGGCCCTGCAGGAAACGCATCACGAAGACCTCTTCCCCGGCGATACGTTCGATGGAATCGACACAAACCTTGCCAGGGTGGGCCGACATCGATGGACCTCGGACCGTACGCGCCAAACCAGAGGTCCGACGCAAGGCCTCGCGGTAGATCTCCAGTGCTTGTGCAAGCGGCAGGTGGTAATACTCGCGTGCGCCGGTGTCTCGTTCGACGAACATGTAGTAGGGAACCATGCCCAACCGCACCTCTTCGCGCCACAGATCCGCCCAGACCTGCGGATCATCGTTGACGTGCTTGACGAGCGGCGCCTGGCAACGAATGACCGCGCCGGTGCCCTGAATACGCCGGATCGCCTCCTGGGCGACCGCAGGCTTGAGCTCAACGGGAAGGCTGGCATGCGCCATCAGCGCGAGACGCTTGCCCGCTTGCTCGACGCGCTCGAAGAGTCGGAGCAGAGCATCGGCATCGGAATCCGTAACAAAGCGATAGGGCCACCAAGCCAGCGATTTCGTGCCAATGCGGATGCTGTCCAGATGATCCAGCTTCAGAAGTGGCTCGATGTAGCGCTCCAGCACCTTGGTGCGCATGACCATCGGATCGCCTCCGGTAAACAGCACATCGGTGACCTGAGGGTGGGCGCGCAGATACTCGACGAGCCCTTCGGCCTCGCGCGAAGCGAACTTCAACTCGTCGATCCCCACGAACTGAGCCCAGCGGAAGCAGTAGCCGCAATAGGCGTGACAGGTCTGCCCCTGCGAAGGGAAGAACAGCACCGTCTCGCGGTACTTGTGCTGGATTCCCTGTTGGCGTTCGCCTTCGAAGACAGGGATGTTGTGTTCGAGCTGACCTGCCGGATGCGGATTCAGATCGATCTTCTGGATCCGCTGGACTTCCTCGCGGATCTGCGCCTCCTGTGCGCCGGCGCGCAGCAGGTCGGCGACGCGGTCGAAGACGGCGGGTTCAAGCTGCCCCGGCTGCGGGAAAACGAGCCGGAACATGGGGTCATCCGGAACCCGCGACCAGTCAATCAGCTCCTCCAGGACGTGATTGTTGACGCGAAACGGCAGGACGGACGCGACCACGCGCATGGCGAACTGTGTATCCGCCTGTAGCGCAAGAACTTGCGGGAGATCGAGCAGAGCCTGCCCCGAAATGGGTTGAAAGGTCTTGGGCTCGATCTTCATCCGGACTGCCTGTTCCTGGTTCCACTCGCACGCAAGGAGGCGCCAAGCGAACCCCTAGTCTAGCAAAGCGGATTTGCGGCCTTCCTTTGCCGTGCCAGTCAGACAGGCAGCCCCTGCTGAAGTCGACCGCGGACCCGCGTGAACACCTCCGCGTCCTCTGCCCGTTTCTCGGCGGAGCGCTTGGCCAGGCTGCGCAGCGGCATCGCCATCCGCACGTTCCCCTCCAGCTCCGCGGCGTGCCGCCCGAGCCAGGCCCAGTAGAGGCGCGTGATCGGACAGTCCTTCTTCGGGTGGAATCGACACGGCGCGCAGTGATCGCTCATGCGATCGATGTAGGCCGCGCCCGAAATGTACGGCTTGGTGGTCATCACCCCTTCGCTGGCCCAGGTCGCCATGCCCAGCACGTTCGGTTCGACCACCCAATCGAAGGCGTCGGTGTAGGCCACCCAGAACCAGTCACTCAGCGCGCGCGTGTCGAGCTCGAGCAGCGTGGCCAGATTGCCCAGGATCATCAGCCGGGTGATGTGGTGGCTGTAGCCTTCACGCCACACCTCGGCCACAGTGTGGTCCAGGCAACGCAGGCCGGAATCCGCCGCGCCCCAGTAGACCGGCGGGAGTTCCTCTTGCTGCGCCGGCACGAGCGCGGTGAAGCCCTCGGTCTCGCGGTGTACATGGCGGACAAACTCGCGCCAGCCCAGAACCTGCCGCAGGAAGCCCTCGCGTGAGTTGAGCGGGGCAGAGCTGGCAACGGCGTCTTCCACCACGCGCTGCGGCAGCAGTCGGTGCAGATTGAGCAGCTGCGAAATCCGGGTGTGAAACAGCCCCGACGAGGCCTCGCTGATCGCGTCCTCATAGGTGCCGAAGTTCTCCATGCACGCGTCCAGCGCCCAGGCCCAGGCCTGCTCGGCATCGGCACGCGTGGCCGGAAGATGCTCGAGGTCGAGCTCCCCCGGGTGCTCGCCAAACTGCTGCTCGATCAGCGCGGCCACTTCCTCCTTCACCGGATCAAGCGGGAAGCAGGGACGCTCCGGTGCGGGCGGCTCGCCCTTCCACGGCTGACGATTCTCGGCGTCGAGGCTCCACTTGCCCCCGACCGGCTTGCCCTGCTCCATCAGGAAGCCGGTGTCCCGACGCATCCGTCGATAGAAGGCATCCATCCGATACGGCCGCTGCGGGCAGGCTTCCCGAAACTGCTCGACGGTGCTCAGCCAGCCACCGTGCTCGACCTGCCGGAGCCACCCGGCCTCGCAGGCGGGCTCAAGCTCCTCGCGCAACTCGCGCTCCGCCGGCTCCGCCACCGTGAGCGGCAGCCCCGATTCCTGCCAGGCGGCCTGCAGCGCGTCGGCGTACGCGAGGTCGCCGACGAGATAGCGCACCTCCACGCCGCGCTGCGCCTGCTCGAGCGCGAAGTGGCGCTGATTCGCCAGAACCAGCGCTAGCTTCTGCTTGTGATAGGGCCGACGCCCAGCCTTCACCGTCGACTCGACGAAGACGAAGCCGAGTTTCTCCGCTGGCTGCCCCGCCCACGCGGGCAGCTCTTCATGAAGCTGATCGTACGGAACGTAGAACCAGCTGCGCTGGGCATCGAGGCCCGCGAGCGCTTGACCCGCGCGCGCCAGCACCCCGCCGCGCTTCTTCAGCTCGCCGGCGAAGGCTCCGGTCATGGCAGCTCCTCGTACAGCGCGACCACGGCTTCGGCCTCGGCGCGCGCGGCCTCCGCGCGCCGGAATGCCGGCCAGGCCCCGAGCAAGAAGCTGGCGCAGATCAGGAACACCGTCGCTTGCCAGACGACGACTGGATCCTGCCCGCCTTGTGCGAGCCGACTCAACACTCCTGCCGTGGCCACAGCCAAGGTCGCGACGCAGGCAGTCGCCAGGATCAGAGCCACCCGGCAGCGTCGCGGCCGGCGCGCAGCCCAGACCGCCGCGCCGACGAGCAGGGCGGGGATCCCCGGCAGCCAGGCGGCGCGTGGATCCTGCGTCGCGACCGGAGCCCACGCGGCCGCGCCTCCCAGAGCCCCGGACGCCGCGAGCGCCAGCTTGCGCACCCCGCGCAGCTCGGCCGCAGCGGCCTCAGCCGGGGTCGGGCGTCGATCCGGAAGCTGGCCCGGCCGGGGAAGATCACGCGCGTGCACCACCGTTGCTCCTAGGACCGAGTCTAAGCTGGTCCCATGCTGCTCTCGCTCGGTCTGTTCCTGGCCCCGCTCGCTTGGCAGGAAGCTCCGCCGGAGCACGCCAGCCCCGACCTGCGTTACCAGCTGGGCCTGCGCGTGCGCCAGATGGAGATCGCCTTCGAGAGTGCCAAGACCAAGCCCAAGCTGCGGCGCGCATCGCTGGATGCGATCGAGCGTTCGGTCTCGTCCTTCTTCGCTCTGGATCTGCCCGGCGCGGCCCAGGCCCTCGACGAGGCGCGCGGCATCCTGGAAGGCCGGGAGGACAGTGCCTACGACTGCCTGGCCGTGACCCCCAACGCCTGGATCCTCGAACCGGGCGACTCCTACCGGCTCACCATCTCGCAGATCTATTCGGCGGAACTCCCCCAGCCCCTGAGCGTGCGGATTCTGCGCCCCAAGCTGGAGTTCGAGGTCGAGTCGCTGCCCTACACCCATGACTTCGGGCCCATCACGCTGCCCGAACATCCAACCGGCACGCGCGGCGAGTGGTACGGATTCCAATTCGGAAGCCAGTCGACTTTCTCCACCGCGAGTCCGGAAGTCATCCCCGCGGCCCGGGCCCGCGCGCGCGCGGCGCAGTCGCTGCGCCGTGAGTCCATCGATACCTTGGCGCCCTGGGTCGCAGCCACGACGCGCATGCACCTCGAGTTTCTCAGCCAGATGCTGCGCGGAAGCCTGCTGGAGACCCGCCTGCCGGGCGAGCTGTTTCTCCATCGGACCGAGGAACTTCTAGAAGCCGATCAGGACGCGCTACAGGAACGCGGCGCCCTGACCCGCTGGGCGCGCGAGAACGAGGACAGCAGCCTGCGGCTACGCAGCGGAGCGCTGCGCGGTCAGGAGTGGATCGCGCTGCCGAGCGAGGCCGGGCGCCAGGTCGTCCGCGTTCAGATCCCGCGCGCTCCCCGGGAAGGCCGTCCCCCGCTCGTGATCGCGCTGCACGGTATGGGCGGCAGCGAGAACATGTTCTTCGACGGGTATGGCAACGGCAAAGCGGCCAGCCTGGCCAGGACGAAGGGCTGGTTCCTGGCCGCGCCCCGGATCGGCGCCGGCTTCGACCTCGTGGCGACCACGCAACAGCTGCTGCACTTGCTCGACGCCGACCCCCAGCGCGTGTTCCTCATCGGCCATTCGATGGGCGCCGCGCAGGCGATCGCTGCGGCGCATCGCTTGAAGCAGGCGCAGGTCCCCGTGTCCGGCATGATGCTGATCGGCGGCGGCCGAACTGCATCGGAGGGCGCCACCCTGGACGCACTCCTGGAACTTCCACTTTTTATCCAGCCCGGCGTGCGCGACTTCGCCCGGCCCGGCGCCGTGGCCCTGATCGAGCAACTGGAGGCCGCAGGCCACCCGCGCCTGACGCACCGGATCGTGCCCGATTGCGAGCACCTCACCGTGGTCCAGGTCGCGCTCGATCAGTGCTTCGAGTGGATGCAGTGGCTACTGGACCAGCGCACCGAATAGCTCTTCCGCGGCCGCGCGCCAGGTGCCGCAGTGCGCGCGGACCGTCCGCTCGACCGGCTTGGCGTAGCCGCCGCCCATCGTCCAAACGACCGGAAGGCTGCGCTGGCGGCAACGACGGAAGACACGGCGATCGCGTTCCTCCAGGCCCGCGTGGCTGACCGCGAGTCGGCCGAAGCGATCACCCTGCAGCGGGTCCACGCCCGCCTGATAGAAGACGAAGTCGGGCCGCGCTTCCGCGAAGGCCTGATCCAGCACCTGGTCCACCGCCTGCAGATAGCCCTCGTCCTCTGTGCCATCCGGCAGCGCCAAGTCGAGATCGCTCGGCGGCTTCTCCTTCGGAAAGTTCCCCGCGCCATGCACCGAAGCCGTGTAGACGCGCGGCTCCGACGCGAAGATGGTCGCGGTGCCGTCGCCATGATGCACGTCCAGGTCGAGGATCAGGACACTCCGCACCTGCCCGTGCGCCAGCAGTTCGTAAGCCGCGACGGCGAGGTCGTGGAAGACGCAGTAGCCGGCCGCGCGGTCGCGGTGGGCGTGATGGGTGCCGCCTGCCAAGTGGCCGGCGCCGCCGAGCTCCAGCGCATCCCAGGCAGCCGCCACCGTGCCGCCGGCGCTTGCCAGGCAGCGCGCCACCAGCTCGGGACACCAGGGAAAACCGATCCGCTTCTGGTGGTCGGCATCCAGCTCGCCAGCCAGAAAAGTATCGACGAAGGCGAGGTCGTGCGCCCGCAGCAGCTGCTCGCGCGTGGCCGCCGGCGCCGGGCGCAGCTCGTCGGCATGCAGCACCCCCGCCTCGACCAGCCGCCGGCGCGTCTCCCGGTACTTCTCGAAGGGAAAGGGATGATGCGGCGGCAGCGGCAGGTCGGCGTGCTCACAGTGATAGGCACGAACGGGCACCAGGGGTGATCGTATCCTGCCCGCATGACTTCAAGTCTCGTCATCGGCGCCAGTCGCGGGCTCGGCCGCGGTTTCGTGGAGCAGTTGCTCGCTCGCGAGGGTCAGGTCCTTGCCACCGTGCGCCGCGAGGAAGACGCGGAGGTTCTGCACGCGCTGGCAGAGGCTGCCGAGGCCGGCGATCGACTCGAGACCTTCTTCTGCGATGTGGCCGACCCCGAGTCCCGCGCCGGGCTCGCCGCCGCGCTGGAAGGGCGCGCGATCCATACGCTGATTCACAACGCCGGCGTCTACGGCCCGCGGGCGCCGCAGCTCGGCGAGCTGCCGGAAGCCGACTGGCAGCAGGTGCTGCACATCGACACGGTGGCGCCCGTCCTGACGGCCGAGGCGCTGCTCCCGCAGCTGCGCGCCGCCGCGCAGCAGGGCGGTCCGGTGAAGCTCGCCTTCCTCACCAGCCTGATGGGCAGCATCGCCGACAACGGCTCCGGCGGCTCCTACCTCTATCGATCGGCCAAGGCCGGGCTCAATGCCGCGGCGCGCTCGCTCTCGATCGATCTGGCTCCGGATGGGATCAGCGTGCTGCTGCTGCACCCCGGCTGGGTGCAGACCGATATGGGCGGCAGCTCCGCTCCGCTTCAGATCGAAGAGTCGGTCGCCGGCATGCTGGCCCGCATCGAGGCCTTGCGCCCTGCCGATTCGGGCAGCTTCGTCGATTGGTCGGGCAAGAGTCTGCCCTGGTGATCCCGCCGCGGAAGGTCGGTCTTCACGCGGCTGGCCGGGACGAATCCGAGGCGCACGATCCGGCCCGCGCGGAGCTGCACGGCGACCCCGGAAGCCTCGCCGATCTCCGCGGCGAACATCCCCTCGGCGGGATAGAGCGCTGAGCCGCAGGACACCACGTGCATCCGCCGCGGCCGGCCCGCCTCGTCGGTGTAGACGTGGTGCGCCAGGTAAGGCATGTGCAGGTGGCCGTGGAAGACCGCCTCGACCCGGTTGCTCTCGGCGAAGCGCAGCACTTCGGGCGCGTCGAGGCAGGTGAGGAAGGGCTGCTCGCGCACCGCCGGCCCGGGCGGCAGCAGGTGATGGTGCAGGACGAGGTAGACCGGCCGGGGATCCTGCCGGGAGTCCAGCAGCCGCTGCGCTTCTGCCAGCTGCTCCGCTCCGACGAAGCCGATCGCCTGGGATGCCGGCGAATGCGAGGGCCGCTGATTGCTATCAAGGAGAAGGAAGTCGGCGCCCAGCCGCGCGCTGCGGCGCAGGCGCGGTGCCAGCGAAGTCGGCGCTTCGCCGGTCAGGCGCGCCAGGCGACGCGCGGTGCGGTCGTTCGGATGCGAGCAAATGCCCGCCGAGGAAGGGTGGGACACCAGCGCCTTGAAGTACCCCCCCACGCCGGGCACGCCCAGGCGCTCCGCCGCGACCTCCAGGCGCCGGTAGTGCACGTCGTGGTTGCCCGCGACAGCCATCAGCTCGACCCCCTGGGCGCGCCAGGGCCGGAAGCGTTCACTCAGTCGCCGCCAGGCTTCGGAGGAACCCGTGTCGGTCAGGTCGCCGGCCAGCACACAGGCTTGAGGCCGCAGACTGGGCAGCGCGCCGTCGAGGAAGCGATGGACCTCTTCGTCGAAGGCCTCCTGCTCCATGGCGTGGCGCTCGGGGCGCACCGTCACGTGGAGGTCGGAAAGCACGAGCAGATCCGCCCGCTCGCCGGCCGGGTAGATCGGCGCCTCATACTGCGTCGCGGGCAGAGTGCGCGAGCGCCAGGCGCGGCGCAGCAGGCGATAGCTGACGCCCGTCGCGGTGCGGAAGCGATGCCAACCCGGCCGCAGCGTGTGCTTGGTCGTCAGCCAGACCACCAGAATCACGAAGGGCACGCCGCCCCAGCGTGCCGCCCAGGGAAGCCCGCTCCACAGCACGAGCAAACCGGCACCGAGCGGCAGCACCGTCAGAGCGATGCGCTCGAGAATCAGACCGGTGACGCGTCGCCGGACCGTGCGGCTGGTGTGCGCTCCCATGACCGATCGACAGTCGGGAATCGTTCGCGCGGCACCCCGGCGAAGCGCTGCAGGCACTCCTCCACCGCCTCGACGGCGGCCGGGGTTCCGTAGTACTCATGGCGTTCCTCGCCGCCGCGGAAGCGGGCGAGGTCCGTCAGGAAGGCTTCGGCATCTGCGCGCTGGAATCGCTCCGGCGCCGACCAGATGCCGCGGCCCGCTTGCTCGAGGAAGTGAGCGTTGATGAGCTGCTCGTCCTGCCCGGTCTCGGGCAGAGCGAAGACCGGCTTGCCGAGGTAGAGGCACTCCCCCAGTAGCTGGTTGCCGGCCGCCGAGATCACGGCCTTGGCCGGCATGAGGTCTTCAAGAAAGCCCTTCTCGCTGATCGGCCGGAAGCTCAGATTGCCCTGCGCTTCCTTTTCGCCGCGACCGTAGACCCGGAACTCGTGCGGGAGCTCGGCCAGTGCGTCGAGCACCGCGTCCGGCGTGGAACGCCGCACGTAGACGAGCACGTGCTCACCCACCGTGGGGCGGCGGCGAGCCAGCTCGGGGCGGATCATCGAGCGCACCTGATAGACCGTGCGTGAACTGGGCACGATCCCGGGCGCGTAGAAGGAGCTGACGATCGTCGCCAGCTGGCGCCGGTACATCAGCTTGATCCCTGGGCGCAGCAGCCGCAGCTTCCTCCGCAGCGCGCGCGGCAAGGAGCTGAGGTCGTTCTCCAGCATAAAGTGCTGGTGATCAAAGCTGACGTAGGGAACCTTGGCCTTCTCCGCCGCGCGCGGCAGGAGCGGCTCGAAGTCGGTCAGCACCAGGTCGGGCCGCTCGCTGCGCAGGTCCTCGACTAGCCGCCGCACCTCGGTGCGCATCCCGCGCAGGAAGCCCAGGACACCCCGCCCGGTCTGCAGCATGTCGACCTTGCCGCTCGAGCCATAGGCGAAGCGCAGCGTGGGGATCTCGCGCACGGCCACTTCGCTGCCGTGATAGAGCGGGGCCAGGAAGCGAAACGCATCCCCACCGGCGTAGAGCACAATCCGGTGGCGGCTGCGAAGGGCCTCGGTCAGCGTGCGCGCCCTCGTGGCGTGCCCGCGACCTTCCCCCATGACGCTATAGAAGATGCTTGCCATCCCCTCTGTGGTGATGATCGACCGCCAGGATGAGCATTCGGGAAAGGCTTCACGTTCCTTTCATGTGGTTTTTGAGGAGTTTCCCGGTGTGGTCGCTGAAGTTTCCGTGTAGATCGGGCTGCGGGCGGTGCGGAGCACAAGTTGAGCGCGATTTCGATTCTTCCTCTAGAGTGAAGGAATGCGCATTCTCTCCTTCCCCCTGGCCGCGCTTGCCCTGGCTGCTCCGCTTGCTGCGCAGTCCGGCACCCTCGATCAGTTTTCCCCCTTCTCCAGCGAGGTCGGTGGCACCTCGGCTCAAGGGGCTTCCTACAACTTCAGCGCCAGCACCCTGACCTGGCAGATGGAGTCCGTGGCCGGCATCGCCGGACAGCTGGAGGGCTTCGAGCTGGAGCTCATCGGTGCAGTCGGTTCGAGTATCGATATGGCAATCCTGCTTGGCCCCGGCTGGCAGGCCGGCACCCCGGTCTGGACCGGCAGCTACGCCAAGTTGACCGGCAACACCGAGATCGCCTGGATCGATGTCACTTCGGCAAACATCCAGCTCGCCGCGGGTGACTCCTACGTGATTCAGGTCATCGGCACCGACACCGGGGTCAACGGCACCGGCAGCTTCGAGTCGCCGGTCAACACGCAGTACGGCCCCCCGCTGTTCCTGAACGGCAACCTGTTCAACCCGGAGTGGCGGATCGGTTTCCACACTTACATGCTGACCGGCCCGAGCCTCACCGCCAGCGGCGCCTGCGGCGGACGGATGGACTTCGAAGTCAGCGGCGCCACGCCCGGCGGCCCGGTCGCTTTCGTCTGGGCACGCGGCCTGGGCAGCTACACGATTCCCAACGGCGGCTGCGCCGGCCTGACGCTCGGCCTCGACGCGACGGTGCGCCTGGGCGGCTTCGCGACCGCGGACATCAACGGGGTCGCCGGCTTGTCGACCTGGGTGCCGAGTTCGGCGTGTGGTCTGGTTTACGGCCAGGCGGTCGATGTTGCCGGCTGTGTCACGACGAACGTGTTGGCTATTCAATAGGAGTCTGACCCCCATGAGTGGGCTCGATTCTCGGGTCGATCCGTAACTTCCGACCTCACAAAGCGTCCTCTAGGTGAACCCACCTGGAGGACGCTTCTTGTTTCACCCACCATTCTGCCCGCGCTTTGGCTGCCCCTCCGCCGAGCGTGATCTGGCCTTCCGCTATCGCCGGTCCGGCTCCTATCACCGCAAGTGTGACGGCCGCTGGATCCAGCGTTTCCGCTGCCTCGTCTGCCACCGAGGCTTCAGCACGCAGACC
>PAHY01000004.1 GCA_002705055.1 Planctomycetota bacterium
CATGCCTTCGCCGATCAGGTAGAAGGTCTCGGCATTGTTGTTCCAGTGGTAGGCCTGCCCGCTCGGCGAGTCGGCCTTGTCGCGCCAGAAGTCCTTGGTCCCGACGAAGGCCACATTGCCCCGGAACTCCTCGCGTCGCGCGACGGCAGCCTGCGCCTTCATCAGCGAGACGGCGCGCGGATGCTTCTCCTCGTGGCCGCTCATCCCGGTCTCGGCGATCACGAAGGGCAGCCCAGGCATCTCCAGCTCCTTGCGCGCGTCGCGAATGAAGAAGGAGAGGTTCTCCTCGTAGGCGTCGTTGAATGCCTGATTGACGCGGTCGTTCCAACCCTGGTGCCAGCCCAGCCCGAGCAGCTCGACCTCGCCATACTTCAGCTTCGGGAAGAGCTGATCCAGTTCGGCGAGCACCCGCTTCACCTCGGCGAATAGCGCGGTGTAGGACTCGCCCACTTCGCCGCCCGCGCTGGGTGGCCGGAACTCCTTGCCGATCGCCTTGCCGCCCCAGGCCACCTTGATCAGCAGCACCGGATCCTCGAAGTGATCGCCGACCACGCAGCCGAAGCCGAGCTCGGGGCCGATCGTGTCCTCGCGCGCGCCATAGCCCACGCTGAGCGGCCCGGCGCGGTCGAAGTAGCTGATCCACACGTCCTCGCGCGCCTTCCACGCGCCCTCTTCGTCGACCAGGTGGGCGTACTTCTCGGCGCTCGCTTCGTTCTTGACCAGATACTCAAGCGTGCCCTTGCCTTCGTTGCGCTTGGGATCGGCCTGGACGATGCCGGAGCCCACCATGTTGGACTGGCCGGCCAGAATGAACACCTTGAGGCTGCGCTTGGAGAGCTCTGCCGAGTTCTGAATCCGGGTCACGTCCAGCGGCTCGAGCGACCAGGCGTCGACGCTGGGCGAGCTGCGTCGCAGCCGCAGATCGGTCACTCGCGCGCGCGTCTCGACCCGGTCGACGTGGCGAATCATCACCCAGCTCTCGCCTTCGACGCAGTAGCTGAGATCCTGGCCGAGGTCGCCGCCGACATGCGCGACGGCAAACGGAGCTTCGCAGGCATCTTCCCAGAGCTGCTCGCCGGCACGGGAGTCCGCAGCGTCGAAGGAAGTCACCAGGAGGACTTCTCCTGCTTGCGATACTTCCAGCTGCAGGACCTTTTGGCCTTGGGGCAATCCGCATGCAGTCCACAACAGCGAAGCAAGCAGGAGCGCGAAGCGCATGGTGGGGAGCGGGCGCGACATCCGTTCAGCCTAGTCGCAATATGGGCAGCATCGCTATGCTTTGCGCAGGCGAACCCCTGGATTGCTCTTGCGCATCTGTCTGCTGACGAATCAGGATCTCGACGACCTGCCGTTTCCGAACGGCGATTGGCCGTGTGATCCGCGCCCTTACCTGCCGGAAGCCGAATGGCACCTCGAGGTGCTCGAGGACAAGGCGCAGGGCCCGGTCCGCACGCGCGAGCTGATCGAGCAAGGCTTCGACCTCTTCTTCAACCTCTGCGATGGGGCGGAGGGGCAGGATGACCTGCCTGGCGTGGAAGTCGTCATGGCGCTCGAAGAGGCGGGCGTCCCTTTCACCGGCGCTGCTTCTGATTTCTACGAGCCTACCCGCCTGCAGATGAAGCAGGCCTGCGCGCGCGCCGGCATCGCCTACCCGGATTTCGTGCTCGCCAAGTCGATGGGTGATTGCGACAAGGCGCTGAAGAAGCTGTCGTTCCCGATGTTCGTCAAGCACTACAACAGCTACGCGAGCGTCGATCTCAGCCGGCACTCGCGGGTGCAGACGCCGGAAGGCCTGCGCCGGCAGGTGCGCAAGATCATCAAGCGGCATGGCTCGGCGCTGATCGAGGAGTACATCCCCGGCACCGAATGCACGGTGCTGGTGGCCGAGAACCCGGACGATCCGGCCCAGCCGATCACCTACACCCCGGTCGAGTACCGCTTCCCCGAAGGCGAGACCTTCAAGCACGAGAAGCTGAAGTGGGAGGACTTTGATGGCCTCCACGCACAGGCCGTGGCGGACCCGGAGCTGTCGGAGCGTCTGCGCCAAGATGCGGCCGCGTTCTTCCGTGAGCTGAACGGCTCCAGCTTCGGCCGCTGCGATGTGCGCGTCGCGCCCGATGGCACGCCCTACATGCTCGAGATGAACGCCAACTGCGGGCTGTACTACCCAGAGGACGCGCCTGCCAGTGCGGACCTCTGCCTCAAGTTCGATGAAGCCGGCCACGTCGGCTTCACCAAGCGCCTCGTCGAAGCGGCCATCCAGCGCGCGCGGCGCGGCAAGCGGAAGCGCAAGGCGAGTTAGAACCCCGCCTGCTCGGCGCGGCAGGGTGCCGGATGGCGCCGCCGAGCTCGGGGATCGTCTGATACCCTTGTGGGGAGTTCGGCCGTTCGCTTTCGCATGCTCTCGACATCCCCTCTCCTTCTCCTCGCGGCGCTCGCCGTCCCTCAGCAGCCGCGTGAGCCGGTCGAGCTGGGTGCAAGCGCCTCAAAGACCGCGCTCGCCCAGGACGGCGACCTGAGTGTCGTGGTGTGGCAGGATGCCCGGAGCGGGCTCCATGCCTCGACTTCGGATGCGCGCGGGCTGGAATGGAGCCCCGCGGTCGAGATCGACGCCGCCTGGCCGGGGACGAGGGGCTTCTGGCATCAGGGTGTCGCCGTTTCCGATGGCTCGATCTACGTGGTCTGGAGCGACACGCGCGATGGCAAGAGCAACCTGCAGCTCTCCCGCTCCGATGACGCGGGGGCGAGCTGGAGCGCGCCCACGCGGGTGCCCGACGGCGCGCTGCCTGGCGCGGAGGAGGTGATTCACTATCAGGTCGAGGCGAGCGGCGACAACGTCTACGTGGCGATGCGGCGCAGCCGCGCCGGCCTCCAGTTCACCGACGACATCTGGTTTGCCTCGTCGAATGATCGCGGCCAGACCTGGAACGCGTCGCTTCAGGCGAACACCGCCACGGCCGGCTGCTTCGCGCTCGCGATGGCCGCCGAGGGTGACAACGCCTTTGTCACCTGGTCGGACGGCCGGCACGCCAGCCTGAACCACGCGACCGATCTGTTCCTGCGGATGACGCACAACGCGGGCGCGTCCTGGATGATGAACATGGGCGACGAGAAGATCAACGAGAGCCCGGCCGGGACGGGAACCGTCGCCTGGGAAGGCCTCGATCTTCAAGGCGGGATGACCGGCCTGGTGGCGGCATGGCTCGAACGCGACCTGCCAGCCGTCGGCGACCCGGCCCAGCTGCATGTGCGCTACTCCCCGGATGGTGGCCACATGTGGCCGATTCCGGAGAGCACGCTCGGCGTGCACGGGGGCGCGGTCAAGGAGCACGCGCTCGGCTTCGACGGTTACACCCTGGTTGTGGCCTGGGTCGAAGAGTCAGCTGGCCGCGATGAGGTCTTCGCTGCGCGCAGCATCGACTTCGGTCTGAACTGGAGCATCGAGCAGATCTCGACGACGGGCGGTAGCGCGCCGCGCGTGGCAGGGGCGGGCGATCAGTGGCTGGTCCTCTACAGTCCCCCCGGAGAGACGCAGTTGCTCGCGCGCAGCTCGCGCGATGGCGGAGCCAGCTGGCTGCCCGCCGTGGACCTGCTGGCGACAAACGCGGGGACTGCCTCGGACGCGGACCTGCACTTTGATGCGCGCTACGGCAACTTCCTGGCGAGTTGGATCGATCGCCCCGCGACGGCGGCCGACCGCGCCGTGGCCGGCGGCGTCCGCCCACAGACGCTCACCGCACACAGCCCCAGCTTCGCCCCGGGCGACCCGCTGCACTTCGAAGCCTCGCACTTCCCGATCTCGGATGACGGCGCGAACTTCCTGGTCTTCGTCTCCCGGGGGACCGGCGGCTTCGCGCTGCCCTGGCAGGACGGCCGGCTGACTGGCCTGGCTTCCAACCCTTATCTGCCTGCCTACCTGCCCGTGCTCTCGGGCACGCTGGATTCCGGCGGATTTGGTGCAACAATTCCCACCGTGGTGCCGTCCACGCCGGGAGTGACCTGGTATGCGACCGCGCTTTCGTATCTGGTCTCCAGCACCACCGGCCGGGTCTACCCGCTGACCTTGTCCGACCGCATCGCCATCCCGGTGCAGTAGGCGTTTTCTCCGCTCCTGTCTTCATGTTTCTGATTCCTTCGATGGCGCTGCTTGCCGCAGCGGCTGCCCCACAAAACGTCCGCGAACCGGTCGCCCTGGCGCCGCTCGATTCCTGGGGGCGCGAGATGGAAATTGATTCCGACGGGGGCCTCACTGCCGCCATCTGGGAAAGGGCTACGAATCCCCGGCGTATCGAGTGCGCGGTTTCCGATGGGCGGGGCGTCGATTGGTCGCCGAGCCGCGTGGTCATCGAGGATCACCCCGGCGGCGCCGGTTACCTAAGCCGGGATTCCACCAGCCTCGCCGTTTCGGGTGGGGTGATCTACGTCGCATACGAAGGCAATGACCTGCAAGGTGGAGATTGGGAGGTGTATGTCACGCATTCCGCCGATCAGGGGCGGAGCTGGTCCGCGCCCTCGCTGGTTCCGGCAGAGAGCGTGAATCTTTCCTTCATCGATCCGCACAGCTGGAAGATCGTCGCGGACGGGGATCGCGTCTATGTCGCGGTCGCCTTGGGCGGCAGCGGATCGGACACGCTCGTTCTGTCTTCCTCGGAGGACCGCGGCATGACCTGGCATTCTTCGCTGTACGTCTCCAGCGATGCCAACGGCAACGCAGTCGGTGCCTATGACCTGACTGCCCAGGACGGCGAGGTCTTTGTCGCTTGGACGGGCGTCGAGCCGAGCTTGGCCGATCACAGTGTCATGATCCGACCGAGTGCGGACGGCGGGCGCAGCTGGGATACGGCCGATCCGATCGAGGTGGATCAGAATCCGCTCGGCACCGGCTGGGTCGACCGCCGGGATGACTTTGTCGTGCAAGGAGGGGCGACCGGCCTGGTCGTCGGTTGGCTGGAGCGAGGCGCGAGCTCTGGGACTGTCCCGGATCTGCGCATCCGCTATTCACCGGATGGTGGCCGGACTTGGCCGCAGCCGGAGTCGAGCATGGCGCGGCGCAGCAGTGCGGTGCGCGAGTTCGACCTTGGTTTCGACGGCGAGACCATCGTCGCCGGCTTCACGGAATACCCGGCGAGCTCTCAATATGGCCTGTTCTGGTGTGCGCGCAGCACGCAGTTTGGGGCCGCATGGAAATTTGAAGAGGTCGCTCCGGCCGATCATCAGATTTCCCGCCCGCAGGTGATGGGAGAAGGAGACCTCTGGGCGATCGCGGTTGATGACGGCAGTTCGGCTGGCACCCCCGAGTCGTCCTACCTCATCGTCTCGAACGATCGCGGCCTTTCGTGGGGGAGTAGGGTAGGCATGCCGTATCGGCCAGGCGTCGAGGCCATCAGGGACGCGGTTTGGGCCTTCGATTCCGTCTACGCGAACTTCATGGCGGTCTGGGGTGACCGGCGGGGGTATCAGAACGTGGTGCCCGCTGCTGGCGGCCTGCGCGCGCAGTCGATCGACGCGCTCAGTCCCAGCTTCGCGGCGGGAGCGCCGATCCACTTCGAAGCCTCGCTCTTTCCCGAGTCCGACGCCGGCGCCGACTTCGTGGTCTTCGTATCCCGGCGCCTCGAGAACTTCCACCTGCCGTGGGGGGACGGCCGCAACCTCGGCCTCGGCCCCAACGGCTATCTGCCCGGCCAGCTCGCGGTGCTCTCCGGCACCCTCGACGCGGATGGTTTTGGCGCCACGCTGCCGACGACCGTCCCGCTCACTCCGGGCGTGACCTGGTACGCCGCGGCGATGTCCTACCGCGTCTCCGCGACGACCGGCCGAATCGAGCCGCAGACCCTGACCGACACGATCGCGATCAAGGTGCAATAGTCCGCCCCGGCCCCCTGAATCTGTGCTTTCACTCCTCTCTCCTGTTCTCCTGCTCGCAGCAGCGCTTCCGCAGCAGCCGCGTGCCGTCCAACGCCTGACCTCGGGCGATATCGAGTGCCGCCGTCAAGAACTGGCGGTCGACGGGGACTTTGCCGTCGCCGCGTGGTCGGACCAGGGCACCGCGGGAGTGCGGCGTGCCTGGGTCTCGACCTCGGACGGCCGCGGAGTGGATTGGTCGCCCGCGCGGCTCGCATTCGAGGAGGTGACCGGTGAGTATTGGCGTTACGAGCCGGAAGACCAGATGCTGGCGGTTGCAGACGGAGTGATCTATCTCGGACTGCGCATCTTTGAAGACCCGCCGGGCAAGGAGTTCCTCTTCCTCACGCGATCCGAGGATCAAGGCCAGACTTGGTCCGAGCCGGTGAAGCTGCCTCCGGTGAACCTCGCCTCCAACGAGTTCCTGAAGACTTTTCAGATCGTCGCCGAGGGCGACCGCGTTCACGCGATGGCGTACTTCAACGTCTCCGGCTCCGATCGCATCGTCGTGGCATCGTCGCAGGACCGTGGTCGGACCTGGGCGAACCTGCTCGAGCCTGACCAGCAGAGCGCCCGCATTACCGGAGGAGCGCGCGTGCATGTGGAGGACGGTGTGCTGACGCTGGCCTGGGCCGACAATCGCAACTCGCCTGGCAGCGCGTATCACGACGTTTTCCTCAACCGCAGTGTGGACGGAGGCCAGACTTGGGCCCATGCCCAGGACATTCAGGTCGACGATTCTGCAGCGGGAACGGGCAAGGTCGACGCGACTCGGCCGCTGACGATCGCAGGCGGTGATCAGGGGCTCGTGATGGGGTGGATCGAGACTTTTCCCGGAGACGAGCCCGACCTGGTCATCCGTTACTCCGCCGATGGTGGACAAACCTGGACGCAGCCGTCCAGTCGTATGGCTCGCCGTGACGGTCCGGTTGAGGAGTTCGGTCTCGACTTTGACGGCACGACCATCGTCACGACCTTCCGCGAGATCAACGTCAACTCGGGCTATTCCATGCTTTGGTGCGGCCGTAGCCGACAGTTTGGTGCGGCCTGGAAGCTCTCCAATGTGGCGCCGTCGTCCAACTACATCGAGGACGTTCAACTCACTGGGAATGGCGATACCTGGGCGGTGCTCTGCGAGGATTCCTCGATCGGGAGAATCGGCAGTTGGTATGCGGTCACGCGAGACGCGGGCAAGACCTGGTCCGCACTGCAGCCCATGCTGCCCGAGCCCCGCGAGCGTGACCAGGTCGACCCACGTGTCGCCTGGAGTGAGCGTTATCAGAACATCCTGGTCGCCTGGATCGACCTCGACTGGGCGACTTTCGGGGCGCGCGACGAATTGGATGTCGGCGGTTTCCGGGTGCAGACGCTCCAGGCCGTCAGCCCCAGTTTCACACCTGGTGATCCGGTTCACTTCGAAGCCTCGCTCTTCCCCGAGGCCGACGCCGGCGCCGACTTCGTCGTCTTCGTGTCCCGCAGCCTCGAGAACTTCCACCTGCCGTGGGGGGATGGCCGCAACCTCGGCCTCGGCCCGAACGGTTTCCTGCCCGGCCAGCTCGCAGTGCTCTCCGGCACCCTCGACGCGGATGGTTTTGGCGCCACGGTACCGACGACCGTCCCGCAGACCCCGGGCGTCACCTGGTACGCCGCGGCGATGTCCTACCGCGTCTCCGCAACGACCGGCCGGATCGAGCCGCAGACCCTGACCGACACGATCGCGATCAAGGTGCAGTAGCGCCTACTCGGCGCTGAGGATCGGCGTGCTCAGGGCCGCCGTCGCCGTCAGGCCGGCGGGGCCGAGTGCGTCCTCGACGAAGGCTTGCAGATAGATGCGGAGGCCCAGCAGGCTGGCCGCGGAGGGCACCGGAAGGAAAGCGGTGGCGTGACCGGCTGGGCCCAGCGCCTGCGGCCCGAAGATCTGCCGCGAAGGCGTCCCTGCCAGGTGCAGGCGGACGCCGCGGAAGGCGCGGCCCGCCGCATCCGGCTGCAGATCGACGGCGATCCAGGAGCGCGCCGCGGGCGGTCCGCCGGCAATGCCGAGACGCGCAGCGCCGCCCAGCCGGAAAGGGTCATCGACGACGAGCTGCGGGGCGAAGCCCTGGGCGTTGGGTGTCGCGACGCCATAGCGCGCGTGGAAGCCCGGATCCTCGCTGCGCAGCTGCGGGCGCGCGAAGGGGCCGGCGGCCGCGGGCACGCGCGGATCGGTCAGCGCCTCGCGCAGGAAGGCCTCCAGGTCGTCTTTCTCGGCCGGCGTGAAGCCGATCGGAGTGATCTGCGCCGACTTGTTGGGGTGGCCGAAGTCGCCGCCGCGGTCGTAGAAGTCAATCACGGCACGCAGATGCGGCGCGCCGCCGTTGTGGAAGTAGGGCGCGCGCAGCGCGATGTTGCGCAGCCCGGGCGTCAGCATCTTGCCGTGGTCGGCGGGGTTGCCGGTGATCGCGCCGCGGCCCAGGTCCTCGTGCACAGGGCGGACCCCGGTGTAGTGAAACTGCTGGCGGCCCGTCTGCGGAAAGCTGTGGCAATCGACGCAGCGTCCCTTGCCCTGGAACAGCCCCAGCCCGCGCTGCTGCTGGGCGTTGAGCGCCGCGCTGTTACCGTTCATGAAGGCGTCGAGCGGGGTCTGGTCGGCGAACAGGCTGCGCTGATAGGCGGCGAGCGCCATCGCGATCCGGTCGACGTCCACGCCCGGGCTGCCGAAGGCCTCGTCGAACAGGGCGGCGTAGTCGCGGCCCGCGACCCACTGTGCGAGCGCGGTCGGCACCTGCGGCGAGAGCGCGAGGGCGCGGCGAGCCGACAGCGCCGTCTCGACCTCGCTCCAGCTGCGGCCCATCTTGGCCATCTCGATCGAGTTGGTGACAGGCTCCACGGCCTGGCTCTCGAGCGCCGCCCAGGTAGGCAGGATGACCTGGCCCGTGACCGGATTGCGATAGCTGAACTCCGCGCGGCCATCCCAGAACAGCACCGTGTTGAGCAGCGCGTTGATCGCGGTGCCGGCCTTGCGCCCGGTGACCTGGGGATGGAAGCCGAACTCCGCCGAGGGGTCGAAGCGCCCATCCATCGCGGTGCGCACCAGACCGATCGAGCCGCGCACATCATCCGTGGTGCCGAAGAGGCCGTCGAAGCCGGGCGCCACCGACTCGGGGCGGAAGGAGCGCGGGTCGCTCCCGCCCGCTTCCGGCATGTGGCAGCTGCCGCAGGCCACCGACTGCGAGCTGGACAGCTGCTCGTCCCAGAACAGCGCCTGACCCAGCCACACCTTCTCCTGCGTCGAGGGATTGCCGCCTGGCTCGGGGGGCTTTGTCAGCCAGCCCTGGGCAGGGGCGTGCGCCCCCCAGGTCGCGGCCACGGCGACCAAGGTCCAGCGCGCCAGGCGAGCAGGATGCATCAGCAGAAGAATAGTCGGTGAATTGATTGCTCGCAGCGAAGCGAGGCCTGGCCTCGGACGCGCTAGCTCCTTGGCTTGTTCCGAATCTTCGACGCGCGGCGGGAAGGAATCCGATCCTGGCAAAACGGGATAAAATCGAGGGATGCTGGGCATTCTCCCCCTGTTCACCGCGCTGCTGCTGGCTCCGCAGCAGGTGACCGAGCGCGTCTCGCTGAACAACGCAGGGCTCGAGGGTTCAGGGGCGAGCGAGGCACCCGCCGTGACGGCGGATGGGCAGATCATCGCCTTTCAGAGTGCCGCGTCGGATCTGGTCGCCGGCGACACGAACGCCAAGCGGGACATCCTGCTGCGCGATCTGACGGCCGGGCAGACCGAGCTGATCTCGGTCACCAGCGCCGGGCTGCAGGTGGACGGTGACTCGATGACTCCGGCCATCTCCGCCGACGGCAATCTGGTCGCCTTCGCCAGCATCGGCTCGGGCTTTGCGGCGAACGACATCAACGCGACCTGGGACGTCGTCCTGCGCGACCGCGCCGCGGGCACGACCCGCATCCTGTCGCAGGCCGGCGGCTTCGTCGGCAATGCCTACTCGTGGACGCCCGCGATTTCGGCGGATGGTCGCTTCGTGGCCTTCGAGAGCGGCGCCTCCAATCTGGTGCACGATCTGAACGAGCAGCCCGACGTGTTCGTGGTCGAGCTAGCCAGCGGCGCGATCGAACGCGTCAGCCTGTCTTCGGCCGGCACCGAAGGCGACGCGCCGTCGCGGCTTCCGAGTCTCTCCGCCGATGGTCGTTTCGTCGCTTTCGAGAGCGAGGCCAGCAACCTGGTCGCCGGTGACAACAATGGGGTGCGCGACATCTTCGTGCGCGACCGTCAGACCGGGAACACCGCGCGCGTCAGCGTGAACAGCGCCGGGGCCGAGGCGAATGGTGCCTGCTCCCGTCCCTCGATCTCGGCGGATGGCCGGTTCATCGCCTTCGAGAGCCTGGCCACCAACTTGGTCGCCGGGGATTCCAACGGCGTCTCAGACATCTTCGTCCACGATCGCGTCACCGGCTCGACCGAACGTGTCAGCGTGATCAGCGGCGGGGGGCAGGTCGAGAACTACAACAAGTTCGCGGTGATCTCGGCGAATGGGCGCTTCATCGCCTTTCAGAGTGCCAGCTTTGACATCGCGCCGGACACGGTGAACGGCTTTCTCGACGTGCACCTCCACGATCGTTCGACGGGGGTGACCGAGCGGGTCAGCTCGAACGACTTCGGCGTCGAGTCCAACGGCTGGTGCGGCACGCCGGCGATCAACGAGGACGGTCGCTACGTCTGCTTCTTCAGCTATGGCGACAACTTGGTGCCCGGCGATTCCAATGATGTCGCCGATGTCTTCCGGCGCGATCGCGGGCAGCAGAACGACACCATCGCGCTGACCGGCCCGGCGGTGCTGAATCTGCCGGCTTCGGCGATCCTCAGCTTCAGCCAGGCGCCGCTCGTGGTCGACTACTGGGTGCTGTACTCCTTCTCGAACGCCGGCTCGACGGTGATGGGGCATCCCATCGACCTGCGCGCCCCGCAGCTCGCCGGCCGCGGCCAGACCTCGGCGACTGGGACAGGCAGCTTCACCTCGAAGACGATCCCCCCTTCGCTGGCGGGGCGCACCGTTTACACCGAAATCCTCGCGCGGGATTTGAGCGGGCGGTTCTTCGACAGCAACGCGCACGCGATCGATCTGCGCTGAGTCGGCCGGGAAACTGCGCCGCCTCGGATAAAGTAGGGCGTGCGCAAGTTGCTCGTCATCGCTGCTGCAGCCTGGGTGCCCGCGGTCTTGCTCGCGACCGGGCCGGCGGATCAGAACCGCTCTGCGACGGGGGAAGAGGTGGACTTCCTGCGCGAGGTCAAGCCGATCCTCGCCGAGAAGTGTCTGGCCTGTCATGGCCCCGACGAGCCCGAAGCCGATCTGCGCCTCGACACCGCAGCCGGAGCCTTCGCCGACCTGGGCGGCTACGCCGCGGTGGTGCCAGGCAACCGTCAGGACAGCGAGCTCTGGTTTCGGATCACGACCGAGGACGCGCGCGATCGGATGCCGCCCGCCGAGCATGGCGAGCCGCTGACTCCGGAAGAGACCGAGATCCTCGGCCGCTGGATCGACGAAGGCGCGCCCTGGCAGGAGCATTGGGGTTTCGCCGACTGGCGCGAGGTGCAGGCTCCCGCGGTGCAGGACGAGGACTGGATCCGCGATCCGATCGACCGATTCGTGCTCGCGCGCCTCGAGCAGCAGGATTTGGGGCCGGCGCCGGCCGCCGAGGACTTGGTCTGGCTGCGCCGCGTGTCCTTCGATCTGGTGGGGCTGCCGCCGACCCGCGCCGAGATCGATGCCTTCCTTGCACTGCCGGAGGCCAGCCGTCGTGAGCAGACGGTCGATCGCCTGCTGGCTTCCCCGCACTTCGGCGAGAAGTGGGCGCGCCATCACCTCGACCTCGTGCGCTACGCCGAAACGCGTGGCCACGAGTTCGATTTCCCGATCCCCAATGCCTTTGAGTACCGCGACTACCTGGTGCGCGCGTACAACCAGGATGTGGGCTGGGATCAGCTCATCCGCGAGCACATCGCCGGCGATCTGCTGCCGGACGCGCGACGCCATCCGGGCAATGATGGCAATGAGAGCATCATCGGGACCGGCTTCTGGTACCTGGGTGAGGCTGTGCATTCGCCGGTGGATCTCGAAGTGGATCTCGCCGATCGCAGCGCGAATCAGCTCGACGTCTTCGGCAAGGCCTTCCTCGGACTGACCATCGCCTGCGCGCGTTGTCACGACCACAAGTTTGATCCGATCCCGACCCGCGACTACTACTCGCTGGCGGGCTTCATTCAGAGCGCTTCCTACCGTCAGGTCCGCTTCGAGAGCATCGACCACAACGCGGCAGTGCGGGAGCGACTGAAGGCTCTCGACACCGAGGCGCGCTCCCAGGGGCTCGACGCAGAGGCGCGTCAGCGCTGGCAGGATGCGGTCCGGCTAATCCCCGCCCTGCTCGAGCAGGCCCCAGCGCTGGCCGCGGAGATCGATGCGCAGCGCGACGAGCGCCTCCTGGCCGACTTCGAAGCCGGGCTGCCGGCAGGCTGGCAGGCCGAGGGCACTTCCTTCGCGACGCCGACCTGGAGCCAGGACATGCGGCCGGGTCGCTATCCGGATCCCAAACCGGTCGGGAGCGGCTTCGTCAACTCGCAGCAGCCCAGCGACGACGGCAAGCTGGCCGACGCCGCGCAGGGTGTGCTGCGTTCCGCTCCGTTCACTATCGACCGGGACTTCCTGCTCTTCCGGGTCGGCGGCGGCAAAGCGGTCGATCAGGTGGGGGTACAGCTGCTGATCGACGGCGAGTCGGTGCAGCGCGTCGCCGGTCGCAATCAGGTCGACCTGCGGCCGGTGGCCTGGGACTTGCGCCGCTGGAAGGGCGCGACCGCGCAGATCGAGATCTACGATCGCGCCGAAGGCGGATGGGGGCACATCAGCTGCGATGACTTCCGGCTGCAGAACACGGTGGTCGAGATCGAGCTCGCGCGGCAGCGCGCGGGCGAGGACGGCGCGGCGCTGTTGGCCTGGGTGCAGAAGCCGCTCGCCGGCGTCACTTCGGAGTCCTTCGCTCAGATCGAGCTGCCCCAGGTCGAACTGCCCCGCGAGCAGGAAGGACGGCAGCTGCATTGGCTGGCAGGGGATGCCTGGTGGCAGGACGGCGGCGCCTGGTCGCTGCACGACGGCGGCGCGGTGCTTGCGGCCGAGCGAGCTGGCCTCGCGGGCTGGCTCCCCTTCCCGGCCCTGGTCAGCGAGCCGGACGGCAGCCTGCTTGAGTTCCGTCCCGGGACCACGGACGAGGCGACGCAGCTCAACTGGAAGGGCTATGGCCGGACCTTCCGCACGTCCACCGTCGAGCTGGGGGAAGGGCCGATCTGGTACCTAGTGCGCGGCACGGGCGTCGCCTTCGCGCCGGTCGAGCATCACCGCATCATCAACGGGCCGCTGCACACCGGCACGGCGCATCGCTTCGACACTCAGGGGCGCTGGCAGTGGCTGCGCCACGATGTGATGAAGCGCTACACCGGCCTGCGCGCGCACTTCGAGTTCAGTCCCACGGAGGGCTGGCTGGCCGTGGCCGCCGTGGTGCAGGGCGGTGAGCAGCCACCGACTTCCCTGCCCGACTGGTCGCTCGCGGAGCAGCTGCTCAGTCGCTTCGATCTGCTGCCGGTCGAGGCGCAGCTTAGCCAGCAGGAAGCGGACTACTACGCGCAGCGTGCCGCACTCTTGGCTCAGCGCCGGACGCAATCGCGGATGGCGCCCGGCCTGCTCGACGGCAACGGGGTCGATCAGCCGCTGCTGTTCCAAGGCAACACCACGATGCCGCGCGATCCGGTGCCCCGCGCGATGCTGTCGCGATTTGGCGGGGGCGAAGTGCAGAGCGCGGACGGCACGCCCAGCAGCGGCCGCGCCGAGCTGGCGGATCAGCTGCTGGAGTCCGCGGGCCCGCTGATCGCTCGCGTGGCGGTCAACCGCATCTGGCATCACCTGTTCGGCAAGGGGATCGCCCCGCAGCCGGACAACTTCGGCGTGCTGGCAGGCTATCCCTCGCACCCGGATCTGCTCGACGCCCTGGCTCAGGACTTCCGCGCGGGGGGCTGGCGGCTGAAGCCACTGGTGCGACGCATCGTGCTTTCGGCCAGCTATGGCCAGAGCGGGCGAGTCGATCCGCACGCGCTCGAGCTCGATCCGCTCAATCAGCTGCTTCACCATCTGCCGCCGCGCCGGCTCTCCGCCGAGGCGGTACGCGACGCCCTGCTGGCTGCTTCCGGCGAGCTGGACCGCGCGATGGGTGGGCCCTCGGTGCCGGTCCACCTCACCGAGTTCATGAAAGGCCGCGGGCGCCCGGGCCGCAACGGTCCGGTCGATGGCGACCGGCGTCGCACGATCTACCAGGAGATCCGCCGCAACTTCCTGCCGCCGTTCCTGATGATCTTCGACTATCCGCCGCCCGCGACCACGATGGGCCGCCGCTCGACCTCGAACGTGCCGGCTCAATCGCTGGCGCTGATGAACGACCCGCTGGTGCGCCAGCAGGCCGAACGCTGGGCCAAGCGACTGGTTTCCAGCGAGCAGCCGGTCGAGGAGATCTGGTGGGCGGCCTTCACCCGGGCGCCGCGCCCGGACGAGCGGCAATCCACCCAGGCCTACCTCGACGCGCGCATCGCCGAGGGCATGGCGCGCGAGCAGGCACTCGCCGAGCTTTGCCATGTCGTCTTCAACCTGAAGGAGTTTGTCTTCCTGCCCTGAGCCGATGAAGCCACGCCCTCGACGACCGAAGAACCTGGCGGGCGGCCCGCCGCTGACCCGCCGCGAAGCGCTCCTGCGCACCGGCATGGGTTTTGGCGCGCTGGCATTCCTGGGAATGAACGCGCCCCTGCGCGCCGCGCAGCCCTTCCGCCGCAAGCCGGCCAAGCACGTCATCTTCCTGTACATGGACGGCGGCGTCTCGCAGGTCGACTCCTTCGACCCGAAGCCGCGACTCGCGCGCGAGAACGGCAAGCCGATTCAGATGGAAGTGCCGGCGACGCAGTTTGAGAACGTCGGCAACGTGCTGCAGTCGCCGTGGGAGTTCCGCCCGGGCGGAGAATCAGGGATTCCGGTCAGCGATCTGTTCCCGGCCATGCGCGAGTGCGTGGATGACCTGGCGATCATCCGTTCGATGACCTCGCGGTTCAGCGAGCACACCTTCGCCAACTACTTCCTGCACACCGGGTCGGGCTTTCAGGGACGCCCCAGCATGGGCGCCTGGTGGGCGTACGGGCTGGGCACCGAGAACCGCGATCTGCCTGGCTATGTCGTGCTCGATGGGGGGCTGATCCCGCCCGGCGGCCTCGACTGCTTCGGCGCCGGCTTCCTTCCCGCCCAGCACCAGGCCACGGTGCTGCGCCCGAGCGGCGAGATCCCCAACCTGCGCCCGGCCGACGCCCCCGAGGTGCAGCGCCGCAAGCTGGATCTGATCGCCCATCTGGATCAGGGGCCGCTCGCCGAGAGCCCGCAGGTCGAGGCCGCGATCGCCAACCAGGAGCAGGCCTTCCGCATGCAGGCCGCGCTGCCGCAGGTGGCCAAGCTGGACGACGAGCCCGAGTCGATCCGCAAGCTCTACGCGTTCGACTCCGACTTCGGCCCCGAGGCCAGCTACGGCCGGCAGTGCCTGCTCGCTCGGCGCCTGGTCGAGAGCGGGGTGCGCTTCGTCCAGCTAACCTGCTACGACCTGGGCCGCGACCGCTGGGATCAGCACAACGGCCTGCGCGAAGGCCACCAGCGCAATGCGCAGGCGGTCGACCGTCCGATCGCCGGCCTGCTGCGCGACCTGAAGCAGCGCGGCCTCTGGGACGACGTGCTGGTCGTCTTCACGGGTGAGTTTGGGCGGACACCCATGGCCCAGGGGACCGACGGACGCGACCACAACCCGCACGGCTTTTCGCTGTGGCTGGCCGGCGGCGGGGTGCAGGGCGGCACCGTGGTCGGGGCGACCGATGACTACGGCTACTACGCGGTCGAGGATCCCTACGAGATCCACGACCTGCACGCGACCATGCTGCACCTCATGGGCGTCGACCACAAGCAGCTGAACTACCGCTTCGACAGCCGCGATATGCGGCTGACGGATGTGCACGGCAAGCTCATCGAGCCGGTCCTGCGCAGCTAGCGCCGCCACATAACAAACACACCCTGGCCGAGGCCAGGGTGTGGAGGGAAGTTTGAAGGGGGGATGCCGCTGCGCTTAGCGCTTGCGGTTCTTACGGACCTTCTTCTGGCCCGAGTTCTTGCCAATCTTGTTGACCTTGGCCTGAGCCTTCTTCTTGATGTTGTTCTGGCCGGACTTGGTCGACTTCTTGGTCTTCACCGAGCCGAGGTTGGCGACATCGGCGGCATCATCGTGCTGACCCCACTGGATCACGTTGCCCTGGCTGACCTGGGCCAGGCCGGAGACCGGCGAGGCATCGTGATGGCCCCAGACGGCGCGGTCGCCGGTGTTGCGACCGAGGGTACCGAGGCCGGCGACGGCCGAATCATCCTCGTGCTCGCCCCAGGTGATGACCTGGCCCGGCTTGTTCGGGGTGATCTTGGCCAGCTTCCAGACACCGCGGGTGTTGCCGCCGCGGGTTTGGTTATCGAGCGTGCGACGCAGCGAACGCTGAGCCTTCTGCTTGATGTTCTTGTTCTCGTCCTGGGCCGGTGTGGTCGTGACCTTGTTGCGGTTCACGCTGACCTTGGCGAAGACGGCTTTTTCGCCGCTCTTCTTGCAAGTGCAAGTCTGCTTCGTGCTCTGGACGGGTTCTTGAGCAGGAAGAGCAGGGTTCAGGAGCGGCAGAGCGCTCAAAAGGGTGCTGAGGAGCATGATCGTTTGAGGTCGAAGTGATCCCTGCGGTGCAGGGGGGTAGCTCGCTCCGATCCGAGCGAGGGGTTCCATACTCGTTCGGACGATCTCGGCTCAGCCTTGAGGAAAATCCCTCCGCTCACCCTGAGGGGGCGGTGGGGGGCGCCAGAGCCGGGGGCCGGCCGGCCTCACCCGGGCCCGCGCCCGGCCCGGCTACCAGCCCAGGATCAGGGCGAAGACCAGCGGCGCGACGATCGTGGCGTCGGACTCGATGATGTGCTTGGGCGTCTCCACGCCCAGCTTGCCCCAGGTGATCTTCTCGTTGGGCACAGCTCCCGAATAGCTGCCATAGCTGGTCGTCGAGTCGCTGATCTGGCAGAAGTAACCCCACAACGGCACCCCGTCGCGCTGCAGATCCTGGTGCAGCATCGGGACCACGCAGATCGGGAAGTCGCCGGCGATGCCGCCGCCGATCTGGAAGAAGCCGACCGAACTCTGCGGCGCGTACTCGGTGTACCAGTCGGCCAGATGCATCATGGCTTCGATCCCCGAGCGCACAGTGGACGGATCCAGCTCGCCCTCGATGCAGGCAGCGGCGAACATATTGCCGGTCGTCGAATCTTCCCAGCCGGGGGTCCAGATCGGCAGGCCCTTCTCGCAGGCGGCGACCAGCCAGGAATCCTGCGGGTCGATCTGGTAGTGCTCCTCGAGCTTGCCCTTGCGGATCAGCCGATAGAGGAACTCGTGGGGGAAGAGCCGCTCGCCGGCATCCTGCGCGGCGCGCCACTCCTCGCGCAGCGCCCGCTCGATCCGCCGCATGGCCTCCTCCTCGGGGATGCAGGTATCCGTCACCCGATTGAGGTGGCGGTCCAGCAGCTTCTGCTCCTCCTCCGGGGACAGGTCGCGGTAGTGGGGCACGCGCACGTAGTGGTCGTGGGCGACCAGATTGAAGATGTCCTCTTCCAGGTTGGCCCCGGTGGTGCTGATCGCGTGCACCTTGCCCTCGCGAATCATCTGGGCGAGCGAAAGCCCCAGCTCGGCGCTGCTCATCGCCCCAGCCAGCGTGACCAGCATCGATCCGCCCTGGTCGAGGTGAGCGCGGTAGTCGCGAGCGGCATCCATCAGAGCCGCCGCGTTGAAGTGGCGGTAGTGGCGGGTGAGGAAGGCCGAGATCGCGGACATGGCCGGGATTCTAGGGCTTCCCGCCGAGCCCGGCGGCGGCGACAATCGAAAGGTCCGTTCCCCGAACCCCGACGTGACTTCCCATTCCCCCCTTGCTCCGGAGGCCTCGCCTTCGGTCTCTCCCGCCGCCCCGGCGTGGAGCATTCGCGATGCCGATGAGCTCTATCGAGTGTCCGGCTGGTCCGAAGGCTACTTCACGATTGGCGAGGACGGCCGGATCGCGGTGCGTCGACACGCCGACGACGCCACCGCGGTACCTCTCGACGAGATTCGCGACGGTCTGCGTCAGCGCGGGTTCGCCACCCCGCTGGTGCTGCGTTTTGATGACATCCTGCGCGACCGGCTGGAGCAGATGGCCGTGGCTTTCGGTCGCGCCATCGAGGAGCACGATTATCAGGGTCGCTACCGCCTCGTCTTCCCGATCAAGGTCAACCAGCAGCGTCACGTGGTCGAGGAGATCTACCGGCACGGGGCGCAGCACGGCTTTGGGATTGAGGTCGGCTCCAAGCCGGAGCTGCTGGCAGCGCTGCCGCTGACGGCGGGGGGCGAGGACCGCCCGATCGTCTGCAATGGCTTCAAGGATGACCGTTACATCGAAGCGGTGATTCTGGCGACCAAGCTGGGGCGCAACATCATCCCGGTGGTCGAGGACTACGCCGAGCTCGAGCGCATCGTGCGTTTTGCCAAGAAGCACCGAGTCCGGCCGCACATCGGGGCGCGCGTCAAGCTGGCCACCCGCGGGGTCGGCCGCTGGGAGACCTCCTCGGGTCACCACGCCAAGTTCGGGCTGTTCGTCAGCGAACTGCTGGCCATGCATCAGCTGCTCGCCGCCGAGGGCATGGCGGACTGCCTGGAGCTGCTGCATTGCCACGTGGGAAGTCAGATCCACGACATCCGGGTGGTCAAGAACGTGATCAACGAACTCGGCCAGGTCTACGTCGAGCTGCAGAAGATGGGGGCCGGGCTTCGCTATCTCGACCTGGGCGGCGGCCTGGGCGTCGATTACGACGGAAGTCAGCGTTCGACCGACTCCTCGATGAACTACACCCTACAGGAGTACGCCAACGACCTCATCGCGCGGGTCGCGAACGTCTGCAACCAGGCGGGCATCGAGCACCCCACCCTGTTCACCGAATCCGGCCGGGCGATGACCGCGCACCACAGCGTGCTGATCGTGGATGTGCTGGGCTCCAGCGGGGTCGAGCGGATCTGCGATATGCCGATCGAGCTGGATCTGTGGAAGGAGGGCGAGGAGATTCCACAGCCGGTGCTCGACCTGCACGCGGCCTGGTCCAGCGTCGACAGCGAGAACTACTGGGAGCTCTACCACGACGCCCAGCAGGCCCGCGAAGAGGCGATTCATCTCTTCGCGCTGGGCTACCTGGGGCTGCCCGCGCGCGCGCTGGTCGAGCGGATGTTCTGGTCGACGGCGATGAAGGTGCGGGACTTCGCGCGGACCGAAGACGCCGAGCACGAGGATCTCGAGACCCTCGAGGACCTGCTGCGAGCCACTTACTTCACCAACTTCTCGCTGTTTCAGTCGCTGCCGGATTCCTGGGCCATCGATCAGCTGTTCCCAGTCGTGCCGCTGACCCGGCTCGATGAAGAGCCCGATCAGCGCGCGGTGCTGGCCGACATCACCTGCGACAGCGACGGCAAGGTGGACCGCTTCATCGGCGAGCCCGAGCCGCGCGCGACGCTCGACCTGCACAGCCTGAAGCCGGGTGAGTCGTACTGCCTGGGCTTCTTCCTGGTGGGCGCCTATCAGGAGACACTCGGCGATCTGCACAACCTGTTCGGAGACACGCACGTCGCCCATATTCAGCTGGAGGATGACGGGGGCTGGACGGTCGAAGAGACCGTGGAAGGAGATACCGTGCGCGAGGTGCTGTCCTATGTGCAGTACGACGTCGATGATCTGGTGCGCGATCTACGCCGCGACTGCGAGCGTGCCGCGCGCGCCGGTCAGATCGAGGTCAAGGAGGCGCGCGATCTGATGCGCTTCTTCGAGGCCGGCCTGGCTGGCTACACCTACCTGGAAGGCGATGAGCACGACGACTAGTGTGAGCTACACCGGAGAGTTTCTCGACTTGCCCGCCGAGCTCGCGGATCCCGCGCAGGCGCGCTACGTGGTGATCCCGGTCCCGTACGACGGCACCTCGACCTGGCGCAAGGGCGCGGACCGCGGCCCGGCCGCGCTGCTCGAAGCCTCGGGCGCCGTCGAGTGGTACGACATCGAGACTCAGCTTGAGGCTTGCCAGGCGGGCATCCTCACGGCGCCGGCGCTCGAGGTCGCGCAGCTGAGCCCCGAAGCGATGAGCGAGCTGGTGCAGCAGCGCGTCGCCGAAGAGCTGGCCGCCAGGCGCATCCCCGTGGTGCTCGGGGGCGAGCATTCGGTGTCGATCGGCGCGATCCGCGCGGCGGCCGAGGCCGCCGAGGGTCGCCTCGGGGTGCTGCAATTCGACGCCCACGCCGACACGCGCGAGAGCTACCACGGCTCGCCGTGCAACCACGCCTGCATCATGGCGCGCGCGCGCGAAGTCGCCGACATCGTGCAGGTGGGCATCCGCGCGATCGACGCCGAGGAGCGCGCCGGCCTGGATCCGGAGCGCGTCTTCTGGGCGCACGAAGTCATGCAGGCGCCCGACCGCAGCTGGATGGACCGCGCGGTCGCGCTGCTGCCGCAGGAAGTCTACATCACGGTCGACCTGGACGGCTTCGATCCTGCGGTGGTGCCGGCCACGGGCACGCCCGAGCCCGGCGGCCTCGACTGGTACACGGTCAATGAGCTCTGCCGCCGCGTGCTGGCCAGCGGCCGCACGCTGGTCGGCTTCGACGTCAACGAACTGCTGCCGCTCGAAGGCCACCACGCCAGCAACTTTCTGGCCGCGAAGCTGGTCTATCGGATCATGAGCATGGCCGAATCGCAGCGCTAGGGATCTTCTCTGCAATTTCGCATGACTTCCTGGGACTCCGGGTAGGGTGGAAGCGTCTCGGTATTCAGCATGCTGACTATCCTCGCCCCGCTCCTTCTTTCCGCTCCTCAGGTCAGCGAGAGCTGGACGGCCACCGGGCCGATCGGCGAGCCTTTTGGCCAAGTCGTGGCCTCGGCAGGACACCGCGCCTGGGAGATTGCCCGTCAGGAGATCCTGGTCGGGAGTCCTCTGCAGGATGGCGCGGGTCAACTGACCATTCTGAGTCCCTTCGGTAGCACGAGTCTGTTCTTCGAAGGTCCGATCCCAGGAAGTCTGCTTGGCTATGCCGTGGCCGACGCGGGTGACCTCGACGGTGACGGCCTCGCCGAGTTCTTCGTCAGCGCACCCGGCATGCGACGCTCTGGGGTGGATTCCGGCATGGTCGCGGCGATGTCGAGTCTTTCACGGCAGCCGCTCTGGATTCGCTCAGGGCAGCAGGCGGGCTGGCTCTGGGGCGAGTCGCTTGGATCGATCGGCGATCTCGACGGCGACTCGCATCGCGAGATGATGGTGGCCTCGACTTACGTCGATGCGGTCGGCACGCGTGCCGGGCGGGTCGAGATTCTCTCGGGCCGCAAGGGGACCAGCCTGCGCCTGCATGAAGGAGTGGGTGCTGGCGCGCGCACCGGCGCGGCGATGGCTTCCTTGGGGGATCTCGACGGCGACGGGGTCGAGGACTACCTGATCGGTTCGCCCGGCGAATCGACGCTGGGGTACAAGCAGGGTTCGGTGCGACTCTATTCCGGCGCGACCGGGGCCGAGCTGCAGCTGCTCGATGGCGCAGCTCCCGGCGATGAGTTTGGCGCCGGCATCGCCGCAGGCCGCGACCTCGACGCCGACGGCGTCGCCGATTTCATCATCGGCGCCCCCGGCAGCAGCCTTGCCGCCTACGAAGGCGGCGCGGTCCGCGCCTATTCCGGCGCGACCGGTGTGCTGCTCTGGGAGGTCGCGGGTGATCTGCCAGAACGCCGCATCGGTGGCGTGCTCGCGATGGTGCGCGACCTGAATCAGGATGGCTACTGCGATGTGCTGATCGGTGATCCCCGCGGAGGCGCGGTTTCGGCATTCGATCTGGGCGTTGGCCATGTCCAGCTTCGCTCCGGCCTCGATGGTCAATTGCTGCAACTCCTGGAGGGCGATCAAGAGGGCGACCGCTTCGGCTCGAGCCTGACGGACCTCGGTGATCTGGATCTCGACGGTGCCGACGAGTTCGCTGTCGGGGCACCGGCCAACCAGCTGGGAGGCGCCTCGGCGCAGGGTTATGTCCGTGTGTTCGAGGGCCCGCCGAGCGCGAGTCAGCTGCAACTGGGCATCCTGGGGCGGACGGCAGGACAGTCGACCCGCGTTTACGTCACCGGGGCCACGCCGCAGTCGCTCGTTTCGGTCTATCGCGGGCGCGATGCAGGCTACACCCCGATGCCCGGTGGAACGCATCTCGATCTCGCCGCGCCGACGATGATGGCCAGCATTCTCACCGATTCTCAAGGTGAGGCAAGCGTCGACAGTTGGATCGGCGCGGCCTACGCGGGCACTCCCGTACGGCTGCAGGCCATCGACGATCAGGGCAATCGTTCCGCGCCGCTGTATTTCGTGATTCAGTAGCCCGCGCGGCGCCGTTCGCGGAGGGATCCCTATCCGTCCGATCCGATTGCCGGTTCTTTCGAAGCCGGTTAGGGTCGGGACGAGCGCGACATCCCCGATGCTCCTTCCCCTCCTTTTCGCGGCGTTGATCTCCCCTCAGGGGGTCCAAGTCGATTTCAGCTTCACGGGCGCGCCCGGCGAGCGCTTCGGGGCCGCGGTGGCGGCGCATGGGCATCGCACCGGCAGCCTTGATCTGCAGGGGCTCGTCGTCGGGGCGCCGGGGCATGCGGGTGATACCGGTGCCTACACCCTGGTTTCGGCTTTCGGCAACTCCAGCGAGCAGCGTATCGGCGTACGGCTGGGCGACCGCACCGGGCAGCGTTTGGCTTATGCCGGCGATCTGGATGGTGATGGTCTCGCCGATTACATCGTGGCCGCGCCGGGGGCCGATTTCCGCGGCATCGATTCCGGCGCGGTGTCGGCGGTCTCGGGACTGAATGGGGCGCCGCTCTGGCTGGCCTTCGGCGAGCGCGCCGGCTGGGGTTGGGGTCAGGCGGTGGCCAGCCTCGGCGACCTCGACGGCGACACCGTCCCGGATGTGCTGGTGGGCTCGGCTGAAGTGGACGCCGTCGGTCCATCGACCGGACGCGCGGTGGTCTATTCCGGGCGGCACGGGACCATCCTGAAGACCATCAACGGCTTCGGTGTCGGCGCGCGTGCCGGCGAGGCGGTCTGTGCTGCCGGCGATGTCGATGGCGACGGCGTCGGCGACTACCTCGTGGGTTCACCCGGCGAATCGACGCGCGGTTCAGGGTGGGGCGCGGTGCGGCTGTACTCCGGTGCCAGCGGTGCCCTGGTCCGGCGCTTCGATGGCGGCGAGACCGATGAGTACTTCGGTGCGGGGTTGGCCGGAGGGCATGACCTGGACCTCGACGGAGTCGCCGACTTCGTGGTGGGTTCGCCCGGTGCCAGTGACGAGGCTCAGCAGGGCGGGGCAGTCAGCGCCTATTCCGGCGCGGATGGACGCCTTCTCTGGCGCGTCGGCGGGGCCCAGGCGGGGCATCGGATCGGCGCGGTGCTGGCGTGCATCCGCGACCTGGATGGCGATGGCCGCGCCGAGCTTCTGATCGGCAATCCTCGCGCGGGTTCGGTGGCGCCCTTCTTCAGCGCGGGGGTCGGCGCCGTGACCGTGATCTCGGGCGCGGACGGCTACCCGATCACCACCCTGCACGGCGACCTGCCGGGCGATGCCTTCGGCACCAGCCTGGCTGAACTCGGCGACATCGACCGAGATGGCGCCAGCGAGTTCGCGGTCGGCGCACCCTGCGACGGGCTCGGAGGAACCGACGTGGGCTACGTGCGCGTCTACCAGGGCCTGCAGGCCCCGCATCAGCTCACCCTCAGCCTCGTCAACCTCGGCGCCGGAGAGCAGTCTCGAGCCGAGGTCTGGAACGCAACGCCCAACGCCAGCGTTTCCCTCTACCGCGGCCGCGACCTGGGTTTCCATCCGCTTCCTGGCGGCCGCTTCCTGGAGCTGCGCGAGCCACGCCTCGTCATGACGGTTGCCACGAATGGCAACGGACGAGCCGTCTTCACGAGCTGGGTCGGGGCCCGCTTTGCCGGCTTCCCGGTGCGGGTGCAGGCGATGGACAGTGCGGGTTTGCGGTCGCCGACGGCGTTCGCAGTGATCCTCTGAGTCTGACCCCCTTGAGTGGTGCAGGGGCGTCCTAAGCTTCTGTCAGCAAAGAAGTTCGGGTCGAATTCTCAACACGGCCCCTGTTCCTGAGAGAGTTTCCCTAAGTCACTTGTATTCAGGTACTTCGGGAAGAAGCGCAACACTCAAGGGGGTCAGACTCCCTAGCGTGTCACTGTCCGCGGGATATCCGCCGCAAGCCGCAGCAGCACCTCGTAGTTCAAGTCCTGCGTCATCTCCGCAAAGGAAGCCACCGAGATCGCCCGGCGCCCCTGGCGGCCGATGATCACGGCCTCATCCCCGGTCTGAGCACCGGGGATATCGGTCACGTCCAGCATGCACAGGTTCATGTTGACGAGGCCCACAACCGGGGCGCGGCGTCCGCGGACCAGCATGTGTCCACGGTTGGAGAGCGCGCGTGGATAGCCGTGGGCGTATCCTACCGGCACGGTGGCAATGCGTGAGTCCCGCTGCGCCTGGTACGAGGTCCCGTAGCCGACGAAGGAACCCGCCGGCACATCGTTGACGGCCAGCAGGTCGCTGCTCCAGCGCATGACGCGCCGCAGCGGATTGGCCGGCGGCTTTGCCTGCTCTGGGTCGGAGTGCTGCAACAGCCAGGACATCTCGGTCTCGCGGCTCGGCCAGAATCCATACAGCGCAATGCCGGGTCGGATCGCGTCTGCGATCGTCTCGGGGAAGCGCAGCATGGCTGCCGAGCACGCCGCATGAACACGCTGGGGGCGGATCCCACGCTGACCAAGTGCGAGCACGAGCTGCTGAAGTCGGTCGCGCTGGGCGTGGACGCGCACATCATTGGCAACACTTTCGGCGCCAGCGAAGTGGGTGCAGAGACCTTCCAGCTCGAAGGTGCCGGGAGACTGCAGCAGCAGGTCCACCGCTCCATCTAGCTCGACGCCTTGCAGGCCGTGACGATGGAGCCCGGTCTCCAGTTCCAGGTGGATGCGCGCGGGGCGCCCGATGCGTTCCGCAAGGCGCAGCGCATGAGCGAGCTTGGGCTGAGTGTAGACCCAGAACGAGATGCCGTGTTCGATCGCCCAGGCGAGCTCATCGTCGGTGATCGAGTACATCACCATGATCTCCACGGCGCCGCGATACGCCTGCCGCGCTCGGTAAGCCTCATGCGCCGAAGAAGTGGCCAGTCGCTTGACGCCACACTGCTCCAGCATCGGCACGAAGCTCTCGATCCCATGCCCATACGCATTGCCCTTGATGACGGCGTACTCTTCGACCGCCCGCCCGGCAAGGTCACGCACGAAGCGGAGGTTGCGGCGAAGTGCGGAAAGACTGAGCTCGATGCGCGATTCAGGCCTTGGCGTGAGCATCCGTGCGCAAGTGCGAGTCAATCAGCTGGGCGAACACTTCGATGCCGAGCGGCAGGATGGCATCCGGGAAGTCGTACGCGGGATCGTGCAGCGGCGGCTGCTCCAGACCGGCCCCGAGGCCGATCAGTGCGCCCGGAGCGAGGCGAAGGAAGTGTCCAAAGTCCTCCGACCAGGGGAAGGGCGTGGCCGGCTCGATGAACTCTAGGCCGGCTGCGCGCGCGGCACGCTCGACGCGAGCCACCGCCTCGGGGTGGTTGCGGCACTCGGGGAAGGGGTCGCAGACCCGCGATTGGACCCGTAGCCCTTCCTGCTGCACGACGAGGGACTCGAGCTCCTGCTGGAGCTGATCCAGCTCGGCTTCGATCCCCGCGCGCAGGGTCGCCTGCAGCCGAGCCAGGCCCGGAGCTGTTCCAAACGCGGACTCATGACCCACTCCAGCGTGGACCACGGTCATGCGCTCGTGCTCGAAGCGGGCTGGGTGCGTGGCGCGCTCGGACCAGGCCAGAGTGGTGGCCATCCAGGCTTGCATCGGGCTGAGGCCTTCATCCGGGTGAGCGGCGTGTGCCTCGCGGCCCTGCCAGCTCACCTCAAGGCCTCGCGATGCCAGCGCCGCCGTGCCCGCCCGGCAGAGGACGTCACCTGCCCGCACTCCCGGGAGGTTGTGCAGGGCATAAGCCGCATCAAACTCAAACTGCCAGGCGGGGTCCGCGAGCACGGCGGCGGCTCCGGCACCGGACTCTTCGGCGGGCTGAAACAGCAGGCCCACCCGGCCGCGCGCGATGCTCTGTTCGGCAAGGCGCGCCGCGACCCCGTCGAGGATAGCCATATGACCGTCGTGTCCACATTTGTGGGCGACGCCGGGCTGCTTGCTGCCGTGCGGCAGTCGGATCGTCTCGGGGATGGGCAGTGCATCCAGCTCGGCACGCAGCAGGATGGACGGGCCAGGCTGCTGCGAATCGAACACACCCAGCACACCCCAGCCGCCCAGCTGTTCCTGCACCGAGGCACCCAGTTCACGGAGCCGCTTGGCCATACGCTGTGCCGTCTCCTGCTCCTGTCCGGACAGCTCCGGGTGAAGGTGCAGTTCATGACGCAGGGTGAGAGCGCGGTCGCGAGGGATCATCAAGCTTGGGGCTGGGTGGCCGTGGGGGCCGCTTGCTGCTCCGGGTCGTGGCGCGGCGGGCGGATGTCGAGGTGCTTCGACAGATAGCGGCTGTTCATCGCGCGCAGGAGGGCGCTGTAGTTGGGGCGGAAACGGACTCGGTCGCCGATGCTGAGCGCGCCACGGGAACTGCCGACGTTCAGCACCAGCAGGTCCGAGCTGCCTCCCGCGATCTGGAATCGGCTCTCGACCGGGGTCAGCCCCTGCACATCGGTATCGAGGTTGCCGATGTCGACGAGGGCTCGATATCCCCGTTGACCGGGCTGCACTTCGTCACCCGGCTTGTTGTCAAAGGGGCTGACATCCTCGCCGGTGGGCACCATGGGGAAGAGACTCTTCTCCTTAACCTCCAGCACGCGCCCCTCGATTTCCACGGCATCCGTGCGCAGCCCGGGAAGGCTGCCGCCGGAACTCAGGTCGCTGCCCAGGAACAGCGCCTCGCCGATCCGGTAGTGGTTGATCGTCCGAGGCATCTGGCCGTCCAGCAGCAGCGGCAGCGCGGCGGTTGAGCCCGCGGAAATCAGCGGCAGCTTCTTGCCGAACTTGAGCTCGAGCAGTTCGCGGTAGAGGCTCAACTGGGCCATCTGCTCGACGGATGGAATCGCGCCAAACATGCAGCCGAGATTCGACCCGACGCCCATGACCTCGACGTTCTCCAGCGCAAGCACCTGCTCGTAGAAGGCGGTGAGGTGAGTCGGCAGGACCCCTTCGCGCAGGTCGCCCAGCTCGATCATGATCACGATCTTGTGCCGCTTGCCGAGCCGTCCCGCGCAGGCGTCGAGCTCGCGAATGATCGTCAGCTCCGAGTTCAGACTGACGGCGCAGTGGCGCACCACCTGCTCGACCTGCGAGGCCTCCGGGCCACGCAGGTACCAAATCTCGGCGTCGTCGCCCAAGGGCGGCATCTCGTCAATGTTCTCCAGCCGCGACTCGCCGAAGGAACGCACTCCCAGGCCATACAGCAGCTCCAGGACAGGTCGATTGCCGCACAACACTTTGGAGACGAGCGTCCACGAGACGCCCGCCCGGTTCATCCAGTCATCAATGACCCGGAAGTTGTGGCGCAGGGCACCGGTACGAATCAGGACGCGACTCATGCCGTCCCCTCCGGCGCGGGGAGCCAGCGCATCTCTCGGTACTTCTGGGTGAAGCCGAGGCGCTCATAGAGCCGACCGGCAGGGTTCTCGAGTTCGACATGCAGCTTGATGCCCTGAGGACAGTGGCGCCGCGCCTCTTCGATCAGGCGACCGCCGAGGCCCTGGCCGCGGGTCGCGGGATCGACCGCGATGTAGAGCAGCAGGTGGCCGGGGATGTACCCGTCCATGCCGGTGCTGAGCATGACCAGCGCCCCACAGGGCCGGCCGTCGTCCCGCGTGGCCAGCAGCACGAATCCCTGGAGTGGCTGATCCGGCTGGAGGGCATCCCGCAGGCCGCGCTCCACATCCGGGAGCGGGTCATGCCAGGGTTGAAGCCATCGCTGCAGAGCCGAGGCCAGCTCGCGGGCGGGGAGGAAGCGTTCTAGCTCGACAGGCGAACGCAACAGATGGAGAGAAGCGGTTTTCGAGTCCGTAGAGGACATAACAGCTGCACGGGTTGCCCGGTTGAGCCACCCTGAACAGCCCCTCAGTCTAGCGCAAAAATAGGCTTTTCAGCCGCTTTTCGTCACTTTTGGCTCGAGACTTCGACGGCGGCGCTCGCCAGGACCTCGGGCCGGAGGTCCGCGGCCTCGTAGAGCCGACGGAAGCGGGCGACTTCAGGAGTCTCGACCGTGAACGTCTCGGCGGCCCAGCGCGCGCTGAGCGTCTGGAACAGCAGGCGCACCTCGACCTGGTAGGGGCCCTGCGCGTCCTCGGGCAAGGGCGCGCGCAGCTCGACCCGGTCCCCTCCGCCCACGAAGTTCGCGTCGTGAGTGGTGCCGACGGGGGCGGTGCGCGTCGCCTCGGGACCCTCCGGTGACCAGCCGAGGGGCAAGAGGCGCGTGTCCTTCAGGAAGCCCGCCCCGCGCAGCAGCAGGTGCGTCGGCTGGCCGTCGAGGTCCGCCATGATGGCCTGATAGAGCACCGGCGTGCGGGCGCTGCGGATGCGGTTGCGGTGCGGCTCGATCGGTCCGCCGGCGAGCTCCGAAGCCAGGGGTTGACCCTGCGCGTCGACGATGCGTCCCTGTTCATCGACCTGGCCGCTCTCGAAGACCAGCCTCCCGGCAGCGTCGGTCACGCGCACGTGCAGCCAGGCCCGGCGCGTGGGGTGCGCGGTCGGCAGCTTGTGTCCGGTGCCGTTGATCGCTTCGATCTCCAGGGCGAGCTGGCCGTTCTCGACGCGCGGATTCAGCAGCCGCAACTCGGCAGACTCCGTGCGCAGCAGCGCGCGGGTCGCGGCCAGCGTCGCCTCAAAGGCCTCGCGCGGCGCGCTCGTGCCCAGCTCCTCGCCGTGGTCGCGGAACATGCCCAGCACCAGCGTGTTGCCGCCGACGATGTCGTGCTTGGCGAAGGGGGAGCGGGGCCGCGTCGGCGGGAAGTCGCGGCCGGCCGGGTTGCGCGCGATCCGGGTCGAGATGAAGGACCCGTCCGGATTCGTGCGCCCCATGTGGCAATCCTGGCAGGAGAGGCTGCCCTCGCCTTCGCCGTCCTCATCCTGAAAGATCGAATTGCGCCACTCGAGGTACGGTGCCTGCTCCAGGAAGCGATGCTCGGTCTCCTCGCCCTTCGCGTCGAAGACCGGGGTGATCAGTGTGTGGCAGCTCCCGCACAGGGCGGAATCGCGGATATGCGAACCGTGGGTCGGCGTGAAGCCGGCCCGCGCGCGCATCGGCGGCTCCAGCGGGTTCTCGAAGGGGCCGTAAAGCCGACGATCCGGGTTGAGCTCGAAGCCGGCGCTGAAGCTCTCCTCGCTGCCGAGGTTGCCCGGTTCGATGCCGTGGCAGATGGTGCAAGACACGCCGTCCTGGGCGATCTGCCCCAGCTCGGAGTCACATTCCAGCAGGTGAGTGAAGCTCTCCTCTCCATGCTTGTCCAGGCCGACCCGGCTGGCCATTGGGCTGTGGCAGTTCAGGCATTCCGCTTCGATCACATCGCGCTGGTGGGGCATCGCCGCGACCTCCACCGACATCACCGCCTGCCACAGCGGGTCGCGCGCCGAGTTGGCCATCATCGTGCCGCGCCACAGATCGTAGGGGGCGACGTTGTTGCCCTCGGCATCCTGCAGGCCGCTGGCGGTCGGAGCGTAGGAGTGACACTGCGCGCAAACGCTGGAGTGCGCCACGCCCGGCGCCGCCAGCGCGATCGACTCGGCCGGCACGTCGACTGCGCCGCTGCTGGGGCAGGCCGGCGGCGCGCCGCGCCCGGCGACCTGCAGAACGATCGCGCCGGAGAGCGCGGTCGCGAGGACCAGGGGCAGAGTGCGCGAGGGGGAGAGAGTCGCTAGCACGCGGAGATTCTAGGTGAACGCAAACGGGGTCGAGAGCTTTCGCCCTCGACCCCGCGGGTTGCTCGGTTGCCGAACTACATCACCGGGTCAATGCCCAGTTCGCCGAAGCCCTTCTCCTCGAAGTTGTCGTGGAACATCTTGCGCAGCTTCTCGGCGGCCGCGTCGTAGGCGTCCTTGTCTTCCCAGGTGTTGCGCGGGTTGAGGATCTCGGACGGCACGCCCGGGCAGGAGGTCGGCATCTTCAGGCCGAAGATCGGGTGCGTCTCGAACTCGACCTTGTCGGCATCCAGATCGCCGCGCAGCGCCGCGTCGAGCAGCGCACGCGTGTGCGTGATCGAGATGCGCTTGCCCACGCCGTAAGGGCCACCGCCCCAGCCGGTGTTCAGCAGGATGCAGCGCGCGTCGTTGGCCTCCATCTTCTCGGCGAGGCGCTCGGCGTAAACGCTGGGCTTCTGCGCCATGAAGGGGGCGCCGAAGCAGGCCGAGAAGGCCGCCTTCGGTTCGGTGACCCCGACTTCGGTGCCGGCCAGCTTGGCGGTGAAGCCGCTGACGAAGTGGTACATGACCTCCTTCTTATCCAGCACGGCGACCGGCGGCAGCACGCCGAAGGCATCGGCGGTGAGCAGCACGATGGTCTGCGGGTGCGGACCCTTGGCGCCCGGCATGACATCCGGGTTGGCCGCGAGCGGATAGCTGAAGCGGGTGTTCTCGGTGATCGAGCCGTCGGTCAGGTCAAAGTCCTGAGGATCGGTGTCCTCGATGGCCTTGCCCGGCAGCGGCGGCACGTTCTCGATGATCGTGCCCGGCATCGACATGGCGGCGGCGATGACCGGCTCGTCGTCCTTGTTCAGGTCGATCAGCTTGGCGTAGCAGCCATCCTCGAGGTTGGAGATGCCGGCAGCGGTCCAGGCGTGCTCGTCGTCACCGATCAGCTTGCGGTGAGGATCGGCCGAGAGCGTGGTCTTGCCGGTGCCCGACAAACCGAACAGGATCGCACCATCCCCTTCCTGGCCGACGTTGGCGGAGCAGTGCATGCTCATCTCGCCCATCTCCGGCAGCATGAAGTTCATGACGGTGAACATCGACTTCTTGACGATGCCGCAGTAATCGGCGCGGCCCAGCACCAGCACGATCTGACGCTCGAAGTCGAGGCAGACCAGGCGCTTTGAGGCGGTGCCGTCGCGCTGCTCATCGCAGTGGAAGGACGGCACGTTGAGCATCGTCCAGCGCTTGGCGTCTTCGTCGGCCACACCTTCGATGCCCTTCGGGAACATGTTGTGGCAGAAGAACTGGTGCGTGGCGTACTCGCTGACCAGGCGGTAGGGGCGGGCGTAGGAAGGATCACTGCCCGCGTAGACGTCCTTGACGTAGAGGTGACGACCGCGCTCATTCAGGTGCGCGACGACGCGCTCGACCAGGGCGTCGAACTTGGCCGGGTCAAACTTCTGGAAGTCGGGCTTCCACCAGACCTTGTCCTCGATCGAGGGGCGCGCCACGCCGAAGGTGTCGGAGGTGGGGCGGCCTGTGCAGGTGGGGTCGGTGTAGTAGACCAGCGGGCCATCCACGCCCAGCTTGGTCGGGAAGGCCTTCTGCTCGTCGTCCGGGCCGCCCTCGCGGACGCGACCGCGGTCGTTGGCGATGGCCTCGTGGAAGAGCTCTTCCTTGGTGAGATTGACCCGCAGCTCCAGGTCTTTCAGGCCGAACAGGGCCTCCAGAGCGGCAGCGTGTTCGGTGGTCGGGATGGACTCAGGCATGGTTTTCTTCGCTTTTCAGCCGTTGGGTGGCGCGAAAAAGATCCCATAGTTTAGCCGCGCAGTCCCCCGTTCGTCGGTGGAATCCGGCCCTTCCGGGGATCCTCTGATAGCCTTTCGGCAAGGTAAGCCCGATGCTTTTGTCCTCCCTCGTGCTCACGCTGGCGGCCCCCGCGGCCCAACTGCCCTTCTCGAAGTACACCGACCCCGACTGGCCGAACGGCCTGAATCTCGGGCACGCGGTGGGGGCCAGTTTCGGCGACTACGACGGCGATGGCTGGGTCGACCTGTTCGTATGCAATGACGGGCGCTTGTGGCGCAATCTGCAGGGCCAGGGCTGGGTCGAGGCCTTCGACCTGGGGGCGATGCTGCCGGCCTCGGCCCAGCGCTACGGCGCGGCCTTCGGCGATTACGACCGCGACGGCTTCCCGGACATCGCCACCGAGCCCCGCAAGTACGGGCTGGACGACTGCCTGCACATCTTCCACAACCTGGGCGGGACCGCCTGGGTGGACATCGCCACCGACCCGCAGCTGCTCGACTACCAGCCCTGCAGCGCGCTGGCCGAGACGGCGGCCTGGGCGGATTTTGACGGCGACGGCGACCTCGACCTCTTTCTGCCGACCTATCCGGCGGCCGACGGCAGCGTCGACAACCAGTACCTGCACAACCTGGGGCCGACGGGCCCGGGGGGCGCCTATCGCTTCAGCGAGAAGGCGGCTGCGGTCGGGGTGAAGATTCCCACCGGCGCGGCCCGCCCGGAGGGGGTGGTGACCATGGACATCGACGGCGACGGCGACCTGGATCTGTATTCCAATGGCCACTGGTACCGCAACCTCTCGACTCTGGATGTGCCGCTGTTTGAGGATCTGGCCTCCAAGTCCTCGGGCGTGAAGAAGCGCACGGTGGTGGACGAGGGCACGGTCGCGATCGACTACGACTTGGATGGCGACCTCGATCTGCTGATCAGCTACACGACCAACCGCGGCAATCGACTGTGGATCAATCGCGGCGACGGCACCTACGCCGAGGCGCCCGATACGGTCGTCGAGGATTACCTCGACGGCGCGGCCTACGGCATCAGCGCCGCGGATTGGGATAACGACGGCGACATCGACATCACCACCAATGATGTCTTCCGCACCAGCCGCGTGATGGAGAGCGGCGTCGCGGAATGGCGCAAGATCAATTCGGCCAGCGTGCCGCAGGTGGGGGCGCCGGCCTGGGCCGACTTTGACCGCGACGGCGACCTGGATCTGGCCGTGGCCGATGGTCGTCAGGTCAGTTTCCTCTACCAGAACGATCTCTACGGCCCGGGCACGCCGCTCGCGGACAAGCGCTACCTACGCGTGCGGGTGGTCGACGACGCCGCCGGCATCGCCCGCGGGGTCGAGACGGAGTTTGGCGCCACGGTCGAGCTGAAGCTGCACAATGCCGCGGCCGGCAAGCGCTTCGTTCAGCTGGTTTCGAGCTCGGCCGGTTACATCAACCAAAACGAGTACGCGCTCCATTTCGGGCTGCCCGCCGATCCGGAGCCGGCCGACCCGCAGCAGGATCTGCGCTTCGACCTCGTGGTCGATCTGCCTTCGCTGCCCGAGCTGGGTTACCAGCGGATCGACAAGCGGGTCAATCCCGCGCTCGGCAACCTCGACCTTGCGCTGCTTGAGGATCGTGAGATCACGATCTTCCGCAGCGGCAAAGTTTGGGTGGATGGGCGCGAGTATGCGCCGGTCGATCCCGGCGAGACCAAGCTGCTGACCAGCACCGGCGGCCTGCTGCAGCAGGCGCGCAACGCGCCGATTGCCGACCTCACTCCGGCGGCGAGCAGCGAGGAGTACGTCGGGATCGAGCTGGACACCTTCGGCGCCGCCGGGCCGCAGCGCCTGGTGGAGCTGATCCTCGACGGCGCCCCGGGGGCGGTGGTCGACTGCGGCCCGCTGGATCAGCAGGGCAACGTCGCGATCTGGGACGTCACCACGGCCGGCAGCCCGCGCTTTGTCGGCGCGCTGGAGGCCAAGCTGCCGCCGGGCAACCTGCGCGCGACCACGGCCGCGGACTTCGTGCTCGAGCCGCAGCGGATCTACCGCATCGTCGCTCGGGTCGACAGCTATCGGCCCACCCCGGTGGCGACGCCGTGGATCGGCGCGTCGGCTTCGGTCAATGGCGGCCTGCACTACACCGACCTGGATCCCTGCTCCGGGGCCGGGGTGGAGGCGGCTTCGCTGGAGAGCGGTCAGGTTTATCTGGCGGTCCGCCTGCGCGAGGGCGGCGAGCCGCGCTGGTACGACCTGGGACAGGCGCAGGGCGGCGGAGGAGCGGTGCCCCTGCTGACCGCCACCGGCGTTCCCAGCGCCGGGGCACCCGTGGAATTTGAGGTCACCGGCGCCGCTCCTGGCGCGCTGGTGCGGCTGATCGCAGGCGGGCGTCTGGCCGGGGAAGGCAGCGCGGGCGTCGTGGTCGCGCCGGATGGAAGCTTCCGTCTGCGGGCGCGCGCGGACGCGCAGGGCAAGGCGGTCTTCCAGGCCAACTGGCCGGAGGCACACGTTCCCGGCTTCCCGGTCTTCGTTCAGGCCGTGGTCGGCGAACAGCCCGGCGGCATCACGACCAGCCGGGTCGTGTCCACCATCGGCGAGCCGCGTTAGTCCTCGTAGTTCGCGGTCCGGAACAGCGAAACAGCCAGCGCGTCGACATCCTCCACCGTCATCTCGAGGTTGCTGAGGGTGATCTCGACCATCAGCCGACCGCGCCGCACCATCAGGCTAGAGACCGGCACCTTCTGCCCGAAGGTCTCGACCGTCTTGACTTGGCGCACGCCGATGCCGAGTTCCTCGTCGACCGTGGTCGTCTCGCTGGCGACCACGCGCACCGTCGAACCCTCCTGTAGCTGAGCGTCCTTCAGATCCGAGGCCTCGCGGGCAAAGGCAAGGAAGCGGTCTGCGGCGGCTTCATCCGGGAAGATGGTCAGTCCGACCAGCGCCATGCTGTTACCGCCCGGAGTCAGGCCGATGTGCGCTTCACAGAGCTCGATCAGCCCGCCCATTTCGGCGGCGCGCGCCGGGCCCAGCGCCCCGGCGTTGCCCTCGGCGATATCGGTCGAGGCCAGCTCGCGACGGACAAAGCTGATGTCTTCGACCCAGTCGAAAGCCGGAGGCACGAGTCCCAGCGCATCTCCCACCGCGAAGGCATGAGCGGGCTTGCTCTCCGGATCGAGGTACCACTCCGGGCGCAGCACTTCGACCCGCGTCAGCGGCGGTCGGTCAAACAGCCGCGTCTCGCCGCTGGCTCCCAGCTCGTCCATGACTGCGGTCACGAAGGTCTCGCCATGGGCGTAGGCAAAGCCGAAGACGCGCACCGTCTGCTCGGCGAGCAGCCGCTGGCCGGCGTCGAGGTCTTCAGGCAGCTGCGTGATGGCGCGGGTGAAGGCCTCGAATCCCTCGGAACGCCCCGCGCGCGCGCAGGTGGAGCGCGCCAGGTACTGCGCGAAGCCCTCGGAGACGGCGTCCGCGGCCTGCACCGCTTCCTCGCCGTTGGCCTGGGCGGTGCGGAACAGATCGCTCAGATCGTGACGCTGATCAATGATCGCGTGACAGCCTTCGTGCACCATGACCGCGAATGCAGCCTCGCGGCTCTGTAGCCCGGGGCTGCCCAGGAGCTCGGCCATGCTCCCGAAGGTGTCCAGCGAGATGTGAACCACCTTCTTCTCCAGGTCGAAGATCCCCACCAAGCCGCCGGCGACGGCGTCGAGCTGCTTGCTGGCAAAGGGCAGCTCGGCGTCGGCTGGAAGGCGCCGCGCAATATTGCGCTCCAGTACATCACGCACGCGCTCTCTGTCGGAGACGATGAAGCGCAGGTCCGTCATCGCCTTGCCCGCGGTCCCGGCCAGCGCTTCCTGCACCTCCTGCGTCAGGCTGGTCCAGTCGCCGATCCAGTCATGCCCTTCCGGGACCCAGACCTCCGCGGCAGCCGCGTCGCCATCGAGTTCAAGTTCACTGGCAAGGCCGCCGTTGTCCTCGCTGTCGCCACAGGCCGGGGCAAGCAGCAGGAGCAGCAGGAAGAATGATCGGGTGAGGGGCGCGATCATGGTGTGCACCCATCGTAGCCGGTGCGCGATCGCGATGAGTTGGCCTCGACTCTGGCAAGAGAAAAGGCGGGGCGGCCCGAAAGCCGCCCCGCCCGAGGCTCGTCGAAGCGCGCCTTACTGCACGGTCACCATCAACGGGTTCGAGTCGGTGAGGAAGCCCTCCGCGTCGAAGCCGGCGATTTCGAGGTAGACCGAGGCGCCTGCCGCGCCCGCCGGGATCGGCACCGAGAGCGTGCCGCGCCCCTCGGCGTCGAAGTTACCGGTCGCTGCCACCGTGAAGGGGGCGCCGATGTCGAAGGCGTGGCCCTGATACATCCCGCCGTTCAGGTTGGGGCTGTAGGCCGCGGCCCAGTTGCCGCTCGGCGGACCGTTGCGGAACACGTAGTTCGCGGTGCTGCCCGCAAGCGGAGCCTCGTCACCACTCAATACGATCGTGTCGGTCGCGCCGGAGGGGGCCAGGCTGTACAGCATCACATCGTCGACCGTCCAGCCGCCAAACTCGACCCCGGCGTCGGTGCGCAGTTCCCAGCGCATGACGACCGCGGGGTTGCCGTCGGCGACGGAGGAGACGTCGTAGTCCACGACCTGCCAGGCGGTATCGATGGTGTCGATGTTGTTGTCGTTCGACCACATGATGTTGCCGGCGACGCGCACGCGAGCCTGGTCATACTGCCCACTCTCGACCGTCAGCCAGCGTGCGAAGCGCAGACGCAGGTCGCTGTAGTTGGTGCAGTCAATCGTCGGCGAGATCAGGCGGTTGTTGACGTTCGACTGGTACAGGCCGTTCCAGCCCGAGTTGCCCACGTCGTTGGCCCAGACCAGGTTGCCGCTGTAGGCGCTGGCCGGGTCGCCGCCGTTGCCCTTCGGCGAATCGTGCTGCCAGTCGTCGTGGCTGTTCGAGGTGCCGCCGCCGTATTCGTGGCTCCAGCCGTCATCGCCCGGAGTCTCGAAGTCCGAGAAGTAAGCGATCCGGCGCAGGCCCACCAGGAAGCCGGCGTCGGTCTTCTTCGGGAAACGGTCGGTGTTGCCGAGTTCGTCTTCGCCTTCAATCCAGTAGACGACCTGAGCCGGCGAGATCTGACCCGGCAGCGCGGCGACGTAATCGCCACCGCCATTCGGGGCCATCGTGGCCGTCTGCACCGAGCCGCCATCGACGGTGTACTTGACCTCGGCGCGGACGATGCTCGAGCCGAACTGCGGGGCCATGTTGGCCTCGACGAAATACGGGCCGGCCTCGTTCTGCGTGTCGCTCAGCGGGGCGTGCGTGATCGCGATGTAGTCCAGGTCGACGCCCGGGAAGCCCTGCGCGCGGAAGCCGGCATCGATCTCGTTGAAGTTCGGCGTGCCGTTGCCGATGTTGCCATCGTCATCGTCGAGCGCCAGCAGGTGATCTTCGATGATCGGCAGGATCTGGCCGTCGTTGAAGCCGTTGAACCAGCCCACGACCAGGGTGTCGGCCACCAGGTCGCCGGCCGCGTTGCCGAGGCTGGCGTTCAGGTTCTCGCGCCACTTCCAGAAGGCGCCCATCAGCACCTCGCCGTCGGTGTGGACCTGGCCGTAGCAGCCGCTGCCGCACCACTGGCGAGTGTTGTTGCCAGTGCGGATGTTGCAGTTCGTGCCGCAGAAGTTCTCGCCGACGATCGGGGTGTCGTAGAGGAACATCGCCCAGATGTCCGCGGCGCCTTCGCCGAAGCCGTCCGAGCCGTTGCCGCTCGAGTAGAGCACGTTCATCCAATGCCCTTCCTCGTGCGCCGACACCGTCGAGTAGGCGGTGTTCACGCAGCCGCTGCCCGAGGTGTAGAAGTTGATCGAGCTGCCGTTGAAGAAGGCGTTGCAGTTGCTGTTGATGTTGACGTTGGCGACGACCTGGAAATCCAGGGTGGTGTCGCTGGGGTCAATCGCAGTCAGCCACTCGCGCATGTCGATCACGCTGCGATAGACGTTGGCGTGCGCGGTCGAGCTTTCGGTGCGCTCGTCGTTCATGATCGCGGTGTCAAAGACACCCGGGGTGAACGACTGGGTGTAGCTGTACGTGGTGCCGGCCGAGTTGACCAGGCGGCAGTAGGGGCCGCGGAACTCAAACGTGAGGTCCAGGGCGCCGGTGCCCGAGTAGGGGATGACGAAGTCGCCGTTGACGTCGGTCTGGGTGTTGCCGGCGGAGCTGGCGACGCGCAGGTACTTCATCGGCATCAGAACTTCGGGGTTCGAGCCGGTGTCCGGCAGCACGCCGGGCGAGGCGTAGGCGTCGACGTGACCGACGAAGTCGATCGGCTGCGGGCCGTACTCGGCCACATCGCTCAGTGCGGGCAGCTCGTGGGCGTGATCGTGATCGCTGTGATCATGGTCGTGACCGAAGCCGCACTCGTGCACCAGCTGATCCTCGCCCAGGATGACCGGGTTGCCGCTGTCGGCCGAGACGTAAATGCGACGGCCCGAGGGCATGTCGGCGTCCTCGTTCCAGACCTCAGTCGACCACGCGAGGCGCGGCTCGGCAAGCTTGCCCGAGAGGTCCGGGAAGATGACGAGCTCCGGCTGGGTCGAGCGGCGCTCGGGCAGACCGGTCGCTTCCGAGAAGTGACGGCTGGCCTCGCGGGAGGCGCGCTCGGCGCTGATCACCGGAGCGGTCTCCAGGTTCTCGACGCCGGGGTAGGCCTGGCTGTCGAGCGCGACCAGGGTGCCGTCGGTGTGGAACAGCAGGTCGACGTGACCGTTCACGACGGGCACACCGCGGTGCACCTGCAGCAGATTGACCGCGACCTTGTCGCGGACGCCCCCGCGCGACAGCGGCAGGAAGCGAACCTCATCGAGGACCAGCGTGTCCGGCGCGATGCGGAACAGCGACTGGGTCTGCTCCAGACCCGCGAAGGCCAGCTCGACGAAGTCGCCCTGGTTGCTGGGGGTGAAGGCCGGGGCGAGGCTGCCGCCATAGAGGAAGCGGCCGGCCTTGGTTTCCGGGCGCTCGCGCAGGATCCAGTTGCCTGGGTTCTCAGCCTGCCAGGCCTGGAAGTCCAGCACGGTGCTGGGGAAGGGGCGGGGGCTCTCCTGCTCAGTGAACTGAGCGGGAGCCAGGCTGGCCAATCCGAGGGCCATCCCCGCGACGAGGAGATTCGGTGTCATGGGTTTCGTTCGAGTGGGGGGGGCGGGTAGCAAGCGCACACGAGGAGCGCGCCGCCCGGGGAAGGGGGCTCCGAACGCTACCCCAAAAGGAAGTCGCAGTTACGGCTCCCGGCTCGGGATTTCGGCCCTTTTCCGAGCGCGAAATCGGTCCCAGAATCCGGATACGGATGCGTTCAGGAGGCGTTCTGTTCCGAACGAAAGAGGGACGGCACCGCGCGCAGCTATCCTGGGCGCCCTGCTTCGTTCTGGTTGACCATGAATCAGTCTCAGAAACTTGTTTCCTTCGGCGCAGCGCTCGGCCTCGGCCTCGCGCTCTCGCTTCCAGCCTGCTCGGACAAGCCGGCCGAGCCCACATCCGGGGGCTCCGGCGGCTCGACCACCACGGCGACCACCGCGTCCAAGGGCGACGGCAAGCCGACCGACAGCGGTCTGCCCGGCCTGATCCTGGCCAAGTCGGTCTTCGACGACGGCCCGACGCCGTCCTCGATGGTCCTGCTCCGCCCGCTCAGCGCCGACGACAAGGACTGGACCGAAGAGTCCATCGTCGCTCCGCGTGAGTCGCGCGAGTTCGGCCTCGGCAACCTGGCCGATGGCAGCCCGGTCGTGGCCGAGCTGGACGGCGAAGGCGAACCTACCGGCGAGGCCATGCAGTTCGTGCCCGGCCCCACCGGCTGGAGCCTTGAGCCGGCAAGCGGCGAGGTCGAGTGGCCGCGCAACAGCGCCGGCAAGGTCACCAAGAAGTCCTACGAGATGAAAGGCGGCAACGTCTTCCACAAGGCAATGTGGTGGGAGCCGGCCTTCGGCGACCCGGGCATTCTGACGATCAGCGCCAACATGCCCTACCTGCAGATCTGGCGGCGCGGGAGCGCGGGCTGGACTTCCGAAACGCTGTGGACCGCCATCGTCGGCGGCAAGGAGCAGCGCTTCCGCGACGTCGAGATCGGCGATGTCGACGGCGACGGCCAGGACGAACTGGTGGTCGTGACCCACGATGCCGGCGCCGTCTTCGTGATCGAGCAGACCGCCGAAGGTCTGGTGCCGACCGAGCTGCACCGCTGGGAGGAGCGCATCTTCGCCCACGAGGTCGAGATCGGCGACGTCGATGGCGACGGCAAGCCGGAGTTCTTCACGACTCCGTCCGAGCCCAACCGCCTCGATGGCCAGCATCAGGCGGGCTGGATCGATATGTACCGCCACAACGCCGAGTCCGGCGAGTACACCCGCGTCAACGTGGCCGAACTCACCGATCGCCACGCCAAGGAAGTGATGGCCGCTGATTACGACGGCGACGGTCGCGTCGAACTCTACGCGGCGCTGGAAGCCGAAGGCACCGTCGACAAGGTCAACGCGGTGCGCCGCTGGGTCTGGGACGGCGAAGCCATGGTCGAAGACGCCACCATCGAGATCGACGGCAAGATGTGCCGCTTCCTCGTGCTGTGCGACACCACCGGCGACGGCGTCAACGAGATCATCGCAGCGACCCGCAAGGCCGGCATCTTCCGCATTCACCAGGAAGACGGCGAGTGGAAGACCAAGAAGATCGTCATGAGCTACATGTCGGGCGGCTTCGAGCACGCGACCTACGCCTTCGACTGGGATGGCGATGGGAAAGACGAGCTGTTCGTCGCTTCGGACGAGCAGAAGAAGATGAACATGTTCCGCCACAACAGCGAGACCGACAGCTACAAGCCGACCGGGATCGCTTCGTGGAAGGGCAGCGACTACTTCGTCTGGAACGTGATGCCGCTTCCGATCGGCAAGTAGCCGGTCGGAATGCGATCGTGCGATGGTCGATCGCTGGGAAAAGCGGGGCTCCGAGCCCCTGCACGACTACGGTTTTCTGCGCCTGCGCAAGGACCGTTACCGCCACCCCAATCTGGAGGGGGAGCGGGACTTCCTGGTGATCGACGCGCTCAACTGGGTCAACGTGGTGGCGGTCACGCCGGATCAGGACATCGTGCTGATCCGGCAGTTTCGTTACGGCGTGGGCGACACCCGCTGGGAGATCCCCGCGGGCGTGATTGAGCCGGGCGAGCCGGCGATCGATGCCGCGGTCCGCGAGCTGCGCGAGGAAACCGGTTACGCCGGCGATCCGCCCGAGCCTCTGTGCGAGGTCGAGCCGAATCCGGCGATCCAGTCCAACCTCTGCACCTCCTACCTGATTCGCAACGCCACGCTGCAGCACCCGACCGAGTGGGATGAGAACGAGGTCATCGAGGTGGTGCTGAAGTCGCAGCAGGAGGTCCGGCAGATGATCACCAGCGGCGAGTTTTCCCACGCGCTGCTGCAGCTGCCGCTGCTGCATTTCCTGACCGGCATCGGGCCCGCGGCTTCCGGCGGGGAGAGCGCCCGCTAGCCTTCGGCGGGCGTGAAGCGAATCTCCGCGGGCGGCGGCCAGCGGACCTCAACGGGTTCAAAGCCACGCCGTACGAGGTGGATTCGATCCACACCGATCGGCAGGACCTGGGAGAAGGTGCTCAGCGCATCGATGCGGACGAAGTTGCGGCCGGCTTCGCCTGCGTGGCAGGTGACGGAGCTGTGCTCTTCCACCAGGCTGCCGTCCGGATTGCGCACGGCCATGCGCCAGGCTCGCATCGTGCCGCGGAGGTCGACCTCCTGCACCTGAGCGGGTCGGAAGTCATTGTCGCCTTCGCCTTCGATCAGGATCGGTCCGGAGCGCCAGAGTTCGCGCCCGTTGTGTTCGAGGCTGACCCAGGAGTCGGCCGCCGGGCGCAGGTAGTCGACCGCGAAGGTGCCGCCGGGGAAGACCTCCTTGGCGCGACCGCCGGGCATGCGGATCTCCATCTCGTGGAAGGGCATGCCGTCGGGCAGGATCAGCCGGCCGCGCAGCGTGATGCCCTTCACCATCAGCAGCTCCAGGCCCTGGGTGCCGATCGGGACGGTCTGCTGCACGCCGAGATGGCCAAAGCCGCCGGCCTCGACGATCAGGGTCTCGCCGGGTGGCATCGGCGCGCGCACGGTGAAGCTGCCGTCGCGCTCGGGCTGGCCCTGCCAGAGACGGGTCCGTTTGCGCCAGTCCGCCTCAGGAGTCGACACGCTGACCACCGCCGGGGCGCGCTTGCCCTCGCGATTCACGACGCGGCCGGAAACTAGCAGCGGCAAGTCGAGCGGCTGCACCACCACGTCGCCCGCGTCGAGGACCTCGCCCGGCTGCATCGCGAGCGGCAAGGCCAGGCTGCCCTGCACCGCGCCTTCTTCGTCGATCCGCGGCAGACTGACGGCGCGATCGGTGCTGCTGAGCACGAAGCTCCAGCTGCGGTCATGGCGCTGGGTGTACTCATTAACGAAGTACGAGAAGTCGAAGCGACCTTCGGCATCGGTGTCAAAGGTCGAGTTCCAGCGTGTCTCGGGCTTGCCCGCTTCGGGGGCCTCCTCGGTCGGGCGCCGCGTCTGCGTGGTGTACAGCGAGAAGTGCGCGTTAGCCCAGGGTTCGCCCTGCTCGTTGACGAGGCGCGCGCGGATGCGCGGCAGCAGGATGCCGAGTGGCAGCTCGCGTTCCACGACGGGCGGATCGGCCGCGGTCGGGCCGGGCTCGGGGCTCCAGCCGGATCCGTAGCGACCGGTCGAGTCCCAGGCGCTCAGGCGCAGCTGCATGTCGACCCCGCAGACCAGCACGGCGCGATCGCCCTCGACGGGCAGTTCCTCGGGGCGGCGCTGGCTCCAGTCGCGCTGATCCTCCGGGACCCGGGCGGAGGTCCATTCGGCGCTGACGCGAACCGGGAAGTCGACCCGACCGCCGTCGAGCAGCGTGACCAGAATCTCGACCCGTCGCACCTCGGGAAGCTGCAGAACGGTCTCCTCGGCCTCGGCCGCCTCCAGCAGTCGCTTGACTCGCACCTTCTCCGTGGAGGCGAAGCGGGCATCAATCAGCAGCTCCGGGTTGGGAGGGAAGGGGGCCACGCGCTTCCGCCTGGCATGGTCGAGGAAGACCACCGCGCGTCCCTCGGCATCGGTGCGTCCGCTGCCGAACCGGATCGCCGACCGCTGGCCGGGGATCTGCATGCCGACGGCGATCACCAGGTCCGCTACCGCGACGCCGGCCGGATCCACCGCCCGGACCACGATCGCTCCCTCCGGAACCGAGGCGAGTTCCTCGCGTTCCGGGGTCGTGGACTCGCTCGGCTCCACCGCGTGGCTTGGGGTCTGCGTCGGGAGCGCGTCGGGCGTCGCGCCCTCTGCCTCCGCGCCTTCGACTTCCGCTGCCGCTTCGTCTTCAGCGACCGTGAGGGGCGCGGGCTCGGCGGGCATGAACACGAACCACGCCGCCAGACCAAACAAGGCCAGGACGATGAGCAGCCCGGCTGCGGCATGCCCGTTTCGAGCCATGGGCCGATCATAACCCGTTATCCTGCAAGGCCCGCCACCGATGAAAGCATCCGTTCTCAACCGTAAGCTCCACCGGTGGGGCTCGATCCTGACGGCCCTCCCGCTGCTGGTCGTCATCATCACCGGGATCATCCTGCAACTGAAGAAGGACTGGTCCTGGGTCCAGCCCCCGACCGCCAAGTCCGCTGATCCCGCGCTCGAGCTGAGCTTCGACGAGATCCTCGCCTCCGCATCCGGGGTCCCCGAGGCCGAGATCGGCAGCTGGGAGGACGTGGACCGGCTCGACGTGCGTCCGGACAAGGGCGTCGTCAAGGTGCGCGCCAACAACCGGTACGAGGTCCAGATCGACACCAAATCGGGCGAGATCCTGCACGTGGCCTACCGGCGCAGCGATCTGATCGAGTCGCTGCACGACGGCTCCTGGTTCTCCGACGGAGCCAAGCTGTGGATCTTCCTGCCCACGGCGATCATTCTGTTCGGCCTCTGGGTGACCGGGATCTATCTGTGGTTCCTGCCGCACCTCGTCCGGCGGAGAAAACGTAAGGCGCAGTAGGATTCCACTTGAGCGGGTAGGCTGGAGAGCCCACTCGATCCTTCAGGATTCGCCATGTTCCCGCTCTCCCGCCGCCTCATGCGGCAGCCCGCGCTGGCCTGCGCCGCGCTTTCGGCTGCCCTTCTTAGCCCAGCTGCCCTCGCGCAGCGTGCTCTCGACGCCGAAGTCGTCGGCCAGTTTGCTTCGCCGATTCAGGTTGTGGCCCCGGCCGGAGACCGCGAGCGGGTCTTTGTCGTCGAACAGGATGGCATCGTGCGCGTGATCGAGAACGGGGTCGTCCTGCCGACACCCTTCCTTGACATCACCTCGCGCACCAACGAGTTCCTCGAACAGGGGCTGCTGGGTTTGGCTTTCCACCCCGACTACGCGTCGAACGGCTGGATCTTCGTTCACTACACGAACCTGAACGGCAACACACGCCTGGATCGCTACACGGTGGACGCCAACGACCCCAACGTGATCGACATCAACAGCCGGGTCAATCTGCTCAAGGTCAACCAGCCGTACATCAACCACAACGGGGGCATGCTCGCCTTCGGGGCCGACGGCTATCTCTACCTTGGCCTCGGCGATGGGGGATCGGCCGGCGATCCGGGGAACCGGGCACAGGATGGTCAGACGCTGCTGGGCAAGATGCTGCGGCTCGACGTGTCGACCAACCCGTACAGCATTCCGGCGGACAACCCCTTCGTGAATGACCCGAACACGCTGGATGAAATCTGGTCGGTCGGCCTGCGCAACCCGTGGCGCTTCAGCTTTGACCGCGCCAACGGTGATCTGTGGATCGGAGATGTCGGTCAGAACGAACTGGAGGAGGTCGACTATGAGACCGCCGGCGATGGCGGCCTGAACTATGGCTGGCGCATCATGGAAGGCAGCGATTGCTTCAACCCGTCCTCGGGCTGCAATCAGACCGGACTGGTGCTGCCGATCCACGAGTACACCCACGGGGGCTCGCCTTTCCGCTGTTCGATCACCGGTGGCTACGTCTACCGCGGTGAGTCGATGGCGACGATGCACGGGCGCTACTTCTTCGCGGACTACTGCTCGGGCCAGGTCTGGAGCTTCCGCCGCACGGCAAACGGCCAGGTCGCTGACTTCACCGAGCACACCAGCGATCTAGGCATGAGCGGCTCGATTGCCAGCTTTGGCGAGGACGCCGCCGGCGAGCTGTACGTCTGCATGCTGGAAGGCACGGTCTATCGAATCGTCCCGCAGGGTCTGCGGCTTGCCAGCGAAGGCCTGGCGGCCGGCAGCACCGCGGAGCTTGAGATCAGCGGGGCGACCCCGAACGGCACCGGCTATCTGGTCTATTCCATGGCCGGCCTCGGCGCCACGCCCGTGCCGCAGCTCGGGGTCATCTGCGATCTCGCCGCGCCGCAGCTGCTGACCGCCGCGCCGATCGACAGTCAGGGACAGGGCACGGTCACCGGTTTCGTGCCGGGACGCGCTGCCGGTGCCACTTTGTGGGGCCAAGTGCTTCAGGCGGGGGGCGTCAGCAACGTGCTGGTGCAGCGGGTCGACTAGAGACTGACCCCCTTCAGTGGGCTTTTTTGCCCTAAGTTATTGTGGAATATAGACTTAGGGTTCGATTCTCATCCTCGGGGGCCGAGATGAGAATGAGGATGTAAACCGCTTCGAGCAAGGGGTTTGCACGCCATGGAGCACACTCAAGGGGGTCAGACTCCCGGGATTGTCGGGAACCCCTTCGCAAATGCGAAGTCCTAAGTTAAGCTGTGGGGTCCTTCCCCTCGGACCACCTTCCCCATGCCCGCCGCCCACCCGCGTCCTCGCGGGGCCTCTCTCGTTCTGACGGGGCTTCTCTGCCTCCTCGCAACGAGCCAGTTGGCTCCGTCCGCGACTGCCCAGCGCGCGCTCGAACTCGAGCCGGTCGCGATGGGCTTTCAGTCCCCGCTGCAGGTCCTGGCAGCGCCCGATGATCCCACGCGTCTGTTCGTGGTCGAGCAGGGCGGCCTGGTCAAGATCGTCCGTCAGGGGCAGGTTCTCGGGCAGCCCTACCTGGATCTGAGCGGGAGCACCACGGCTTTCGTCGAGCAGGGCCTGCTCGGCCTGGCCTTTCATCCGGATTACGCGCAGAACGGCTGGGTTTATGCTCACTACACCAACCTGAACGGCCACACCCGCGTCGATCGCTTCACGGTCGATGCGAACGACCCCGACCGGGTGGATCCGACCAGCCAGGTGAACGTGATCGGCTTTGACCAGCCGACGATCTTCCACAACGGGGGGACCCTGGCTTTCGGGCCGGACGGTTATCTCTACCTGGGCTTTGGCGATGGCGGCGGCGGCGGGGCTCCGGCGCGCGACGGCCAGAGCTTCCTGGGGAAAGTGCTGCGCCTCGATGTGTCGCAGCAGCCCTATCAGATTCCGCCGAGCAATCCCTTCGTGGGCAGCTCCGCGGTGCGTGACGAGATCTGGGCCATGGGGCTGCGCAATCCTTGGCGCTTCAGCTTTGACCGCGAGACCGGCGATCTGTGGCTTGCCGATGTCGGCGAGGGCGAGTGGGAAGAGATCGATTTCGTTGCGGCGGGTTCGCCGGGCGGCGACGACTTCGGCTGGAACACGATGGAGGGGCCGGATTGCTTCATCCCGTCCACCGGCTGCAACCCGGCCGGGCTGACGCTGCCCTTTGACTCCTACCAGCACGGCGGCTCGCCTTATCTCTGCTCGATCACCGGCGGCTTCGTCTACCGCGGTGAGTCGATGGCGACGATGCACGGCCGCTACTTCTACGGAGACTACTGCTCGGGCCAGGTCTTCTCTGTGCGCCGCGATGCCCAGGGTCAGCCGGTCGACCGCATCGATCACAGCGCCGATCTGGGCACGGTGGGGCAGCTCGTCAGCTTCGGCGAAGACGCCGCGGGCGAGCTGTACACCGTGAGTCTGAACGGGCGCATCGACCGCATCGTGCCGCGCGGCCTGCGGCTCAGCCTAAGCGATCTGCGCGCCGGAACGCCCGGTGAACTGCGGGTCGAGGGCGGCACCCCCGGCAAGGTCTGCTACGTCGGCTATTCGGCCTTCGGCGTGGGGCAGACGGTGCTCGGCAAGCTGGGCCTGACGATCGACCTGGATCGTCCGAGCTTCGCCGTGCAACGGCCGATGAACGCCGCGGGCAATCTGGTCCTGCCGGTGCCGGTTCCGCCCTTCGCGCAAGGCCTGCAGATTTGGGTGCAGGTTGTCCACGAAGCTAAGGTAAGCAACGTGGTCACGCAGCAGATCGACTAGGTGGGAGTCGCCGCACCGCGCGGAGTCGGCCCGGCCGGCTCGGAGCCGGTCCGGTGGAGCAGCCTCGTGCTCAGCTGCGAGCACGCAAGCGAGGCGGTGCCTGCCGAGTTTCGCTCGTGGCTCGGCGCGGATGCGCGCTGGGCCGGCACCCATCGCGCCTTTGATCCCGGCGCCGCCGAACTAGCGCGCCTCTTGGCCCGACGGTTGCGCGCGCCGGTGCATCTGGCGCCTGTCAGTCGGCTGCTGGTCGATCCCAATCGCGATGAGGATCACGCCGGCGTGTTCGGGGTGGCGATCTCGCGTGCGCCCGCCGCGGTGCAGGAGGAACTGCTCGCGCGCTACCACCGACCCTATCGGGATGGCGTGCGGGAACGGCTCCGCGGCAGCCTGCGCGCGCTCGAGCAGGGCGGGCGGCTGCTCCACCTTTCGGTCCACAGCTTCACCCCGCGGATCCGAGGCATCACGCGGCCCTGCGAGCTGGGGATTATGTACGACCCCGCGCGCAGCGAGGAGTCACGGCTGGCCGAGGAATGGCGCCGGCACCTGGGCGAACTCGACCCGCGCTTGCGGGTGCGGCGCAACTACCCCTACGTCGGCAAGTCGATCTACTTTCAGCCGCATCTGCGCGCGCGGCTGCGCGACCGGCGTTACCTCGGGCTGCAGATCGAGGTCAGCCAAAAGCTCCCGCGGCGGCAGCCGGAGCGCTGGGCACGCTTTCAGGAGCTGCTGGTCGAGGTGCTGCGGCGCACCCGCCAGAAATAGACCAGCAGCGCGCCGAGCGCCGACTTGATTCCCATGTCGGGCAGCAGGTTGATCAGGCCGCGCTCGAGAGCGAGCTCAATGCTGGTCCAGGCCGCGAAGACCGGCGCGCCGATGCCGAGCACGATCAGGTGGCCAAGCAGCATCACCAGCAGAAGGCCCAGCAGGGAGCGCCAGCGCTGCGCCGCCCAGCCCGCGAAGGCCGCCGCCGGAATGAAGCCGATCAGATAGCCGGCAGAGAAGTAGTTCACGAAGTCCGCTGGCGGCAGCGCCTTCCAGTCGTGAAAGACCGGGACCCCAACCAGGCCCAGCGCGAGGTAGCCGAGCATCGCCAGCGCGCCCCGGCCCGGGCCGAGCAGCGCGCCGCCGGCGAGGACCGCGAGGGTCTGCAGCGTCCCCGGCACCGCATCGGCGAAGGGGGTCGCGGCGAGCGGCTCGATCTGCGCCCCGAGCGCGGTCGCCACGATCACGAGAAGGATGCCCAGCATCGTTTGCATGGTAGTCCGGCGCACTGGCAAGATCAGCGCCATGAAGACCGTCCTTGTGCTGAATCAGGATCAGATGGGCCACGGCGACCGCGAGCTTGGCCAGCGCGTCCTGACCACCTTCCTGCAGAAGGCGATCGCGCTCGACGGCCTGGAAGCGGTGCTGTTCTACAACGCCGGCGTGCAGCTCACCGGCCCGGAGTCGCCGGTGCTCGCCGAGCTCCGCGAGCTGGAGCATCGCGGAGTGGACCTCGTGCCCTGCGGCACCTGCGTGCAGGCCTTCGGGGTGGATGTCCAGGTCGGCCAGGTCTCGGATATGGACACCATCATCCGGGAAATGAGCGCGGCTCAGAAGGTCATCACCCTCTGAGCCGCGATGGGGGCGCGCGCGCCCTGCCTGTTGCGCAGTTAGCGCGCCTCGACGGGCTGCCAGTCGCGCTCGGTGGCGCCTGTGTAGATCTGGCGCGGGCGGCTGATGCGGAACTCGGGCGATTCCTTCTGCTCGAGGAACTGCGCGATCCAGCCAGCCATCCGGCCCATGGCAAACATCACCGTGAACATATTGACCGGGATGCCGATCGCCTTGTAGATGATGCCCGAGTAGAAGTCGACGTTCGGGTAGAGGTTGCGCTCGATGAAGTAGTCGTCCTTGAGCGCGATCTCTTCGAGGGCCATGGCGATCTCGAGCTGCTTGCTGTTGAGGCCCAGCTTGTCCATCACCTCGTGGCAGGCCTTCTTCAGCACGCGGGCGCGCGGATCGAAGTTCTTGTAGACGCGGTGGCCGAAGCCCATCAGGCGGACATCGGAATCCTTGTCCTTGGCGCGGGCGACGAAATCTTCGGCGCTCATGCCCTGGTGGGTGATCGCGTCGAGCATCTCGATGACCTTCTGGTTGGCGCCGCCGTGCAGCGGGCCCCAGAGGGCCGAAATCCCAGCCGAAATGGCCGCGAACATATTGGCCTGCGAGCTGCCCACCACGCGCACGGTCGAGGTCGAGCAGTTCTGCTCGTGGTCGGCGTGCAGGATCAGCAGCTGATCCAGCGCGCGGGCGATCACCGGGTCGACCTCGTACTCTTCGCACGGGGTCGCGAACATCATGTGCAGGAAGTTCGACGCGTAGTCGAGGTCATTCCGCGGGTAGATGAAGGGCTGGCCGATCGAGTGCTTGTACGACCAGGCGGCGATCGTCGGGTACTTGGCCAGCAGCCGGATCGTGGTCTCGTGCAGCGTCTCCGGGGTCTCCTTCTCCTGGTAGAAGGCCGACATCGCGCCGACCGTCGCCGCGGTGACCGGCATCGGGTGCGCGGCCTTCGGGAAGCTGCCGAAGAACTTGCGGAAGTCCTCGTGCAGCATCGTGTGGATCGTGATGTTGTCGGTGAAGGCCTTCAGCTCTTCGCCGTTCGGCAGCTCGCCGTTCAGCAGCAGCCAGGAGCTCTCGAGGTAGTTCGACTTCTCGGCGAGCTGCTCGATGGGGTAGCCGCGGTAGCGCAGGATGCCGGCCTCGCCATCGATGTAGGTGATGGCGCTGCGGCAGGACCCGGTGTTGCCATAGCCCGGGTCATAGGTGATCAGCCCCGTTTCAGCGCGCAGGCGCGAAACATCGAGGCCGGTTTCATTCTCCGAGCCGGTGAGGGAGGGAAGTTCGACGGTCTTGCCGTCGTATTCGAGGCGAGCGGAGCTGGCTTCAGACATGGTCTTGGCGGTTCGCCCCTCGGAGAGGGAGGTCGAGCCGGAGGAAGGCGTCATGATAGGGGTGCGGTCGGAGGCCGCCTACATGTAGGGGTTGAGGCCCGCGGCGTGGTCGGTGGCGTCGTGAATCGCGCCCGCTTCGGGGACTTCATTGCGAATGCTGGCCTCGATTCCCTGCCGCATCGTGGCCGCCGCCGAGCCACAGCCTTGGCAGCCGCCGCCCATGGTCATGTAGTAATCCACGCCGTCGCTGGCCTGGATTTCGACCCAGCCGCCGTGCGAGGCCAGGTTGGGGTTGAGCTGCTCGTCGATGACCTTCTGGACGCGCAGACGAATCTCGTCGTTGCCGGTCAGCTTTTCGGCGGCGCCCTCCGCGACCGGACGATGGCCGTCCTGGAGGAAGGCGCGAATGGTGGCGCCGGTCTCGCGCGCCACTGTGCGCCAGTCGCTGGGTTCGGTATTCATCGTGACCAGGATCTCCGACTGCGAGATCCGCACCCCGCGCACCCCCTCGACCGCATCCATGATCGCCGCAGCCAGCGGCACCGCCTCCTTGGCGACCTCCGGGTCGCTCACATAAATCGTGCCGACGTAGAGGTTTCGGTCGACCCGGTACAGGCAGTTATGCGGCAGAGTTTGCGGCTCGGCCGTGATGTGGATGGAGGGAGCTTCGCTGGCCATCGTGCGCGTTTAGGACGAGCGCGGCCATTCTCCAGCCGCGACCGTTCCCAGGACCACGCATTGTAACGCGAGCCTGGCTAGGCGAACCACACCAGGCGCCAGCGATAGAGCCGCTCCAGCGCCGCGCGGAAGTCCTCCGGCGCCAGCTCGTATTCCGCTTCGAACTCCGCCTCGAGCTCAGCCACGCTGGCCTCGCCGGTGCAGGCCTCGAGGACGCCCAGCTCGAGCTGACCGGCCTCCAGATTGTCCCCGTGGGCCAGCAGGCTGACCTGGACGGCCTCGCCTTCCGCGTTGGAGACGACCTCGGCGGTGAAGCTGGCGAGGTGCTGGGGCACCGCCTCGGCGAGCGCCGCGCCCTGCGGGAAGGGGCGCTTGCGCGCGGCCCAGCCTTCCAGCACGACCAGATCCAGCTCGCTATCCAGGAAATGCCGCAGCGCGTCGGAGGGCGTTTCGACGATCGGCTCTCCTTTGATGTTGAAGCTGGTGTTCAGCACCATCGGGATCCCCGTGCGCGCAGCGAAGGCCTCGATCAGCGCGCGGTAGAGCGGGTTCGCCTCCTGATCAAGGGTCTGAATCCGGGCGCTGCCGTCGACATGGACCACGGCCGGGATCTGCTCGGCGCGGTCCGGCGCGGCGTCGACGGTGAGCGACATCGCCGGGCTGGGAGTGACCTCCGGGAACCACTCCGCGGCGTGCTCCGCGAGCACGGTCGGCGCGAAGGGGCGGAATCCCTCGCGCTTCTTGATCGCGGCGTTGATCCGCTCGATCATGCCGGCCTCGGTAGGGGTCGCCAGGATCGAGCGGTTGCCGAGCGCGCGCGGCCCGAACTCGCTGCGCCCCTGAAACCAGCCCACGGTCTCGCCGGCGGCCAGGGCGGTCGCGGCTGCTTGCACGCGCGGCTGGGCCTCCGCGAGCCAGGCCTCGTCCTGCTGCGCGGGCGGCGGCGCGCAGCCCGCCTGGTCCAGCTCCTCGCGCTCCAGCCACGGACCGTAGCTGTCCCAGGCATCCTCGAGCGCATCCTGCGTGGCCGCGCCGCCAAGGTAAGGAGCCCAACACGCACGACGCGGGGCGGCGTCGCGGTGCAGCGCGTGGTGGCCGTACAGCGCACAGCCGATGGCGACGCCGTCGTCGCCCGGCCAAGGTGGAATGAAGACCTGCTCGAAGCCGGCTTCGCGGGCGATGCGGCCATTGGCCGTCGAGTTCAGCGCAACCCCGCCGACCAGGCAGAGATTTCGACTTCCGGTCTGCTCGCGGAGCCGCACCAGCCAGTCGAGCAGCACCGCTTCGAGGTCCTGCTGCACGCGCGCGGCGAGATCCGTCGCGACGGCGCGCAGGGCCTCGTCGCCCTCCTGGGCGGCGGACCAGGCTCCGGGGAGGGGCGCTGCGGCGAGCTGCTCCCAGTTGACCTGCAGCTCTTCCAGCGGCCCGCGCAGCAGCGGCGCGGGGGCTCCCGCCTGACTTCCCCAGCGCTCCAGCCAGGGCGCGAGCCCCATGACCTTGCCGCAGGCATTCCAGTCGCCGAACAGATGCGAAGACACGCGCGAGTACACCGCGCCCAAGGACTCCATGTCCTCGAAGCCGTAGTTGTAGAGGAAGACCGGCGTGCGTTCCTCGATCCAGCGCTTCTGCACGCGCTCCAGCTGCAGGCCCTCGAAGCGGTAGACCGTCTCGCCTTCGCGATAGCTGCGATGGTCTTCGGCTTGCGCGGGGAACTCGGCGAAGCCGGGCGCCTGCGGCAAGTCCGCATCCGAGCAGTAGGGGCCCAGCTCCGAGCCCACACTGGCGCGCTCGACATCCGCCCGGGTCGAGCCCATGCCGTCGGCGACGACGATCAGCCCTTCGTCAAAGGGCGCGAGCGGCAGCACCGACCAGGCGTGGGCGAGGTGGTGCGAGAGCTCCTGCTTGGCGATCCCCGGAAGGAGATTGCTGGGCCGCAGCGCGCTGGGCGGATGCGCGTGCAGCGCACAGCCAAAGGCGAGCCGTTCCTCGAAAGGCCGAATCCGAAACAGGTGGTTGTTGGCCACGACCAGGCCGATCTGATCCAGGCGGACGCCGGTCTGCTCGAGCAGCGCTTCGACCAGCACCGCCGCGTCGCCGCCGTCGTGTTTCCGTCGCGTGACGCGCTCCTTGGCCAGCGCCCCGACGACCTCGCCCGCACCATCGACCAAGCAGGCCGAGGCCGAGTGCGTGTACTGATTCAGGCCGAGCACGAGCTGGGCGGACATGGCGGCAGGATACGGCTGCGCGGGGCAGGCCGCGTGACCACCTCCGGGCAGGCGACTAGGCTGGACCGATGCGCGTCCCGCTCGCCCTCGGCGCGGCCTTGCTGCTCGCACCGGCTGCCTCCGCGCAGCTGCCGGAGCAGGTGCCCGAGGTGTCGCAGCGGCAGATCGACGCGGCGCTGGATCGCGGCCACGACTGGCTGCTGGCCCACCAGGGCCGATCGACCCGCATGGGCGAGCGCGCGCTGGTGCTGTACGCCGCGCTGAAGGCGAAGGAGGGCGAGGCTGTCCCGACCGACGGCCCGATGCGGGCCTTCGCGCAGCAGCTGCGGCAGCACGACTTCACCCAGACCTACGACACCGCCTGCGCGATCTGCTTCCTGGCCAGCTACGAGCCGGAAGAGTACTTCGACGTGATCGAGCGCGCGGCCCGCGCGCTGATTGGCTTCCAGGAAAGCACCGGCGGCTTTGGCTATCCCGGGGCCGAAGACCTCTCGAACACGCAGTACGGCGCGCTGGGCCTGTGGAAGGCCGGCTCAGTCGGGGTGGTGGTGCCGCCCGAGGTCTGGAAAGCACTCAGTCGGCGGGTCCTCCAAGTGCAGCAGAAGGACGGCGGCTTTGGCTATCGCGGCAACGGTGGGGCCACCATCAACATGACCACGGCCGGCGTGGGCACCCTGGCGCTCTGTGAGATGGAGCTGCGGCAGGCAGGGGAGCTCTCTGAAGTCGAAGCGAGTTCGTTGCAGGATGCGCGGGCGCGTGGCCATGCCTGGCTCGAGGATCGGATGCCGGCGGCGGGCGCCCCGCTGCGCGCCTGGCCCTGCTACGGCCTGTATGGTCTCGAGCGCCTGGGCGCCTGGGGGGGGCTGGTTCACCTCGGGGCGCACGACTGGTACCAGCGCGGCGCCGACACCCTGCTCGCTCAGGAGCGCGAAGGCGGCGGCTGGAGCGGCCCGGTCGATACGGCCTTCGCGGTGCTGTTTCTCGCGCGCGCCACCAGCGATGATCGCCCGGGAATCGCCGTCACCTCGAGCGGCGAGGAGCCGCGCGAGATGGCCGTCACCAAGTCCGAGCGCGACCCGGAGGCATGCGCCCGCCTGCGCATCGAAGGCAACGGTCCGCAGATCGAGTTTGGCGTCGAGGCCTGGAACTGGAACGCGCTGCGACCTTATGAGTGGCGGCAGGAACGGGGCCGCGGCCCGCGCGTTCGCCTCGTCGAGTACCTGATCGACGGCGTCTGCGTGCGCACCCAGCTGGCTGACGAAGCCGGGCCGCTGCTGAATCGCCGCTTTCGCACCAAGCTGTGGGTCCCGCGGCGTGGTCCGCTTTCGCTCAGCATGCGGGTGCACCTCGCCTTGCCTCCGGGCAAGCCGAAAGACGAGGGCGGCCAGCCGCTCGAGCCGGTCCTTGAACTGGGGCCGCTCGACTTCGTCGCGCTGCGCGCCCATGGGCCCGCCGCGCGACTGATGGAAGCCCGCTACGGTCAGTCGATGCTGGCGCAGGACCGGCCCAAGGTCACGGCGAGCTCGCGAATCGCGACGCGCAAGGGGCTGCCCGGCGGCAACTTGAGTGCGCGCTGCGCCGTCGACGGTCAGCTGGGCACCGCCTGGATCGCGCGCGGCAGCGATTCGAAGCGCAGCCTGCGGATCCAGCCTCGCGCACCGATGCGGGCCGCCAAGCTGGTGCTGCATCCGGCCGTGGCGGTCGAGGGCGGACGGCCGCTTGCGCAGCCCAAGCTGGTCGAAGTCCTGATCAACGAAGAGCAGCGGCAGATCCTGCTGCTGCCCGGCGACGGTTCGCCGGGCGAGCTCGCGCTCGACCCGCAGCAAGAGCTGGAGTCGATCGAGCTGAGGGTCGTCACGCTGCAGCAGCCGGACCCACGCAAGTCCGCGCCCTTTGGCTTCGCCGAAGTCGTGCTCGAGCCTGCCCGCGAGTAAGGTGTCGGCATGGACTTTCTTTGGTTCCTCCTGATCGGCGGCGTAGCCGGTGCGATCAGCGGCCGCATCATGCGCGGCAAGGGCTTCGGCTGTCTCGGCAACATCATCGTCGGCATCATCGGGGCCTTCATCGGCGGCTTCCTTCTGCCGCTACTCGGTGTGGCCACCCGCGGCAGCATCGGCTCGCTGGTCAGCGCCACGGTGGGGGCGCTGGTCCTGCTCTGGATTTTGGGCATCAACGGCCGCCGGAAATGAGCGCGGTCCGCGTGCGCCGGGCCGGTAGCGAGGACCTCGATGTGCTCGCGCCGCTGTTTGACGCCTATCGCGTGTTCTACGGCCAGGACTCGGATCCGGCTGCCGCGCGCCGTTTTCTGTCGGTGCGGCAGACGGCAGGGGAGTCTCTGTTGCTGCTTGCGGAACTGGACGGAGAGGCGGTCGGCTTCGTGCAGCTCTATCCCTTCTTCAGCTCGGTGCGCCTCGCGCGCCTGCTGGTCCTGAATGATCTCTTCGTGGCCGACGGGGCGCGGCGCCAGGGTGTGGCGCGCGCCCTACTGGGCAGCGCCGCCGAGCTCGCGCGCGATCGCGGCTGCGCCGGGCTGATGCTCGAGACTGCCGAGGACAACCATGCCGCGCAGGCGCTGTATGACAAGCTGGGCTGGGAACTGCAGTCCGGCTTTCGGGTCTACACGCTGAGAGTCTGACCCCCTTGAGTGGGCTCATGGCTGTGCCATCCGCAGCGGCCAGCGCCATCTCAGGACCTCCTTGAGCTGCCACCGCTGATCACAGACCCCGGCCGACTGGGCTGGGGTCGTTCTCGTTTTGACCGTCACTCCGCGGACGTAGTTGCGGTACGCCGTCCACAGCCAGGCGTGGCGCTGAAGCCCTTTGATCTTCTTGGCGGCCCCCCAGCTGCGCCGCACGAGGCAGGACATGCCGTCTCGCATCATCGCGAGGGTGTGGTTGATCGGAAAAAGTAAGTTGCGATAGTCGCGGCGCTTACGGCTGTCCGTCGTGCGGTGATGGAGAGCTCGGGGGAAGTTGGCTCGCTTGCACTCGGTCGGATAGGTGCGTTTCTTGTCCGTCTGCAGTCGGATCGGGAGATGAGAAGCGAGCACGTTCCCGAGTACCTCAAAGCACTCCCGCACGCAGGCTCGCGAGGCAGAGCGCCGCTTGCCTTCCTCCTTCTGGAGCTCTTCCAGGCGCTCTTGCTGAGCTTCCGTCCGGCGACCGCGCGCCGCAAGTTGCCCCGCGCGCGTGTGCACGATGAAGTAGCTCTTGCGCTCGA
>PAHY01000005.1 GCA_002705055.1 Planctomycetota bacterium
CCGCCCGCGTCGACGGCGCCGGCCCCTTCCGGACCTTCTTCCTGGTCATGCTGCCGATGGCCAAGCCCGTGATCGGCGCCGTCGCGATCTTCACCTTCCTGGCGACCTGGAACGACTTTTGGACCCCGCTGATCTACATCCTCAGCCCTGAGAAGCAGACACTGACTCTGGGGTTGGCCGCGTTTAATCAGAGCTATCGGGTCGCAGTGGAGTTTCTAATGGCTGCGAGCTCACTCGTGCTTGCGCCTTGTGTGATCGTGTACTTCGTGTTCCAGAAGGTGTTCGTCCGCGGAGTGCGGATGTCGGGGAAGGGGTAGCCCCTGGTGCGTCATGCCTGGTTCAGCGCTGGCCGCACGCTGCCCTGGATGCACTCCACGACCTCCCTGAGCGACCGACGCGGGCCCCAGTGCAACACTGCGGCCTCTGCCCACGCACTTTCCAGCTGCGCCGTGCGCTCAGAAGGCGGCAGAGTGAGTGCCGCCACGTTGAAATCCAGCTTGCGCATGTCCTTGGACTCGATCATCTCGTGATAGACCGCGGCGACGCGACGCTGGTCCCACTCGTTCTCGCGCTGCAGGTATTCGACAATCGCGGCGGCATCCTCGTAATGACGCACAAAGCCCGCGGCCGATCTTTGGAGGTTGGCATAGCCGCGACTGATCGCGTCGAGCTTCTCGAGCAAGGTCACCACAGGAAGCACACACTCCACGGCGACCGGCTTGTGCGCGGAATAGGAGGCCACACCGGATGCCCGCGCCTGCTCCATGACCCAGGAATCCATCGGACGCGGCTCGCTCGGGGTGACGCGCGCATGCCCGATCTCAAGCAGGACTCCTGCACGCAAGGGAGCTGGCAACTCACCTGAAGTGGACGGATACTCGACGCGCAGGTGCAGGGAACGCTGCCATTCGTCGCGCAACTCTTCGACTACTTGGCAGTCAGTGATGGACAGGGCGCGATGGAGCCGGTCGAAGAACGATCGGCGCTGCTCGATCGCGCACGATCCTTGCGAGCGCCAGTTGATCTCGGCGGCGGCCGCGGCCGATGCCGGAGGAATCAGCTTCAGGTCGAGATCCTCCGAGAATCGCTCGATGATTCCATAGCCCTTCGACAGGGAGGTGCCACCTTTGAAATAGACCGTCCAGCCCTCGTGGATCAGTTCACTGAGGCAAAAGGTGACCCAGTAGTCCTTCTCCACAAGCGAGGGGGCAAGCTGTCGCTCAGCCGCCACAAGTTGCACCAGGTCGGCAAAGTCTGGCTCGCGGTGCAGAAAGGGCCCGGTCAACGGCTGGAATGATGGCACCCAGCATCGCGAGATGCCGCGATGGCTTGGTCGACGACCTGCTGCGTCCACTTGCGCCCGTAATCGTTGGCCTGTTCGCGCAAGCGCTGCGGATCGAAGCGGTGGTCCGCGAGCGCTTGCGCCAGACGTTGCTGCAGCTCGGTGAGGTCCGCGGCGGCCTCTCGGTAGTGATTGAGCAGGTCAACCACGAACCACTCGACCGGCGGCCGCGGTGGAAACGGCACGCGGCGCAGAAGCAGCGCATGCCCGGCCAGGTTGAAGGCTCCCGAGCGCTTCCGGTTATAGACCCACGGCCGCACCTGCACTGCGGTCGAGCCAAGGCCCAGGGTGTTCCACACGGCAGAGCCGGTCAGGAGCCAGTCCTGATTCTGTTGCCCGTCGAGCCAGGCGGTCAGGAGCGCTTCTGCGGTTGGCGGTGCCTCCCCCCACCGGGTGCGGCGCGGCGCGTAGTAAAGGCCGCCCTGCACCTTGGTCAGCACCCCTTCACGCACGAGCGATGCTGCGGTGCGCGTGGGGTTGCTGGACGTGGTGCGCAGGCGACGCGTGGTGACCACATCGCCTGCTTTGAAGGTCTTGCTGTCGGGCATGGTGTATGTATTTTTCGGAATATATCATACACTTCCTGAAGCCATGAGGTTACGACAGCCTCGAAACAATCCCAAAAGCCTGTTATTGGCCAAGCCACCCCCGCCACGCCTGGATGATCATCACCATCGCCAGCGTGTCGAGCTCGCAGTACTGGCGCAGCGCGGTGCACAGGGCGGCGCGTTCTGCGGTGCTCATCTCGGTGTACTGCATGCGCGCGAAGGCCGTCATCGCGGCGCCGCCATCGGCGATCGCTCCACTCTCTTCAAGGTAGATCGCTCCACGAAGGATCTGCTCGCGGTCGTGCTCAGATAGCCCTTCGAAGAGCGTCGGCAGCTGGGCGTAGGGGTCGCCTGGCTGGCCGTGCGTGTCGTAGTACTCGGGGTAGAGCGCACGCAGCGCCGGTGACGTGGCGAGCACCGCTGGCAGGACTTGCTTGATCGAGTTCGAGCCGCGCATGAGCGGGTCGTAGTAGTACTTCTTGGTCAAGTCCCATAGATCGACCATGTTGCGCGGGCCGGGCTGCCAGCCAGCTTCCTTGCGCCGCGGCTGGGTGATCGACTCGATGAAGGCGACGAGTTCGGCGTGATCGGGGATCTGGGCGCGGTCGCGCAGGATCTGCTCTCGGATGGAACACAGGACAGAGTTCTCGTGCGAGGAGTAGCGGAAGATCGTGCCCTGATCCCCGTCGAGCTCGTCCCTGAGCGCGCGCACGAAGTCGATGTTTGGAAACTCTCCGACGCGTTCCTCCAGATACTCGCCGGCGTGCTCAACGCGGCCGTCGTCATGAATGACGTGATGCGAGAACTGGAAGGCGAGTACCTGATAGGGGTGGCAGCCGGCATGCATCGGAATCGCCGGCATCATCGTCTCGAAGTCGATGCAATGGAGCGGATAGGTCCAGCTGCGCATCTTCTCGGCGAGGGCGGGGCGAAGTTCTGCACTCTGGTCGCCGCGTTGCGCCTTATCCACCTGAATCCACTGCCGCTCTTTGGTTGACATCGCGCCTGGGTAAGTGGGCTCGTAGACGAAGTCGGATTGGTCGAGCTGGCTGATGCGTGGTCGCTTGTTGGCGATCCAAGCATCTTTGGATCGTGAGTTCCAGACCTCAAGCACTGTCGGCTGCGCAAAGTCCTCGTCGGTGAAGTTGAAGACCTGCGTCCAGCATTCGCGGAAGCCGGAGCGGAGCCCATCTTCGCGTTCCGCCTCGCTCGCCTGGAAAGAACAGTTGGCACAGTGCTTGCCCGGCATCGGCCGGATCCGTTCGTCGGCCGCGTATTTGTCGCGTAGGTGCGCGGCCCAATCGGCAAGCAGCCGATCGCTATCCGGTCCGTAAAGCGGCTCGGTCTGCAGTCGATCCAGAAGTTCCACGATGGGCACTTGCGCAAGCAGACCACTTTCCATCTCACCGTCATCGAGCTTTGCAGTCTGCCGACAACTCATGCGACCATTGGGTCCCTTCTCGAGAAGAAACTTCTGGTGCAAGCCATCCGTCGGACAGCTCGCATCCTTATTGACCAACATCAAGAAGGCGCTGACCGACCAACGCGGCTGCGCCTGCGACACGACGTAGTGCTGAAAGGCGACGTCATCGAGATAGGGGCGCCAGGCGCCAAGAATATTGCCTCGAGTCCCAAGGAACTGTGCTTCATCCGCTCCTCGACAGGACTTCGACTTCACCTCGATGAGCTGAACCTGCTCGCCGCTCTTCACCAGGATATCGACGCGCACGAACATCCCCTCCCAAAGGAATGCCGGCTCGAAGATCACGACTTCGTCGCGGGCGAGCAGCTCAGCCGTGCGAGCTAGTGCTTCTTCGTACTCCAGCGCGTTCACGCGCTCGCCGCCGGGGAACAGCGCCGTCGCGAACTCCCCTACCTGAAATCCGCCCTCGGCGAGCGCAGCGAGGAGCGGATCCTCCAACGCCTGATCAGCGTAAATACCCTTCTTGGCTGTGTAGAAGAGCTCTGTCGGGCATTCGTTGGCGAGCTTGAACCTGGTTTTTGTGAGATAGCGGGATTTCATCTGCAGCGATACCGATTGCGGTCAATCGACTCCGGCTTAAGTGCCGAGGCGCACAAGATCATAGGCTCCCAAAAGTCTGCACGATTGCAATGAGTCCTCGCCGTTCATCGCAAGAGAAGGCCGCCTAACGCGACAATCAGGAGTACTCCCGCGGATCCTGTACAACCTCGAAACCCATAAGTCTCAATATCGTCATCAAAGGTCCGAGCAAAATGAACTCTGACATAATCCATCTTGCATTGAATCCCTTCCTGCGCGATTCGAATCGCCTCCTCGGTCAACTCTGGCGTCCACACCTCGCGATTCTCCCGCGCAGCCATTGCACGGAACTGCCTTGGAATCTCCTTATCTTTCCCCTTCTTGTAGACGTAATGATAGGTCTTTGCCATCACGAACTTATCCGTGCAGTTCTCACAGATGTCGTAGGCCTGGAGCATTTCCATCTCGGCGAGACTCTCGATAGCTTCAAGTGCCTCGCGCTGTGTCGGTGACCAATCTACCTTCATCGTGTTCTCCTCATTGAATCGACCCGCTTCGACTCGCCTTGCCGCTCAATTGCGACCAGAGCCCTCTCTCGTCATATTCATATTCGTGCCTAACCAGCGCCGCAAACTACCCGCCCTTTCGAAGAATCAGCAAGACATCGGCTCAGGCCACCTATCCAAATATCTGCATGAGCAGCCAACCAATCGCCAAGCCACCCAGCGCGTACTCTGCGCCGTTCACTGCTCCGAATGACGGCGCCTTCTCCCCATATTCGCTTTCGTACCAAACGCAATAGGCGATACGCGCCGCAATACAGATTCCGAATCCTATGAGGAACGCGGTCTTCTCCGTCATGGTCTGTCCAGCGCATCCGTGACTTCAAAAGTCAATGCCGACGCCCACACGGAGACTCATGCCGTCAATCTCCGACTCAAGGAGACCCGTCACATCATCTTCTGCAGGAATAACTGGAAGAAGGTAGTTGAGATTCATGTCAAGAAAGACACTGCTCCCTACCGCCAACTCGGAACCAACCCCAGCTCGAATACCAAGTTGGCTACCGAGGTCGTCATCGAGCATCGTGAGGACACCATGCATCGCACCGTAAGGGCGCACAATCTCGTTTTGACCGAAGTAGAAACGTCCGCCACCCGAAAGCTCGATCGCATCGACTTCATAGAACTCCGAAACTCCCAAGAGAACCTCAAGCGACGACTGCTTGAATCCGCCCGAGTCCCAATGCGAAATACCGCCACCAAGCTCGATTGAATCGTGCTCGGACTCACCTGTCTCGCTGTATCCGAGCGCGCTGAGCTTGACATCGGTCTCGTCCCATGCGATCACATTCAAGCGCGCAAATCCGCGACTCTGCGAATTTGGTTGAGCGCAGGATGCGAGGGACACGAGGCCAAGGAGGAGTGATGGAAATGCAATTCTTCGTAGGGTCATCATTCGTCATCCACTGAAGACTTAGAAATTGGATCCGCAGCAGCCTCGCGCCCGATCGGACCGATGGGCAGACTCCGCAGTGCCTGAACATTTGCCTGACGAGCAAGTGGTACGTACTCCTGGACCGCTGCCGTGACTGCCGCGCTCACAGCCATTGCGATCAGATCCGCAAGCGCATTTCCTGAACTCTGGCTCGTGTCCGAATTCACAACGCGAACGCCCGAGTCCTCCCACAGCGTCGCGCCCGTTGCGGTATCGACGAGGCGATAGGTCATCGCTACAGAGACGGAACTTGCCAACACCGCGTAGCTTGTATCCCAACTGTGCAGGGTGATGTACATGACGGCGTCGGCGCCGAGATGTTCACCGAACGAAGCAGGCGGTATGTCTGCCAGTTGCCCACCTTCGTACAACCCTTCCGCCCGCAAGACCTCGATCGATGGAATCACGGGGAGCACATAGAAGCCACGCTGAATCAACGGGTTCCCGATCGTGCAAAGCACCGCCTCTGGCGCCTCAGCTGACGTGGTCTCATTGATGACCGGCAGTACGAGGATACTTCGCTGATCGAGAGGGACCACCGGCTCAGGCTTGGACATCGCGCAAGACGGGAGCAGCGCGAGTGCCGCGCACAACACAGATGCGCGCATGGTGGCGACGAGCCTCATGCATCCACCTCCTCAGTAGATTCCTCTGCCGCAGGCCCTTCGGCGATCAGATTGCGGAGCGCCGCGACAACCTTGGCGGACTCGGGCCAAAGAGCTGACTCTCTTTCAAGCCAGACTGCTGCCTCCGATTCACGGCCTGCGAGCACCAGGTAGTAGCCAAGTTCAGCGCAGAACCCTGGGGGAGGCACCTCCCAGGACGCGAACCCCTCGAGTGTCTGAATGTGTCGCGACAGCGTCTGCTCGGACGGCTCGAACACAGAAGCATAAAGCGACTCATCGTACCGATCCCATTGCGTCTGGCAGGAGACGAGCACGAACAACGGAATAGTGAACTGAATGACTTTCATCGGATACGCACCTCCACGGTTTGGCCAGGAGAAGCGTAGATCTTCTCCTGCACGACCAACAGGCCATCCTGATACACGCGAATGACGTGGGGCCCGGAATCAATCACGTAGCGAGTGTCTCCCTGACCCAGGGGCATCAATTCCGAGTCGTCGACCTGAAAGCTTGCGCCCGAGGTCGCCCCCAGGAATGTCACCGCCGACTCGTCGGCCAGTTGCCGTGACTCCTGGCTCATTGAGCATGCGCTAGCAAGCAGAATGATGAAGGTTGCGATAAGTGAGCGAGCGCCCATCACTCCACCTCCTCCACGATGAGACTGTCGAGATCAGCGCCAGTGGCCGAACCTTGCTGCCAACTGCAGACTGAGCCCTCCTGGAGACCTGATCCAAAAAAGCTCTCCACGCGGATCCTGCCGATCTCCGTTCCAGGCAATTCGATCGTTCCGCCGAGTTGCCGGTTTTCGACCTGCTCCCCGCGCCGCTTGACTACCAGAACATCCCCAACCTTCAGCCCTTGCTCCGACCCTCCAGCGATCATGAGCCGATCGCCCTCGAGAGCGAGAATCGACGTCCGCCAAGGCTGCTCCGCGAGATTCTGCAAAATGTTCGTGACGAGGCCGCCGATCGCGGATGAGATCGCTTTGTCGTTGATTGAGGAGTCGTAACCGGCATCCGTGCCGACCCCAAACACGCGCCCCGCTTCGATGTCCGCTTCGCCGCGGCCCTCTTCCGAGTAGACGACGACTCCTGTGCGGGCATCAATCATGCGCAAGTTGACTGCCGCGTATGCGACCTGCTTCTTCGTGCGACTGAATACCCCCGTCTCGGAAGTCACCTGTCGACCGAACTCCGAGACGGACCCGAGAATCGCGTAGTCGGCACCGATTGTGGTGACTTCCTGGATGTCCGCCTGTGTCGGGAGCTCCGACTCCACAAGCAGGACTGCGCCGGAATCCACCAGTCGTGCCTTGAGAATGTCTTCCGCCTGTTTCTCAATTGCGGGCTCCTTCGATCCGAAGACACCGCGACCGTACTTGGTCTCATTGGAGAACCGCAGGACAGCCACCTTCCGCTTCAGTACCGGAGCCTCGATCAGCGGCGCCGGCGCTGAAACTGAGGCCGGGCCGTCCGCGATCGGCGGTGGTGTGGTGGTCGCACAGGAGCCAAGAAAGACAAGAATGAAGAAGAGGAGCGAAGAAAAGGGAAATCCACCCATCTCCTCCGCTAACGAGTTTTGAATGAAAATCTGACACAATTCCTCGGATTTCTTCCGTGAATGTCAAGTCCTGACCTTCTGACCTTCTCCGGTTTCATGGACACCGGAGCGTCCCCTGCTTTCCTGAGGGGCTCCGCTCCCATTCCTCAAAATCCAAGTCAGCTTCCAGTCGCCGATGGATCTCGGATTTCTCCACCTTCCCGTCGGATTCTGCGAGGACGGTCATCACGTGATCGAGCACTTTGGTCGCGAGCTCGCGCGACCGGCTTGCCTTCGCCTTGCTGTTCATAAGTGGCTATGAGCGTACCAGAGTCTCTCCGTGGCTGCCCCAGGTGCCACCGCACCGCAATCAGCAGCAGTGATCGTCGATCGTGTGCTAAGCAAAGGACTCGAGATTCAGTCGGAAGCGGTTCGCAGCCCACACGGGAAGAAAGGCGTCGGCTTGTTCCACGGAGAGGATCCCCTGGCGAATAGCAATCTGGATCAGACCAGGGGTCGCGATTGATCTGCTTGGCCCCACCTCGGCCCGCCATTCACGGAGAGCCTTGTGGTCGTCGGTGGCGAGATACCAGTCGCGCTCTTGAGCGAGTGCGCAGCATGCTGATTCGCCCAAGTCGAGGCCACGTTCCTCGAATGCGAGGCGCCGCAAGAGCTCACCGCCCAGGCCGAGTCGCTCGCGACGCACGCCACCCTGCCGTACTTCCATGAGTACGCGGGCACGCCGGTCATCGCGCACCAGCTCCTGCCAGACCTCGCCAGGGAAGACAAAGTTCACGCCGCGCAGCGCACGCAGCAATCCCAACTGGCGCACATCGTCCAGGTGGATCAAAACGCTGGTATCAAGAACGACCGTCGGCAAGCCTAAAGCAGGCCTTCGGGGATCTCGTCCCCAGGCGGATGCGGTTGGATATTCATCAGCTCAGCGAGTCGCTCGAACTTGTCTTCGGACATTCCTGCCAACGCGGCCAGCTCGAGTGCGCGGCGCCAGGATATTTCATCGCGGCGCAGTGCTTCCGTCACCAGCGCGACGAAGCGATGCTGATAGCCATAGGGTGCGTCATGACCAGTCGTGGGCTCGTGGAGCTCAAGCGCATCGGCCAATTCGAGAAACTTGTCCTTCCGATCCAGCTCGACGAACTCGTCGCGTTCGGTGGGCGAGAGATAGCCCAGGTTTCGAAGTCGATAGACGGTCGCCAGCGGACTGACCCCAAAGTGACGTGCCAGGTGTACGACATCACTGGGTTGCACCGTCGACGCGCGACGATCCGAACTCTGCCGAATCTCGACGACGTCATCCCCGGTGAAGACCTCGGTCTGCGCACCGCGCGGCTGCCGGCCAAGCGACGCCATGTACTCGCGCACACCCGCAGCCGGCATCAGGAAGTTGGCGGCGAAGGCGTTGGCTCGCGTTTCGCGCAAGTCGCGGCGATTGCCCGTCCAGGACACCATGCCTCCCGTCGGCCCATCGAGCAGGACGTGCGCGTACTCATGCGCGAAGGAAAAGCGACGCCGCGCATGCCCCTGGTCACGATTCACCACCAGGAAGGGGCCCATTTGCGGCGGCGCGAGGGTCAGCCCGTCCACGCCATCGGGCAGATCGAGCAGCGCGGTCCGCACTCCTTCGCCCTCGAGGAGTTCGACCAGGTCGCCGAGGGGACTGGCACCGAGCCCCAGGCGCTGCCGCTCTTCGTCCGCCGCCACCTCGCCTTGTTGGACTGCCATCATGACCGTGGCAGGCATGGGCGTGGCAGCCGGGGCACCCCCGCCGAAACCACCTAGTGGGGCGATGCCCAACCGTTGTTCGAGCCAAGATTCTGCGCGAGCGAGTTCGAGGCAGCGTGCACCGACTTCGATCAGTTCGGGCCGAGCTTCCTGGTCGAGCTGCGTGCGAAAGAGAGCGTGGAGAGCAGCTCGGGGTTCAAAGTTGTCGGCAAGGAAGTCCGAGACCTCTCTTCCATACAAGCTTGCGAGCTTGGTGAGCTGGACGGTCGAGACCCTTCTGGCCCCCGATTCGAGGTAGGAAACCGCCGCTGGTGTGACGCCAAGGTGTTGTGCCACATCACTTTGCGTTAACCCGCACGCCTCCCTGGCTGCACGCAACCGGGCGGGAAGAGTGTCGAAGGTGGGGTCCATTTGGTTGATTATCGCATGGATGGGCCGCGCAATTTAACATTTACCACCTTTTTGCACATAGTCTTACACCTGATTTAACTCCCGCAGCAGGCGCTCGCGATCCCGCAGTTCCTGCTGTATCGCGAGCTGGGGCTGATCGACACCTATTACCCGCTGGTCCTCCCCACCGTGCTCGGCGGCGCACCCTTCTTCATCTTCCTGTTCCGCCAGTACTTCCTGACAATCCCCGGCGAACTGATGGAAGCCGCCCGCGTCGACGGCGCCGGCCCCTTCCGGACCTTCTTCCTGGTCATGCTGCCGATGGCCAAGCCCGTGATCGGCGCCGTCGCGATC
>PAHY01000006.1 GCA_002705055.1 Planctomycetota bacterium
CTGCTCGGCCGCGGCGCGGACCTGCTCCGCCTGCCAGTGCAGATTGATCACCAGTTCGCGGACCCCGGCTGCTGCCAGCGCTTCGATGGCAAAGCGCAGCGGGGTGGTGCCGGCGATCGGCACACAGGCCTTCGCGTAGCGGTCGCGCAGCGCACCCAGTCGGGTGGCCTTGCCGGCGGCGAGCAGCAGAGCGCGACTCATGCCTCGTCCGCCCGCAGCGCGGCTACCCGGCCAAGCGGGGCCAGGCTGCGCCAGGCCTCGGTGTCCTCGGCTTCGATCGCGGCGAGCAGGGCGCGAGCGTGGCGGAGCGCGCGCTGCTCGGCTTGGCGGTAGGAATCGCGCCCTTCGCCGATCAGCTTGCCGAAGGTGCCGAGCGCCTTCAGCACCCGCTGCAGCGCGGTGCGCTGATACTGGTTCGCGCAGGCGCGCGCGTCCAAACCGGCGATCTCGCCGAGCTGGATCCGCTCGGCCTCGAGCACCGCGCGAACGTCGGCGTCGAGGTCGACGTAGGCGTCGGTCATCAGCGAAGCGAGGTCATAGAAGAGCGGGCCGCGCCGCATGTCCTGATGATCGATCAACACCAGCTGTCCCTCGTGGATCAGCACGTTGCGCGCATGCAGATCGCGGTGCTGCAGCGCCTGCGGACCTTCGGCGGCCATCGCCGCCAGCGCATCCAGCGCGGTGAGGATCTCCTGGCTGCTGGCTTCATCAAGCTGCGGAGCGAGCCGCGTCGCGAGGCTGGAGGTGGCGAACATGCGCAGCTCGCGGCGGAACAGCAGGACATCGAGAGCAAGCGCGCGATTCGGATGCCCGGACGGCAGTTCGGCCAGGAAGTAGCGCCGATGCACGCCGAGCAGGGCGGCGTAGTGAGCCGGAATCGGCTGGTGCTCCAGATGCAGATCGCCCAGGTCTTCGACCAGATAGACCGTGTCCATGGACAGGCCCAGGCGGGGCACCCGTACCCCGAGTTCGAGCAAGAACTCGGTGATCTCGCGCGGCGGCGGAGAATCCGAATGCACCCGCAGCCAGCCTGCGGTATCCGGATGCAGGCCGCGCGCGTAGCGCCGGGCGCTGGCCTCCGGGGTGAGCTCGACGCTGTCGTACTGCCCGCGCAGCCAGGCGCGTTCGGTGGTGGAGGTGGTCATGGGGAGGAGGCCGGGTGGGCGATCCCCGGCAGGACGGCGGCACTCGCGGCCAGGGTTTCGGCGAGCACTTCCGCCGGTGGCCGCGCGCCGCGGCTGAGGTCGCGCACTTCGAGGGCGCCCGCACCCTGATAGCCGGCCGCGTGCAGCCGCTCGAGCACCTGGGCCCAGGGGATCGTGCCCTGCCCCGGAGCGAGGTGGGCATCGCTCCGGCCATCATTGTCGTGCAGATGGAGGTGGCAGAGCCGCGGCGCGGCCTGCTCGAGCTCGTCGAGCACCCCGCCGTCGACATGCGCGTGGCCCAGGTCCAGGCAGATGCCGGCCCGGCCTTCCGGATCCAGCTCGTCGAGCAGCTCGACCAGGGCGCCGGCGCGGGTGCCGCTCGAGATGATGTTCTCCAGGCAGAGCTGGACCTCCGGCGCCGGCGGGTTCGAGAGCAGATCGTGGACCGCCTCGCGGGCCAAGGCGTGCTCATCCGGGCCCCAGGCGTCGCGCTGCCAGCCCAGGTGCAGGACCGCGTGGCGGGCCCCGAGGGCGGCCGCGGCCTGCATGCCCAGCCGCGCTCCCGCCAGGGCCTCGGCCCGCCGCTGCGGATCGGGGTCGATCAGCGACCACTTCGCGCCCTGCTCAAGGAGCTCGGGGACCGAGGGGTAGAAGGGCAAGTGCACCGAGCCCGCCTCCAGGCCCAGATCGGCCAGACGGGCGCGCAGCGCCTCGCAGGCATCCAGCTGCCGCCAGGGCAGGTGCGGCTCGGCCAGCCACAGCTCCAGTTGCGTGATCCCTGCCGCCCGGGCGGTAACGAGTTCTTCGGGCTCGCACCGGCCGTAGACCAGCAGGTGGGACGACAGACTGAGCTGCATGGGGCGTTATCCTAGACATCCATGCGCTGGATTTCTCTAGCCCTCTTCGCATCCCTTGCTCTCCTGGCAAGTCCCGCCGCCGCGCAGACCGACCCGGCGGTCAAGGACTTCAAGCGTTACTTCAAGAAGGCCAAGGAAACCGTCGAGCGGGTGGAGTTCGTGCGCTCGCTCGAGAAGATCGACGATCCCGGCGTCGCCAAGGAGCTGCTCAAGGTCCTGAAGGACAAGGAGCCGGCGGTCGCGGCGGCTGCCGCCGAGGTGCTGGCCCAGCTGCCCTCGCCCGAGGCGCGCGCGCCCATGCTGGAGATTGTCGAGAAGGGTAAGCCGGCAGAGCAACTCGGGCCGATCCTGCGCTGCGCGGCCAAGGGCAAGTGGGAAGAGTTCCTCCCGCTGCTGCGCCCGCACCTCGAGCACAAGGAGGACGGGGTCCGGCTCTGGGCGGTGCGCGCGGTTGGCAATATGAACGACGAAGAGTCGCTGCCGCAGATCGTGACCCTGGCGGGCGAGGATCCCAACCCGCTGGTGCGCGTCGCGGCGATCGAGTCGATCGTGCAGATGGGCAAGCCGCAGCTGGAGCTGTGCATGCCGCCGCTTCTGGCAGGCTTGAAGGACGAGGACACCAGCGTGCAGGTGGCCTCCTGCCTGGCTTTTCGCACGCTGCGGCACAAGGACGCGATTCCGGCCCTGATTGACACCTGGCAGAACGGCGAAGGGCTGGTGCTGCAGCACATCTATCCGACTCTCCTTGAGATCACCGACCTGCAGTTCGGCGCCGACGCCGAACAGTGGGGCCGCTGGTGGGAGAACGCGCAGGAGCGCTTCGAGATCCCCAGCGACGCCAAGCTGGCCGAGCGCCGCGAGGCCCGCGCCAAGACCGCGGCGCTTTACGTGCCCAAGGAAGGCAGCGCGGCCTTCGCCGGCATCGCCACACCCAGCCGCGAGGTCGTGTTCGTGATCGACGTCTCGGGTTCGATGGAGGACGCGGTGCTCGAGCGGGAGAAGTTCCGCCAGGCCGGCCACACGCAGTTCGCCAAGATGGACATCCTCAAGAAGGAGCTGGTTCAGGCGATTGACGGGCTGGAAGGCAACGTGATGTTCAACGTGCACGCCTTCGCCAGCGAAGTGGAGTCCTGGCGCAAGGACCTCGTCCCGGCCAATGCGCTGAACAAGAAGTCGGCCTCGGAGTTCGTCAAGAAGCTCAAGCCGATCGGCGGCTCGGCGGCGCAGGCCCGCGCCTCGGCCGGCCTGAGCGGCTCGGCGGGGGTCTCCGCCGGGCGCACCAACACCTATGCGGCGCTGATGGCCGGGCTGGGCGTCCAGGACGAAAAGGTGGCGCTGGCCGTGACCCGCGATGATTCGATCGAGGTCGAAGGAGTCGGCGACACGATGTTCTTCTTCTCGGATGGCCTGCCCACGGTGGGGGCGCTCGTCGACACCGACGAAATTCTCGAAGCCATCCGCAAGTTCAACGAGTTCCGCCGCATCTCGATCCACGCGGTCGCGATCGGCGATTTCAAGAAGACCTGGATGCGACGGCTGGCCGAGGAGAATTCCGGTCAATTCGTCGATCTCGGTCGCTAAGCTGGGAGCGTCCCGGGGCACTTGCCATTCCCCGAGCGCGCTCCCATAATGTCCGGCCTTCGGTTCGGGGCGTAGCTCAGCCTGGCAGAGCGCTGCGTTCGGGACGCAGAGGTCGGAGGTTCAAATCCTCTCGCCCCGACCATCCCGCCCACCGGCGAAGGGCCTTCTTATCACGCATCGCGTGAATCGACGGCCCCCCGGTGTTTGCTTCCTCGGAGGAAGCTTTGATGACCGAAGATCAACCGCCCGAAAAGGCAGCGGTTCGGCGTCGACGTCGCCGTCGTCGTCGTCGCCCGGCAGGTAGCCGGGCGCCGCAAGCCACTCCCACGGATGCCGAGGCCGAGGCCACGGACACCGCCGCCGACGATGCGGCTGTGGCCCCGGATGCCGATGCCTCCGAGGCCAAGTCCCCGCGCGGCAAGCGCGCGAAGCGGGACAAGGACGAGAAGCCCGAAAAGCGGGAAAAGCGCGACAAGCGCGAAGAACAGATCCAGGTGCGCGGCATCCTGGAGCTGCGTAAGGACGGCACCGGCTTCCTGCGCCAGTTCGAGCACGACCTGGCCGAGCGCAAGGACGACCCCTGCGTGCCCAACGCGATGGTGCGCAAGTTTGGCCTGCGTAACGGCATGCTGCTGACCGGCCGGGCCTGGCCGGGCAAGGGCAAGCAGGGCGCGCGGATGGACTTCCTCGAGACCATCGACGGCCTCGACATCAAGGAACGCCGCAAGGCTCCCGGCTTCAAGAAGCTCACGGTCATCGACCCGGACTTCCACTACGAGCTGGGCACCGCCGAGCACGAGTATCAGCTGTCAATGCGTATCCTCGATCTGCTGGCGCCGATCGGACGCGGCCAGCGCGGTCTACTGGTAGCCCCGCCGCGGACCGGCAAGACCACCTTCCTGCAGGGCATCGCCAAGAGCATTCAGGAGCTCTATCCCGACGTGCACCTGATGGTGCTGCTCATCGACGAGCGCCCGGAAGAGGCCACCTACTGGCGGCGCAGCGTCGAACATGGCGAGGTCTACGTCTCGACCATGGACGAGAAGCCCAAGAACCACGTCCGGCTCGCCGAGATGGTCCAGTTCCGGGCCGAGCGCCTGGTCGAGCAGGGCAAAGAGGTCGTCATCCTGCTGGATTCGATCACCCGCCTGACCCGCGCCTACAACAACACGGTGGGCGGCAAGAACTCCAAGACCATGTCTGGTGGTCTGGATTCGCGGGTGTTCCAGAAGCCCAAGGCCTTCTTCGGCTCAGCCCGCAACACCGAGAACGCCGGCTCGCTCACGATCCTGGCGACGGCGCTGGTCGATACCGGCTCGCGGATGGATCAGGTGATCTTCGAAGAGTTCAAGGGCACCGGCAATATGGAGGTCACGCTCGACCGCGCCCTGGCCGATCGCCGCGTCTTCCCGGCCATCAACATCACCGCCACCGGAACGCGCAAGGAAGAGAAGCTGTTCACGCGTCAGACCATGCGCAAGGTCAACATCCTGCGCCGGGTGCTGTCGCGGATGCGTCCGCGCGAGGCTGTCGAGATGCTGATCGATCGCCTGGCGATGTATCCGTCGAACCGAGAGTTCCTCGAGGCGTTCTCCCTGGATGATGTCGACTGATTCCAGCGCGCGCGCCGAGCAGCCGGTCGTCCTCGCGGACGGTCTGGCCAAGGCCTACGGTGAGGTCCGCGCGCTGCAAGGGGTCAGTTTCTCGATCCCGGCGGGCTCAGTGGTCGGTTTTCTTGGCCCCAACGGCGCGGGCAAGACGACGGCCATCAAGATTCTGACCGGCTCGCTGGCTGCGGATGCGGGCCGCGCATCGATCTGCGGCTACGACGTCGAGCGCGACGCCCAGGCGGCACGCGCCTCGATCGGCTACCTGCCGGAGAACAACCCGCTTTATCCCGAGATGCGGGTCGACCGCTTCCTTCGCTTCGCCTGGGAGGCGCAGCGCACCGACGGGCAAAGCGAAACCCGCGAACAGGCGATCGAGCGGGTGGTCGAGGCGACCGGGCTGGCCATGGTCTTTCGCCGCGCGATCGGCAACTGCTCCAAGGGTTACCGACAGCGAGTCGGCTTTGCTCAGGCGCTGCTGCACGATCCGCCGCTTCTGATTCTCGACGAACCCACCAACGGCCTGGACCCTCTGCAGGTGGTCGAGATCCGCGAGCTGATTCGGCAGCTCGGCCGCACCAAGACGGTGCTCTTGACGACCCACGTCCTGCCCGAAGTCGAAGCACTCGCCGATCGCGTGGTGCTGATTCATCAGGGGCGCAAGGTCGCCGATGATTCATTGGATCGGCTTTCCGCTGCGGGGGAGGGGCGCCTGATTCAGCTCTCGGTGCAGGCGCCGCCGGCCGCGCTGGAAGCGGTCCTGCAAGGCTTCGGCGCCGAGATCGTGCAGCTGCGCCCCGGTGCATTCGGCAGCGCCGACAGCACGCGCGCGCTGTTGCGCGTCGAGCGTTTTGACGCCGCTCAGCTGGCAGCGCTCTCTCAGGCCGTGCAGGAAGCCGGCCTGGCGCTGCTCGAACTGGCTCCGCATGCCGGCGGACTCGAATCCCTATTCCAGGGCCTCGATCGCCATGCCCCGGTGGGCGAGGAGGCCGTGCAGTGAAACGCGCCCTCCTCCTGGCTCGGCGCGAATGCGCGGCGGCCTTCGACTCGCCGATCGCCTACGTAGTGCTGGCGACTCTGCCGGTGCTCACCGCGCTGTTCTTCTTCGTCCTCGGCGGGTTCTTCGCCGAAGGCCGCGCCGATCTGCGCAGCTTCTTCGCGCTCCTGCCGCTCGTGCTCATCCTGATCGCGCCGGCGATCACGATGCGCATGTGGGCCGAAGAGCGCCGCTCCGGCACCGAAGAGCTGCTGTTCAGCTACCCCTTCCGGGTGCGCGATCTGGTGCTGGGCAAGTGGCTGGGGGCGCTGGCTCTGCTGGCCCTGGCGCTGCTCGCTACCGGGCTGGTGCCGCTGACGGTGGCCTGGCTCGGGCCCTTGGACTGGGGTCCGGTCTGGGGCGGTTATCTGGGTGCTCTCCTGCTCGGCGGGGCCTGCCTCGCCGCGGGTCTGTTCCTCTCGGCGCTGACTTCGAATCAGATCGTCGCCTGGCTGCTGGGCGTCCTGCTGCTCGCGGCGCTCAACCTGCCCTCGCTGCTGCTGCCCTTTGTTCCGGTCTCCTCCGGCACGGCGCGGGTGCTGCTCGCGGTCGATCTGCGGGAGCGCTTCCAGGGCCTCGCGCGCGGCGTGCTCGCGTTCGGGGATCTGGCCTACTTCCTCGGCTTCACCGCGCTCTTCCTGTGCCTGATGGGCCTCGTTCTTGAGAACCGGAGGTTCCGATGAGCCGCGTCTTCCAGGCCCGCCGTCAGGCGCTCTGGTCGGCCGCGCTGCTGTTCGGCATCGTGGTCCTGGCCGTCGCCTTGGCGCAGCGGGTGCGCGCGCGCCTCGACCTCACCTCCGAGTCGCTCTACACCCTGTCGCCTGCGCTGGTCGAGATGGTCGAGAATCTCGACGACCGGCTGCAGCTGAAGCTCTACTTCAACCGCGACGTCGAAGGGGCCGAGCATCTGCTGCCGCAGCGCCTCAGCATTCAGGATCGCCTCGCCGAGATCGAAGCGATCGGCGGCGACAAGGTAGCGGTCGAGACGGTCGACCCGACCACCGATCTGCTCGCTGCTCGCGACGCCGAGCACCTGGGGATTGAAGCGGTCACCATCACCGACGCCCGCGTCGGCGGGGTCAGCGTTGAGAAGCTCTATCAGGGGCTGGAGCTGCGCTATCTGGACCGCAGCGAGCTGATTCCATTCGTGGTGCCGGACGAGTTTGAGTTCGCTTTCGCCAGTCGTCTGGCCGCGCTTCTGCAGGGTGACCGACGACCGGTCCTGGGCTTCTTCTCGCGCGAGCCGCTGCTGGCGCCGCCGGTGCCCGGGGTGGATCAGGTCGCTTCGCCGGAGCGGATCTTCGAGGAGTTCCGCGAAATCCTGGCCGGGCGCTACGCCGTGCGCGATCTGCCGCAGGTGGGCGCCGAGTACCCGATTCCCGAAGACCTCGTCGGTCTGGTCGTCGGGCGCCCGCAGGACCTCACGCCGGACGAGGTCCAGGCGCTGCGGGCCTACCTCGAGAGCGGCGGCCGAGTGCTGATGCTGGTCGACCACGAGATCGTCGATCAGGCCGCCGGTTTCGGCACCACCGGCCTGGTGACCGGGGTCGATGGCTGGCTGCAGGAGTACGGGATCACCGTGCACCCGCACTTCGTCTGGGATCCGGAATGCCGCTCGGTGCCGGTCGATGTCCAGGTGGTGCGCGGCCCCAACGGCGAGCCGATTCGCAACCCGATCTACGCGCCGTATGCGCTCTATCCGGTGGTGCGCGGCGCGGGCCTGAGCGCCAGTCACATCGTCACCGCGCAGCTCGACGAAGTCGACCTGATCTGGGCTCACCCGGTGGTCTACAAGCAGAATGAACTTGGCCTGACTGCCGAGGTGCTGCTGCGCAGCTCACCGCAGGCGCGCGCTTTGCCGGCCGACACTCGGCTCGACATCAGCCGGGCCAATGTGCAGCTGATCGATGCTCAGGCGGCGCGGCAGAAGACCGTGCAGGCCTTTGATCTAGCGGTGGCGCTGCGCGGTTCCTTCGCGGCGGGCGCACCGGAAGGCTTGCTCGTCGTGATCGGTGATACCGACCTGTTCCAGAATCCCACGCTGCAGGCCGCTGCTTCCAACCGCAAGCTCGCACAGAACCTGGTCGACTGGCTGGCATCGGACGAGCGCCTCATCACGCTGCGCACGCGCGGCCGTGCTCTGCGGCCGCTGCGCGATTTCTACGCCGAGGCCTTCGCCGCGGCGGGCGGCCCGGCGGAGACCGAGGTCGAGACCCGCGCCCGCGACAAGGAGGCCCGCCAGGCACGCGATCGTATGGAACGCTGGATCGCCTGGACCAACGTGCTGCTGCCGCCGATTCTGCTGCTGATCGCCGCGCTCGCTCACTTCGCCCGCCAACGCGTGCTGGCCGGACGCGCCTATCGTCAGGGGGCAGGCTCATGAGCACGCGCAATCGCGTCCTGGGGCTGGTCTTCCTCGTGCTGCTCGCGCTCACGCTGGTGATCGAGAAGCCCTGGCAGGGCGACGCGCACGCGCGCACTTTGGCGACGGTGCGCCCCTTGCTGCCCGAGCTGCGCCAGGACGTCGAGATCGGGCGTGTCCGGATCACACCGGCGCTGGGGGGCGAGGCCGTGCAGGTCGAGAAGGTGCTCGACCGCGGCCGCCCGCGCTGGGTCGTCCCCGAGGCATTCGATCACCCCGCGGATGTGATCAAGCTCGGGCGGCTGATCGAGTCGCTGCGCGCGCTGGAGACGCGCAATCTCGAATCGGTTCAGGCCGACTCGCATGCCACGTACAAGCTGCGCGAAGGCGAGGCCATCGGCATCGAGGTGTGGTCCGACGAAGGCCAGCTGCTGGCCCATGTGCTGATCGGCGGCCTGCGCGGTCAGGACGTGCTCGACGGCGGCGAGCCGATCGTGCAGTTCTACGTGCGGCGCGCCGAAGACAACGAGGTCTATCGCAGCAACGCGGTCTATCTGCCGCCGGAAGACCCGGTGCGCTGGTGCGACACCCGCTTCCTGACCGCGGTCGGCGAAGAGCAGATCCGCTTCCTGCAGCGCACGGACCACATCGGTCGCGAATCCTGGCGCATCGTCCTGGACCCCGAGGTGCAGGTCGAGGCGATCAGCGACTCCGAACGCGAGGTGGAAGCCAGCGGGCGCTGGCGCATGGTGATGCCCGAGCCTGGCCTGGTCCCCGATTTTGCCGGCGACTCCTGGGTCTTCACGATGCTGGGCCTCGAGGCCGCGGACGTGATCGGCTTTGCCAACACCCCGGAAGGCGAACAGCGCTTTGGCGAGCTGCAGAACACCTTCGAGGTCGGCCTCGAAGAGGGCAGCTTCCGCATCGATCTGGGTGCCGTGCTGGCCAACAATCGCCGCGCGGCGCGGGTGCACGGTCTGCCACACCTTTACGCGCTTGAGGATTTCGAGGTCGAGCAACTCACGCAGTCCGTCGCGGACATGCGGATGGTCGAGTAGCGTTCCGTTTCAGGGACAATTCCTGCGCTTTCGTCGGCGGCGGGCCTGGCACAGCGTTTGAACTGAGCGGCGCCACATGCGTCTCCCTCGCCTCATGCAAACCTCTGTGTCATGCAGACCCACGTGAAAGGTACGACCTCACCTTTGCGGATCTCTTCGCGTCCTCCTTTTGGTTAGCCTGACAGTCCTGGCGAATCCGCTTTCGGGGCAGCAGCAGGAGCCGCGGCGGGACCCCCAAGATCCGGTTTCAGTGCCCGAGGTGGTCGTGCTGGGAACCTGGCAGGGGCAGACGATCCCGCGAGTTTCACTCGATCATCCCGCATCCCGCGATGTCCTGACTCCCGAGCAAATCCGGCGGATCGGCGCACGCGATCTGAACGATCTGGTGCAGACTTTTCCGGCGATGAGCACTCGGCCCTATAACGGGGGCGAAGCGGCCGCGCCGAGTTTCTCGACCCGCGGCTTGCCGGACGATGGCTTGACTGAGTATGTCGATGTTCTGATCGACGGAACACCGGCTGCGGCGCTGCCGTATGGCTGGACGGCATTCTCGTTCCTGCCGTTGTCGCCTGAGCGGGTTTATGCCGTCGATCTGATCCGTGGCGGCCACACGGTGCGTTACTCGCCGAACACGGTCGGCGGAGTCCTCAACTTCCTGACCGAACCGGTCCCGACTCAGGGCGCAGTTTTGCGGTTCCAGCAGTGGATTGGCAGCAACGACTTTCGGGCCAGCACAATGTCCTATGGCGCTAGCGACGGCGACGGCGGAGGCTTCCGGGCGACTTTCACAGACCGTTCTGGCGACGGGATTCGGCGCGGTGCTCCCTTCGACCAGAAGGACCTGCACTTGCGGTTCGACCAGCGTTTGGATGAGCGAACTCGTGTCTCCACAAGCGTTTCCTGGTTTGAGAATGACCACGACGCGCCGGGCGGCTTGACCCGGGCGGCTTTCGATGCCGACCGTTGGGCTAACGGCCGGCCGGCCAATCGCTTCCGCGGCTCACGCGGCGCGATTGATTCAGTGGTTCATCGCGACTTTGGCGAGGAATCCTGGGGCGAACTCTCCCTCGCCCTGAGCGGGACGACCCGCCACCTTCGCGCCCAACGCCCACATTTCGGGGCGCCGGCCACTCTGAGTGACTGGAAGGACGAGAGTTACTGGGCGACTGTCGCGGCCCGCGCCGAGCGCCGCTTCGGGTGGGCCGGGGCCCGGCACCAGTTGCATGGCGGCTTGAAGCTGCACCGAGAATGGCTGCCGAGCTACCGGATCACCAGCGAAGCCTGGCCGGGTGGCGGGGCGCGGACGGTTTCCCAGGACTGGGGGTTCCGGTCGACGGTGGTGGCTGCGCACATCGACGATACGATCCGATTCAACGACTCCGTGCAGGCCGTGATCGGGGTGCGTGCCGAAGCCGTGCCGCAGACTGGCGGATTCGACTCCGTGTCGGGAATGCACTACGACGACGACTTCTCAGCGCTGCTTCCGGCGGCGAGTTTGTCCTGGAAGACCTCAGAGAGCACGGCCGTATTCGCCAACTACAATGAGAGTTTTCGCGCTCCCCAGGTCTGGGGCTACGCATATACAACGAGCCCCTCAGAGGAGCTGAAATTCGAACGCGGCCGGGCCCTCGAGTTCGGCGGTCGAGTTCAGAACTTCCACGGTCTGCATGCCAGTGCGGCTCTCTGGCGGGCCGAATTCGATGACTTTGGAGTCTTCTACAGCGGTTTCTACGAAAACCTCGGCGCCATCAAAGCGACCGGCGTCGACTTCGTGGTGGAGTGGGAGCCTGGGGTCTGGAATGACGCGCTCGAGGGTTGGGGCGTGTGGGGGTCGTGGACCTTGCAGGATTCCGAATTGCAGGAGGGGCCAAACGCGGGCAACGAGACGCCCTATGCGTGGGAGAACAAAGCGTCCTGGCGTCTGTGGTGGCAGCCGCTTCGCCAGACCGAATGGTCGTTGGGTGGCGTCTATGTCGGCCCCAGCTTTTCGGACGACGCGAACACCAAGACGGAGAGTGCTGACGGTACCCTGGGCGAGAATGACGGGTGGACCATTTGGGACACACGGATCGCCCATGAGGTCTTCGTGACCGAAGCGGCTGGCGTGACCCTTGCCTGCGGCGCGACAAACCTGTTCGACACCGAGTGGGAAGTCCATAGCCGCGGCGGGTTCTTCGGCGGCGGTCTCGTGGCGGGAGCCCCTCGCCAAGTGTATGTCATGGTGGAGTTCCAGCTCGACTGGTGAGTCTGATGCGCAGATCCTTCTACTTTTGTTTCCTTCTCGGCTTGGTGACCTCGTGTGCGAGCCCAACCGGCACCCCTTCTTCTGGTTCGGGCGCGGCTGCCTCCACGACGGTGGCCGATCACTCATGGAGCAAGGCAGTCGACGCGGATCCGGCGAAGATCCATGCGCGGCTTTCCTCCGCCTCGGCCGACTGGGAGGCCTCGCTCGTGATCGACAACGACAAGACAGGGATTTGGACGGTCAAGCCGTTCTCATTCTTCCCGCAGTACGCGACGCAAGAGCTCTTCGGGCTCGATGATCTCGGCCGCTGTTGGGTTCTCGTTTCATACAGCGGCAAGTGGACTCCTTTCCCGATCCTGCGCGACGGCGTCTGGCTCGGCGCGCTGGCGCAGGGCGAGGCGGATCCGCGAGTCGCTGGCCCTGAGGTCTATACCGGCGGCGCCGCGGGTCGGCTCTACCAGCTGCGCGCCTATCACGACGGCGGCCTAGACGCGCGCCGGATCGCCGCTTTCCCGGGCAAGGAGCTGCATACCGTGGTTGCAGGCGAATTCGATCCGCGCAATGACTCACCCGAGGTTCTCGTCTTTACGCGGCCGGGGGCTTGGTATCGGGTCAGCCCGACCGGCGAGCATGGGGAATGGGTCAGCGAGGAACTGGGGCCGCTTCAGGCGCGGATCCGCGACGCGTTAGTTCTGTCGGCCGATGAATCCGGTCGGAGTCCGATCATTACGGCGGCACGCGATGGTGCGATCCGGGAGCTGCGATTCGACGCCGGCGGTCCGCAGTGGTCGCTCATCCACCAGGTCGGACAGGGGCGTGGACGTCTCGCGGCAGGATCGGATGGCCGGGTCGTGTACAGCACCGCCGACGACGGAAGGGTGTTTCGCCATGAGCGTACGGCTTCGGGATGGCAGACCGAGCTGGTCTACTCCGGTTCGCACGGGCCGCGTGGCTTGGCAGCCGGTCGCTTCCATCCCGATCCGCAGCAGGAATGCCTCGCGCTGTTCGGCTACAGCGGTCGGGTTGAACTTCTGACTCGCGCGCCCGGCCAGGCTTGGCAGACTGAAGTGCTATTTGTCGACCGCGACAAGGGCCACTGGCTTTGCGCGGGCGAGTTCGACGGCCGGAACAACACGCTTGAGATCTTCGCTTCCGGCTACGGCGGCCGGATTGTGATGCTCTCGCGCGGGGCCGACTAGGCACGGGCCAGCTTGGCGCGGCCTAGAACTCGTAGGGCCACAGACTGCGCCAGTCCTGCGGCGGGGCGGGGAAGCCACCCTGCTGCAGCGCCTGCGCGGCGGGGCCGCTGACCTTGACCTCGCGCAGCGCCGCGCGCGACAGCGCTTCGCCGCAGGCGCGGAAGATGCCTTCGGCGTCCATGCCGTGGTAGCCGTAGATCTCCTTCGGTCGGCCGGACTTCGAGAACTTCTTCACGCCCAGCGAGACCTGCGGCACGCCCACGATCGAACCGGCGTTGTCGAGCAGGCCCGGTTCGCCATCGACGACCGAGACGATCGGCACGCAACGGCCGGCCAGAGTGCGCACTTCGCCGGCCGTCTGACCGGCTTCCGGCGCCAAGTGCAGGTCGCCGCGGACGCCCAGCTTGCGCAGCTGGGCAAAGTCATCGCGCTCGGCGAAGCGGCCCAGCAGCAGATCCGCGCAGGTGACCACCAGCAGGTCGGCGTAGATGCCGACTTCACGCAGACGCTCGACGGCGGTCAGCGCCTCGATGGTGGGCCCGCCCATGGACAGGATGCGCACCACGTTGTCGCCCGGCTGATAGCCGTCTTGGCCCTCATGGTGAATCAGCCAGTAGCCGCCGGCCAGCACGTCCTCGCGGACTGCGCTGAGGATCTCAAAATCCTGCTTGGGCTTGCCGTCCACCTGGTGTTGCGTCTGGGCGCGCAAGTGCTTCAGGAAAGGCTTCTGCGGCACGCCCATCGTGACGCCGCGCACGACCACGCCCTCGCGGTCTTCGTTGTCGCCGGTGACGTGACGCCGCACCGACTCGGCCAGGATCCACTCCATCTCCTTGGCGTAGAAGGGCTCCCAGCTGAGCATCGACGGCATCTGGATATCCGACTTCCAGGAGTGCTGCGCGCCTTCGGGCGACAGCGTGACCCCGGAGGGCGTGCCCACGCACAGGAAGCCGGCGCGCCAGTAGACGTTGTAGTAGAACTGGTCGAGCGCGCGTTTGATGAAGAAGTCGTAGACCGTCATCATCGGCAGCAGCGGCACGCCGAAGTAGTCGTCGCCTTTGCCGAAGGAACCGGCGGCCGACATCGCGGCCTGTTCGGCGATCTCAAAGCGCACGTGACGCGAGGTCGCCGCCTGCGACTGGTGCAGCTTGGGGCGACCGCGTTCGGACCATTCGAGGCGCGTTTCGAGGTCTTCGCCGACCTCCGGGCCATAGATCTTGCCGTCCATGGTCGGGTTGATGTTGGTCGAGGTGCCGACGTCCGGCGACATGGTCAGCACCATGTCCGCGGCCTCGGCCCAGCGCGCTTCGTCCTCGCTCAGGTCGCGGCCCATGTCGACGCCCGCCTTCTGGAACTCGTCGTGGGTGCCGATCCGCACCAGCTTGCCGGCGACCTGTCCCCACATCCATTGCGTGTGGACAATCGGCATCATCGAGAGGTTGATGCCGAGATCCTCGGGCAGCGGCAGCGTGGGAGCGAGGCGCTCGGCGAAGGCCTTGCGGTTGGTCTCGGCGACGCCTTCGAGCTCTTCGATGCCGGCGCGGACGGCTTCCTGCCGCGCCGCGAGCAGCTGCAGCTCGGGGCCGTCGGCGTCCCAGTCGCCGGCACGGTCATAGGGGTTCTCCATCGACAGCCCCTGATGCGCGAGCAGTTCCGCGACCTCGCCCTCGTCCGGCAGCGAGGAGTGGTTGCCGGGCTGGGCGAAGTTCGACAGACCGAAGCCCTTCGCGGTGTGGGCCACGATCAGCACCGGGCGGGTGCTGGCGCGCGCGGTCTCGAAGGCGCGCAGGATGTTGACCAAGTCGTGACCGCCCAGATCCGTCACCAGCCGCACGACCTCCTCGTCGCTCAGCTCGGCCAGCAGCTTCTCGGCCTTCGGCGCGCGCGCGGTCAGGGTCTCGCGGGTGAGCGCGGCGTCGCGCTTCCACAGCAGACCCTGGAACTCGTAGTCGGTCAGGCCGCCCTCGAAGGCGGCGCGCAGCTCCTTGCCGCCGTTCTTGCGGCCGAACACATCTTCGCGGAAGTGCCCGTGACGCAGCTGGATGACCTCCCAGCCGTTCGCCTCGAGCATGCCCTCGATGCGGACATCATCGTTGCCGCCGAGGCCCTCAGCGTTGACCAGCCGGGTGCCATCGAGCGACTGGCGGTTGTAGTCGACGATCCAGGTGATGTTGTCGATCTCGCGCTCGGCGAAGTCGGTGATCGCTTCCATCAGCGATCCCTCGCGGAACTCGGAGTCACCGAGCAGGCACCAGAAGTGCGGGTCCTGCGACTCGATCAGACCGCGGTCGACGAGGTAGCGGTGCATCAGCGCGACGTAGCCGGCGTTGACCGGCGGGATGCCGACCGTGCCGCTGGGCAGGATGCGCCAGTTGTCCGGGTCGCTGGCCGCGTGGTAGCTCTGGAAGACCGGCTCGCCGTCCTGCGAGAACTTGCGCAGGCGGTGCATCGCGCCCTCGGCGGTAGCATCGTCCATCCAGCTGCCGTCGGCGTTGCGGAACACCCGGCTGTGGTAGTGCAGGGTGTGATCGAGCGGCGCCAGGTGCGGCTTGGCGCACCAGAAATCCTGCGGCTGGCGCGCGACCAGATGGAGCGCGGTGCACAGATGCAGCGAAGAGGTACACGCCGCCGGGTGACCGCCCACCTTGGGGTCGGTGGTCTCGGCGTCCGGGCGGTGGTTCGCTTCCCAGATCATGTGCGCGGTCTGGGCGAGCGCGCGCTCGGCGATCGAGTGGAGCGCGGTGAGGGCCTCGGCGTTCAGGCCGAAGGGCAGGGATTCCGACTTTGTGGAGGGCACAGTGAGGATCCAGAGAAGGACTTCTCGTGCGGGGGATGGCCCCGGGCAGAAAGGGGATTATAGGGCATGGACCCCGAGGTTCGCGCCACCGTACAATGGGCCATGGACCTGCAACTCGCCCTCACCTTCGACGATGTCCTCCTGCTGCCGCAGGAGTCCGACATCCTCCCGACCGAGGCCGACACCCGCACTCTGTTCTCGCGCAACGTCCGCCTGAACATCCCGGTCGCCTCGGCGGCCATGGACACCGTCACCGAGTCGCGGATGGCCATCGCGCTGGCCCAGCAGGGCGGGATCGGCGTGATCCACCGCAATTTCTCGATCGAGCAGCAGGTGGCCAAGGTCGACGCGGTCAAGCGCTCGGCCCACGGGATCATCACCGATCCGCTCACCCTCGAGCCGGGCGACACCATCGCCGAGGCCCGCAGCCTGATGAACGAGCACGGGATCAGCGGCTTCCCGGTCCTCGAAGGCGAGCAGGTGGTCGGCATCCTCACCCGCCGGGATCTGCAGTTCCAGGGCGGCGACGACCACAAAGTGGCCGAGATCATGACTCGCGAGCTGGTCACGGCCCCGGTCGGCACCTCGCTCGAGGAAGCGCGCCGGCTGATGGAGAACGCCAAGATCGAGAAGCTGCTGATCGTCGACGAACAGGGCGAGCTCGAGGGCCTCATCACCAAGCGGGACATCACCATGACCGAGAAGTTCCCGGCGGCCGCCAAGGACGCCGAGGGCCGGCTGATCTGCGCCGCCGCGGTGGGGGTCCACGACTACGACCGCGCCGAGGCCCTGGTCCAGGCCGGCGTTGACGTGCTGGTCATCGACACGGCGCACGGTCATAGCCGAAACGTCATCGACTCGGTCCGCGAGCTGCGCCGCCGCGATCTGGTCGACATCGTCGCCGGCAACATCGCCACCGCCGAGGCCGCCGAGGCGCTGATCGAGGCCGGCGCCGACGGCATCAAGGTGGGCATCGGGCCGGGTTCCATCTGCACCACCCGGGTCGTGGCCGGGGTGGGGGTGCCGCAGTTCACGGCGATCGACCAGGTCAGCCAGGTCTGCGCCGCCGAGGACGTGCCGGTGGTCGGCGATGGCGGCATCCGCCACTCGGGCGATGCGGTCAAGGCGCTGGGCGCCGGGGCGACCTGCGTCATGCTGGGCTCGCTGCTCGCCGGCACCGACGAGTCGCCCGGCGAGAGCTTCCTCTACCAGGGCCGCTCCTTCAAGGCCGTGCGCGGCATGGGTTCGCTCGCGGCGATGGTCGAGGGCGGCAAAGCCCGCTACGGCCAGGCCAGCGTGCACGACAACCAGAAGCTGGTCCCCGAGGGGATCGAAGGCATGGTCCCCAGCCGCGGCCCGCTGCAGCCCTTCGTCTACCAGTTCGTCGGCGGCATCCGCGCCGGCATGGGGTACGCCGGGGCCGAGACCCTCGAGATCTTCCGCTCGCGGGCGCGCTTCGTGCGCATCACCGGCGCCGGGATGCGCGAGTCGCATCCGCACGACGTCAAGGTCACCAAGGAAGCGCCCAACTACTGGATGCACCAGTAATCCCCGTCCTCGTCGCGCCGCCCCTTTCTCCTCCTTCGCTTCGATGCACGAACGCATCCTCATCGTCGACTTCGGATCCCAGTACACGCAGCTGATCGCGCGGCGGGTCCGTGAACACCAGGTCTTCTCTGAAGTGGTCCCAGCGCACCGCGCGCACGAACACCTCGGCGAGGATCTCAAGGGCATCATCCTTTCCGGCGGCCCAGCCAGCGCCTACCTCGAGGGCGCGCCCACGATGAGCGAGGCCGTGCTCGAGGCCGGCGTGCCCATCCTCGGCATCTGCTACGGCATGCAGTGGCTGTGTGAGCATCTGGGCGGGGCGGTGGTCCCCGGCGAAAGTCGCGAGTTCGGCTTCACCGAGATGCACCTGGACCACCGCGAAGGTCTGTTCAGCGGCGTCTCGGCGGACACGGTGGTGTGGATGAGCCACGGCGACCGGGTCGAGAAGCTGCCTGCCGGCTTTGCCCGGCTCGCGCACACCGCCGACTGCCCCGAAGCGGCCATCGGCGATGAAGCGCGCAAGCTCTACGGCCTGCAGTTCCACCCGGAGGTGGCGCACACCCGCGAAGGCATCACGGTGCTGCGCAACTTCCTGCACTGGGTCTGTCGCTGCAGCGGCGACTGGACTCCGGGCGACCTCGCCCAGGAGCTGGTGCGGAGCGTGGCGGAACAGGTCGGCGAGACCGGCGAGATCGTGCTGGGTCTGTCCGGCGGGGTCGATAGCAGCGTGGTCGGAGCCATCTGCCAGCAGGCGATCGGCCGGCGCTGCCACGCGATCTTCGTCGACACGGGTCTGCTGCGCGCGGGCGAGCGCGAGCTGGTCGAGAACACCTTCCGCGACCACTTCGAGCTCGACCTCACCGTGGTCGATGCCGAGGATCGCTTCCTCGGCAAGCTCGCCGGGGTCACCGACCCGGAGCAGAAGCGGAAGGCGATCGGCTACGAGTTCGTGGAGATCTTCCGCGAGCAGGCCAAGCGCTTTGAGAACGCGCACTTTCTGGGTCAGGGCACGCTCTACCCGGACGTGATCGAGTCGGTCGCGGCGCACGGCGGGGCGACCGAGGTCATCAAGTCGCACCACAACGTGGGCGGTCTGCCCGAAGACCTGGAAATGGAGCTGGTCGAGCCGCTGCGCCTGCTGTTCAAGGACGAGGTCCGCGAGCTGGGCCGGGTCCTGGGGCTGCCTGAAGAGATGGTGGCGCGTCAGCCCTTCCCGGGGCCCGGGCTGGCGGTGCGCTGCGTCGGCGAGTGCACGCCGGATCGCGTCAAGCGGCTGCGCGCCGCCGACGCGATCGTGCGCGAAGAGTTTGAGCGTCGCGGCGAGCACGAAGGGGTCTGGCAGTACTTCGCGGTGCTGACCGGCGCCCGCTCGGTCGGCGTGATGGGTGATCAGCGCACCTACGAGGAGGCCTGCGCGATTCGCGCGGTGCAGTCGAGCGACGGCATGACGGCCGACTGGGTGTATCCCAGCCACGCCTGCCTGCAGGCGATCTCGAATCGGGTCATCAACCAGATTCGCGGCATCAACCGCGTCGTCCTGGACGTGACCTCGAAGCCGCCCGGCACCATTGAGTGGGAATAGCGCCCGCGCTTTTCGGTTGAGGTGCGCTGCGGGGCAGCCGTGAAAGGGCGGTACCCCTGCTTTTTGCACTTGAACATGAAGACCGAGGTGATTCTGCGCGGCCCGTTCGCGCATCGTCGTTCCCGCCTGGCGCGCGCCTGTGAGGCGCGCCTCCGCCAGACCCTCGCCCGGCTCGCGACGCGCGTCAGTCGCGCCGAGTTGCGCCTGGAGTCGCGCTCCGCGCACGATCCCAGTTGCCGGGCCACTCTGGCGGTTCGTCCGCTGCACGGCAGCGCCTTCCTGGTGACCGCGGACGCCGCGCGCCCCTGGCAGGCGGTCTCGCAGGTCGCTCTGGCGGCGCGCAGGCAGCTCAGCGAACTGCGACGGCGCAACCGCTCGCGGACGCGTCGGGCGCAGCGCCACTGGAGCGAACAGCGTTGGGCGGCCTAGCTCTGGTCTCGGGAGCGCGCCGCAACGAAGCGCACCGGGAACAGCGTCTCGACCAGCTTCGCGCCCTGCGTGTCGGCCTCGTAGACCAGCAGTTCCTGGACGCCGGCGCCCACCGGCGCCACCAGGCGTGCGCCGACCGCCAGTTGATCCAGGAGCGCGGGAGGCACATAGGGCACCGCCATGTGCAGGATGATCGCGTCGTAGGGGGCGTGGTCGTAATCGCCCAGGCGTCCGTCGCCGAGGAAGATCTGCGCGTTGGCATAGCCCAGGGCGGACAGCGACTTCCGGGAGCGTTCCACCCAGATCGGGTCCACCTCGATGGCGCGCACGGAGCCGGCGAGCTCGCACAGGAGCGCCGTGCTGTACCCGCTGCCGGAGCCGATCTCGAGCACCCGGTCGCCGGGTTCGAGTTTCAAGGCCTGCAGCATCGCCGCCACCACGCTGGGCTGGGAAAGCGTGACCCCGGCGGACAGCGGAAGGACCTCGTCCTCGAAGGCCCGCGGCCGGTCGCCCGGAAGGCAGAAGCGATCCCGCGGCACCTCACGGAAGACCCGCAGGACGCGTGCATCCGCGATCCCGCGCTGCTTCAGGCAGCGCTGAAGTTGCTGGATGGCCTGATCGCGTGGGGTGGACAAGGTCTGCTTGTGGACGGGGGGGCTGCGAAGCTACGATTCGAGGGTGCTGCTGCTCGCCGCGCAAGATCTGTCGCAGACCCTCGACGTGGACTACATGGTCCTCGGTCTGGTCTGCTATCTGATCGCGGGGGTCTTCATGATCCTATCGATCGGGCGGGGGCGGCCCCGCACCCGCGCGCAGTTCGTGCTCGGTGTCTCTCCCGAGAGTCTTTCCAGTCTGCGCGCTTCGGTCATGGCCAAGGGCCGCAGTTTGGTCGCGGCGATCTACTTTGTCAGCGGCACGACCTTCCTGCTGGCGGCTTTTCTGCTGCCCGGCGAGCCGTCTCCGACCAAGCAGTACTGGGGTGCCGGTCTGCTGATGGTGGTCGCGGCGCTGGTCATGTTCCTGCTTGATGGACACGTGCGGCGCGTCATGCGCAGCCATCTGCGCCAAGAGCTGACGGCCCAGGACTTCACCTTTGAAGATCACATCGGGCTGACCCGCGAGATCGGCGAGCTGTTCGGCATCGAGCCGAAGCAGGGCGAAACCCTCGACGCCTATGTCCGGGCGGTGCGCGAGGCATTGGGGGTCACCGCAACGTCACGCGGCGGCGGCGGCTACGGCGTACGACGCTAGTTCCTGTCACCGATCACCGGGTGACGCGTCTTCCTTGTATGGGAGGATGGTCATCAAGCGTCGGTGCCCTGTTGGGGGTGCGTTGCCCCGCCTGCACGCAGGCGCGGATTCAGGCGCACCAGCAGCTCTGTGCCGGCTGCCGGCCGCTCCTGGCCGATGTGGGCTGCGACCCGGATCTGCTCTGGGGGCCCACGCAACCGGTCGAGGTGGCACCCTTTCCACCCGGCCTGGCCTGCGGCGAATATCAGGGCAGTCTGCGCCGCATGATCTTGCAGGCCAAGCAGGGTCCCTCCACCGCGGCTTTGCCCGTGTTGCGCCGGCAGTTGCTGCACGCCATCCGGGCACGCAAGCTCCCGCCCGGCCATCTCATCGCGCCGCCGGCATCGCGGCTGCGTCGTTGGCAGGGCTGGCACTTGGCCGATGAACTGGCGCAGTCCCTGGCGCAGCGCCTGGGCTGGCCCACTCTGCGTCCGCTGCGGCGGCGGCGCGAGCGACCACCGCAGGCCGGGCTGGGGGCGGGCGCGCGGCGCATCAACCTGGCGGGTTCCTTCGCCTGGCGTCAGGCGGGGTGGGTCCAGCGTGCGGCCCAGCGGCGGCCCCTGCGCCGCGTCTACCTCATCGACGACGTGCTCACGACGGGGGCCACCTTCCGCGAGTGCGCGCGGCTGTTTCAGCAGGCCGGGGTCGAAGAGGTGCGGCCGGTGGTGCTGGCCTGGGTGCCGGATCAGCTGGCGGCCTCGTCTCCGGCGCAACACTAGGATGCAAGCGCATGGCCCGCTCTCCGTCTTCGCCGCGCGCGCGCCTCGCGCCCAGTCCTACCGGCGTGCTGCACCTGGGCAATGCCCGCAGCTTTGTGCTGGCCTGGCTCGCGGCCCGCAGCGAAGGGGCCTGGCTGCAGCTGCGCATCGAAGATCTCGACGGCCCGCGCGTTCGCGCCGGGGCCACCGAGTCCATCCTCGAGGACTTCGCCTGGCTCGGCCTCGATTGGGACAGCGGTCCGCTCACGCAGGCCGATCGCGTCGACGAGTTCCAAACCGTGCTGGATCAACTGCATCAGCAGGGGCAGGCTTACCCCTGTATCTGTTCACGCCGCGATATCGAGCAGGCTGCTTCAGCCCCGCACGCCGGCGAGGAAGGCCTGATCTACCCGGGTACCTGTCGAGGGCGCTTCGCCACGCTCGCGCAGGCTCAGGCCGCCAGTACGGATGGTCGGGTGGCCTGGCGCTTTGCAGTCCCGCCGGGGCAGACTGTTTCCTGGATCGACGAAGTCGCCGGTCCGCAGTCCTATCTGCCCTCGAGCCAGCTGGGCGACTTCGTGATCTGGAAGAAAGACGCCGAGCCGGCCTACCAGCTTGCTGTCGTCGTCGACGACATCGCTGCGGGCATCAACCAGGTGCTCCGCGGCGACGATCTTCTGCCCAGCACCGCGCGCCAGCTTCTGCTCTACGAGGCGCTGGGGCACGCCCCGCCACGCTGGCTTCACGTCCCGCTGGTGGTCGGCACGGACGGTCGTCGGCTTGCCAAGCGTCATGGCGACACCTCCTTGCGGCACCTGCGCGCATGCGGGGTCAGTGCATCCCAGGTGCTGTGCTGGATCGCCCGTGTCTCGGGGATCGGGGTCGAAGAGCAGCCCCAGTCGGCGCGCGCTCTGCTGCCCGGATTCGATCTGGCAGCGCTCCCGCGCCAGGCCGTGGTCTGGCACGGCCCCCAGGACCTGGACTCTTAACCACCTGCGAAGCAGGGGGCACAAAAAGAGCACGACCCCGTCAAGCGGGGTCGTGCGCGGGCCGCGTGGCCCGAAGGGTGGCCGGCGAGCCGGCCGTACGCCTAGTAGACGTAGGGGTCGTCCTTGTCGTAGTTAAAGAACCACTTGTTGAACGAGTCGTAGACCTCGGTCATGTCCTTGTGGAAGGAGCGATCACGGGCCTCGTACTCAGCCGCCAGGCTGGCGTTGGTTTCGGCGGACAGCATGTCCATGCCGTAGGGCTCACTGCTGTGGACGTAGTGGCCCGGGGTGAAGACGTAGGTGACGCCGTCCTCGATGGCCTTCGCACCTGCGACGACCACGGAGCAGGAGCCGAGCGAGAGGGAGGCCGCAGCAAGGGTGGCGGCTGCCAGAACGCGAAGTTTGCTCATGATGTTGTTGGGCGCGAGAGGCCCACGGAGGGGGGAACCCCGAAGGGTCCAGAAAGCCTAGGAGGCCCCTCGACGGGAGTCAACCAAGGCCGGCGCGGCTATCCTGACGGGTCTCATGGCCAAGGCCACCTTCCGAGCCCCGCGAGGCACGCGCGACATGCTGCCCGAGGACCTGGTCCTCATTCAGCACCTCGAACGCACCGCCCGGAGCGTCGCCGTCAGCAGCGGCTTCGCCGAAATACGCACCCCGTTCTTCGAGGAAACGCGACTTTTCACCCGTTCGCTGGGCGAGACCTCGGATGTGGTCTCGAAGGAGATGTTCACGGTGCCCAGCCGGGCGGCCGGCGGCGAAGACGGCGGGAACTCCTACACCTTCCGCCCGGAAGGCACGGCGAGCGTCGCACGTGCTTATGTCAACGGGGGTTACGCCGCCAAGGCTCCGCTGCAGAAGTGGTACTACCTGGGGCCGATGTTCCGATACGAAAGGCCTCAAAAGGGGCGGGAACGGCAATTCACCCAGTTTGGAGTCGAGGCGTTCGGGGCCGCCAGCCCGCTGCTCGACGCCGAGGTCGTGGATCTCGCGGTCCGCTTCTTTGAGGCGCTGGGCTTCGGCAGCGAGCTGGAGGTGCGGGTCAACACCATGGGCGACCCGGAAGACCGCGATCGCTGGCGCGAGCGGCTGAAGGACTACTTCCGGCCGCAGCTGGCGACGCGCTGCGCCGACTGTCAGGATCGCTTCGAGCGCAATGTGTTTCGCTTGCTCGACTGCAAGGTGCCGGCCTGCGTCGAGGCAAATCAGGGTGCTCCGGCCCTGGCTGAAGTCCTCGGCCCTGAGGCCTCCGCGCATCACGAGGGCTTTCTCGCCGCGCTGCGCGCTTTGGGCCGCGAGCCCGTCATCGACCCCTCGATCGTGCGCGGCCTGGACTACTACACCCGGACCGTCTTCGAAGTGCACTATCCGCCGCTGGGTGCGCGCTCGGCGCTTTGCGGCGGGGGGCGTTACGACGGCCTGGTCGAAGAGTTCGGTGGCCAGCCCACTCCCGGCGTGGGCTTCGCGGTCGGCTTCACGGCGACCGAGCTCGCGCTGCAGGAGCTGGGGCTCCCGCCGGCGCAGGACCTCGCGGATCTCGAAGCCGAGCTGCGCCCGCAGGTCTACGTCGCCGCCGTCAGCGAAGACGAGCGGGGCCCGGCCCTGGCTCTGGCTTCCGAACTGCGACGGGCGGGCGTGCGCCCCGTGGTGCTCGACTACCGCGGCAAGTCGCTGAAGGCTCAGCTCAAGGAAGCGGGCAAGTCGGGAGCGGCCTTCACGGTCGTGCTGGGTGCGGATGAAGTCTCGACCGGCACCGCCGTTCTGCGTGATATGCAGGCGGGGGAAGAGTCCTCGCTTCCCCAGCCCGAACTGGCGGCGCAGATCCTGCGCTCCGCTTCCACGACGAGCTAGGCATCGAGATGGGGGCCTCAGCCGCGCACGAGCGTTGCGTCATCCTGGGAGGGTCCTTCGACCCGGTCCACGGCGCTCACTTGGCGCTCGCGGAGGCCGCCCAGGCCCGGGGAGCTGTGGCCGAACTGCTTTGGCTGCCGGCGGCGCGCTCGCCCTTCAAGGACGCCGCACCGAGGATTGCCGACGCCGATCGCGTCGATCTGCTGCGCGCCGTGGTCGAGGCGCGGCCCGGAGAGCGGATCGAGCTCTGTGAACTGCAGCGCCCGGCGCCCTCGTACATGGTGGACACGCTCCAGCTCTTGAAGGCGAACGGAGAGGAACGCCCGCTGGCGCTGCTGATGGGGCAGGACACGCTGGCCGGTTTGCCGCGCTGGAAGCAGGCCGACGAGCTCACGCGGCTTGCCGAGTTCTGGGTTGCACCGCGACCCGGAGCCGCGCCGCTGGACGAGCAGTTGGTCGAGGTCCGGCAGGCGCTGCCCGGGCTGCGCGTCACCACGCTGGACTTCGTGCCGACCGGCCTCAGTTCGACGGCGCTGCGGGCCTGCCTGGCCCGCGGCGAAGACCCCGGGGCAGAAGCTCTGCCGCGGCCGGTCTGGGAGCTGATTCAAGCCCGCCGGCTGTACCGGGCGGGCTAGGTCGCGACTGGCTCGCCGATCTAGAACAGCCGAATCTTGGCGGCTTCGATCAGCGAGTTGCGGAGCGAAGTCATCTCCTGGAAGTTCGGCTCGGCGCTGAGGATCTCGTCGATCAGCGCGTCGCGGACTTCGGCCAGCGAGGTCTCGGTCCGGGAGATCAGCTCCACCACGTGGAATCCCGCACCGGACTCGACCACCGGCGACAGCTCGCCGGGCTGCAGGCGATCCAGGACGCCCCGGAAGGCCGGGCCATAGAGCCGCCCGTTGTAGTTCTCGATCTTGCCGCCGCGATCCTTGGTGACACGGTCGTGCGACAGTTCGGCGGCGACGGTGGCGAAGTCGGCGCCGCTGATCAGCTGTTCGCGCGCCCGCTCCGCCTGGCTTCGCGCCGTGGCGCGCAGCTGCTCCATGTCGATCGTGCTGGGGTCAGCGCCCTCGCGGACCGCTTCCGCGCGCAGGATGTTGGGCATCGCCACGATGTGCCGGATCTCCATCCGCACCCCGCCGAGGCCGTGCTTGCGCTCGAACAGCTGCTGAATCTTCTCGTCGGTGGCGACGCGCGTCTTCAGCACCAGGCCGGAGAGGCGCAGTTCGGTGCGAATCTCGGCTTCGATGCTGTTGCGGAACAGGCCGTAGTCCTGGCCGTTGCGCTCGAGGTTGGCGAGGAAAGTCTGCTCGTCCTGGCCGCGCCGCATGCCTTCTTCGCGCTCGTTGGCGATGCGCACCACTTCGGCCTCGTCGACGACCACGCCGTACCGGGCGGCCTCGCGCTCGACCAGCAGATCGCCGACCATCTCGCGCACCCCGCGCTTGCCGAAGCGCTGGTAGAGATACTCGAGATAGTCCTGCATGGCGATGTCTTCGCCATTGACCTGGGCGACGACGCCCTGCGGCAGAGGCTCCACGGGCTCGCCCTGGGCGGCGAGACGAGGCGTGGCGAGGAGGAATGCAAGCAGGAAGAGGGGACGCAGCATGGTCGAAGGGCGGAATCTTCAGCCGCCGCACCCCAAGATAAGTCAGCGAGGAGAGCTACGGAAGCCACCCGGCGGTGGTTGCGGTCCCGGGCCGGCGTCCCGACAATGGCCGGTCCGGCTCGGCCGAGCCGGGCCTGCGGGGCATGATCGCATTCATCTCGGATCTGCATTCCAACCTAGAGGCGCTCGAGGCCGTTTGCGCGGATCTCGACGCGCTGGGGATCCAAGACGTGGTCTGCCTCGGCGACGTGATCGGCTACGGCGCCTCGCCGCGCGAGGTCTGCGAGATCGCGATGAAGCGCTGCGCGATCACGCTGCAGGGCAACCACGATGCCGCGCTGCTCGACGACCGCGATGCGCGCGGCTTCCACGAGCGCGCCCTCCAGGCGATTGACTGGACCCGTCGGGCCCTCGACCCTGAGCTCGAAGCTCACTGGGCGATCTGGGACTGGCTGGGCGAGCTGCGCCCGGAGATGGAACTCGAGCCGGCCGGGATGGAGCCCGTGCACATCGTGCATGCCAGCCCCTGCGAGCCGCTCGCCGAGTACCTCATGCCCAATCTGCCGGGCGACCACAAGCGGGTGAAGGCCAACTTCGAGAAGGCGCTCCATCGGCTGACCTTCTACGGCCACACGCATCACCCGGGCTGGTTCGCGGAGGGCGACGCCTTCCAGCGCGCCGAAGGCCACGACGCCGTGCTCGAGCTCGAGCCCGACCGTCGCTACCTGATCAACGTCGGGTCGGTGGGGCAGCCGCGCGACTCCGACAAGCGCCTGGCTTACGCGCTGTTCGATGGCAAGAGCGTCCGCTGGCGTCGACTCGACTACGACGTCGAGACGGCCAGCGCCAAGATCGCCGCCATCCCCGAGCTGCCCGAGACGCTGAGCAGCCGACTTCTGGTCGGCAAGTAATCCATGAATCTTCGTACGCTGCTGACGCTCGGACTCTGGGCGATCATCGCCTGGCTTCTGTTCCGCGCCTGCTCCCCCAAGCAGGAGAACCCGAACGAGGTCAACACCGACTACCGCCCCGAGGTCTTCACCGAGGCCGGCGAAGCGGCTCAGGTTGTGTCCCTCGACAACGGTCTGATTCACTCGGAGTGGACCACCGAAGGGGCGGGCTGCCTGGAGGTGCGCCTCAAGGAGTTCACGACCAGCAAGGTCACCGACCACATCCCGACCGCCGACGAGCAGCTGACCGTCTTCAAGGCGCAGCGCGCGATGCCTCCGGGCGGCAATGCGCCCGACTCGCCGCTCTACTACCGCAAGCGTCTGGGGCTGCGCATGATCGAGGCCGAGGGCCAGCTGGGCTCCAGCCTCGACGCGGCGAATTGGGAGCTCGAGCAGAGCGACGCCCAGACCCTGCAGTTTTCGACCACGGCAGCGAACGGCGTGCGCTTCGTCAAGCGCGTGCACCTGCCGGAGGGCGCGTACCACTTCGACGTCGACATCTTCGCGGAAGCCACCACGGATCAGCTGACTGGGCGGGATCTGTCGATGCGCCTGGGTACGGGCGGTGGCATGGTCCGCGAGCCGGACAGCTTCTATCCCAACCCCTATGTCGCGGTGGGCGTGATGCAAAGCGGGGTGGTCGATGACTTCGAGCAGTACTTCCCGCGCGGCGATCTCCCGGGCAACCTGCGTCGCGACGCCGTCGCCCGCTGGCGATCGGACCTCGGCTACGTGGTGGAAGGTTCCAAGTACTTCCTCTCCGCCCTGCGTCCGCTGGGGGGCACCTTCCGGGGCGCGGTCGCCGAGATCCTCTACGACGACGGCGCGCGCGAGGCCGACATCCTCAGCGGCCTGGATGAAGAGCAGGCGGCGCTCTATCGCCGCGTCGGCAGCGCCGAGCAGGCGCTCGCCAACGAGCTGGGCGAGCGCCCCACGGATACCGCGCTGGCCGAGCGCCTCGAGCTCGCGCAGACCGACGTCCAGCGCATCCGCAACGATCTGGCCATGCGCGTGCAGCAGGTCAGCCTGAACAACGGCGTGTGGTATCGCGGTCCGTACTGGAAGCGCGCCTCGGTGGCCGGCGACTTCCTGATGCACATCTCGCGCCCGGGCGATCCGGCGGCGCAGGCCTCCTTCCAGTGGTACGTCGGCCCCAAGGACAACAGCATCCTGGGCAACTACGGCACGCTGGCCGGCATCCCGGACGCGGCCGACTACGGCAGCAGCTTCTTCTACAAGATGTTCCTGACCAGCTGGGTCGCGCCGGCGATTATGGCGATGCTCAACCTGTTCCATTCGCTGGTCGGGAACTGGGGCGTGGCCATCATCCTGCTGACGGTCCTGGTGCGCAGTCTGCTGATGCCGCTCAACCGGCGTTCGCAGCTGAAGATGCAGGAGTACCAGCAGAAGATGCAGAAGGTGAAGCCGCTGCTCGACAAGATCAACAAGCGCTTCAAGGACGACCCGCGCAAGAAGCAGGAAGAGACCATGAAGCTCTATCGCGAGCACAAGGTCACGCCGCCGCTCGGCGGCTGCCTGCCGATTTTCCTGCAGATGCCGATCTTCATCGGCCTGTTCGCCGCGCTGCGTTCGGCGACCGACCTACGTCAGCAGCCCTTCACCGGCTGGATCGAAGACCTCTCGCGGCCCGACGCGCTGATCGACTTCGGGGCACCGGTCGCGGGCTTCTTCCCGTTCAGCGCGGTGACCAGCTTCAACCTCCTGCCGATCATCATGGTGGTGCTGTGGATCGCGCACCAGAAGTCGATGCCGAAGCCGGCCGACCCCAACGCGGCCCAGATGCAGAAGATCATGACCTTCATGCCGATCCTGTTCGGCGTGATGCTCTACAACTACGCGGCGGGTCTGTCGCTGTACATGATCACCTCCTCGCTGATCGGCATCATCGAGGCGAAGTACATCAAGAAGAAGTGGCCGGTCGGCGGCACTCCGCCCAGTGATGCGGTCACGGGCTAAGGCCGCGCTTCCCACGCGACGGTCATGAGCGGCGGGCGTCGTTCCGCCATCGTGGCGCTCGCGACGCCGCCGCGCCCGGCGGAACGGGCGATCCTGCGTCTTTCCGGGCCGGATCTCGCGGCGACGCTGGCGCAGGACGGCCTGCCCGCCGGGCTCGCGTCGGCCTGGGCAGCCACGGCGGGGCAGCGCGGCGTGCAGGCCTGGGAATGGAGCTGGCTGCCGGGGATTCTGATCCCGGTCGAGCTGTGGTGCTTTCCGGGGCCGCAGTCCGCGACCGGCGAAGATGTGCTGGAGTTCCACCTGCCCGGTTCATTGCCGGTCGTGCGGGCTCTGGAGGCGGCGCTGCTTCAGGCTTCCGGCCTCGACCCCGCCGAAGCGGGCGAGTTCACCCGTCGGGCTTTTCTGAACGGGGTGCTGGATCTGACCCAGGCCGAGGCCGTGCAAGCCCTGGTGCAAGCCCAGGACACCGCTGAGGTCGAAGCCGCCGCCGCGCTGCTCGGTGGGGCGCTCGGCGCGGATCTGCAGCAGACCCGCGATGCTCTCGCGGAAGCCATGGTGCAGATCGAGGCCGGCCTCGATTTTGAAGAGGGCGACTCGCAGGATCTGCGGCCGGGCGAGATCGCTTCCAGTCTGGATCGCGCGCGGGCCGCGCTGGCTCGCGGTCGCGCCGAGTCCGAGGCGCGCCGGGTGCGGCATGAAGGACGCTTTCGGATCGGGCTGGTGGGCGCACCCAACGCGGGCAAGACGGCGCTGTTCCGGCGCCTGACCGGTGTCGAGGCGCTGGTCGCGGACGAGAAGGGGACGACCCGCGATCGCCTGGAAGCAGCGTGGCCGGACGAGCGCGCGCTGGATCGCTGGATGCTCGCCGATGGCCCGGGCCGCGCCGCGGACGCGAGCGATGCGCGCGATCATGCGGCGCAAGCCCGCGCCCGCCAGGCTGACCACTTCGACTTCGTGGTGTACGTGGTCGACGGCTCCGATCCCCGGGCGCAGCTGCCCGAAGCGATCGCGGCCACGCCGGGCCTGACGGTGTTCAGTAAGGCGGATCGGCCGCGCGCCGTCGAACAGCGGGTCCTCGAGCAGGCGCAGCAGCGCGGTGCGGTGCTCTGGCTATCGAGCGAAGCGGGGACCGGTCTGGAGCCGCTGGCGGAAGCGGTCGGGGCGGCGGAACGCGCCCGTCATCAGCAGCGCGGGGCCTCGGCGCGGGCCAGCGTGCGGCATCAGGAGGCACTGCGCCGCGCCGCGGAATCGGTCGAAGCAGCAGCCGCTCTGGACGAAGTCGGGGGCCACCAGGACCTCGTCGCGGAAGAGCTCCGCGCCGCCTTGCGGGCGCTCGCGGAACTGGTCGGCGAGTTCACTCCTGAGGACCTACTTGATCAGCTGTTCTCAAGTTTCTGCGTCGGCAAGTAGAGTGCAGAACGAGGGTTGGAATCACCACGAGGGCTTGTGGTAGAAAGAAGGCCGTACCGGGGCACACCACAACCCCTAGGAATTTGCGCTGTCCCTACTGCAAGGCCGATAACGGCCGCGTCATTGACTCCCGCTCCTCGGCCGACGGATTCTCGATCCGCCGTCGCCGGGAGTGCCTGGATTGCGGGCGTCGCTTCACGACTTACGAGCGCATGGAAGAGACGCCGCTGCGCGTCGTGAAGAAGGACGGCTCGCGCGTTCCGTTCGACCGCAGCCAGATCCTGAAGGGCCTGCTCAAGGCCTGCGAGAAGCGCCCCGTCTCGCTTGAGGACCTCGAACAGATCACGACGCGCATCGAGCGCGCGCTGACCGAGATGTTCGATCGCGAAGTGGGTTCGAAGTACATCGGGCAGCTGGTGATGGACGAGCTCAAGGGGCTCGATCAAGTGGCTTACGTGCGATTCGCTTCGGTCTATCGCGAGTTCAAAGACGTCGAGCAGTTCGTCGAAGAGCTGCGTCCATTCCTGGAGGGGACCGCGCATGGCACGCCTGGTCAGCCGCGTTCGTAAGCGCGACGGCACCGAAGAGTCCTTCGACGGGCCGCGGCTCGCGGATTCTCTGCGCGCAGCGGTCGACGATGCCCTGCCGGATGACGGCTGGGCAGAGCAGCTCGTCGAGACCATTCGCGTGGCCTTGGGGCCGCGTGAACAGGCCGTGGAAACGGCCGAGATCGCGCGCGTGGTCGTGCGCACTCTGCGCGAGTGCGGCCAGGTCGAAGCGGCGCGTGCTTATCGCGGCTTCCGGCGCGCGGTCGAGCGCGCGGTCGCCAAGCTGCGGGTGCACACGCGGCAGGGCCGCGATTCGCGCACGGCACCCTGGGACCGCGCGCGTCTCGCGCATTCGCTGCTGCTCGCGCGCCACCTCGAGAACTCGACCGCGCGCCGCGTCGCAGCTCTGGTCGAGCGTCGTCTGGTGATGGCCGACCTGGGCCATGTCACCGGCCGACTGGTCGCGGCGATGGCCGACAACGAGTGCCGCTCGCTGGGGCTGCGCTCCGATCCGCTCAGTTCGGAAGCGGTCGGCATCGATCGCAGTGAACTGCGCGCCTGGCTCGGGGGCGATTGCCTGCCCAGCGTGCTGGGTTCGCCGCGGGTCGGGCCCGAGGGGCAGGACCCGCGCCCGGCGCTGGGCGAGGAGCTGCTCGCGCGCTTCGCGCTCGAGGAAGTGCTGTCCGGCCCTCAGTCGGAAGCGATGGCCCTGGGCATGTTCGCGCTGCCTGGCCTGGGCGACTGGCTGCGCCCGGCACGCGTGCTGCTGCGCCGTGATCCGGACGAAGCCGAAATGGAGTTCTGGGATCGCGTCCGCGCCGAGCAGAACACCGCGCGGGAACTGCAGGTCTTCATTCCGCACAGCGCCGACTGGCAGGACGCCACCGTCGACGCTCCGCGCTGGCTGGCGGCGCCCAATCGGCGGCTGCGGCTGGCGACCACGCACGGCGAACTCGCGGCCGCCTGGTCGCGCGCCGGGCACTGGGTGCAGCTGCCGGCGGCGAGCTTCGCAGCCGCCTCCGATGAGCTGCGTCAGGAGCTCGCCGACGCAGGCACCGTGGTGCTGTCCTGGTCGCCGCCGCGCCGCCTTCCGCCGGTCGCGGTGCGTCAGCGCGAGATCGTGCAGGGCTGCGCCGTGGTCAACCTTGCCCGAGCCGCGCTGGAAGCGGGCTCAGCAGACGGTCCGGCCTTCCGCGAAGAGCTGGAAGAAGCGATCGACCTCGCCTGTCGCTCGCTGCAGTCGCTGGCGCGCCGCGCCGGCGCCGAAGAGCACGCCCGGGTGGTGCTGCTGCCGGGCGGGCTGCCCACCGCACTGCGCACGCTGTTCCCCAGCGAGCAGCTGGCCGGCGATCAGGTGCGCCGCACCGTGCTCGGCATCCGCACGCTGTTCGAACGACGCGCCCATGAGGTCGGACTTCGCCTGGTGCACACCGCGCCACCGCATCCCGGCCCGACGGGCATGCGCCTCGCCGAACTCGACGGGCTGCCGCCGGAGCGCGCCTACGCCAGCGACTGGAGCCAGCGCAGCGCCGATGGCCTACCGGCGCTGAGCGCCTTTGATACCGCACCCTGGCTGGAATTCCCGGCCGCCGCCGCGTTGCAGGAGCCCACCTGGCAGCGCTTCGTCCCGAATCCCTCGGATCTCGCCGGCTCCTAGGCCGGAACTCCCTGATGTACCTCAAACGGATCGAACTGGAAGGCTTCAAGTCCTTCGCTGAGCGCACGGTGGTTCCCGTGCAACGTGGCCTGACGGGAATCGTTGGCCCGAACGGCTGCGGGAAATCGAACGTCGTCGACGCGCTGCTGTGGGTGCTGGGCGAGCGTTCGGCCAAGGCGCTGCGCGCCGACGCGATGGAGGACGTGATCTTCAAGGGCGCCGAAGGCCGCGGCGGAGCGCCCTACGCGATGGTCGAGATCGTGCTCGGCGACGACCAGGGGCAGGTCGTCGAAGTGGGCGGCGAGGTCTCGGTGGGGCGGCGTCTGTTCCGCACCGGCGAGTCGGAGTTCCTGCTGAACGGTCGCAAGGTGCGCCGCAAGGATGTGCGCGAGCTGCTGATGGACACCGGCCTGGGTGTGCGCGGCTACATGGTGCTGGCCCAGGGCAAGATCGATGCCGTGCTCGCGGCCAACCCGGCGGAGCGACGCAGCGTCTTCGAAGAAGCCGCTGGCATTTCGCGCTACAAGGAGCGCAAGAAGGAGACCGAGCGCAAGCTCAGCAACGTTGGCCAGGATCTCGAGCGGGTCGATGATGTGCTCGACGAAGTCCAGCGCGCGGTTCGATCGCTGCGCTACCAGGCGGGCAAGGCCAAGCGCTTCCTGGAGATGCGCGACCGTTACCGCGAACTGCGCGTCCGCGTGGGCCTCGCCGAGCAGTCCGCCTTCGCGGAAGAAGAAGCGCAGCTGCGCAGCGAGGCCGAAGCCCTGGCTGCGATGCTGGACTCGCTGCGCGAGGATCGCGCCAGCGCGGAACAACGCCTCGAGTCGCTCGCGCAGGAAGAAGAGACCCTGCGCGCGCGCCACGACGCTCTGCGCGCCGAGTCTTCCGAGAACAAGGAGCGCGTGGCCGGTCTGGAAGAGCGCGTTCACGGGCTCGAGACCCGCGCGACCGAATCGGATCAGCGCCGCGAGCGTGATGCGCTGCGTCTGGACGAGCTGGTTCATACCGGCGAAGAGCGCGCCGCCGACGAGCAGGGGCTGGTCGAGGAGCACGCCCGGCTGCTGGAGGCCCGCGTCGCAGCGGAGGCCACCCTGGCCGAAGCGCAGCAGGTGTTTGAGGCAGCGCGCGAACGGGCGCGCGCCATCCGCGAGCGCATGGAGAGCATGCGCAAAGGTGTCCTGGACGCGCTGGCGGAGCGGACCCGCTTCCACAACGAGCTGGCGCAGGCCACGCGCGCGCGTTCCGAGGCCGAGGGCGGCTCGAAGGCGCGTGAGCGCCGTCTGGCAGAGCTTCTCGAAGATGCCAAGCAGCTCGACTGGGATCACCAGGCCGCCGAGCAGAAGGCGCAGCTCGCCCGTCAGGAGGTGGTCTCCATGGAGGGACGTGTCCTGGAGCTGGTCGAAGAGCAGGAGCATCTGCGCGGCGAGGCCAAGGGCCACGCCGAAGCGGCGGGGGAGGCTCGCCGCCGTGCCGCGGCGGCGCAGGCGCGCCTGGAAGCGCTGGCCGAAGTGGATGGCGACGGGCAGGGTCTGCCGCAGCAGGTGCGAGAGGCGCTCGACAGCGGGCTGCAGGGCGTGCGCGGTCTGCTGCTCGAAGAGATCGCGATCCCCTCACCCTGGGACCGACTGCTCGAGGACATGCTGGGGCGCCTGCAGCACGCGCTGTGGACCGAGGATCGCGGCACAGCAGCGCAGCTGGATCAGGCCGCCTTTGACCTGTTCTTCCCGGTCGACGACGGTGCGGCGCAGCTTGCGCCGATTGCCGGCGCGACTCCGCTGCGCGCGCGTCTGGCCGGCGATGATGCACGACTCGACGCGCTGTGCGCGCGGCTCGGGGCGGTGTACACCGTCGAGACCGCGGCCGAAGCGCGGCAGCTGGCGGAGCAGCACCCGCGGGCGCTGTTCCTGTCCGCCGACGGCGAGCTGCACGGCGGCAGCTTCGCCCGCACCGGCATGCTGGCCGACGGCTCGGCGGGCATGCTGGCGCGGCGCAACGCGCGCGAGGAGGCATCGCGGCTGCTCGAGATCTCGGAGGGCGACTATCGTCGCGCTGCAGCGCGCGAAGAGGAGCTGAACGCCCGGCTCGCCGAGCTGGCGACTACCCTCGCCGAGGCCGAGGCTACGCAGCGCGAGGCGCTGTCCGACCGCGAGCGCGCCGAGGCGCGCCTGCAGGAATCGCTGGATCGCCGGCGGCGCTCCCAGGAGGAAGTCACCGCGCTCGAACGCGAACTGGCCACTCTGGAGGAGGCGGTGCGCGAGGCCACCGAAGCGGAAGAGGCTGCGACCCGGCAGCGGGATGAGGCCGAAGAGCGTCGCGTGCAGCTCAACGCCGAGCTGGAAGAGGCGCAGGAGGTCGAGCAGCGCGAGACGGCCGACTTCGATCAGGCCAGCCAGCGCCTGCAGGAGGCCCGCATCGAGGCCAACCGCGTGCGCCAAGGGGTCGAGCACCTTGAGTCGCGTCTCGGCGAGAACCGCAAGCGCGGCGCGCGCGAGACCGAAGAGGTCAGCAAGCTGCGCGCCGAGCTCGAGGAGCTCGCCCGTCGCGCCGACGAGCTGCGCGCCGAGGCCGATCTAGCCCGAGCCGAGCGCAGCACGCTGCTGGAGAAGCAGGCCGAGCTCACGGAGCGGGTCAGCGAGGCGGCGGCTCAGCTCGCGCGCGCTTCGGAAGCGGTCAGCACGGAGCGGGCCTCGCGGAGCGGGGAGACCGAGCGCCTCGATGCGCTGATGGAGAAGCGTCAGACCCTGGCGCTCGAGGTCCAGCGCGCCCAGATGGCGGCGCAGTCGCTGGTCCAGGGCCTGCTCGAGGAGTTTGGCCAGGGCATCGATGAACTCGCGCAGAGCCTCGGCGTGGATCCGCGCGCACCGCTGCGCGACGGCGAGCCGCCGGCGGAGGGCGAGGAGGCGAAGCTCCTCGAGCTGGCTCCGCTGCAGGAGGAGCTCGCGGACCTCAAGCGCAAGATCGACGCGATTGGCGCGGTCAACCTCGACGCGGTCGAGGAACTCGAAGAGCGCGAGCAGCGCGAGGCCTTCCTGGTCCGTGAGAAGGAAGACCTGCTGGCCGCGCGTCAGAACCTCGAAGAGACCCTGGCCGAGCTGGACGGCAAGTGCCGGGAGCGTTTCCTGGCCACCTTCGAAGCGGTGCAGGGCAACTTCGAGCACCTCTTCCGGCGCCTGTTCCGCGGCGGTCGAGCCAGCCTTGAGCTGGGCGAAGGCGAAGATCCCTTGGAGGCGGGCATCGACATCCAGGTGCGGCCTCCGGGCAAGGAGCTCCGTTCCATCAACCTGCTCTCGGGCGGGGAGCGGACGATGACCGCGCTGGCGCTGCTGCTGGCCGTCTTCCAGTCGCGCCCCAGCCCCTTCTGCCTGCTCGACGAGGTCGACGCCGCGCTCGACGACGCCAACGTCGAACGCTTCATCGATGCGGTCAACGACTTCACCGGCGATACCCAGTTCGTGGTCGTGACCCACAACCGGATCACCATGTCGCGCTGCGAGCGGCTGTTCGGGGTCACCATGCGCAAGCGCGGGGTCTCGATGGTCGTCTCGGTCGAGCTCTCCGAGATCCCGGAAGCGCCGGGCGAGCGGCTCGAGCTAAGCGGCGACCAGATTCAGGTGCCGGATCGCGGCGGCCTGGCCAGCAAATCGCCGACGAGCTAAGTCGTCGGCGGTTGCGGCGCCGGGGCCTTCGGCGGGAGCACCGGAATGGGTGGCCGGGGCTTGATGTAGGAGCGCCCCGAATCAACCAGGAAGCGTTCGCGCAGGCAGGCGCGGCCGAGCAGCATCGGAAAGGCCATGCTGCCGCGCTTGGCCAAGGTGACCTCGGCATCCCAGGTCAGGCCCATGGTCGAGATGCGCGTGGCGATCACGATCCGTTCCTCGACCGCGCCGTTGGAACTACGGATGTTGCGGCAATCAAGCAGCGGCGCCTCCACCGCGGTGTGCACGCGCGCCCCGCGCTTGCCGGTATGGACGCGGAAGCGCACCCATTCCGCGCCGTCCTTGGTGAAGTGGCGGATATGGGTCGCGTGCAGGCTGGATGTGCGGGCGCCGGTATCGACTTTGACCTGCACGCCTTCCAAGCCAAAGTCAGGCAGGTCAACACGCGCGCGCCAGCCGATCACGCGCAGTTCGCGCTTGGCCTTCTTCTTCCTGCGCTTCTTCTTGGATTCAGAAGATTGCGGCTCGCTCATGGTCCGCGCAGCTCAAGCCCTTTGGCGAGCACCCGGGGCAGCGCGGCAAGCACCAGCCGGCCGACCAGGCCGAGGCTCTCGGGGCTGCACTTGTCGAGGGTGTCCTCGTCGGTGTGCCAGTAGCGATTGCTGATGTTCGGGTAGTTGAAGTCGATCAGGTCGATCGCCGGGATGCCCTTGCGCAGGAAGGGCCGGTGGTCGTCCTTGATCTCGCGGCTGCCGACGATCAGCGAGCTTTGCCCCATCTCGGTGGCGGTCTGCCGGAAGACCTGATCCAGCCACGGCGTCGAGAGCTGCTCGACGTTGAGGCCCAGGTCCTTGTCGCCGACCATGTCGAGCAGCACCAGCGCCAGGATCTGTTCGTCGAAGCCTTCATCGACCGCGCGCTGCGCCAGATGGCGGCTGCCGAAGGTCGAGTTGGTGTCGTCGTCCCAGCGGACCGGATAGAAGGGCTCTTCGCCGTCGAACCAGACCAGGGCGATGCCCGGGCCTTCGCGGGGCGTGCCCGCTTCGCCGGCCAGCTGGCGGCCGAGCTCGATGAGGACCGCGGTGGAGGAGCCGCCGTCGTTCGCGCCCACGAACTTGGGGCGATCGAAGGTGTCGTAGTGGCTGGCAATCCACAGCTCGCGCTCGACCGTGCCCGGCCAGCGCGCGATCAGGTTCGTGCCGGTGACCGTGCCGCGGCGGTTGGCGCCTTCCGGCGGTTCGCACTGGAAGACGTCCTCTTCGAACTGCCAGCCCAGCTTGGCCAGCTCGGCGCGGATGTACTCGCGGGTGCGCTGCGCGCCCTCGGTGCCGATCCGGCGCCGGCCGATGGTCTCGACCAGATAGGTGAGATCTTGCCAGGCGCGGTCCTGGTCGAAGTTCAGCTCATTCTGATTCGGGACAGGCGGCAGCGTGCCGGAGCCGTTCGAGCCGCTGCACGAAGGAGCGGCCTGACAGGCGACGAGCAGCAGAGCTGCCAGCGCGAGACGAATCGAGAGAAAGCGCATGAGAGGATCAGGATGCCGGGGTGGCGTCCGAGGACGACGGGCGGCTGGTGCGGAACAGCAGGTAGCCTACCGCGACGAAGGCGATCATCGTGGTCCAGGTCATGAAGGCCGGCTCGACCCGGGTCTCCGCCCCGGTCACGGCGTCGACTTCGGTGCCGCCGAGCCAGACGAACGGCGTCTCGGTGATGGGTTCCGCCATCGTGGTGGACATCACCCAGAGCGCGCCGATCGAGGCGAGGCCGATCAGGGCTTCACCGGCGATCAGGCCGGACGCAGCCAGAACGCCGAGCTCGGCCGGGCGTTTCCCAAAACGCTTCTCGGTGAGCCAGCGCACCAGACCACCCGAGAACACGGCGGCCGACATGCCGAAGGGCAGATAGAGGCCCACCGCGAAGGGCAGCGCCGGCGCGCCCAGCAGTTCGACGACGATCGCGACGAACATGCCGATGAACAGCAGGGTCCAGGGCAGGTTGCCCTCGAAGATGCCCTCGACGATGGCCTTCATGATGTTGGCCTGCGGCGCCTGGAACTCAGGGTTCGCGGCCTGGGCGACTCCTTCTGCCACCGGGCCGGCGATGTTGAGCACCTGCCCGCCGTCGACCGGCTTCATCAGAATGAAGGGGAAGATCGCCGCGAGCGCGACGGCAGTCGTGACCGTACCGATCAGCTCGCCGATCTGCTGTCGGCGGGGGGTGGCGCCGAGCAGGAAGCCGGTCTTGAGGTCCTGCGAGGTGTCGCCGGCCATGCAGGCCGCGATACACACCACCGCGCCCACGCTGATGGTCTGCGCCATGCCCGCGACCCCAGCTGCGCCGTGCGAGACCAGGATCAGCGCCGTACCAAGCAGGGTGGTGATGGTCATGCCCGAGACCGGGTTGGACGAGGCGCCGACCAGACCGACGATCTGCGAGGAAACGGCGACGAAGATGCCCGAGAAGAGCAGCACCGCCAGCGCGCCCCACATACTGTCGACCACGCCGAAGGCCCACATCGCGCCGGCGCAGGCCAGGCCGATCGCCACCGCGATGCCGTAAGGGAGGTCGGTGTTGGTGCGCGGCTTCTCGTCGGGCGCGTGCGCTTCGCTGAGCTGGCTGCGGTGTTTGAGCGAGGCACGCATCGAACCAACGAAACGCGCGAGTGTCTTGAACAAGGAGATCAGGCCGCCAGCCGTGACGGCGCCCGCGCCGATGTACTTGATGTAGTTGTCGCGCACGGCGTCGGGCACCTGCTCCTGTAGGCTCTCGGTCGCCGGCGGGACGACGCCGGTCACGTAGTCGCCAGCGAAGACCAGCAGCGGCACCAGCACCAGGACGCCCAACGCCGCACCCGCGAGCATCATGCCGCCGACCCGGATGCCCAGGATGTAGCCGACGCCCAGTAGGCTGGGGGCTGCTGTGAGGGAGAGGTTAGTGGAGTAGGCGCCCACCCCGCTGCCGAAGCGCAGCGGCATCGAAAGACCTTCCTTGACGACTCCGACGAACTTGAGGCCCAGGCCGTAGAGCGCGCCCGCGCCCAGGCCGGCGAAGACCTTGCTGGCCGCCGAGCCGCCCGACTCGCCGGCTTTCAGCACCTCGGAGCAGGCGGTGCCTTCGGGGTACGGCAGGTTGCCGTGTTCCTGAACAATCAGGAAGCGCCGCAGCGGGATCATGAACAGCACCCCCAGCGTGCCGCCCAGCACCGTGGTGAGCAGGAGCTTGCCGAAGTCCGGGTTTTGGCCCCAGAGGTAGAGCGCCGGCATCGTGAAGATCAGGCCGGCCGCGAGACTTTCGCCGGCCGAGCCGACCGTCTGCGCCATGTTGTTCTCGAGGATCTTGCGCTCGCCCTTGGCGGCGCGCAGGATCGCCATCGAGACCACGGCGACGGGGATCGAGGCCGAGACCGTGAGGCCGACCTTGAGGCCAACGTAGGCGTTGGCGGCGGCGAACAGCGCACCGAGCAGGGCGCCGATGACGACGGCGCGGACGGTCAGCTCGGGGAGGTGCTCTTCCGGCGAGACATGCGGGCGGAAGTCGGCGGGCATGATCGTAGATCCTAGGCCCGCAAAGGGGTTCAGGCGAGAGAACCCGCGCGGATTCGCCTGCGCGAGCCGGAAAGAGGGGGTACGCTTCCCGGCGTGAAGTTGTCCGTCGTCATCCCGGTCTACAACGAGGAAACGACCCTGCGGGACATCCTGCAGCGGGTCCGCGAAACCCCGTTCGACAAGGAGATCATCATGATCGATGACTGCTCCCAGGACGGAACACGCGCCATCCTGAAGGAGCTCGAGGGCGAGGAAGACCTCAAGATCCTCTATCACGAGGTCAACCAGGGCAAAGGCGCGGCGCTGCGCACCGGCTTCCAGCACGCCACCGGCGACGTGGTCCTGATTCAGGACGCCGACCTGGAATACGACCCGGGCGAGTACCCGATCCTGCTCGAACCCATTCAGAAGGGGCTGGCCGACGTGGTCTACGGCAGCCGCTTCAAGGGCGCGCGAATGGCCCGCGTCCACCTGTACTGGCACCAGATGGCCAACGGCTTTCTGACCTGGCTCTCCAACATGATGACCAACCTCAACCTCAGCGATATGGAGACCTGCTACAAGGTCTTCAAGCGTGAGGTCCTCGAGGGCATGGAGCTCAAGTCGAATCGCTTCGGCTTCGAACCGGAGATCACCGCCAAGATCGCGCGCAAGCGGCTCGACGGCAAGCGCGTGCGCGTCTACGAGGTGCCGATCAGCTACTACGGACGCGACTACGCCGACGGCAAGAAGATCGGCTGGAAGGACGGCGTCGCCGCCATCTGGCACATCCTGCGCTACAACCTGTTCTCGTAGCGCGCGGGTGGATCACACCCGGGGCCGCGCCGCCGGCCCCGCATAGACGACGCCTTTCGGCGGCGCGACTCTCGGTTCCAGGTCGCTGCGCCCGGCGTCGTCGAGCGCGGCTCGCGCAGCCTCGGCGGCTAGGCGCGGGCGGTTGTTGTGGCGCGAGAGGTGCGCCAGCGTGAGCTGCTGCAGGCTGTCCGGGCAGGCTTCGCGCAGGATGCTGGCAGCCTGATCATTGGAGAGATGGCCCAGCCCGCCGGAGATGCGCTGGGCCAGGTGCGGCGGATAGGGGCCGTTCTCGAGCATCTCGGGGTCGTAGTTGAACTCGAGCACGAGGCTCTCGACGCCGTCGAGGACGCCCTCCATCAGTACCTCGGGGCGGCCGAGATCCGAGAAGTAGGCGGCGCGCTGGCCGTCCTGCGACTCGAAGACAAAGCCATGGGTGGGCTCGGCGTCATGCGGGAGCGCGATCGGCGTGATCCGCAGCGGGCCGACCTGAAAGCTGGCGCGATCCGCGTAGGGGCGCAGCTCGACCCGCCGGCGCGCGATCTCGCTGGCGCGCAGCTGCGGCCGCTGGTCGATCACCTCCGGGTGGGCATAGAGCGGGGCCTGGGCCCGGGCCGCCACCGCGACCACGTTCGCGCTGTGATCCGCGTGGGCGTGGGTGAGCAGGACCGCGTCCACCGAGGTCAGCGCGAGCCCGGCGTCGGCCGCGAGGTCGCGACCGGTGCGCTGCGCGATGCCGCAATCGAGGGCCACGACCACGCGGTCATCGCCACGCCCGGCCTCGATCAGAGCGCAGTTTCCGGTGGAACCGCTGGCCAGCAACACGATTTGCACGGCTCCGAGTCTAGCGGCGCAGCCGACTGGTTAGAATCAGGCGTCGTGGCTGCGCGCCTGTCCGCCCTGTTCCTGTCGCTCCTGGTCCTGCTAGGAGCCTGGCACGAGGGCGTGCACCTTCTGGAGCACTCGCTGCACGAGGTCGCCTGCCCGCACGAAGGGGAGGGCCATCACCACGGGCATTCCCATGCGCACCATGCGCACCACGACGGCCACGGCGCGGGGCATGATCATGACCACGCTCCGGTCGGCACGGACGGCGGCCCGCTGTTCGCGGACCCGGCGCACGCCGGTCATGCCCACGTCTGTTTCGTTTGCTCGACGCCGCCTTCGCTGCCGGTTCTGGTTCTGCCTCAGGGCATCGACCACCCGCGCGGCAAGGCGCAGTTTGCTCGGGCCTACGCAGACGTAGAAGGATCCTGGGTACGGGATGCCCTGCCGCCCCGGCGTGGCCCGCCCACGGCTTGTTGAGAAAGTGAAAGACGGAGTCCCGGCAGCTTTGTCGTGTGGACTCTCAGGCGCCTCATCCGAGCGCGCAACGCGGGGACGTGGTGTCCACCGCAGCCTTCCTTCCATGGAACACACTCAACAAGAACATGAACATTCCTTTGCAGACGTGCGCCGTCACGTCCATCTTCACCCTACTCGGGGCCAGCTCGCTGTCCGCGCAGCAGGATCCCGAGCGTCCGATTGACCCTTCGGTCTTCGCCGAACAGGAGCCGGCCCAACAGGAGCGGCTCCCCGCTCCGGACGCAGGCGCCTTCCCCGGCTTCATGGGGACCGAGCGCGGCGGATCGGGCTTCACCTCGCGCTTTGACCCGTCCTTCAACCCGGCCTTGGGCGTCATTCTCGATGGCTTTGCGCTGTTCGCCGACGCGGGCAGCGAAGAGCGCGAAGAGGCCTACGACCGGATCGAACTGCGCGCCATCGAGTTCGACATCGCCAGTCGAATTGACCCGCTCGGCTGGGCCTACGTCGTGGCCGAGTTCGGCAACGAAGGCGGCGGCGAGTACAACTTCGAGCTGCTCGAAGCGGCGGTCTGGTTTGACCAGCTACCGAACCGTTTTTCGGTGCGGGCCGGTCGCTACTTCAGCGACTTCGGCAAGTGGAACACCGTCCACATTCACGATCGCCCGTATCCCTTCACGGAAGGCGTGCGTCAGGAGTTTCTGGGCGGAAGCCTGATCTCCAACGGCCTCGAACTGCACCACTGGTTCGGCGTCGGCGATGTGCCGGTGCGCTGGTCGGTGGGCATCTCATCGGGCTTTGAAGGCCACTCGCACCCGGTGCTGGCGTTTGAAGGCGGCCACGAGGACGAGGGCGATGAACACGGCCACAGCCATGGCTTCGCCTCCGAATCCGAAGGCGGGCGCGGCCTCGACAACTTCGCCTTCACCGGCCGCATCTCGGCGCAGCACGACGTCGCGGGCGGCTTCTTCCAGTGGGGGGCCTCGGCCTTCTTCACCGACGCGGGCCTCCTGGAAGAGCACGACGACGGGGGCGGCCCCGAGTTCTTCGAACTGGGCCAGAACACCTTCGCGCTTGACTTCCTGTACCGCACCGTGGACGGCAGCAACAACACCTTCCGTTCGACGGGGGTGGAGCTGTTCTTCAACGACCGGGACATCTTCGACGAGGACACCGAGACCATCGGTTCAGGCGAGGGCGTCGGCCTGTCGGCCTTCTACGAGCAAGGCATCAGCAAGAACTGGTCGCTCGGCGCGCAGGCTTCCTGGTGGGAGCACGCGGATAAGGAAGACGGAGGCGATTGGTTCACCGGCGAAGATGCCGGTCGCCAGGTCGCGGTCTATGCCACCTGGCGGCTCTCGCACTTCCAGCGGATTCGCTTCGCGCTCGCGAACTTCGATCCGATGCCCGGCGAGGACGCGGACTGGGTGCTGGCAGCTCAATGGGTCGGCATCCTCGGAAGCCATCACCACGCACTGGATTGGTAATGTTGCGATCGATCTTCATGATGACGCTTGTCGCCGGGTGGCTTGGCCACCCGGCGGCAGCCGCTGCCCCGCAGAATCAGGAGCCGCGTAAGCAAGCGCTCGAGGTGGTCGCGACGATCCCGGATCTCGCGGATATCTGCGTCGCGATCGGGGGGGATGCCGTCCGGGTGAAGACGCTGGTCCCGGCCGGAAACGACCCGCACGCGGTCCTTCCCAAGGCATCGCTGCTGCTGCAGCTTCAGCGCTCGGACATCCTCCTGCTGATGGGGCTCGATTACGAGCATGCCTTCCTGCCGCCGCTGCTGGAGAAGGTGCGCAATCCGCGCGTCCTTCCCGACGGCGAAGGCTACGTCAACGTCAGCGCCCGCATTCGCGCGCTCGAGGTTCCCGCGAACCTCGACCGAGGTGCGGGGGCGGATCTGCACCCGCGCGGGAATCCGCACTTCAACCTCGACCCAGAGCGTGTGCGCGTGGCCGCTCTGGCGGTCCGCGATGCGCTGATCGCTGCCGATCCGGGCCGGCGGGAGCAGTTCTCTTCGGCCTGGCAGGAATGGGATCGCAAGCTCGCCAAGCGGCTCGATCTCTGGGAAGCCTACCTGAAGCCGCTGCAGGGCAAGCCGCTGGTGAGCTACCACCGCAGCTGGTCCTACTTCGCGGACCGCTTTGAGCTGGAGCTTCTCGGCGAGGTCGAGCCCAAACCGGGGCTGCGTCCCTCGCCGCGCCATCTGGCCGAGCTGGCGACCTCGATGCGTGATCAGCAGGCGCGCGTCCTGCTGATGGAGCCTTGGTATCCGCGTTCCGATGTCGAGAAGCTGCTTCAGATCACGGGGGCGGAGCTGGTGGTCTGCGCGACCACCTGCGGCGCGACTCGGGACACCATGCACTACATCGACTGGATGGATCACCTGGTCGAGCATGTGGGGCGGGCCTATGGTCGGCCGACGCTGGCCGCGTTCGAAGCGGAGCGCGCCGGCACGCCGGACGAATGAGCGAAGCTGCAATCACGCTGCAGAGCGCTGCACTGGGTTACCCCGGGCTCCGCGTGCTCGACGAGGTCGATCTCGTCGTGCGCGCGGGGCAAGTGCTCGCGATCGTGGGCGACAACGGCAGCGGCAAGTCGACGCTGCTGCGCACGCTTGCCGGCATCCTGCCGCCGCGCGCGGGGCGCCGCGTGGTGCAGGCCGGGTTGCGGATCGGCTACGTGCCGCAGCAGGCGCAGCTTGACGCGGTGTTCCCGTACACCGTCGAAGAGGTGATCGCGCAGGGGCTCGCGCGCGCCCCCGGCCTCCCGCGCACGCAGCGGGGTGCGCACCCGGCCGTTCAGGCCGCGCTCGAGCGGGCGGGGCTGGCCGACCGTGGCACCCGTCGCTTCGGTGATCTTTCGGGAGGGCAGAAGCAGCGCGCGCTGCTGGCCCGGGCCACGGTGCAGTCGGTGGATCTCCTGCTGCTCGACGAGCCCACGGCAGGCGTGGATCATCAGGCCGAAGAGCGCATGCACAGCACGCTGGCGGAACTCGCCGCGGCCGGGACGGGCGTGGTCCTGGTCACGCACCATCCCGAAGCTTGGGAGGAACTGGCCGACGCCTGGTGCGATGTGATCGACGGCCGCGTGCAGATGCGGGAGAGCTCGGCGTGATCGAAACACTGCAGACGATTTGGGCCTTCATGAAGGAAGGCGTGATCATCTCGGTGATCGTCGCGCTGGTTCTGCCCTGGGTCGGGGCCATCCTGCTGGTGCGGCGCACCTCCTTCCTGGGGGTCGCGGTTCCGCAGTTCTCCGCGGCAGGCATCGCGCTGGGGCTCGCGGCGCTGCCCTGGTTCCCGGCGCTCCAGCAGGAGTATCTCGATCACGGCCACCCGCCGCTTGAGTATTTGTTCCTGTTCGCCGCCGGCGCTGCCGCCCTGGCGCTGTTCGCCTTCGGCGCGATGTCCAGTCGTCGCGGCGGGCACCTGGCCGAAGGACAGGTCGCTGCGGGCTTCGCCCTCGCCACCGCGATCGCGATGATCGCGCTCGAGTTTGCGCCGAGCGGGGCCAACCTCGTGGAGACCCTGCAGCGTGGCTCGGTGGTGGTGGCCGATGTCCACTCGCTGGGCGTGGTCGCGGTCGTGGATGGCCTGGCGCTGATCGCGCTGTTCCTGCTGACTCCTGCGATCCTTCTGATCAGCTTTGACCGGGAAATGGCGGTCGTCCTGGGGCATCGCCCGATGCGGTACGAGCTGGCCTGGAACACGATCGTGGGCGCCTCGGTGGGCGTCGGCGTGATGACCATCGGCCCGGTGCTCGTGTTCGGCCTGCTGTTCCTGCCGCCGCTGGTCGCGCGCCAGCTTGCCAGCAGCATGCGTCAGTTCCTCGCTCTCGCCGTCCTGCTCGCGCTGCTTCCCATCCTGCTCGCCTGGCCGGCCTCCTTCGAACTGGACCTGCCTTACGGCCCGACCGCCACGCTGGCGCTCGCCGTCCTGGTGATTCCGTGGGGCATCATGCGGATCCTTCGGGCGCGCCGCGCGCAGGGCTAGAATCGGGGCATGACCAGCGAACTCGACTGGTATCTGCACCGCAAGAACTGCGCCTCCTGCGCCAAGTCCCAGGCCTGGATCCTCGAGCAGGGCCTGGAAGCCATTGAACAGATCGATGCGCGCAAGGAACGATTCGACGAGCAGCAGGCGCTGCAGCTCGTCGCGGGCTGCGCCCCGGTCTTTGTCGCGCGTGGCAAGTCCTGGCAGGCGTACGACCCGCAGGACCCCGCGCAGGCGGCCGAGATGCGCAAGAAGATGATGGGCCCGCATGGAACCCTGCGCGCGCCGGCCCTACGGTTTGGCAAGGTGTTCGCGATCGGCTTCCACGAAGAGATGCTGCAAGCCGCCCGCGCCGCGGCAGATCAGGCTGAATGAGTTCCAAGCTCTGGTACTACGCGACGGCGGAAGGCTCGCAGGGCCCGGTCGATGAGGAGGAGCTGTTCCGCCTCGTCGAACAGGATGTGATCCGGCCCGAAACGCTGGTCTGGACGGAAGGACTCGCCGCGTGGACGCCGGCCGGCCAGCTGGCGGTCATCGACCAGGCGCGGCATCACTTCGAGCCGCCGCCGCCTCCGCCCGATCCGGTCCAGCGTCCGCGCTCGACGCTGCGCCCTTCGGCACCCGATCCGGTCCGCCGCTTCGCCGCCCGCAATCTGGACTTTCTGGTCTTTCAGATGCTGGTGCTGCCGCTGATCGGGCCGCTCGATACCTCGAATACCGGGCAGCTGGCCTGGGTGCTCGGCTCGCTCTACCTCAGCTGGGCGCTGATCGAGTCGATCCTGCTCTCCACGCTCGGCTATACCCCGGGCAAGTGGCTGCTGCGGATCGAGGTCACTGATCCCTACGGCCGTCGTCTAGATTTTGTCCGCGCGATGCGGCGCTCCTTTGACGTCGCGGTGCGCGGGGTGGGGCTGGGGCTGCCCTTCTTCCACATCTTCGCGCAGCTGTTCGGCCTCTATCAGCTGACCGGCAAGGGGATCACTCCCTGGGATCGCGCGGCTTCCTGCGTGGTGACGCATCGCCCGCTCGAACTCAGCCGCTGGCTGATCTTCCTGATGCTGGTCCTGCTCATGTACCAGCAGTCGGGCGGCTGGCTGGAAGCGACCCCTTAAGGCTCGGTCGGCACGCGTTCGGCGGCCCAGCGGCTGCGGCGCTCGCGTTCGCCTTCGGGCAAGGCGTCAAACAGCTCCGGCGGATACTCGGCTTCGAGTTCAGGCTCGAGCGCGAACCAGAGGGTGTACAAACTGTACTGCGCTTCGGCGGGGAAGCGCGCGAAGGCCTCTGCATCGGAGATCAACTGCTGGAGGCTGGGCAGATAATCCTGCCCCGCGCAGCGCAGCAGCGCGTCGGCCGCTGCTGCCGCGGTTTCGCGACTGCCGTGCTGCAGCCAGTAATGCAGGTCTTCGGTGGCGGCAGCGAAGCGCCCGGCGCCGAGCGCCTCGCAGGTGCGCGGGCGGAGCCCCGCCACGCCCAGCTTCGAGCGCAGCGCGGCCACGTAGTCGTAGGCGCGGGCCTCACACCACGGACGGATCGGCACGCCCATCCAGCTCAGCGTCTGCAGCGCGTGTTCGCGCACGTAGCGGTCCTCGTCGAAGGAAAGCTGCTCGAGGATCGGCACCACCGCGCCGCGCTGGCGGATCAGCACAAAGCGCGCGTCGTCCACGGGGCGCAGCGGCTGGCTGCGGAGGCGCTTGCACATCTGCACGATCTCGGCGTGGACCTCGGGCTCGAAGGCAGCGGGCTGCTCCTCATCCGGCGCGAGTCGCCGCTCGGCGGCCCAGAGCGCGCGCACCTTCGTCAGGTGCTCCCAGTCCGCGGCGAAGTCCGCGCCCGGTTCCCAGCCTTCGGTGGCTGGCAACTGGGGGATCACGGTCGCGGCGTAGCTGCGTGCGGCTTCCTCCGCGGCGTCGCTCGGCTCACGTTCGAGCACCGCGGCGATGGCGTCCAGCCCCGAGCCGTTGCCATGACGCAGCAGCGTGTCGGCCAGGCAGACCGCCGACCAGAGGTCTTTCTCGTACTTCAGGCGCAGGGTCAGGCGCGGCAACAGGCCGGGGCTGCCGGTATCGCGCAGCCAGGCATAGGCGGCGCGCTTGTGGTCGAGCTCGACGCGCAGATCCTCGACGACGCCGAGCAGCGCCGCGGTGCGCTCTCGGGCATCCATGTCCTGCAGCTGTCCGGTCGCCGCGTGGGCCAAGCGGCCGCCGGCGCCGATCGCATCCAGCAGATCGCGCACCTCCTCGACGCGGTCCTGATCGAGGCTCGGAAGCGCCTGGTCGACTGTTTCCGCTTCCCACTCGGCCAGCACCGGCCGCGTGGTGAAGGCTTCGTACTGCGGCCCCGGCTCGACCTCGGGCGGGCGTTCGCAGGCGCCCAGCAGCAGCAGACCGCTCGCGAAACCGAGCAGCAGGCGAGCGGTGACGGCACGGATCATGGCTTCAGCTCCACGCGGCCGAGCTCTTCCGACTCATCGTCCGGCAGGTAGGGCTGCGTGCGATAGAGCAGGCGCGCTTCGCCCAGGGTGGCACCGTCCGGCATCGGCAGATTCTCGCGCCAGGTCTCGCCCGACGGCAACTGCGTGTTGACCAGATCGACCTCGTCCCGATAAGGGTCGCGGAAGCGGTGGACGTGTTGCCAATCTCCCCAATTGCCGTCTGCGTCCTGCCAGCGCACCTGTACATCGGCCGCGCGCGAGCGTTCGTCGGTGGGGAAGTTATGGCCAGCGCCATAGTTCTCGACCGAGAACCACGGGCCCTGGTCGTCGAAGCCGCCCTCGACGCGCACGGCGCGCAGCAGCGCCTCGCGGTTGTGCGCCGCCGGGAAGCCGTGATGCCGGCCGCGCCGTCCGCCTTCGCGGAAGGTCTCGGTCATGTGGCAGTCCAGGCAGCTTTCCCCTTTCAGGTGCGCCGGCGCGGCGCGCCACTGATCGACGGTGCCGTGCTGATTGTGGCAGGAGGCGCAGTGCTGGACCGAGGACATCCTGGTCTCGTGGTAGGGCTGGCAGGGGGCGCTCGAGCTGGGCGTGCGATTGGCGCTTGCCATGCCACCCTGCGGGCCCTGGTGGCAGCTCAGACAATCTACGCCGGTGCCACGGTCGGCCGAACGGGCCAGCACGCGTTCGCCGGGCTCGAAGTCGAGCACGGGCCGGGGGGCGTGGCAGGCCAGGCACTCTTCGTTGCGGAAGTCATTGGAGAGCTTGCGGACCTCCGGGTTGTGGTAGGCGAAGGCGTGATGCGATTCCTCCCATTCCGCGAACACGGCCGAGTGGCACGCGGCGCAATCCTGGGAAGTCATCGGGCCGCGCACTTCCACCTGCACCGGCGGGGTCACCAGCTTGACGAGAACCCAGGCGCCGACTCCAGTTGCGGCGAGAGCGAGAATGGCAGGTGCGGCTTTCACGACGGAGAGTTTGCGGAGTCGAGAGAGAGTTGGCGCCCGCCGAGGCGGGTGGCTTCCTCGGGATCGTGGGTGACCAGCACGACCGCGGCGTCGGTCGCCGCGAGGACCTGATCCAGCAGCGCGAAGCCCTCGGCGCGGCTGGTCGCATCCAGGCTGGCGAAGGGTTCGTCCAGCAGCAGCAGGCGCGGATGGGTGACCAGGGCGCGCGCCAGCGCAACTCGGCGCGCTTCGCCGCCGCTGAGACGGGCCGGCTTGCGGTCGGCGAGGGACGCGATGCCAAGAGCGCGCAGGCTCTCGTCCGCGCGACCGCTGGCTGCGCTGCCGCGCAGACCCTGCGCGCGCAGGGCGTCGAGCAGGTGCTGGCGGACCGTGCGGGTCGGCCACAACCCCAGATCCTGGAAGACCAGCTGCAGCGATCGCTCCCAGGGTGCCAGCAACTGGCGGCCATCCTGCATGGCCAGCTTGCCGTGGAGATTCAGCGTCCCTGCTTGCGCGGGCTGCAGCCCGGCCAGCACCCGCAGCAGCGTGGTCTTGCCGCGTCCGGACCGGCCAGTGATCGCCAGACGCTCGCCTGGCGCGAGCTGCAGAGCGAAGTCCTCCAGCACGCTCTGGTCGCCAAAGCGACAGTGCAGTCCGGAAAGGTCGAGGGCGAGATCAGACATCGCGGCGGCGCAGGGAAGTCCAGGCAGCGTAAAGCATGGCCGGAAGGAAGAGCAGAATGGCGATCAGCAGGCCGAAGGCGGCGACGAAACCATCGCGGGCGAAGTGCAGCGCGTTGAAGTAACGCACCGCCGCGCTCTGATTGGCTCCCGGGAGCAGAATCGCGAGGTCCAGCTCGCGGACCGCGAAGACCACGACGAGACCTGCAGCGAGCAGCCAGGCCGAAAGCTGAGGGGTCACGAAGACCTGCAGCAGCCGGCGCGGGTAACTCAGCCCCAAGGTCAACGCGGCTTCATCGCGGCTGCGCGGGACACTCTGGAAGCGCTCGGCGAGCAGGAAGACCGCGATCGGCAGGAAGCGGCCGGCGTACACCAGCACCACCAGTCCGGTGCCCTGGTAAAACTCCGACCAGCCGGGGCGGTTGGCGAAGGCGATCGCGCCCATGCCGTAGCCCACGCCCGGCACGAGCAGCGGCAGCGCCGTAAGCGTCATCAGCAGACGCGCCGTGCGGCCGCGGCGGCTGGCCAGGAGGTGGGCCAGGAAGGGGGCGAGCAGCAGCGCGACGAGGCCTGCCAGGGAGGCATTGCTGAAGGACCGACCGACGTCCTCGCGGCCGCGGTCGAAGGCAGCCTGCACCGACTCCGAAGCGCGTGAACCCCAGGTGCCGGGGGCCTCCGGCCCTGCCACGCCGAGCTCGAAGACGATCCGTCCGAGCGGCAGCAGCAGCGTCAGCCCGAGCAGGCTCCAGGCCAGCAGGCTCCAGGCCGGCGTGGCCCGGCCCCAGTCCAGCGCGTCCGCCTGGCGTCCGCTGCCGGGCGTTTCCTGCGACCAGCGATCGCGGGCCCAGAGGCCGAGATAGAGCACCAGCGCGCAGAGCAGGATGAGCGGGGCGGCCGCGCGCGCGCCGGCCCAGTAATCGTCGTCGCGGAAGTGATTGAAGACGTGCCCGGGATAGACCCCGAAGGTGTCACCGAGCGCGGCCATGTAATCCGGCACCGCGAAGTCGGTGATCGAAAACAGGAAAGCCAGGCTGCCGCCCAACGCCACGGCCGGTCGGGCCGTCGTCAGCATCTCGCGCAGGGCGAGGCGGCGGCCGCCGCACAGCAGCGCGCTCTCATGGGCCGCCCCCGGCTGCACCGCCAGGGCGCGGCTGGCGAGCAGCGCCGGCAGCGGGGCGTAGCACATGCCCAGCGTGAAGACGCTTGCCCACAGGCCGTCCCAGCCCGTCAGTCCGTTCCAGCCCTGGGCCATCAGCAGCGGCGGCAGCAGCAGGGTCAGCGGCGTGAGCAGGGCCAGCAGCTCCGCGCCCCAGACCCGCGTGCGATGGGCGAGGATCGCCAGCGGCAGACCGACCAGCACGGCCAGCCCAGCCGACAGCGCCGCCATCCAGACGCTCCGCCAGAACACCAGCGCGACCCTTGCTTCACCCAGCTGGGTGAAGGCATCGCCCCGGAAGATCGCCGCGAGCAGAGGGCCGAGCGGCCCGATGACCAGCCCCAAAGCCAGCAGGGCGGCGAAGCCCTGCCAGACTCGAGCCTGGCGCAGGAGACTGGGCACGATCTACTGCGTGAAGATCTTCTGGAACTCTTCCTCGACTTCCTGAAGCTCCGTCGCCGCAGCTTCCCAGTCGACGGCGAGCACCGCAAAGTCCCGGAACGGAAGCTGCAAGCCCTCGGGGGCCTTTGCCTCCGGGTGCAGCGGGATCTGGCGCGCGCGACTGTTGGCTAGGTACTCCTCAATCTCCGGCGAGACCAGGTAGTCGATGAACTGCTGCGCCGCCTCCATGCGCTCGCTGCCCGCGATCATGCAGGCGGTGTTCGGGATCAGCAGCGTGCCCTGGACGGCATCGGTCTGGTCGGGGTAGACGACCTCCATGGCGTAGCCGTTGGCGATGGCTGCTGCGGCGTCATCGGTGTCGGTGAGGCACCACGGGAAATCGCCCTGGCAAACGCGCTTCATGGAGGTGGCGTTGCCGTTGGTCAAGGCGATTCCGGATTCCCGGGACGCGCGCAGCCAATCCAGAACCTGTTCCCGTCCCAGCTGCTGCGAGAGCACCGCGAAATGGGTCAGCGTGGTGCCAGTCAGCGGCTGGGCCATGCTGCCGTACTTGGCATACTCGGCGGCGGTCATCTCCCAGATCGAAGGGGGCAGGCTGGTGCCGGCGGCTTCGAGCTGCTTCGGATCCACCATCAACACCCGCGCGCGCGCGGCGAAGCCGACCCAGTGCCCCTCGGCGTCGCGAAACTCGGCCGGAATCGCGCGGGTGGCCTCCGACTCTGCGGGCTGCGTCAGGCCCAGCCGCTTCAGCCGAATCGTGTGGGCGATCTCGTTGTTCCAGAAGACGTCACACTGCGGCGCGTCCTTCTCGGCGATCAGCCGATTCACCAAGCCGACCGTCTTGTTCTGCTCGACGTCGTACTGGGCGCGCACCTTGAGGCCGGTGCGCTCCTCGAACATCTTGATGATGGGCTCGGAGTGCTCCTGGTCGTGCGAGGCGTAGACGACGAGGTCATACTCGGCGCCGCCACAGGCAGGAAGGGTCCAGGCTACGAGCGCCAGGAGGGGGACGAGGGAGGCTCGCATGCCGCAGAACTTAGCAACGAGCGTGCCGAGCCCCGCTGCCGCCGGGCGAAACTCAGATGTTCCCTGCAGGGAACCTGCGATCAGTCGCCGTCCGACTCGTCGGCGAACTCCTCGGGATCGACGTAACCCAGGTCGATCATCAGATTGCGTTCCTCCTCGCTGAGTCGTTTCCAGTCGCGCACCCCGGGGGCGAGCTGGTGTTCCAGCTGCCAGTCCGCGGCCTTGTCCTCCCAGGCCTGCTTGGCGGGTTGGATCGCCTCCAGCCAGGCTGCTTGTCGGCTGGCGAGGTCCTGCTTCTCGCCGGGGTCCTGCGCGAGCTCGTAGACCTCGGGGGCTCGCTCGCTGTCGGGGAAGAACATCGCCTTGCGCTCGCCCTCGCGCCACGAGAGCTGATGCTCGGGCCAGTTGGACTCGCCGATGATCGTGTGCGCAGCGGCGGGGTCGGTGGTGCCGAAATCCAGCACCCGACCCAGCATGCTGGGGGGCAGCGAGTCGGCGTCGAGACCGCCCCAGTAGAGCAGGGTCGGCATCACATCCAGCAGGTCGACTGGGTCGGCGCGGCGCCCGGTGACGGTGCCCGGCCCCTGGACCAGGAAGGGAATGTGCGCGGTCGATTCGTAGATCTGATGGTGACCGTACTTGCCGTGCTCCCAGAACTCTTCGCCGTGGTCCGAAGTGAGCAGGAACAGCGTGTTGCTGCGATCGATGCCGCGCGCCTTCAGTTCGCCGATCAGGCGCCCGAAGGCGGTATCCATCTGGCGGATCTCAGCCTGATAGAGGGCCTGGAGAAAGCGCAGGTCCTCCGGCTCGGGGAACTCGCCTTCTTCGGGCAGCGCCGGCCGGTAGTAATCGCCCTGCAGTTTGCGAATCGCGCCCTTCATCCCCAGGTTCGCGACCCAATGATCGCGGGCACCCTGCCAGGCGGCGCGCAGCGGGCCCTGATAGTTCGGGTCGGCGAAGCGCTCGACGTGCTCGGGGGCAGGCACGTAGGGCGTGTGCACCTGATAGGTGTGCAGGAACAGGAAGAAGGGCTGATCGGGCTTGCGTTCCTGATCGAGCCACTGCAAGGCGCGATCGACCCGGTTGTCGGCGCCGAGGAACTTCGAATCCCAGGTCTGGAAGCCCTGGGCGAAGCCGCGGTTCTCTTGCAGGTTGCCGCCATCGGCGATCGCCGCCGTCTGATAGCCGACCTCGGCGAGCACCTCGGCCAGCGTGATCGCTCGCTGCGAGAGCGCCGGGAAGATCGGCTCCTCGTCTTCGCCGCGCGGGACGCGGTTCCAGACGCCGTGAATGCGCGGGTAGGTGCTGGTGAAGAGGCTGGCGTGCGAGGGCGAAGTGCTGGAGGCCGGCGCGAAGGCGCGATCAAAGACCAGCGATTCTTCCGCGAAGGCGTCGAGCGAGGGCGAGGTGGGAGCCTCGTGCCCGTACATCCCGAGATAATCCGCCCGCTGCGTGTCCATCAGGAAGATCAGGATGTTGGGTCGCTCGTCGGCGCGCAGCGGCGCCGAGGATTCTTGCGTTGAAGAATCCGAGCCTCCCGGCGCAGGGCTTTCGCCACATGCGCTCAGAATGCCGCCCAGAGCCAGGGCGAGAAGGAATCGGTCGCGGAGGAATTTCATGCCGATGGCCGCCGCTCTAGGATACCCCGAGCGTGGCCCTCGCCGCGCGCCGCCTTTGGATTCCGCCTCTCTCCCATGACGCGCACTCTGACTCCCCTCACTCTTGCCGAGCGCATGGGCCGCCTCGGAACCGAGACGGCTTTCGAGGTCCTGGCCAAGGCCAAGCAGCTCGAAGCCCATGGCAAGGACATCATCCACCTCGAGATCGGCGAGCCCGATTTCGATACCCCGAAGAACATCATCGAGGCCGGGGTCGATGCGCTGCGCAACGGCTACACCCACTACGGCCCGGCGGCCGGCCTGCCCGAGGCCCGCGAGGTCGTGGCCGACTACGTGGCGCGTACCCGCGGCATCGCATGCGGCGCCGACGAGGTCGTGATCGTGCCGGGCGGTAAGCCCACCATGTTCTTCGCCATCCTGGCGCTGGTGAATGCCGGCGACGAGGTCATCTATCCCAACCCGGGCTTCCCGATCTATGAGTCGATGATCAACTTCGTCGGCGGCAAGGCGGTGAGCTGCCCGATCCGGGAAGAGAATGCCTTCGCGCTCGACCCGCAGGACGTGATCTCGCGGATCACCGACAAGACCAAGATGGTCGTGCTCAACTCGCCGGCCAACCCGACCGGCGGCGTGACGGGCAAGGCCGAGCTCGAGCAGATCTGCGCCGAGCTGAAGAAGCACCCGGACATCTGGATCCTGTCCGATGAGATCTACAGCCGGATGCTGTACGACGGCGCCGAGCACTTCAGCCCGCTGAGCGACCCGGAGCTGCGCGATCGGATCATCCTGCTCGATGGTTGGTCGAAGACTTACGCGATGACCGGCTGGCGCCTGGGCTTCGGCGTGATGCGCCCGGACCTGGCGGCGCAAGTCGCCAAGCTGATGGTGAACAGCAACTCCTGTTCGGCGGCGTTCACCCAGCGCGCCGGGATGGAGGCGCTGACCGGGGATCAGTCCGCGGTCGACGCGATGCTGGCCGAGTTCGACAAGCGTCGCAAGCTGATCGTCGAGCTGGCCAACTCGGTGCCGGGCATGAGCTGCCACCTGCCGGTGGGGGCTTTCTACATCATGCCTTCGATCAAGCAGACGGGCCGCAAGGCCAAGGAACTGCAGGACATGCTGCTCGAAGAGGCTGGGGTCGCTTCGCTGGCGGGCACCGCCTTCGGCGCCGAAGGCGAAGGCTACCTGCGCTTCAGCTACGCCAACTCGGTGGAGAACATCGAACGCGCCTTTGACCGCATCCGCGATTGCTTCGCGAAGCTGGCATGAGTCGGGTCGCTGACTTCCGTTCGGATACGGTCACGCGCCCGACCGCGCGCATGATCGAGGCCATGGCGGCCGCCCACGTCGGCGACGATGTGCTGGGCGACGATCCCACCGTGATGCGCCTGGAGGCCACCTTCGCCGCGCTATTCGGCAAGGAGGCGGCGATCTTCCTGCCCTCCGGCACGATGGGCAATCAGTGCGCGGTGGCGGCGCACATCGTCCCGGGCGAAGAGGTCATCGTCGAGGCCAACTCGCACATCTTCAAGTATGAAGGCGGCGCGCTGGCCCGCATCGCCGGGGCGCACGTGAACATGATCCAGGGCGAGCGCGGGATGTTCCCGCTGCCGGATCTGGCCCGCGCCTTCCGCGCTCCCTCGGTGCACTTCCCGCGCACCGGGCTGGTCTGCGTCGAGCAGACGCACCTGATGTCGGGCGGCTGCATCGTGCCGATGGAGTACCTCGAAGAGGTCAAGGACATGGCCGCGCACCATGGCGTGCCGGTGCATATGGACGGCGCCCGGCTGTGGAATGCCCAAGCCGAAACCGGCGTCTCCTTTGAGGAGTACGGGCGCATCTGCGACTCGGTGTCGGTCTCGCTTTGCAAAGGCCTTTCCTGCCCGGTCGGTTCGATGCTGATCGGCGATGGAGCCTACATCGAGCGCGCGCGCCACGTGCGCAAGTGGATGGGGGGCGGCATGCGCCAGGCCGGCTACCTGGCGGCCTGCGGCCTCGTGGCGCTCGAAGAGACGCTGCCGCTGATCTCCGAGGACAACGCGCGCTGCCGCGGGCTCTCGGTCGCCGCGCTAGGCCTGGATGGGCTCAAGATGGCGCAGGATACGGTCGACACCAATGTGCTGTTCCTCGAGGTCACCGCGCCCAAGCTGGACGCGCCGATGCTCGAGTCCGAGCTGGCCGAACGCGGCGTCCTGGCCCTGGCGCTCGGTCCGCGCCTGCTGCGCTTCGTGACCCACCGCGGCATCACCCACGCCGATGTCGACCACGCCGTGAACGCTCTGCAGTCCATTCTCTCCTAGTTCGATGTCTGTCTTCAAAGCCTATGACATCCGGGGCACCTACCCGGATCAGATCGATCTCGAGCTGGCGCGTCGCGTCGGCCGCGCTTTCGCCGATTTCCTCGGCAAAGGGCCGCTGGTGGTGGGGCGCGACATGCGCACCATGGCCGTCGAGGTGCAGTCGGCCTTCATCGAAGGGGTGCTCGACGCTGGCATCGATGTCCTCGACATCGGCCTGGCCAGCACCCCGCAGACCTACTACGCGATCGGCAGCCTGAAGGCGGCCGGTGGTGCCGCGGTCACGGCCAGTCACAACCCGGCGCAGTACATCGGCTTCAAGGTCACGCGCGAGGAGGCGATTCCGATCTCGGGGGACACCGGCCTGAAGGACATCGAGAAGCTGGCCACCACGCCCGAGGCGCCGGCCCCGGTCGCGCAGCGCGGCAGTGTCACGCAGGTCGATACGCTGCCGGGCTACCTGGACCACGTCTGCCGCTGGGCGGACATCGCGCGTCCGGTCAAGATCGCCAGCGATGCGGCCAACGGCATGGCGGCGCATACTTTCCCGGCGCTGCTGGAGCGACTGCCCGAGATCGAGAATCACGGGCTCTACTTCGAGCTGGACGGCACCTTCCCCAACCACGAAGCCAACCCGCTGAAGCACTCGAACCTGGTCGATCTCCAGGCCAAGGTGCGCGAGACCGGCGCCGAGCTGGGGGCGGCCTTCGATGGCGACTCCGACCGCTGCTGCTTCGTCGACGAGACCGGGCGGCCGCTGGGCAATGACATCATCACCACGCTGGTCGCGCGCGAAGTGCTCAAGAAGGAGAAGGGCGCGGCGATCGTTTACGACCTGCGGTCTTCGTGGGTCCTGCCGGAGACGGTGCTCGCCGGCGGCGGCAAGCCGGTCAAGGAGCGCGTCGGCCACAGCTTCCTGAAGGAGCGGATGCGCGAGCACGACGCGCCCTTCGGCGGCGAGCTGTCGGGTCATTACTACTTCCGCAAGAACTGGTACGCCGACAACTCCGAGATCATTCTGCTCGCGGTCCTCAACATTCTCAGCCGCAGCGAGAAGACCTTGAGCCAGCTCGCCGACGAGCTGCTGTGCTACCACAGCACCGGCGAGATCAACTTTGAGGTCGCCGACAAGGCGGGCGCGCTGCAGAAGCTGAAGGACTCCTTCCCGGACGGTCAAATCGACGAGTTGGATGGAGTCACGATTGCCTACGGTCAGCCGGATCAGCCGGGCTGGTGGTGGGTCAATCTGCGGCCCTCCAACACCGAGCCGCTGCTGCGCATGACTCTCGAGGCCGATGAGGCCGAAGTCATGGAGCGACAGAAGGCCAAGGTCATCGAGATTCTCGGCGTTCAGCCGGAGGAATAGAGTTGCCGGATCGTGGCAAGTCCTTGCGCCTGATCGGCGTTCCGCTCGACCACGGGGCCAGCCGCCGCGGCACCGATATGGGCCCGAGCGCGCTGCGCATCGCCGGCCTCGGGCGCGCGCTCGAGCGTCTCGGCTGGTCGGTCGAACGCGAGGAGGACGTCCCGGTCGCGGCCATGGAGACGCAGGCCTCGAGCGCCGAGCACGAGCTGAAGCATTACGAGCTGATTCTCGCGGCGTGCACCGATCTGGCCGCCCGCGTCCGTCGCGTCCTCGAACAGAATCAGGTGCCGCTGGTCCTGGGGGGAGATCACTCCATCGCGATGGGGACCATCTCCGGGGTTTCCTCGTACGTGCGCGCGCAGGGAGCGGAGCTGGGGCTCATCTGGTTTGATGCCCACGGCGATATGAACACGCCGTCCAGTTCGCCTTCCGGCAACATTCACGGGATGCCGCTGTCCCACGTCCTCGGCGTCGATGGCGTGGACGAGGGTCTCGCAGGGATCGAGGGCTTCGCGCCCAAGGTCAAGCCCGAGAACGTGGCGCTGATCGGGATTCGCGATATCGATGACAAGGAGCGCGGCATCATTCACGAGTCCGGCATCCGCACCTTCACGATGAGCGAGATCGATCGCCGCGGCATGGCGGCGGTCACCGCCGAAGCGCTCGAAGTGGTCACCTCCGGAACGAGCGGTTTCCACGTGTCCTTCGACGTGGACGGCTGCGATCCGGCGGTCATCCCGGGCTCGGGCACGCTGGTCCCGGGCGGCGTCAGCTATCGCGAGGCGCACTATCTGCTCGAAGAGTGCGCGGCGACGCGCAAGATGCTGTCGATGGAAGTGGTCGAACTGAACCCCTTCCTGGATCAGGGCAACATCAGCGCCGAGCGGGCACGGGATCTGATCCTGTCCGCCTTCGGCAAGCGCATTCTCTGATCCGCTAGGGCTGCGAGGCCTGGAACGCGTCGAGGTCTTCGCGCAGGCCCATCAGCATCAGGTGATCGCCCGGGGCAAGCGGGTGGTCCGCCGCCGGATTGAACTGCGGGCGTGGGGCGCCGGCCGCCCGCACCGCGACGGCGATCAGCCGGAAACGGTTGCCCAGGTCGAGAGCGCGCAGGGTGGTCGTCTTCGGATCCTGGCCGAGCGGAAGCTCGACTTCCTCGATCAGCATCTCGTGATCCTCGCCGCCGAGGGCCAGGTCGGCGAGCTCGACCGCGCTCGGACGCAGGAACGCATGCGCGAGGCGCTTGCCGCCCAGCTGGTAGGGGGTCACCACCCGCGTGGCGCCGACCAGCAGCAGCTTGCGCTCCGTCAGCGGATCTTCGGCTCGGGCCACGATCGGGCACTCGGTGTTGTGCTGGCGCGCCGTCAGGGTGATGAAGACGTTGCCGGCATCGCTGCCGATCGCGGCGATCACGCCGCTGGCCCGCTCGATCCCAGCCTGCAGCAGCAGCTCTTCATCGGTGGCGTCGCCGTGCAGGCAAAGCACGCCCTCGGATTCGAGCTCGTCGAGGATTTCCTCATTGGACTCGATGATCACGTAGCTCCGGCCGGCCGCGTCGAGTTCGCGGCGGACAATCTGGCCGAGGCGACCGTGGCCGCACAGGACGATATGCCCTGAGAGTTCGTCGATCACTTTCTGCATCTTGTTGCGATGGTGGGCCCAATAGTGGCTGAGCAGGTTCATGCCCAGCAGGTTCACGGCGAGCGCGGTGGTCAGCAGGCCGCCGCCGATGATGACCATGACCACGAAGCGGCCGAGGTTGGAGGGTTCGTGGAGCTCGCTGAAGCCAACCGTGGTGACCGAAATCACCGTGAAGTACAGACATTCGAACCACGGCCAGCCTTCGATCAAGCGCAGCGAGACGGTGCCAAACAGCAGGACACCCAATCCGAGGGCGATGACCCGCTTGAGTTGCCTGCGCTGAACCTCTTGCTCGTAGTTCTTGACCGGCGCCACGCCTCGGATTCTACAATCCGGGTCCATGGATCCGAGGCTCGAGCCCATCCTGCATCGCACTCCTACCTGGCTGGAAACAGACGGCCCGGACGGGGATGTCGTGGTGTCGAGCCGAGTGCGTCAGGCCCGCAACCTAGCCCAGACGCCCTTCCCGCGGCTGATCGCGGGCGACGAGGCCCAGCAGCTCTGCGTCGAAGTCGAAGAGACGCTCGGGCCGCTGTTCCGTAACGGCTTGGTGCTCGATCCCGGCGAGCTGGACGAGGCCGAAGGGGAGTTTCTGATCGAACGGAGCCTCGCCACCCGCGATCTGGTCGACGCCTCGGTGCCGACCCGCGTGCTGTTTCTGGGCGACGGCACCCTGGCGCTGATGGTGAACGAGGAAGATCACTTCCGCGCGCAGGGCTTCGCCGCGGGCCTCGATCTGGCCCAGGCTTGTGAGTCCTGCAGTCGGCTCACCGCCGAGATCGCGCGCCGCTTCCGCCTAGCGCGCCATGATCGCTATGGCTATCTCACCGCGTGCCCGACCAACGTCGGATCGGGGATGCGGGCCAGCCTCATGCTGCATCTGCCGGCGCTGGCCCGGGCGACGCAGCCGCTGCATCAGATGATTCAGGTCGCGCGACGCGCCAATCTCGCGGTGCGCGGGGTGCATGGCGAGGGCAGCCGGGCGCTCGGCAATCTCTATCAGATCTCCAACCAGATCACGCTGGGCGTCTCATCCACCGAGCAGATCGCCACGATCGAGTCCTTCGGCCGCGAGCTGATCGGCTTTGAGCGCAGGGAGCGCGGCACGCTGATGCGCGATCCCGAGGCGCGGACGGCGCTGATCGCCGACGCCAAGGAAGCCTGGGAGAAGCTCAGCACCGCCGAGGCCATCAGCACCGCCGAGGCTCTGACGAAACTGTCGGTCCTGCGACTGGCGCTGCTTGCGGGCGTGGGAGACGCGCTGGGGATTGATCCGCTGCCGACCGCGGCCCAGGTCCTCACGCTGTGCTATCAGCTTCAGCCGGGGCACTTGCAGGCGCGATTCGGCCAGAGCCTCGATCCGCTGCGCCGGGATCGCTCGCGGGCGCTGCTGGTGCGCCAGGGCTTGGGGCCGGCGGCGGAAGCGGGGCAGGGCTCACAGGACGAGACGGATAGCCCGGGCAGCGCCGACCCGGACGACGCGGAGGACGCGTGAGCGACTCTCCGCTGCTCGACCGTCGCGGTCGTCCGCTGCGACAGCTGCGGCTGAGCGTGACGGACCGCTGCAATCTGCGCTGTCAGTACTGCATGCCCGAAGAGGACTACGCCTGGCTGCCGCGCCCGCAGATTCTCAGCCTCGAGGAGCTCGCCCGGCTCGCGGCCGTCTTCGTCTCCTGCGGAGTGCGCGGGGTCCGGCTGACTGGCGGCGAACCTCTGCTGCGCAAGAACCTCCCCGAGCTGGTCGCGCGCCTGGCCGAACTCCCCGAACTCGAGGACCTCGCGCTCACGACCAACGCGGTCCATCTGCCGGCCCATGCGCGCGCGCTGCGGGCGGCTGGTCTCAAGCGGCTGACCGTCTCGCTCGACACGCTCGATCCGCAGCGCTTCGCGCACCTCACCCGGCGCGACCGCTTTGACGAGGTCCTGGCCGGCATCGACGCCGCCGCCGAGGCCGGCTTCCGCGGCACGAAGCTCAACGTCGTCGTGCAACGCGACTTCAACGTCGACGAGCTGCCCGCCCTGCTGCGCTTCGGTCGCGAGCGCGGAATCGAGGTGCGCTTTATCGAGTACATGGACGTCGGCGGAGCGACCGCCTGGACCCAGCAGATGGTCTACTCCCGCGCCGAGATCCTGGAGGATCTGCGCGAGGCCTGGGGCGAGATCACCGAGCTGCCGCGCCGAGATGCGGCGCCGGCCGATCGTTTTCAGCTGGAGGATGGAACTGTGTTCGGGATCATCGCCTCGACGACGCAGCCCTTCTGCTCGAGCTGCGATCGCAGTCGAGTGACCGCCGACGGCACCTGGTTCCGCTGCCTCTATGCGCGGCAGGGCACCTCGCTCCGTGAGCTTCTGCGCGATCAGGGCGAAGAGGCGGTGCGCGCCTGTATTGTCGAGACCTGGTCGGCGCGTCGGGATGCAGGAGCCGAAGAACGGTTCGCGCTGAAGGAGCGGCGCGGCCCGCTGCAGAATCCGGGCCGGCCGGCAGACGAAGATCCGCTTCTCGAGATGCGCACGCGCGGCGGCTGAGGCGGGCGCGCTGAGCTTGCGGGGCGCGCTAGCGCACTAGCTCGCTGGGCGCGCGGGTCTAGAACATCTCAACCCGCGACCAAACATCCTGTTCGCCGCGGGTCAGAGCCCAGGCGATGCCGATCGGCTCGTGGTGTTCCCGGAAGCGAAACTCGATCCGATCCAGGCTGAGCTTCTGGCCGGCCACGCGGTGCGGCTTCGACTGAGCAAAGACCCGGTCCACCGTCTCCTGGAAGGCGCCATCCCCGTTCATGTCCTGGAAGATCCGTGCGCTGAAGCGGTAATCGGCGGGATCGAGGCCAGCGGCGAGATTCACCGAGCTGGAGTTGCTCTGGCCCACATCGCCGTAGCGGTAGTGCTCGCAGGAGATCTCTCCCAGGGGAATCTGCCGCCCTTTCGAGTCGTAGCCGTAAGCCGTATGCGTAAACGAGCCGCCGCCGTAGCTTCCGCCGGAATAACGCATTCCGCAGGCGGGGAGCGCCAGCAGCAGGGCAAGCAGGGAAAGCCGCAGCATGGGGCCTATGATAGGGCATGCGCATCCTCCCCGTCCTGATGCTTGCCGCCTGCTGGGCCCTGGGTTCGGCCGCCGCGCCCGCGCAGATCTTTGAAGTGGTGTTCCACGACGAGAAGACTGCCAAGAAATACAAGAAGGACATGGTCGAGATCGAGGGCCGCCTGCGTTACATCGGCGAGCTGCGCAGCGGGGTCGACTACAAGCCGGGCCAGGGCAGCAACTACGACCGGGCCGGCCGCAGCGAGTGGTTCCTGCCGAACCCCGACGACCCGACCAAGCTGCCGTACAAGGTCGATGACGACGGCCGGATCACCAAGGCGATCAAGAAGCAGGTCGGTGGGGTCCAGAACGCGCACATTGCGGCCATCACTATGTTCGCGCCCAACAGCAGCTGGCACGCGATCGGCCGCGAGTTCGAGCAGCGCATGGCGCGCATCGAAGAGCTGGAAGAGACGCGTGACCGCGAGGAAGAAGGGGGATCCGCGTGGCAGCTGAAGCATCGCGCGCTCCTTGAAGAGATCGAGCAGTCGCGGGTCTGGCTCGGCGGCTTTGGGTTTACCGGCGCCGCGGAGGATCTCGCGCGCGAGATGAAGAAGCAGACCAAGGTGGTCGGGCGCGAAGCCGCGGTAGAGCGCGAGCGCCGAGCGATGGAGGGCATCGGTGAGGTGCGCGTCGCCCAGGAGGTCAATGCCTCCGCCGAGCAGTGGGCGCCGGGCCACATCTTCAAGATCCAGGAGAGCCAGCATTGCCGGATCATCTACCACGCGGGGATTCCCGACGGCGCCGTGGCCGGTTCACTGAGCATGGCCGAGAAGGCCATCCTGGGATTCCGCGCTCGGTTCGTGGAGCCCTACCTCGCGGAGGATTTCCCGGATCGCATCCCCGAAAAGGTCTTCATCGAGTGGTACTTCGGCCCAGACGATCTCACCGCGCACGAGAAGATGTACGAAGAGCATTTCGGCATGATCTGGGGGCCGAATAAGGCCGAGCGCCTCAAGATGGAGGGCTCGCGCAACATGCGCGGCGGCGAGAACCCAGACTGGCTCTACTACTGGCGCAACGTCGCGCAGGAGGATCCGGCCGGCAAGGTGGCTAACAACCTCGGCGTCACGCTGGCGACGGTGCACTACGGCACCAACTTCACCAAGGTCCCCATGGATTGGGTCGAAGAGGCCGTGGGCTACTGGGTCTCGCTCGAGTATCTGGGCCGCAACGTCGTCACCAACAAAGCCTTTGACTGGGGCAAGGACGATGAAGGGCGCACCGTGGGCCGCGGCGGTCGCAAGGACGAGGATGACAAGAAGACCGTCGGCGAGGGCTTCGTCCAGGCCGGCGAACGCACGCTCTATCTGCAGTCTGCGCTCGGTGAAGGCTCGCCGTTCTCCGCGCTGATGACCACGCGGCTCTTTGATATGCAGCGCGGCGACGTGGCGAAGTCCTGGGCGATGTTCGAGTATCTCGTTCGCACCGACCCGAAGCGCTCGCAGATCTTCCTCCGCGAGATGGCTAAGTTCGCCCGCGAGGGCGGCGACTTTCACGAGAAGCTGCGCAAGCGCGCGGAGTCCCTGTTCGAGGTGCGTGGCGAGGACGTGTTCCGCAAGCTCGACCGAGACTGGGAGGCTTGGGTGCGCTCCCAGCTCGGCCTGAGTCCCAAGGACTGAGTCTGACCCCCGTGAGTGGGCTCGATTCTCGGATTGACCCGTAACTTCCGACCTCGCAAATCGTCCTCTAGGTGAATCCACCTGGAGGACGCTTCTTGTTTCACCCACCCTTCTGCCCGCGCTTCGGCTGCCCCTCCGCCGAGCGCGATCTCGCCTTCCGCTATCGCC